>NZ_BQIJ01000002.1:0-570083 GCF_021602465.1 Pseudomonas urethralis
CAGCGCTTGACGGGCATCCATGCCCGTCACCTCCCTCCGCAAGACCTGCGCTCGGCCTCCTGAAGTCGCATTCGGCGTTTGCTGAACTACCGCGCGCTTAGAAGCAAAAGCAGAGCAAAAGCAGAGCGAAAGCAAAGGCAGAGCGGAAGCAAAAGCAGAGCGGAAGCAAAAGCAGAGCGGAAGCAAAAGCAGAGCAGGAGCACTCAGAGGTGGCCCTCATGAATGGCTATTGGTCCTTGTGGCGCGATGCGCCACAATAGCGATCATTTGCGGAGCCCCCCATGACCGATTTCACCCCCGATGCCATTCTCGACGCCACCGGCCTGAACTGCCCGGAGCCGGTGATGATGCTGCACCAGCACGTACGCAACCTGGCCGCCGGCGGCCTGCTCAAGGTCATCGCCACCGACCCGTCGACCCGCCGCGACATCCCCAAGTTCTGCAACTTCCTCGGCCACGAATTGCTCGGGCAGCAGGAGGAAGCCGGCACCTACCTGTACTGGATCCGCAAGAAAGCCGACTGAACCGCGCTGGAACACACCTCACGTAGCGCCTACACTGCGCTCCCCAGACAGGAGAGCGCCATGCTGATAGTTGCCGACGAGAATATCCCGCTGCTCGATGCCTTTTTCGCAGGCTTCGGCGAGATCCGCCGTTATCCCGGCCGCAGCCTCGACGCCGCCAGCGTCAGGGACGCCGATGTGCTGCTGGTGCGCTCGGTGACCAAGGTCGACCGGCAACTGCTCGAAGGCAGCAAGGTGCGCTTCGTCGGCACCTGCACCATTGGCACCGACCACCTGGACCTCGACTACTTCGCCGAAGCCGGTATTCACTGGAGCAGCGCGCCGGGCTGCAATGCCCGTGGCGTGGTCGACTACGTACTGGGTAGCCTGCTGACCCTGGCCGACCTGGACGGCGCGGTACTGGCGCAACGCACCTATGGGGTGGTCGGCGCCGGCGAAGTCGGTGGCCGCCTGGTGCGCGTGCTGCACGGCCTGGGCTGGAAGGTGCTGGTCTGCGACCCGCTGCGCCAGGCCACCGAGGGCGGCGACTTCGTCAGCCTCGCGACCATCCTTGAGCAGTGCGACGTGATCAGCCTGCACACCCCGTTGCTGCGCGGCGGTGAGTATCCAACCTGGCACCTGCTCGGTGCAGCCCAGCTGGCGCAGCTGCGCCCCGGTGCCTGGCTGATCAACGCCAGCCGCGGGCCGGTGGTGGACAACGCAGCGCTGCGCGAGCTGCTGCTGGATCGCGAAGACGTGCACGCAGTGCTCGATGTCTGGGAAGGCGAGCCGCAGGTCGACCTGCAACTGGCAGACCTGTGCACCCTGGCCACGCCACATATTGCCGGTTATAGCCTGGATGGCCGCCAGCGTGGCACGGCGCAGATCTATCAGGCCTTGTGCCGCCACCTGGGCGAGGCCGAAAAGGTCCAGCTGGCCGACCTGCTGCCGCCTGCGCCGTTGGCGCAGATCGAGCTGGACGGCACTGCAGAGCCTGCCTGGGCCTTGGCGACACTGTGCCGGGCGGTCTATGACCCGCGCCGTGACGATGCCGATTTCCGTCGCAGCTTGAGTGACGACGTGGCCGAGCAGCGGGCGGCGTTCGACCAGCTGCGCAGGCAGTATCCACCGCGCCGGGAGATCGAAGGGCTGGCGGTGCGCGTGCGGGGCGAAGCGCCGCAGCTGGCGCAGCTGGTCAATGCCCTGGGTGGCGTGCTGGCCTGAGCACGGCCAACACATAAAAAACCCGGCCTAAAGCCGGGTTTCTAAAAGTCCGCACTTCAGCCGTGGTGAAGTTTTTTCACGCGGCTGTCTTCCAGGTCCTTGCAGGCCTGCTGGATCATCTGCTCGGTGATCTCGATCTCGCGGCCCTGGGCGTCGATGATCGAACCACAGGCCTTGGGTTGTGGCTTGTTCTGCGGTTTCACAGTGTCGCTGCCATGTTGCAAGCTCATTGAATATCTCCTCATCAGGTTCAGGCTCAGGTTAAACCTGCGCCGTGACTGGCCTGTTACAAAAGTTATCGTGTGCACCAAGGCCTGCACAGTCCAGCAGAAAGCGCAGCAAAGCTCCAGAGGCCCGTTAGAACGATGGGCTATAGGCACTGCCTGGGTGGATGAGTGGTAGTCTTCATATTCCTGCTTTGCTGGTTCATGTCATGCCCGATTCGGCTTCCTTTCGCCAACGCCGTGCCCTGCGCCTGGCCTGGCAGTTCATGCATCCTTACCGTCGCCAGGCGCTGTTGGCCCTGCTGGCGCTCATCGTCACCGCCGGCATCACCCTGTCCATGGGCCAGGGTATCCGCCTGCTGGTCGACCAGGGTTTCATGACCCGTTCGGCACACCAGTTGAACCAGACCATCGGCCTGTTCATGGTGCTGGTGCTGGCCCTGGCGACAGGCACGTTCAGCCGCTTCTACCTGGTGTCGTGGATTGGCGAGCGCTGCGTTGCCGACATCCGCCGCGCGGTGTTCGACCACCTGGTGGGTTTGCATCCAGGCTTTTTCGAAGACAACCGCAGCGCTGAGATCCAGTCGCGGCTGACTGCCGACACGACCTTGTTGCAGTCGGTGATCGGCTCGTCGCTGTCAATGTTCCTGCGCAATGCGCTGATGGTGATCGGTGGCGTGGTGCTGCTGTTCATCACCAACCCCAAGCTCACCAGCATCGTGGTGGTGGCATTGCCACTGGTGCTGGCACCGATCCTGTTGTTTGGCCGACGGGTGCGCAGCCTGTCGCGGCAGAGCCAGGACCGGGTGGCCGATGTAGGCAGCTATGTGTCGGAGACCCTGGGGCAGATCAAGACCGTGCAGGCATACAACCACCAGGCACGCGACCGTGAACTGTTCGCCGGTACGGTGGAGGCTGCGTTTGCCGTGGCCCGGCAACGTATTGCCCAACGTGCCTGGCTGATCACGCTGGTGATCGTGCTGGTGTTGGGGGCAGTGGGCGTGATGCTCTGGGTGGGCGGCATGGATGTGATCGCCGGGCGCATTTCTGCAGGCGAGTTGGCGGCGTTCGTGTTCTACAGCCTGATCGTCGGCAGTGCCGTTGGCACACTCAGTGAAGTGATCGGCGAGCTGCAGCGCGCCGCAGGGGCCGCCGAGCGCATCGCCGAGCTGCTGGCGGCGAATAGCACGATCCTGGCCCCGGAGGCCCCCGTGATGCTGACACAGCAGCGCGCCAGTGGACGCATCGAACTGCAGCACGTGACCTTTGCCTATCCCTCGCGGCCCTCGGTGGCTGCCATCGACCAGCTCAACCTGACCATCGAACCCGGCCAGACCGTGGCGCTGGTGGGGCCGTCGGGGGCGGGTAAGTCGACATTGTTCGACCTGCTTTTGCGCTTCTACGACCCGCAACAGGGGCGCATCGTGCTCGACGGCCAACCCATCACGGCGCTGGCCCCGGACGACCTGCGCCGCCAGTTCGCCCTGGTGGCGCAGAACCCGTCGCTGTTCCGTGGCACGGTCGAGGCCAACATCCGCTACGGCCGGCCCGAAGCGACACTGGCCGAGGTCGAGGCGGCGGCCCATGGCGCCCATGCCGACGAGTTCATCCGGCAACTGCCGCAGGGTTACCAGACGCCGCTGGGCGAGGGCGGCATTGGCCTTTCCGGTGGCCAGAAGCAACGCCTGGCAATCGCCCGGGCGCTGCTGGTGGATGCGCCGATCCTGCTGCTCGACGAAGCCACCAGCGCCCTCGATGCGCAGAGCGAACACTTGATCCAGCAGGCCTTGCCGCGCCTGATGGCCGGGCGGACCACGCTGGTCATCGCCCATCGCCTGGCCACGGTGCAGCACGCCGACCGCATCGCGGTGATCGACAAGGGGCGTGTGGTCGCGGTCGGCACCCATCGGCAGCTGATCGAGGAAAGCCCGTTGTACGCTCGCCTGGCCGAGTTGCAGTTCACCACGGGCTAGGCGTCGTGTGGCTGTAACATTTCTGTAGCAATTGCCTGAGAGTATGCATCGCAACTGTTGCGTAAGTGCTCGACCTGGCTGCTATCGATTGATGGCAGCTTTTTTTTGGCCTGCGAACGAGGACAAGGATGTCTGTCGCGGCGCTGCAACGGCGCGCCGTTCCCTTATTTCTTGTTCCCGAGATCCGCGATGTTGCGCAAATCACTTCGAGTGCAAATTCTTACCCTGCTGGGCAGCAGCCTGGCGGCGATGCTGCTGATCGCCCTGGTGTGCTTCCAGTTCCTGTCCTCCAGCGTGCGTGGCTATGGTGAACTGGTGGACGGGCCGCTGCGGGCTTCGCAATTGATCGATGAAGCCAACCTGCAGTTCAAGATCCAGGTGCAGGAGTGGAAAAACGTGCTGCTGCGCGGCCGCCAACCTGCCGAGCTGGACAAGTACTGGCAGCAGTTCCAGGCCCGTGAGCAGCAGGTTCAGCAACTGCTCGGGCAACTGATCGACAGCAGCGAGGAAAAGCTGAAGGCACCGCTGCAGCAGCTGCGTGATAGCCATCGCCAGCTCGGCCAGGCCTACGCACAAGGGCGTCAGGCCTTTCTGGCGGCCGGGGGGGACCCGGTAGCCGGTGACCAGGCGGTGAAGGGGGTCGACCGGGCGGCCAGTGAGCAGATGAGCGCGCTGGTCGAGCAGTTGCGCGCCGAGGCTCGTGATCGCGCAGCCCAGATCAATGCCAGTGCCGAACGCACCGTGTGGCTGGGTGTGTTGGTCATGCTGGGGTCGGCATTACTGGTCGGCCTGCTCAGCCTGTGGCTGCTCAACCGTAGCCTGATCGAGCCGATCCGCCAACTGATCGAATACGTGGCGCAACTCAGCCAGGGCCACTTCGCCGCCCGCGTTGACAGCCGTCGCGAGGACGAACTGGGCCGCCTGGCGCGTGCAGCCAATACCCTGCGCGACTTCCTCGCCGACACCGTTGGCCGCCTCAAGGACAATGCCCAGGAGCTGGAGGGCGCCAGTGGCCAGCTGCGCACCATTGCCGGTGACATGGCCCGTGGCACCCACGACCAGTTCCAACGCACCGACCAGGTGGCCACGGCCATGCACGAGATGTCTGCCACCGCCCAGGAAGTGGCGCGCCACGCAGCGGATGCTGCACGGGCCGCCGACGAGGCCGACCACAGCGCCCAGGCCGGCGAACAGGTGATGCAGCAGACCATCGACACCATTGGCGTGGTCAATCGCGAGATCGCCGGCACCGCCGCAGTGATCCGCAATCTGGAGAACGACAGCTCACGCATCGGCAAAGTGCTTGAGGTGATCCGTGGCATCGCCGAGCAGACCAACCTGCTGGCGCTCAATGCCGCCATCGAGGCGGCCCGCGCGGGTGAGGCCGGGCGTGGCTTTGCCGTGGTCGCCGACGAGGTGCGCAGCCTGGCCCAGCGTACTGCGGCGTCGATCGCCGAAATTCACCAGATCATCGAAGCCGTGCAGTCGGGTGCGGTGGAGGCGGTGAAGGCCATCGAAAGCGGCCAGCAACGCAGCGAGGAGGGTGCCGAGCAGGTGCAGCAGGCCGGGCAGATGCTGCAGCGCATCACCTTGGCGGTAGAGGCGATCCGCGACATGAACCGGCAGATCGCCACGGCGGCCGAGGAGCAGACCAGCGTGGCCGAGGATATTTCGCGCAACCTGATCGAAATCACCCGGATTGCCACCGCCAACCAAGAGGCCGTGCAACATACCGAGCAGGCGGGGCAACGCCTGCATGGCTTGTCGGGGCAGCTGGGCGAGGTCACTTCGCGGCTGACCGCCTGATGGTTGCCGGGGGGGCGAAGCGCCCCCCAGCGGCAACCCACCCTGTGCCGGTGCAGGCGGAACAGGCGCTTTCAACGCGCAACAAAAAGCCCGCGCGAGGCGGGCTGTTTGTTGAGGATCTGGTCGGAGAGACAGGATTCGAACCTGCGGCCTTCTCGTCCCGAACGAGACGCGCTACCTGGCTGCGCTACACTCCGATGAACAAAATCCTACTGCATAGCATTTTCGGGTGCAAGCCCTTGTAGTTTAAAGGGCTTATGCCCAAAAAGCGCGCGTATCAGAGTTCCTTGACGGTACGGATCTGGTCCTTGTTCAGGCGCGTGCGCTTGCCGTCGAGCTGTTCGAATTCGTAGAAACCGGAGTCCTCGTCAAAGGAAGGGGTATCCACTGCCTGGATTTCACGGCCGTCGTTCAGGGTTATCACGGTCGGCGATGCACAGCCGGCGAGGGCGCCAAGGCCCAGGGCGAGCAAGAAGGCGGGAAGGGTCCGTTGAATCATCGTGTTTCTCCAGTGCGATGGTGCAAGATGACTTTAAGACGCAGGGCGTCCACGCAAGTTCCTTTTACATTCCAGCATAGCGACAAGCCAGGGTTATTGACCTGTGCCTGCTTGCACGGCCGCCTGTGATATAACTGCGCGCATCATCTTCACCTGCGACGGACACTCATGAAAGCCAAGGCAGATACCCCCTTCGTGGCGCTGAACATTGCCGTGCTGACGGTCAGCGACACCCGCACTTTCGAAACCGACACCTCCGGGCAAACCTTTGTCGAGCGCCTTACCGCCGCTGGCCACAACCTGGCCGCCCGCGTGCTGCTCAAGGATGACCTGTACAAGATCCGCGCCCAGGTCGCCACCTGGATCGCCGACGACAGCGTACAGGTGGTGCTGATTACCGGCGGTACCGGCTTTACCGGCCGTGACAGTACTCCGGAAGCTGTCACCTGCCTGCTGGACAAGCAGGTTGAAGGTTTTGGCGAGCTGTTCCGGCAGATTTCCGTGGCCGATATCGGCACCTCCACCATTCAGTCGCGCGCCCTGGCTGGCCTGGCCAATGGCACCCTGGTGTGTTGCCTGCCGGGTTCGACCAATGCCGTACGCACCGGTTGGGACGGCATCCTCGCCGATCAGCTGGATGCCCGCCATCGTCCCTGCAATTTCGTCGCCCACCTGAAACAGGCAGCGGCCTGTGACAGCCGTGGCTGAGGCACCCGCTGCCCGGCCACTGATGCCGGTGGAGCAAGCCTTGGAGCGCCTGCTGGCGCTGGCCGAGGCTGCGCCAATCACGCAAACCGAACGCGTCTCGCTGGCCGAAGCCGAAGGCCGCGTGCTGGCCACCGAGCTGGTGGCCACGCTCGACCTGCCGCCGTGGCCGAACAGCGCCATGGACGGCTACGCCTTGCGCCTGGCCGACCTGCAGGGCGAGCCTTTGCCGGTTAGCCAGCGGATCTTCGCCGGGCACGCGCCTGAACCTCTGCAGCCCGGTACCTGTGCACGGATCTTCACCGGTGCACCGATGCCGGCGGGTGCCGACTGCGTCGAAATGCAGGAAAACACCGAGGTGCTGGAGGATGGCCGGGTGCGCTTCCTCGAAGCGCTGACGCTTGACCAGAACGTTCGCCCGCAGGGCCAGGAGACCCGCAAGGGCGAGCAGGTGATGGCCGCCGGCACACGGCTCGGGCCGATAGAACTGGGCCTGGCGGCGACCCTGGGTCATGCCGAGCTGCAGGTGGTTCGACGGGTGCGGGTGGCGGTTCTGTCCACTGGCGATGAACTGGTCGAGCCTGGCCTACCGCTGGGCCCGGGGCAGATCTACAACAGCAACCGGCGCCTGCTGGTCAGCTGGCTGCAGCGGCTGGGCTGCGAAGTGCGCGACATGGGCATTGTTCCCGATAACCTGGAACGTACCCGCGAGTGCCTGGGGGCCCTGGGCGATGTCGACCTGATCCTCTCCACGGGCGGTGTCTCCGTGGGCGAGGCCGACTACCTCGGTGCCGCACTGCGCGAAGCGGGGGAACTGGCCTTGTGGAAGCTGGCGATCAAGCCTGGCAAGCCGCTGACATTCGGCCATTACCGCGGTGTGCCGGTACTCGGCCTGCCCGGTAACCCGGCGTCGACCCTGGTCACCTTCGGCCTGTTGACGCGGCCCTACCTGCTGCGCCGCCAGGGTGTGGCTGATGTCACACCGCTGCGCTTCGATGTACCGGCCGGGTTCGAATGGACCAAGGCCGGCACGCGCCGCGAATACTTGCGTGCGCGCATCGACCAGGGCCAGGTGCGCATCTACAAGAACCAGAGCTCCGGTGTGCTGCGCAGTGCGGCCTGGGCAGAGGGGTTGGTGGAGGTGCGTGAAGGCAGCACGCCGAAACCTGGCGATAGCGTGCCGTTCATCCCGCTGAGCGAACTACTCGGTTGAGCGACCCAGCCAGGCGCCAGCGCCTTGGGGGGCATCGGCCGTTGCTGCCTGGGTAAGGCGCATGTGCACCGTTTCCAGTTGCTGGGCGGCCACGCTCCAGTCGTGGCGATTGCGGGCGAACTGTCGGCCGGCCTCGCTCAATTGGCACATGCGCCACGGCTGGTTGAGCAATTGCGTGATCAGCAGCGCCAACTGGTCGCCGTCGTCACTGCCCAGGTAATGTTCGCCGTTGTTGGCGGCCAGCCCTGAGACGCCTTTGCCGGTGCTGATCACCGGCAGCCCGGCGGCCATGGCTTCGAGGATCTTCACCTTGGAGCCCCCGGCATAGCGCAAGGGCGCGAAGAACAGCGCGGACCGGCGTTGCAATTCGCGCAGGTCGGGGCGATAGCCGACCCATTCGATACGTGGATCGTTCCAGCGCAGTTTCCAGCTTGCTGGCAGGGCATGCCCGGCGATGGCCAGGCGTACCGCCGGATTGCTCATCCACACTTGGGGCAGGATTTCTTCCAGGGCCCATTCGACCGCCTCCACGTTGGCGGCGTACTCGAAATTGCCAACGAACAGCAGGCGCTGGCTATGCAGGGCCGGATGGACGTTCTGGTAATAGTCGCAATCGACGCCGTTGACCACCACCTTTACCGGGCGGCCGCTGACCTGGCTGATCAACTCGGCATCATGCGGGCTCACCGCCACCACCTCGGTGGGTTGGCGCAGCACGCGCTGCTCCCAGCGCCGGTAGCGCCAACGGTCGAAGGCGTTGAGCGGGCGCAGCCATAGCGGCAGGCGGTCGTGGCAGGCGGCGCCGGTGACTGATTCCAGATTGTGCTCGCAGAGCATGTAGGGCAACTCGCGGGCCTGCAGTGCTTTTTCGAAAGGCTGGAAACTGTAGCTGTGCTCGATCTGGATAACGTCCCAGGGTTCGTCCAGCAGCTGCTCGAACTGGCGCCGCAAGCCTGGCGACAGGCCATTGATGATGGCCCGCATCGGGTAGTCGATGATCGGCGAGGCGAGCAGATTGAGCGGGCTGTGCAAGGGGCGCCGGGGCAGCACGATCAGGCGTTCGAGCAGGGGTTCCAGGGCTTCGCGGGCGGCATCGCACAAAGGGATTTTCGACTGCACCAGCAAGGTGATCCGGTGGCCCTGCTGCGCCAGCGCGCGCAGCAGGTGATATTGCCGGGTCTTGCTGCCACTGGTGGTGGGCCAGGGCAGGTAAGGCAGAGTCCAGAGAATGCGCATGAAGCGGAAACCTCGCTGAAGGCTGCGGACAAAAAACGCGCCCGCCAGCCCTCAGCCGATGGCTGCCGCCGGGACGCGTCCGTAAATATCAGTAAAGCGCACGATGTCGTCTTCGCCCAGGTACTCGCCGCTCTGGACTTCGATCATCACCAGGTCGATGACGCCGGGGTTGGTCAGGCGGTGGGTGCGGCCTGGCTTGATGAAGGTCGACTCGTTGGTGTCGAGCAGAAACTCTTCTTCGCCGTTGGTCACGCAGGCCATGCCGCTGACGATGATCCAGTGCTCGCTGCGATGATGGTGCATCTGCAGCGACAGCGATTCGCCAGGGCGCACCATGATCCGCTTGATCTTGAAGCGCGGTCCTTCCTCGAGCACGGTGTACATGCCCCAGGGGCGAATGACGGTGCGGTGCAGGCGGTAGGCCTCATGGCCTTGGTGCTTGAGTTGCTGGGCAATCAGCTTGACCTCCTGGCTGCGCGCTGCGTCGGCGATCAGCAGGGCGTCGGGGGTGTCGATGACGATGAGGTTATCCAGGCCGACCGCGCCGACCAGGCGCTTTGGCGAGTCGATGTAGCAGTTGGTCACATCGTGCAGCACGGCTTCACCATTGCAGTGGTTGCCGTCGTCGTCGGTGTGGCGCAGTTCGCGCACCGCCTCCCAGCTGCCGATATCGCTCCAGCCCAGTTCGCAAGGCACCACGGCAACCTTGTCGGAGCGCTCCATCAAGGCGTAGTCGATGGAAATGTCTTCGGCCAGGGCGAAGCTGTTCGGGTCCAGTTCCACCTGCAGTGCCTTGTCGCCCTCCTTGGTCGCGCTCTGTTCCAGGCAGCAGGTCACGCAGGCCAGCAGTTCCGGGGCATGCGCCTGCAGTTCGGCGAGCACGGTGCCCGCTCGCAGGCAGAACATGCCGGCATTCCACAAGTGGCGGCCGCCTTCGAGGTATTCGCGGGCGGTGAGGGCATCGGGCTTCTCCACGAAGCAGGTGACCTGATGCGCATGCTTGCCGATCGCCTCGCCTTGCTCGATGTAACCAAAGCCGGTTTCGGCGCGGCTGGGCAGCAGGCCGAAGGTGGCCAGCCAGCCATCGTCAGCCAATAGCCGGGCGTGTTCGACGGCGTTGGCGAAGGCCTCGGCATCCTGGATCAGGTGGTCGGCGGGCAACACCAGCAGCACGCTGTCCTGGCCATAGTGCCTGGCACAATGCAGCGCGGCTGCAGCGATGGCGGGAGCAGTGTTGCGGCCGTTGGTTTCCAGCAGGTAATCGAGGGCGAGGTTGTCGGTGTTGACCTGGCGGTATTCGTCCTGGGTGCGGAAGAACACTTCGCGGTTGGTCACCGTCAGTATTCTTTCGACGCCCGGCAACGCCGCAGCGCGGGCAAAGGTCTTCTGCAGCAGGCTCTGACCATCGGGCAGACGCATGAAGGGTTTGGGCATGGCTTCGCGCGAAACCGGCCACAGGCGGGTACCGGCACCGCCGGCGATGATACAGGGGATCAGAACGCTCATTTCACGGCCTCGACTCTGGGCGCTGCTTACAGCGCAGTGAAGGGAAACGTTGCGACCTGTCACGGTTTTGGCGGAAAAGTCAAAAAACCGACTTTTCACTACAGCTTCGTCCATGAAGGCCAAATATTTGTCGATCATGCGCCGGATGAAAAAAGCTTTCAATGATATTTATGTGAATCGGGTGGTTTTTTTGTTCGACCCTGCGCCAAGTCAATCCCCGATGTAGAGCTGTTTTACCGGCGGCATGCAGTATTTGGGCAGACTTTGTGGTCGAGATCTGGACAGAACCCACCCCATGGAGACGCGTGATGCCACAGCGCAAGGCAATCTTGATCCTGCATGGCAAGCAGGCCATGAACGAAGCGGTGCGCCACGCCGTGAGCGCCATGCGCGAACGTGGCTGGACGCTGGATGTGCGGGTGACCTGGGAAGGTGGTGATGCCCAGCGGCTGGTAGGCGAAGCGCTGGCGGCCGGGTACAGCCATGTGATTGCTGGCGGGGGGGACGGCACCTTGCGTGACGTCGCCGAAGCCATGGGCCGGGCACGCAGCGAAGCCAGCCTGGCGCTACTGCCGCTGGGAACGGCCAATGACTTCGCCAAGGCTGCCGGCATTTCCCTTGAGCCCACCGAGGCCCTGGCGCTGCTGGAGCTGCCGCCACGGCCAATCGACCTGGGCCAGGTGGGCGACCAGTTGTTCCTGAACATGGCCACAGGCGGTTTCGGCAGTCAGGTTACCGCCAATACCTCTGAAGACCTGAAGAAAATGCTCGGCGCTGCGGCCTACCTGTTCACCGGGCTGTCGCGCTTCAGCGAGCTGCAGGCCGCCTCGGTCGAGCTGTCAGGGCCGGGCTTCGACTGGCAGGGCGACCTGCTGGCGCTGGGGATCGGCAATGGTCGCCAGGCCGGTGGCGGACAAGTGTTGTGCCCGGACGCGCAAGTCGATGATGGCCTGCTCGATATCGCCATCCTGCCAGCGCCTCAGGAAATGGTAGGCGCCCTTCGTGATTTGCTGGCGGGTGAAGGCTTGTTCGTGCGGGCGCGTTTGCCCTGGGTCGAGATCACCTGTTCGCAGGGGCTGGACATCAACCTTGATGGCGAGCCGCTGCAGGCCGACAGCCTGCGCTTTGCGGCGTTGCCAGGGGCGCTGCGCGTGCACTTGCCGTTGAATTCACCGCTGATCAGTCGTCCAGGCTGATGATTTTCTCGCGCACGGCGAACAGTACCAGGCCGGCCACGTCGTAGATCTGCAGGCGCTTCATGATCTGCGAACGGTGGGTTTCCACGGTCTTGATCGACAGGCCCAGGCCGGCGGCGATTTCGCGGGTAGACTTGCCACGCACGATCAGGCGCAGGATCTCCAGTTGCCGTGCAGTGAGGTTGTGGCGGTCGAGCCCGGGTTGCTTGCCGTGTTGCGAGCGCATCAGTGCCTGGTTGATCACCGTATGGGCGATGGCCGGGCTGAGGTAGCGCTCGCCATTGCGCAGCGCGGCCAGGGCCTGCTCCAGTTCGGTCGCCGTGGCATCCTTGAGCAGGTAACCGTGGGCGCCACTTTCCAGCGCCCGCATGATCAGGTCCGGATCGGTGTGCATGGACAGGATCAGCACCTTGCAGGGGTTACCCGTGGCGCGCAGTTGGGTGAGGGCATCGAGGCCGCTGGTCGAGCGCATGGAGATGTCCAGCAGGACGATGTCGGGTGCCAGGTGCCGAACCTGCTCGAGCAACTGGTCGCCGTCATCGGCTTCGCCGGCCACGGTGTAGCCAGGGATGTCGGATACCAGGGCACGAACCCCGGCACGGATCAGCGAGTGGTCATCCACCAGCAGCAATCTACAGGTCATGTTGAAGCGGTAGTCCTGGCGCGTTCTTGAATACGGGGTGGCCACGGGAACAGCACATCGATCGTCGTGCCCAGGCCGAGCTGGCTGGTGATCGCCAGGCTGCCGTTGAGGGCGGTGGCGCGTTCCTGCATGCCGGCCATGCCGCGCTGGCCGGCCTCGGCCGGATTGGCAGCCGGGATGAAGCCCTGGCCGTCATCCTGGATCGACAGGGCAAGCCCTGCTGCGCTGCGCTGCAGGCGGATGGTCAAGTTGCGCGCCCGGGCATGGCGCAGCATGTTGGTGACCGCCTCCTGGGTGATGCGAAATGCCGCCATGGCGACTTCTTCGGAAATACCGCCCAGGCGTTGATGGCATTCCAGGCTCCAGTGCACGTCGGTGTTTGCCAAGGTGCGTACCAGGTGTGCCCGCAGGCTGGCCTCGAGACCAAGGCTGGCCAGTTGCCGTGGGTTGAGCAGGGCGGAAACGTCGCGCACTTTGCTCAAGGTGTCTTCGAGTGTGCTGCGCAAGCTGCCACAGTGTGCCTGCAAGTCGCCCGGTACACGGCGTTGCAACCAGTCCAGCTGCATCTTGGCAGCGGTCAGCAGTTGCCCGATGTCGTCGTGGAGTTCGCGGCTCAGGTGCTGGCGCTCTGTCTCCTGGACCTGGAGCATGCGCCCGGCCAGCTCCGCCGGGCGCAGGCTGATCGACTTGGCACCGTGGCCCAGGTGCCAGCAGACGCCAAGCGTGGCCACCAGTTGCAGCAACAACAGGCTGGCCGGCATGCCTTGCCCGCCAGCATACAGAACCAGGTTGGCAAGCAGGGACACCCCGCACAGCATTGCCGTCACCCAGCGCAGCAAGGTGGCGCGTGAACGGCAGCGCAGAGTTATCTTCAAGCGTGGGAACATAGAATTGGGAAGCCACTGAAGTCTTGCTGATGGGGGCTGTGCACACCTCTTGGCAGAGGCTTTGGCGCTGTGCTTGCAACAAATGGCGAGCCCGGCCCGATGCGAAACTTGGGGAGCCGGCCAGCATTTGTGTGCGCGCATCTTAACACTTCGGTTCAATTTGGTCGCGCTGGGCAATGCTTTGAAACCTAAGCATTTCCGGGCTCGGGAGGGGTGCTGGGCAGGCAAGATGAGTATCAAAATGCCACCTCCCGATCCTGTGATGACCGCTTCACGATCAACTAGCAACGGACCGCGCAAGTGCACCCGGCTGAACGCGCGAAAAAAACCGCAAGTCCTGCGTCATCGGGTGAATGGAACCAGCCGGCTAGTGGCGCTGCACGGGGGCATTGGCTGATGTCCTGCCCGGCAAGGTGGAGCGCGGATGCAAGCAGTTGCTGGCGTTTTCGTTGCAGGACGCACACGTTTGCGGCAACGGCTGATTCAGGGCAACTGCCAGTTCGCTCAGCAGCGTTACCTGTTCGCAGGAATCGAGAGCGAGCCGGCCGGTGCGCACATCGATCAGTTCCAGTTGCCAGGCCAGCAAGGTCAGGCAGGCATTGAGCGCTGGCAGAACGGCGTGGTCCAGGCACCGCTGCTTGCAGGCCGGGGCGAGCAGTCGGTGCAGGACGCCGGCATAGTGGGCGACTTCAAGCAGGCCCAGGGCGCTGGCGCGTCGGGCCAGGGTCTGGAGGGTGCTGTTCAGGCATTGGCAGGCGTCCGGGTCGTTGCTGATCAGTTCCAGATGCTGCAGGCATTCCTGGGACTGGGTCAGCAAGACCTGGGCATCCAGCAGGAAGTCCTGCAGGGTGTCGAAGTTGGAGACGCTGCTGTCCATCAAGTCACTCCGGCGCGTTGGGCTGGAGCAGGGGATGGCCACGCCATATCGATCGCTAGCAAAAGCCTGACTCCATTCATGCAGTGAGAATGGCGTCACATTAATGGCTAAAGGATATCGCGAACATCAGGTTGCACCTGATTGCTCCTAGGGGATTCCCTGAGGGCGTCTAGGGTGCGACAGGTTGCGCTGAAATGGATCCAGGCGGGTCATGCCGCAGTAAAGCATGATGCTAATATGATATCAATCGCCCGACAGGGCATTTTTTCGCCGGGGTCAAGATACGCAGAATAGCGCCGATACAGGACGGATCATTTCTATTTTTCGACATAACCCTGGGGGTTTTCCAATGGCTGGCATTCTCGACACGGTAGACCAACGCACGCAGCTGGTGGGTGAGAACCGTCTGGAAATCCTGATGTTCCGCCTTGCCGGTCGCCAGTTGTTCGCGATCAACGTGTTCAAGGTGCAGGAAGTACTGCAACTGCCAAAGCTGACCCTGATGCCGCAGCGCCACGCCTTCGTCTGTGGGGTGGTCAACCTGCGTGGGCAGACCCTGCCGGTGATCGACCTGTCCCAGGCGATCGGCATGCGCCCGCTGCAGCCGGGGCCGGACAGCACCATCATCGTCACCGAGTACAACCGCTCGGTGCAGGCGTTCCTGGTGGGTGGCGTCGATCGCATCGTCAACATGAATTGGGAATCCATCATGCCGCCGCCTTCGAGTGCCGGGCGCCAGCACTACCTGACCGCCATCACCAAAGTGGATGACAAGCTGGTCGAAGTGATCGATGTGGAGAAGGTGCTCGCCGAGATCGTGCCTTATAACGCCCGGGTCTCCGGCGACAAACTGGCCGACCCGGTGCTGGTGCGCGCACGTGGCCGTGAAGTGCTGCTGGTGGACGACTCCAGCGTGGCACTGGCGCAACTGCGCGATACCCTTTCGCAACTCGGGGTGAAGCTGCACGTTGCCAGTGATGGCCTGAAAGCCTTGCGCCTGCTCAAGGGTTGGGCCGACGCGGGGGAGGACGTCTGCGAGAAGCTGTTGATGGTCTTCACCGATGCGGAAATGCCCGAGATGGACGGCTATCGGCTGACCACCGAAATTCGTAGCGATGCGCGCCTGCGCAAGCTCTACGTGGTGCTGCACACTTCCTTGTCGGGCAGTTTCAACGAGTCGATGGTGAAAAAGGTCGGTTGTGACAATTTCCTCTCCAAGTTCCAGCCCGATCGCCTGGTCGATGTGGTCAAGCAGCGCCTGCTGCTGGATGCCGGCAACGCGTGATCCCACGGCCAGCCAGGTATAAGCTTGGCTTTTGACAAGGCATGAGGCGGGCAGGGATGTTTCTCAGTGAGTTGTATCGATACCCGGTGAAGTCGGGGCAGGCGCAAGGCTTGCAAGGTTCACCGGTGGGGCTTCTAGGGTTGCAGGGCGACCGACGCTGGATGGTGGTCGAGGAAGACAACGGACGCTTCCTCACTCAGCGGGCCTGGCCCCAACTGGGCCAGCTGAAGGCCAGCGCGGGCGAGACTGGCGAATTGCTGCTCGAGCTGCCTGGGCAGGCGCCGTTGCCAGTGGCGGTACCCGCCGCTGACGATGCGCTGCGCGGTGTGACCATCTGGCGCGATACCTTGCGTGTGCCGGACGCCGGCGACGAGGCGGCTGCCTGGCTGTCACAGTGGCTTGGCAAGGCGGTGCGCCTGGTGCATTGCCCGGAGCAGCGGGCACGCTACCTGCCCAATGGTTACGGCCTGAACAGCGACCGTGCGGCGTTCCCCGATGGCTTTCCGTTGTTGCTGATCGGGCAAGGCTCGCTGGATGACTTGAGCCGGCGGATTGGCCGGCCCATGGAAATGCTGCGTTTTCGGCCAAACCTGGTAGTGCAGGGGGCCGAGCCGTTTGCCGAGGATGGTTGGAAGCGGATCCGCATTGGCGAGCTGGAGTTTCGAGTGCTCAAACCGAGCGTCCGGTGCATCTTCACCACCCTCGACCCGGCGACCGGGGAGCGCAGTGCTGACCGTGAGCCATTGACCACCCTGAAGACTTTCCGCGAGAAGGAAGGCGACATCCTGTTCGGGCAGAACCTGGCCGTGGATGGCAGTGGCTGGCTTGAAGTGGGGATGGAGGTTGAAGTCCTGGAGTAGCCGTTACCGACCTCTTCGCGGTTAAACCCGCTTCCACCGGGATAGCGCCAAGCCTGAGGGCAGCGCCATACCGGTGGGAGCGGGTTTACCCGCGACAGGGCAGGAACGGGCTCAGCAAGAATCACATGTCATCGAAATACCGCTCATGCCAGTCCACCAGCGGCTGTGGCACGTTGAGCTTCTGCCCGTAGATCACCGAGTACGACAGCACGTTCTGCACATATTGGCGCGTTTCGTCGAACGGGATCGACTCCACCCACACGTCGAAGCTCAGGTGCTTGGCGCCCTTGAGCCACTGTCGCACACGCCCCGGGCCGGCGTTGTAGGCCGCCGACGCCAACACCCGGTTGCCGTTGAACTGGCCATGCACCTGGCTCAGGTAGGCCGCACCGACCTGAATGTTCTTTTCCGGGTTGAACATTTGCTGCGGCGAGGCCAGCGGGATGCTGAACTTGCGTGCGGTTTCCTTGGCGGTGGCCGGCATCACCTGCATCAGGCCGCTGGCACCGACGCTGGAGCGGGCATCCTCCATGAAGGCGCTTTCCTGGCGGGTGATGGCGAATACCCAGCTCGAATGCAGCCCACGCACCTTGGCTTCACGCACCAGGGTGTCGCGGTAGGCCATGGGGAAGCGGACATCCAGGTCGTCCCAGTACTGCGCCTGGCTGATGGTGCGGATGGCCGGGAAGTACCAACGCATGTCGTAGGCCAGGCGAGCCTGGGCGACCATCTCATCGCGGTTGAAGTGACGGCTGACGTGGTACCACTCGCGGCGGCCTTCGACCACCTGGCCGCGCGCGTGGAACTCCAGGGCACGCTGGATGCCGGGGGTATTGCGCACTTTGTTGACCAGTTGCGGGCTCAACAGCAGTGGCCTGTTGTTCAACTGGTAAGGCGTTTTGGCCCGGTCAGCCGCGAGGAAACCGTAGAAGTCACGCTCGCGTGCCACGTTCTTGTACAACAATGGCACTTGCGGGTTGTTCGGCTGGGCCAGCTCCAGGGTGCGCGCCTGCCAGTATTTCCAGCGGTTGCTGCTGGCCAGGTCCTGTGGCAGGCGCCGGGTCAGCTCGTAGGCGTCTTCCCAACGGCCGAGGCGCAGCAGCAGGCGCAGGCGCCATTCACTGACCGTGTTGTCGCGCAGTTCGGGGTCGTAGCGGGTCATCAGGTCCAGCGCGCGCGGGTCGTAGCGGCGTGCCAGGGTCAGGCCGATCTCGCGGGCGATGGCCACCTTTTCGTCACGCGAGAAATGCATGCGTTGGGCGTAGTCGTCGAGCAGCGCCATGGCCCGATCAGGGTCTTGCCGGGCCAGGCGGCGCAGGCCGAGGCTGACCACGTCGGACATCGCCTCGGTGGCTGGCGTGAAGCGCGATGGCTGGTTGAGCAGTTCCGGCTTCTGTGCCACGTCGATCAGCAGCCGGCCCTGAGGCCCGAGCGTGGTCAGGCCTTGCACCAGGTTGTTGGCCAGTGCGTAGTTGCGCGCCTGGGCTGCAAGCTTGGCGCGGTTCCAGCGCTTGGCCTCGGTCAGCTGGCCCTCTGCGGCCCACATGCCGAACAGGGTGTCGCAGGCAGCCGGTTGCGTCTTGCCGACGTTCCACAGTTTTTCCGCACTGGCGAAGCCTTCGGCGCGCTGGCCGTGGCTCAATTGATACTGGCCGTTGAGGCAGTCCAGCTCGGTGAAATTGAGCTTGGGGTCGTAGTATTTGACGAAGGTGTTCCACTCGCCACGTTCGGCCAGCCAGCGCAGCCAGCGCAGTTTCATCCAGTTGGCCTGGGGCAGGTCGCCGTGCTTGGCCAGGAAACCTTCGATTTCCTCGTTGCTGGCCGTCTTCAGGCGCGCAGTCAGTTCGTCATACGCCAGGTAAGGCGTGAGCGGGTAGTCGCGCAGCTGTGGGGCGTAACGCAGGTAAGGACCCTTGTCACCCTTGGCCAGCGCACGCTTGGCCTCGTCGTAATACTGGCGTTGCAGGGAAAGGTCGATGGCCTGCGCCGCATTGGCGGTGGCGGCAGTGAGCAGCAGGCAGGAAGCAATCTGTAACAGGCGGCTGCGCATGATACGTCCGGGCAGTTGAACCATGGGGAAGTGACGGCGAAGCCAGCACTGTTGGAATCTGATTGCCTTAGCTTAGCCGTTTGCCGGCGGCGGGTGATAGCGCTGTGCTTGTAACCGGGCATTAACACTGACCGAGCGTCGCCAAGCCCCGGCACGCAAGTGTACTTAATGCCGGCAAGGGCCAAGTCAGGTAGAATGCGCGCCCGCTTTCTGGAGACGAACATGACCCTGCTCAAATTCAGCGATGTGTCCCTCGCATTCGGCGCGATGCCGCTGCTGGACAAAGTGTCCTGGCAGATCGCCCGTGGCGAGCGGGTGTGCATCATCGGCCGTAACGGCACCGGCAAATCGAGCATGCTGCGCCTGGTCAAGGGCGAGCAGAAGGGCGACGATGGCGAGATCTGGCGCGCCCCTGGCTTGAAGATCGGCGAGCTGCCACAGGAGCTGCCGGTTGCCGACGAGCGTACGGTGTTCGATGTGGTCGCGGCAGGCCTGGATGGCGTCGGCGAGTTGCTCGCCGAGTTTCATCACCTGAGCCAGAACATCCACAGCGATGCAGATCTGGAAAAGCTCATGCACGTTCAGCACGAGCTGGAAGCCCGCGACGGCTGGCGCCTGCAGCAAGTGGTGGAAAGCACCTTGAGCCGCCTGCAGTTGCCCGCCGACAAGACCCTGGCCGAGCTCTCAGGTGGCTGGCGCCGCCGTGTGCTGCTGGCCCAGGCGCTGGTGTCCGAGCCTGATCTGTTGCTGCTCGACGAGCCGACCAACCACCTGGACATCGGGGCCATCGCCTGGCTCGAAGAAGCCCTGCGCGGTTTCAACGGTGCTGTGCTGTTCATCACCCACGACCGTTCCTTCCTGCAGAACCTCGCCACGCGCATCCTCGAACTGGACCGCGGCGGCCTGATCGACTGGAACGGCGACTACGCCAGCTTCCTGGTGCACAAGGAAGCCGCGCTGGCCGCCGAAGAAACCGCCAATGCGCTGTTCGACAAGCGCCTGGCCCAGGAAGAAGTGTGGATTCGCCAGGGCATCAAGGCCCGTCGTACCCGCAACGAAGGCCGTGTGCGTGCACTCAAGGCCCTGCGCGTCGAGCGCAGCGAGCGCCGCGAACGCCAGGGCAAGGCGAACATCCAGATCGAAGCGGCGGACAAATCCGGCAAGCAGGTGATGGTGCTGGAAAACGTCAGCTTCCATCACGCCGATGGCCCGCTGCTGGTCAAGGACTTCTCCATGGTCCTGCAGCGCCAGGACCGTATCGGCCTGCTGGGTGCCAACGGTACCGGCAAGACCACCCTGCTGAAGATGATGCTCGGTGACCTGGAACCCACCGCAGGCAAGGTCGAGCGCGGCACCAAGCTGGAAGTGGCGTACTTCGACCAGATGCGCCACCAGCTCGACCTGGAAAAGACCGTCATCGACAACCTCGCCGAAGGCCGTGACTTCATCGAGATCGATGGTCAGAACCGCCATGTGCTGAGCTACCTGGGCGATTTCCTGTTCAGCCCGCAGCGTGCCCGTACGCCGGTCAAGGCGCTGTCCGGAGGCGAGCGGGCGCGCCTGCTGCTGGCCAAGCTGTTCAGCAAGCCGGCCAACCTGCTGGTGCTCGACGAGCCGACCAACGACCTGGATGTGGAAACCCTCGAGTTGCTGGAAGAGGTGCTGTCCAATTACAAGGGCACCGTGCTGATGGTCAGCCACGACCGGGCCTTCCTCGACAACGTCGTCACCAGCACCTTGGTATTCGAAGGTGAGGGCAAGGTGCGCGAGTATGTCGGTGGCTATGAAGACTGGATCCGCCAGGGCGGCTCGCCGAAGCTGCTCGGCGTGACCGAGAGCAAGGGCGGCAAGTCCGAGCTCAACAGTGCCGTGGTCGAAAAGCCGGTGGAAGTGGCTGCGCCTGCGCCAGCTGCGCCGGTTGCCGATACGTCGAAGAAAAAGCTCAGCTACAAGCTGCAACGCGAGCTCGAAATGCTGCCGGGGCAGATCGACGAGGTCGAAAAACGCATGGCCGAGGCGCAGGAAGAGGTGAACGCTGCTGGCTTCTATCAGCGGCCGATTGCCGAGACTTCGGCAGTGCTGGCCAAGATCGAGAAGCTGCAAGCCGAGCTGGATGCGCTGGTGGAGCGCTGGGCTGAGCTGGAAGGCTGATCAGCCTTCATTGGCCTCTTCGCGGGCAAACCCGCGAAGAGGCTGGTGCAGGCTAGATCATTCTTTCTTCTGCAAACGCACCGCCAGCACATCGCATGGCGCCCCATGCAGCACATCATTGGCGGTGGATCCCAACAGCAAGGCCAGGCCATGCCGACCATGGCTGCCGACCACGATCAGGTCGCACTTCTGGTCCTTGGCCAGCTGGTGGATTTCCTGGCGCGGCTGGCCGTAGGTCAGGTGCGAGTCGCCACGATTGATGTCGGGGTACTTGTTGAACAGGCGGTCCATGCGCTCCTTGGCCTGGTCGAACTGCTGCTGTTGCAGTTGCGACAGGTCCATCGGCACATCGCCGCCAAAGGCCATCGCCATCGGTTCGACGATGTGCACCAGCGAGACCTTGGCGCCTGTGGGCTCGGCGAGCTTCATGGCACGCTTGATCACCGGGTCGCATTCCTCGGTGAGGTCGACGGCGACCAGAAGATGTTCGTAGGACATGAGCTGTACTCCTGACAATCGCGATAGTAGAAGTATGGTCGCTTTCCGGCAGGTCATCCGTGAATACTGAGTAACCCGCTCTTTTGCAACGCTTTATGGAACTTACTGATATGACGGTATGGCTAGTGGTGTCAATCCTTGCGCTGATTCTCAGTCCGCTGTCCTGGCTGCGCCTGTCGCGCAAACAGGGGCAGCAGATGAGCCTGCGCCTGGAGGCGCGGCGCATGGGCCTGGCCATGCAGCTGGCCCCCCAGCAGTGGCCACACTGGTTCGAGCAGGCGCCGCCGAACCCGTGCCCGCAATACCACCGTGGGCGCAAGCGCGGGCATGAAGACAGCTGGTGCTACTGGCAGGTCAGCCCTGGTGTCTGGTGGAACCAGTGGAAGGAAGCCTGCGAAGAGCCGCGCCTGAACGAAGTGTTCATGCGCCTGCCGGCAACCGTCTACAAGGTCGAGGCTGACAAGCGCATGCTTGCCCTTTACTGGAGCGAGCGCGGGGATAAATCTGTATTGCAGGATATTGCCCACGCCTTCGACACCCTGGCTTGATAGCCATAACGACAAAGCGGCAACCCGGTAGCTACCAGGTTGCCGCTTTGTCGTTTCTGCTGCGCAGAAAAGGCCAGGCAGGCCGGGAAATTCCTGAATCCAGTCGCAGTGTAGCCATTCCCTGGCCGCGTGCATAAATAAATGCAGCCCCCGTTGTTTGCGTGTGGTCAATCGCTCACATGAATGATCGCCAATCACTGTCATCATGTTTTACCCATCGGCGATACAAAATGACCGCAAAGTCGCGTTTTCACCCTGTTCCGGAGCATTTGACAACGCCGACCTTTTCGGTGAATGTGTGCATACCCAAATCAAACGGGCGTATGAATTGAGCGTTTGTATGTCATACCGCTCAAACAGAATCCCGACTAGCGCGCTGACGGGTGTGCCTGGGGCAAGGGCGGCAAGACCTACTCTTCCACCAGCGATCGGCGTGTACAGTTCAGCTTCCATATCGTGGAGATCAGTTGATGATTTACGAAGGTAAAGCCATCACGGTTAAGGCTCTTGAAAGCGGCATCGTCGAACTGAAGTTCGACCTCAAGGGTGAGTCCGTCAACAAGTTCAATCGCCTGACCCTGGACGAGCTGCGCCAGGCCGTCGACGCCATCAAGGCCGACGCCTCGGTGAAAGGCGTGATCGTCAGCAGTGGCAAGGACGTGTTCATCGTCGGCGCCGACATCACCGAGTTCGTCGACAACTTCAAGCTGCCCGAAGCCGAACTGGTTGCCGGCAACCTGGAAGCCAACCGCATCTTCAACGCCTTCGAAGACCTCGAAGTGCCGACCGTGGCGGCCATCAATGGCATCGCCCTGGGCGGCGGCCTGGAAATGTGCCTGGCAGCCGACTATCGGGTCATGTCCAGCAGCGCGAAGATCGGCCTGCCCGAAGTCAAGCTGGGCATCTACCCAGGCTTCGGCGGTACCGTGCGCCTGCCGCGCCTGATCGGTTCGGACAACGCCATCGAGTGGATCGCTGCCGGCAAGGAAAACCGTGCCGAAGACGCCCTGAAAGTCGGCGCCGTCGATGCCGTGGTCGCCCCTGAGCTGCTGCTGCCCGGTGCGCTGGACCTGATCAAGCGCGCCATCAGTGGCGAGCTGGACTACAAGGCCAAGCGCCAGCCCAAGCTGGAAAAGCTCAAGCTCAACGCCATCGAGCAGATGATGGCCTTCGAGACCGCCAAGGGCTTCGTCGCTGGCCAGGCTGGCCCGAACTACCCGGCACCGGTCGAGGCCATCAAGACCATCCAGAAGGCCGCCAACTTCGGCCGCGACAAGGCCCTGGAAGTCGAGGCTGCAGGCTTCGCCAAGCTGGCCAAGACCTCGGTTGCCGAAAGCCTGATCGGCCTGTTCCTGAATGACCAGGAGCTCAAGCGCAAGGCCAAGGCCCATGACGAAATCGCCCACGACGTGAAGCAGGCTGCCGTGCTCGGCGCCGGCATCATGGGTGGCGGCATTGCCTACCAGTCGGCGGTCAAGGGCACCCCGATCCTGATGAAGGACATCCGCGAGGAAGCCATCCAGTTGGGCCTGAACGAGGCCTCCAAGCTGCTTGGCAACCGCGTCGAGAAAGGCCGCCTGACTCCGGCGAAAATGGCCGAGGCGCTCAACGCCATTCGCCCGACCCTGTCGTATGGCGACTTCGCCAACGTCGACATCGTCGTCGAAGCCGTGGTCGAGAACCCGAAGGTCAAGCAGGCCGTGCTGGCCGAAGTGGAAGGCCAGGTAAAAGAGGACGCGATCCTCGCCTCCAACACTTCGACCATTTCCATCAACCTGCTGGCCAAGGCGCTCAAGCGCCCGGAAAACTTCGTCGGCATGCACTTCTTCAACCCGGTGCACATGATGCCGCTGGTGGAAGTGATCCGTGGCGAGAAGTCCAGTGAGGTAGCAGTCGCGACCACCGTGGCCTACGCCAAGAAGATGGGCAAGAACCCGATCGTGGTCAACGACTGCCCGGGCTTCCTGGTCAACCGTGTGCTGTTCCCGTACTTTGGCGGTTTCGCCAAGCTGGTCAGCGCTGGCGTCGATTTCGTGCGCATCGACAAGGTCATGGAAAAGTTCGGCTGGCCGATGGGCCCGGCCTACCTGATGGACGTGGTCGGCATCGACACCGGCCACCATGGCCGCGACGTGATGGCCGAAGGCTTCCCGGACCGCATGAAGGACGAGCGCCGCTCGGCCGTCGACGCCCTGTACGAGGCCAACCGCCTGGGCCAGAAGAACGGCAAGGGCTTCTATGCCTACGAGACTGACAAGCGCGGCAAACCGAAGAAAGTCTTCGATGCCACCGTGCTGGATGTGCTCAAGCCGATCGTCTTCGAGCAGCGTGAAGTGAGCGACGAAGACATCATCAACTGGATGATGGTGCCGCTGTGCCTGGAGACCGTGCGTTGCCTGGAAGACGGCATCGTCGAAACCGCCGCCGAAGCCGACATGGGCCTGGTCTATGGCATCGGTTTCCCTCCCTTCCGGGGTGGTGCGCTGCGCTACATCGACTCGATCGGTGTGGCCGAATTCGTTGCCCTGGCCGACCAGTACGCCGACCTTGGGCCGCTGTACCACCCGACCGCGAAGCTGCGTGAAATGGCCAAGAACGGCCAGCGCTTCTTCAACTGAGTGGTCAACGAGCTAGAGCGAGAGATTTGATATGAGCCTGAATCCAAGAGACGTGGTGATTGTCGACTTCGGTCGCACCCCCATGGGCCGCTCCAAGGGTGGCATGCACCGCAACACCCGCGCCGAAGACATGTCCGCGCACCTGATCAGCAAGCTGCTGGAACGCAACGGCAAGGTCGACCCGAAAGAAGTCGAAGACGTGATCTGGGGCTGCGTGAACCAGACCCTGGAGCAGGGCTGGAACATCGCCCGCATGGCGTCGTTGATGACCCAGATCCCGCACACCTCGGCCGCCCAGACCGTCAGCCGCCTGTGCGGCTCGTCGATGAGCGCGCTGCACACCGCCGCCCAGGCGATCATGACCGGCAACGGCGATGTGTTCGTGGTCGGCGGCGTCGAGCACATGGGCCACGTCAGCATGATGCATGGTGTCGACCCCAACCCGCACCTGTCGCTGCACGCGGCCAAGGCGTCGGGGATGATGGGCCTGACCGCCGAAATGCTCGGCAAGATGCATGGCATCAGCCGCGAGCAGCAGGACCTGTTCGGCCTGCGTTCGCACCAGCTCGCCCACAAGGCGACGGTCGAAGGCAAGTTCAAGGACGAGATCATCCCGATGCAGGGCTATGACGAGAACGGTTTCCTGAAGGTCTTCGACTTCGACGAGACCATTCGCCCGGAAACCACCCTCGAGGGCCTGGCGTCGCTGAAACCGGCGTTCAACCCGAAAGGTGGTACCGTGACTGCCGGTACTTCGTCGCAGATCACCGACGGTGCATCGTGCATGATCGTCATGTCCGGCCAGCGCGCCATGGACCTGGGCATCCAGCCACTGGCGGTGATCCGCTCGATGGCGGTGGCCGGTGTCGACCCGGCAATCATGGGCTACGGCCCGGTGCCGTCGACCCAGAAAGCCCTCAAGCGCGCCGGTCTGACCATGGCCGATATCGACTTCATCGAGCTCAACGAAGCCTTCGCTGCACAGGCCCTGCCAGTGCTCAAAGACTTGAAAGTGCTCGACAAGATGGATGAGAAGGTTAACCTGCACGGCGGCGCCATCGCTTTGGGCCACCCGTTCGGTTGCTCCGGTGCACGGATTTCCGGCACCCTGCTCAACGTCATGAAGCAGAACGGCGGTACCTTGGGGGTGGCGACCATGTGCGTCGGCCTCGGTCAAGGTATCACCACTGTCTTCGAACGCGTCTGATCGCGTAGCGGGACAGCAGCCGGGGCCTTGTGCCCCGGTTTTTGTTTTTTACAGAATTTGTTTCAAGAGGAAGGGCGGCATGCAGATACAACCAGGCGTATACCGGCATTACAAAGGGCCTGAGTACCGTGTCTTCAGTGTTGCACGGCACTCGGAGAATGAAGAGTGGATGGTCTTCTACCAATGCCTGTATGGTGATTACAGCTTCTGGGTGAGGCCCCTTGCGATGTTCCAGGAGTCCGTCGAGGTTGACGGCGAGCAGGTGCCGCGCTTTGCTTTGGTCAAGGTCGAAGAAGGGCTGCCGGAGCTGGTTGGCAAGTCGCAAGCGTGATCGACCACGCTTGACCTCACTCTTTTGCCACTATATATAGCGGTGCCGCGTCCGGCACCTGACGCGTTTTTCATCTTCAGATTCAGGAATACTCCGATCCATGGGCAAATCGCTGGTCATTGTGGAATCCCCGGCCAAGGCCAAGACCATCAACAAGTACCTGGGCAACCAGTACGTGGTGAAGTCGAGTATCGGCCATATCCGAGACCTCCCCACCAGCGGTTCGGCCAGCGCAAGCAAAGAGCCGGCCGCCAAGCGTGGCAAGGCTGCTGCGGGTGAGGCTCCGGCGCTGTCGCCAAAAGAGAAGGCCCGTCGCCAGCTGGTGGCGCGCATGGGCGTCGACCCTGAGCACGGCTGGAAAGCCAAGTACGAGATCCTTCCCGGCAAGGAGAAGGTGATCGAAGAGCTCCGCCGCCTGGCCAAGGATGCCGACACCATCTATCTCGCAACCGACTTGGACCGCGAAGGGGAAGCCATTGCCTGGCACCTGCGCGAAGCCATCGGTGGTGACGACACCCGCTACAAGCGCGTGGTGTTCAACGAAATTACCAAGAAAGCGATCCAGGAAGCGTTCTCGCAGCCTGGCGAGCTGGACATCGACCGGGTCAACGCCCAGCAGGCGCGGCGCTTCCTCGACCGCGTGGTGGGCTATATGGTCTCGCCGCTGCTGTGGGCCAAGATCGCCCGCGGCCTGTCTGCCGGCCGCGTACAGTCGGTAGCGGTGAAGCTGGTGGTCGAGCGTGAGCGCGAGATCCGTGCCTTCGTCCCTGAAGAGTACTGGGAAGTGCACGCCGACCTTGGCACCGCCAAGAGCGCCAAAGTGCGTTTTGAAGTGGCGCGCGAGAAGGGCGAGGCCTTCAAGCCGCTGAACGAAGCCCAGGCCATGGCCGCGCTGGACAAGCTCAAGGCCTCCAGCTACAGCGTGATCAAGCGCGAAGACCGCCCGACCAGCAGCAAGCCGTCGGCCCCGTTCATCACCTCCACCCTGCAGCAGGCCGCGAGCAACCGCCTGGGCTTCGGGGTGAAGAAGACCATGATGATGGCCCAGCGTCTGTACGAAGCGGGTTACATCACCTACATGCGTACCGACTCGACCAACCTGTCGGCAGACGCCCTGGACATGGCGCGCAGCTACATCGAGCGCGAGTTCGGCAAGCAGTACCTGCCGGAAGCCCCGCTGGTGTATGGCAGCAAGGAAGGTGCCCAGGAGGCGCACGAGGCGATTCGCCCCTCTGACGTCAATACCCACCCCACCAAGCTCAGCGGCATGGAGCGGGATGCAGAGCGCCTGTACGAGCTGATCTGGCGCCAGTTCCTGGCCTGCCAGATGCCTCCGGCGCAATATCTGTCCACCAGTGTCACTGTGGCCGCTGGTGATTTCGAGCTGCGTGCCAAGGGCCGCATCCTCAAGTTCGACGGTTACACCCGTGTGCTGCCACAGCAGAGCAAGCCGGGCGAAGACGATGTGCTGCCGGAAATGGCCCAGGGCGAAGCGCTCAAGCTGATCCAGCTCGACCCGAGCCAGCACTTCACCAAGCCACCGGCGCGCTTCACCGAAGCGAGCCTGGTCAAGGAAATGGAAAAACGCGGTATTGGTCGCCCGTCGACCTATGCGGCGATCATTTCTACCATCCAGGACCGCGGCTACGTCACCCTGCACAATCGTCGTTTCTACTCCGAGAAGATGGGCGATATCGTCACCGAGCGCCTGTCGGAGAGCTTCTCCAACCTGATGGACTATGGCTTCACCGCCGACATGGAAGAGAACCTCGACGACGTGGCCCAGGGCGAACGTGACTGGAAGAACGTGCTCGACGAATTCTACGGTGACTTCAGCAAGAAACTGCTGACCGCCGAGTCTGCCGAAAGCGGCATGCGTGCCAACCAGCCGACCATGACCCATATTCCGTGCAAGGAATGTGGCCGGCCAATGATGATCCGCACCGCTTCCACCGGTGTGTTTCTCGGTTGCTCGGGTTACAGCCTGCCGCCGAAAGAGCGCTGCAAGGCCACCGTGAACCTGGTGCCGGGCGATGAGATTGCTGCGGACGATGAGGGTGAATCGGAATCGCGCGTGCTGCTGGGCAAGCACCGCTGCCCGATCTGTGCCACGGCGATGGATGCCTACCTGCTGGATGAGAAGCACAAGCTGCACATCTGCGGTAATAACCCGGACTGCGCCGGCTACGAGATCGAAGAGGGCAGCTACCGCATCAAGGGCTATGAAGGGCCGAGCCTGGAGTGCGACAAGTGCGGCAGTGAAATGCAGCTCAAGACGGGCCGTTTCGGTAAGTTTTTCGGTTGCACCAACCCGGCGTGCAAGAACACCCGCAAGCTGCTCAAGAGCGGTGAGGCCGCACCACCGAAGATGGACAAGGTGGAAATGCCGGAGCTCAAGTGCGAGAAGGTCGACGACACCTACGTGCTGCGTGACGGCGCTTCGGGCCTGTTCCTGGCGGCCAGCCAGTTCCCGAAAAACCGCGAAACCCGTGCACCGTTGGTGCTGGAGATCGTTCCGCACAAGCACGAGATCGATCCGAAGTATCACTTCTTGTGCGATGCGCCGCAGAAAGACCCGGAAGGGCGCCCGGCGGTGATTCGTTACAGCCGCAAGACCAAGGAGCAGTATGTGCAGTCCGAGGTCGATGGCAAGCCGACTGGCTGGAAGGCGTTCTACGAGGGTGGTGCGTGGAAGGTTGAAGACAAGCGCTGATCTGTCAGTGCAGTAATTGGGGCCGCTTCGCGGCCCTTCGCGGGCAAGCCCGCTCCCACAGGTACGGCATCGCCCTCAAGGCTGTTGCTATCCCTGTGGGAGCGGGCTTGCCCGCGAAGGGGCGCAAAGCGGCCCCAATCATTTATGATGCAGCTATCCGCCTCGCAGCCATACGGAGGGCATTGAAAATGGCCCAGGAACTCTACACCCGCACCAACCAGAAACTGTTCTTCGCTGGCCTCGCCCTCGAATCCATGGCTAAAGCTGAACAGAGCCAGGCCATGAATGCCCAAGGCCTGGTCCAGGCTGAGCGTGAGTCGGCGCTCTTTCACCTCTACGGCGCACTGCTGGGGCTGTGTCATGAAATCGGTGGTTTCTACCGACTGCCCGTGGTGGCTTCGGTCGAGCAAGCGCTCGCCGACGACGCGCTGAACAACATTGCCATCCCTGAGGTTGCGGAGATGCTTGAACTGGTTCGCCAGCGTGAAACCTGGTTGGCGCAATTGCTCAGTGCTTATGCCGATTTGTTCCGACCACCGGTCGCGAAAAAAGCACCCAAAACCAACGTCACCCAGCCACTGATTCAGGCCGTCAATCTCGATGAGCCCGAGCATCCTGCGTTGTCGAGGGAAGAGTTGGAAAGCTGGCGCAATAACCTTAAAGGCTTGGTGAGACGTTTCCGCGACGCGTTGAGTGAGTGCTGATAGCCGCAACGGCTGGTACACTAACGGCCTTTCGTGGAGAGCTGCCCTATATGTCTACGTCGTTTCTGGAAATTGTCGAGTTGCCTGATGGCCGTATCGAGCTGCGTCGCGCCGAGGATGAAGGCTCCCTGGTAACCCTGGATTTCTCGGAAGACGCCAAGGCGTTCCTGCAGGGCCAGCATGTCGAGGTCGCCAAGGCAATGCTGAGTGTTGGCGTGCAGATGGCAGGCCGCCTGGTAGAAGGTGAGCTGGAGCGCGACGAAGGGCCGCGTGTGTTGCACTGAATCGTCCGCTTGCTCTGCTTCATAGGCAAAGCCTGAACATCAGCCGAGGCGGATGTTCAGGCTTTGTGCGTTTCCGACACTGGCAGCGCGTAGCAGTTGTTGGCGAGCGGTAGCGTTGACGCTGCCAAGCCAGCTGACCACGGTGTGGCTGCGGCCCAGGCGCAACGCTTCGCAGGCCAGCTGCAGTGCGCTCTGATTGCCACGGGCATGCAGCAGCAGGATCCGTTCGCGGTTAAGCCCGGCATCGCGCAGCCAGGCCTGGGTGAGGCTGGCCGGTGGGGCGATCAGCGTCAGCCAGCGCGCTTCCTCCTCTTCGCTCAGCTCACGCAATACCGGCGCCAACAGGCTCTGGCAGTGTTCGGGGGCGCCACGCAGGGACAGTTCGCTGAACAGCTCCGGATGGCTGCTCTTGCGTGCCTGCTCGCTGGCCTTCAGGCCTGGCAGTACCGGCTGGGCGAGGAACGCTTCGAACAGCGGAAGCTGGACCTGCTGATGTGCTTGGATGGACTGCTGCATGACGCCTCCTGAATCAGCGGCGAATGACGCCGACACTCAAACCCTCGATCACCAGTTCCTGCTCTTTCAGGTCGACTTCGATAGGGGCGAACTCGGGGTTTTCGGCGATGAGCCAGACCTTGCTGCCTTCGCGCTTGAAGCGCTTGACGGTCACTTCGTCGCCGATGCGGGCGACGACGATCTGGCCATTACGGGCCTCGCGGCAGGTGTGCACCGCCAGCAGATCGCCGTCGAGGATGCCGATGTCCTTCATGCTCATGCCGTGCACACGCAACAAATAGTCGGCAGGGGGGTGGAAGAAGGTCGGGTTGATGTTGCAGGATTGCTCGATGTGCTGCTCGGCGAGGATAGGAGCGCCAGCAGCGACTCGGCCAATGATCGGCAAGCCGTTTTCTTCGGCCTTGGCTTCAAAGCCCGGGATACGGATGCCACGGGAAGCGCCCGGGGTCATTTCGATCGCGCCTTTGCGGGCGAGGGCCTTGAGGTGCTCCTCGGCGGCATTCGGCGACTTGAAGCCCAGCTCCTGAGCGATTTCCGCACGCGTGGGTGGGAAGCCGTTGTCTTCGAGGCAGCGTTTGATGAAGGCCAGAATCTCGGCTTGGCGTGGCGTCAGTTTCAACATGGCGGGCGCTCTGTCTTTTTATACAGTGACTGGGATTATATACAGTGCTGGGTTCGCTGCAAGCACAAAGCGGCAGGAAATACGCAGGATGACGCTTGCAGCCTGCAGTCTGGCGCTTTTAAATGGCGACCGCCCGGTCACCGAGCCTTGACATCAGCAGGGCTGAAACGTATGTTTCAAACACCTGTTTGTCTCTGTCTGGCGGAGTAGTGATGGCCCAATCTGAAACCGTTGAACGCATCCTCGATGCTGCCGAGCAGCTGTTCGCGGAACGAGGCTTCGCGGAAACCTCATTGCGGCTGATTACCAGCAAGGCCGGGGTCAACCTCGCAGCGGTCAATTATCATTTCGGCTCGAAGAAGGCCCTGATCCAGGCCGTCTTTTCGCGTTTCCTCGGGCCGTTCTGCGCCAGCCTCGAACGTGAGCTGGAGCGGCGACAGGCCAAGCCCGAGCAAAAGCCCAGCCTTGAAGAGCTGCTGGAAATGCTGGTAGAGCAGGCATTGGTCGTGCAGCCACGCAGCAACAACGACCTGTCGATCTTCATGCGCCTGCTGGGCCTGGCCTTCAGTCAGAGCCAGGGCCATTTGCGGCGCTATCTCGAGGACATGTACGGCAAGGTGTTCCGCCGCTACATGCTGTTGGTCAACGAGGCTGCACCGCGCATTCCACCGCTGGAATTGTTCTGGCGCGTACACTTCATGCTCGGTGCCGCGGCGTTCAGCATGTCCGGGATCAAGGCGTTGCGTGCCATTGCCGAGACCGATTTCGGTATCAACACGTCGATCGAGCAAGTCATGCGCCTGATGGTGCCATTCCTGGCCGCTGGCATGCGTGCCGACAGCGGTGTCACCGACAGCGCCATGGCCAGCGCCCAGTTGCGTCCGCGCAGCAAGTCCGGCAGCGCCACCGTCAAGGCTTGAAGGCTGGGCGGAGCAGGGCGCTTCGGCTAAGCTAGCGCCCATGCCTGACCTCGATTTCCTGCACATCTCCCTCGCCGACCAGCGCCTATACGGCTTTGCCCAGGGCCGGTTGCGCGTGCGCATCGTGGTATCCACCGCACGCAATGGCGCAGGTGAGCGCAACGGCTCGGGCTGCACACCGCGCGGGCTGCACCAGGTGCGTGCGCGTATCGGCGCAGGCTTGCCAGTCAATGCCGTGCTGCAAGGCCGGCGCTGGACGGGCGAGGTCTGGTCGCCGGCACTGCACGCGCAGCATCCCGGGCGGGACTGGATCCTGACCCGCATCCTCTGGCTCAGTGGCTGCGAGCCGGGCGTCAACCGCCTGGGTAGCGTTGACACCTTTCGCCGCCACATCTATCTGCATGGCACACCAGACACGGAACCCTTGGGCGTGCCGCTGTCCCATGGCTGCATACGCTTGCGCAACATCGACCTGCTTGGCCTTTTCGAGCGCGTCCCGGCACATTGCCCGGTGCGCATCGACGAGGCTGCTTGCCCTGAGTGGGCTTCACTGAATCTGTAATGAAGGATTGCCTATGACCGCCAGCCTGCAAGGCTCCCTGATGGTGGATATCGCCGGTAAATGGCTGACTGCCGAAGATCGCCAGCTTCTGCGCCAGCCGGAAGTGGCCGGCCTGATCATCTTCGCCCGCAATATCGACAGCCCACGCCAGGTGCGTGAGCTGTGCGCATCGATTCGCGCCATCCGTCCCGACCTGATCCTTGCGGTCGACCAGGAAGGCGGCCGCGTGCAGCGCCTGCGCCAGGGCTTCGTACGCCTGCCAGCGATGCGCGCCATCGCCGACAATGCCAATGCCGAGTACCTGGCCGAGCAGTGCGGCTGGCTGATGGCCACCGAGGTGCTTGCGGTCGGCCTCGACCTCAGCTTCGCTCCGGTGCTCGACCTCGACCACCAGCGCAGCGCGGTGGTTGGCAGCCGTGCCTTCGAAGGCAACCCTGAGCGTGCCACACAGCTGGCTGGCGCATTCATTCGCGGCATGAATGCGGCGGGCATGGCGGCTTGCGGCAAGCATTTCCCGGGGCATGGCTGGGCCGAGGCGGATTCGCATGTAGCGATTCCTGCCGACGAGCGCAGCCTCGAGCAGCTGCGCCAGGCGGACCTGGTGCCGTTCTCACGCCTCAGCGGGCAACTGGCGGCGGTGATGCCGGCGCATGTCATCTACCCGCAGGTCGACAACCAGCCAGCCGGGTTCTCGCGCCGCTGGCTGCAGGACATCTTGCGCGGCGAGCTGGGCTTCGACGGGGTGATCTTCAGTGACGACCTGTCGATGGCCGGTGCGCATGTGGTGGGTGATGCCGCCAATCGCATCGAGGCGGCGCTGAGCGCCGGTTGCGACATGGGCCTGGTGTGCAACGACCGGGCGGCGGCGGAGCTGGCGTTGACCGCAGCGCAGCGCTTGAAGGTCAAGCCGTCGCCGCGTATTGCACAGATGCGCGGGCGTGGCTTTGCCCGTACCGATTATCGCCAGCAGCCGCGTTGGCTGGAGGCCTTGGGAGCGTTGAAGGACGCACAGCTGGTCGATTGACCTTGCTGGCCTCTTCGCGGGTAAACCCGCTCCCACAGGGATATCGCAAGCCTTGAAGGCAGTGATATCCCTGTGGGAGCGGGTTTACCCGCGAAGAAGCCAGTGCTGACTAACGGCTTCGTTTGCCGGGTAGCGGGGCAAACAGCGCTTCGATCTCTTCATCGCCAAGCCGCCACTGCCCCGCCTGCCCACCATCGAGCAGGCTCGCCGCCAGCGCTGCCTTCTCCTGCTGCAGCGCCTGGATCTTTTCTTCCACCGTCCCCCGGGTAATCAGCTTGAACACGAACACCGGTTTGTCCTGGCCGATCCGGTAGGCACGGTCGGTCGCCTGGTTCTCGCTGGCCGGGTTCCACCACGGGTCGAAGTGGATCACGGTGTCCGCAGCGGTGAGGTTCAGCCCCACCCCTCCGGCCTTGAGGCTGATCAGGAACACTTCGCTGTCGCCCTGCTGGAACTGCTGCACCGGGGTGCGTCGGTCGCGGGTATCGCCGGTGAGCAGGCTGTAGCGGATCTTGCGCTTTTCCAGTTCCTGCTCGATCAGCGCCAGCATCGAGGTGAATTGCGAGAACAGCAGCACCCGGCGCCCCTCGCTGAGCAGCTCTTCGAGCATCTCCAACAGCGCGCCGAGCTTGCCCTTGTCGGCCTGGTTGCCCTTGGTCTCGACCCCCTTGACCAGGCGCAGGTCGCAGCACACCTGGCGCAGCTTGAGCAGGGCGTCGAGGATCACGATCTGGCTGCGCGCCGCGCCATTGCGGGCGATTTCGTCGCGGACCTTCTTGTCCATGGCCACGCGCACCGCCTCGTAGGTGTCGCGCTGGGCGTCACTGAGTTCGACCCAGTGGACCATTTCGGTTTTCGCCGGCAGCTCGGTGGCCACTTGCTCCTTGGTGCGGCGCAGCAGGAACGGGCGCACCCGGCTGACCAGGTGGGCCAGGCGTTCGGCGTCGCCGTGGCGTTCGATTGGGGTGCGGTAATCCTGGTTGAAGCGTTTCACGTCTCCCAGCCAGCCGGGCATGAGGAAGTGGAAGATCGACCACAGCTCGCCCAGGTTGTTCTCCATGGGCGTGCCGGTCAGGCACAGGCGCTGGTTGGCCTGCAGTTCGCCGACGGCCAGGGCGGCCTTGCTGGTGCTGCTCTTGATGTTCTGTGCCTCGTCCAGCACCAGCACATGCCAGGCTTGCGCGCGCAGGTGTTCCAGGTCGCGAGGCAGCAGGGCGTAAGTGCTGAGCACCAGGTCGTATTCGTGCAGCTTGGCAAAATGCTTGCTGCGGCCGGGGCCATGCAGGGCCAGCACGCGCAGGTCGGGAGCGAAGCGTCGCGCTTCATCGAGCCAATTGGGCACCAGGCTGGTTGGCATCACCGCCAGGGCCGGGGCGGTCAGGCGCCCGGACTGTTTTTCCAGCAGTAGATGAGCCAGGGCCTGCAGGGTCTTGCCCAGGCCCATGTCGTCGCCAAGGATGCCGCCGGTGCCCATTTCGCGCAGGGCCTGCAGCCAGTTCAGGCCTTGCTGCTGGTAAGGCCGCAGGGTGGCGTTGAGCCCGCCCGGCACTTCGACCTGCAGGTCGCGGGCGTCGCGCAGTCGCCGGCCAAGGTCGCGCACATGGGCGCCGCCTTCCCAGTGCAGTGGCAGGTGCTCGATGTCATTCAGCCGCGCGGCGTCGGCACGGTCCATGCGCAGGGTAGGGCCGACCGCGTCTTCGTGCAGGTACAGTTCGCCGAGCGTGCCCATCACTGCCTTGATGCGGCCATAAGGAAGGGCAACGCGCAGCGCCGGGCTATCCAGGCGGCCGCGATTGAGGTCGATCAACAAATGCTCATCGTCGCTGCGCCGCGCCAGTTCGCTGTTGCGCAGCAGCTCGGGGTTGCTGCGCAACAGTTGCAGCACGATCGGCAGCAGGCTGTGGCGCTGGCCTTCGACCACGATGCCCAGCTCCAGGTCGAACCATTCATGCCCCGGCGCTTCCTCGATAGTGGCGTACCAGTCGTCCACGTCCTGCAGGTTGAAGGCGAAGTCACGGTGGATTTCGATGTCCCAGCCAGCCTCGCGCAAGCGTGGCAGGCCATCGCGGGCAAAGCGCAGCCAGGCCTCGTCGTCGGGCAGCTGGAGCATCTCGCCAGCACTGTCGGGCAGGGCCTTGCTCTGCCGGGTGGCGGGCTTGAAGCCGAAGTCGCGCAGCACCTTGCGCAGCGCCTGTTCGGCCTGGGGCTGGCGGCGGATACGCTGACAGGTGGCGTCGACCAGGCGGGTCAACGGCTTGTCGTCATTGCCACTGGCGCGCAGGCCGTCGTAGTCGAACGCCAGTGCAGCGCGGTGCTGCATCTGCCGTTGCATGCGCCCGGTCTTGGGCGTGTAGGCGCTGAATTCGAGGCTGCCGAGGGTCAGGTGGGGCCTGGGCTGCAGGTCGTCGATGAGTTGTTCGTCCAGCGTGGTCGGCGTAGGAAGCTGGTGGTTCAAGGCATTGAGCTTGTGGCTGAGAGGCACGACGAGGTGTTCCGGAACGTCAGGAGCAATGGTCAGTTGCAGGGCAATGTGAGGATCGAGGCCGTGCTCGAGCTTGCCTGCTTCACTGCTCGAAACATCGAAGTAGTAAAGCGGCAGTAGTGCAATCACGCAGTTCAGCGGTGTTTCGCCGTGATACCAGATGCCGCGATAGTGGCCGTTATCCAGTCGCACCCAGCGGAACTCGGCGGCAAGCGCCGGGCCCTCGCGCAGCAGCGGTTTGTTCTCGTCACAGAGCATGCGCCCGGTATCCAGCGCACGCTGGAACAGTTCGCCGCCTTCGCGGCCTGTGAGCTGGTAGCCGCGATCCTGGCTACCGGCCTGGTTCAGTGCCGAGAGCAGGCGCAGGATGCGGATGTCTTCCTCTTTGACGAAACGCGGTGGTTCGTAGAGGAATTCGTACAGTGACTGCACGCGGCTGTAGCGCAAGCCCTCCTCTTCGCGCATGCCTTTGCGTACCCGCAGGGCGCAGCCGGGTTCTTCGGTCAGCCTGAGCTGGTAGCAAACCATGCGCCCACGTTTATCTTGCGCTTCGGCGGTTTCCGGGGCGGGTTGCTCAAGGCCTTTCAGCCAGCGCTGCAGGTTGGCCGGCAGGGCGTCGCCAGCGTGTTTTGCCGCTGCCTGCGGCTCGCTCAAGGCGAGCAATACGGCGGCGCAGTGCTTGCAGTTCTGCCCCACTGGGCAGCTGCACTGGCCGCGTACGTGGCAGCGGCCAGCCAGGGCGGTGAGGGTGATCTTCTGACGATAGCGGCTGCCTTCGCTGCCACGACAGGTGGCTTCGATGAGCGGGCCGCTGCAGTGTTCGACTTCTACCCGGTCTTCCCGGGCGTAACGCTCGCCGCGCTGCAGGACCGGGCCGGTGAACGACTGGGTCCAGTTCGGGTATTCGCGCAGCAGCTGGAGAGCGTCGCGGCTCATTGCATCACTGCTCCATCATCTCCGGGTCCATCACCGGCATCTTCGGCGTGCCCGGTGGCGTGACCTTCAGCAGCAGGGCCAGGTGGCCGCCGTCGAGGAAGGTCAGCTGGCCGCCTTTCATGTTGCTGTTGCTCTGCTTGAACTGCTCGCTTTGCAGCACGTTGCCGTTGCTGTCCAGCTGGTTGACCCAGAAGTTGGCCTCCACGCCGATGAAGCGGCCGGCGGTGATGCCCAGGTTGCCCTCGATGGGGAAGTGGCCGAACTGCTCGGCGCCGGCGCTCAGGGCGATGCGGCTGGTGTCGCTGCTGACCGGCTGTTGCCAGGCCTTGTGCAGCAGCACGGTGTAGTCGGCAGTGGCTTGCAGGCGGGTGGCCTCATCCTGCAGCGCCAGTGGGCGTTCGGCGCCCTTGTCCAGGCGCGGGGCGCCGGCGCTCCAGTCTTCCGGGGCGAACGGGCTGGTGAAGGCGGGCACGCTGTTCTGCCGCACCAGAATCATTTCCACCTGATACATCCCTTCGGCAAAGGCGGCCGGCGCGAACAGCGCAAGCAGCAGGGTCAGGCAACGGATGGCACGCATGGATCTTCCTTAGGCAGGCTGTGGGGTCAGGCGCTCGAACAGCGCCTCCAGGGTATTGAAGCGTTCTTCGGGGCGTTCCATCGGTACCAGGAAACGGAACTGCGTCGCGCCTTCGAACTTGTAACGTTTGGGCTGGCCCTGGATCAGCTTGATCAGGGTCAGTGGGTCGACCGGGGTCTCGGCTTCGAACTCGAGCTTGCCGCCATTGGGGCCGGCGTCGACTTTCTTGATGCCGAGCTTCTCCGCCTGCAGCTTGAGCAGGGTCAGGCGCATGAGGTTCTTGGTCGGCTCGGGCAGCAGGCCGAAGCGGTCGATCATCTCAACCTGCAAGTCCTTCAAGCCCTCTTCGTCGGCCGCCGAGGCGATGCGCTTGTAGAGGATCAGGCGAGCGTGCACATCGGGCAGGTAGTCCTCGGGGATCAGTGCCGGCAGGCGCAGGTTGATCTCCGGGCCGCCGCCCAGCGGCTGCTCGAGGTTTGGCTGGGTGCCTTTGCGGATGGCCTTGACCGCACGTTCGAGCATTTCCATGTACAGGGTGAAGCCCACGGCCTGGATCTGCCCGCTCTGGCCTTCGCCCAGCAACTCGCCGGCACCGCGGATTTCCAGGTCGTTGGTGGCCAGCACGAAGCCGGCACCGAGGTCCTGGGTGTTGGCGATCGCTTCCAGGCGCTTTTCGGCGTCGGCGCTGATCTTCTGGCGCTGCGGCGTCAGCAGGTAGGCGTAGGCCTGGTGGTGGCTACGGCCAACCCGGCCACGCAGCTGGTGCAGCTGGGCCAGGCCGAACTTGTCGGCGCGCTCGATGACGATGGTGTTGGCGCTGGGCACGTCGATACCGGTCTCGATGATGGTCGAGGCGATCAGCACGTTGAAGCGCTTGTGGTAGAAGTCGCTCATCACCTGTTCCAGTTCGCGCTCGCGCATCTGCCCGTGGCCGATGCCGATACGCGCTTCCGGGACCAGCTCGGCCAGTTCGGCGGCGCACTTTTCGATGGTTTTCACATCGTTGTGCAGGTAGTACACCTGGCCACCGCGCAGCAGTTCGCGCAGCAGCGCCTCCTTGACCGTGCTCTTGTTCTGCTCCATGACGAAGGTGCGCACCGACAGGCGCCGCGCCGGCGGGGTGGCGATGATCGACAGGTCACGCATGCCCGCCACCGCCATGTTCAGCGTACGCGGGATCGGTGTGGCGGTCAGGGTGAGGATGTCCACTTCGCTGCGCAGGGCCTTGAGCTGCTCTTTCTGGCGCACGCCGAAGCGGTGTTCCTCGTCGATGATGGCCAGGCCCAGGTCCTTGAAGCGCACGTCATCCTGCAGCAGCTTGTGGGTGCCGATGAGGATGTCGATCTTGCCTTCGGCGAGGTCGGCGGCCGCTGCGGCCACTTCCTTGGCCGACTTGAAGCGGCTCATCACTTCGACCTTCACCGGCCATTCGGCAAAGCGGTCGCGGAAGCTGTTGTAGTGCTGCTGGGCGAGCAGGGTGGTGGGCACCAGCACCGCCACCTGGCGGCCACTGTGTACGGCAATGAAGGCGGCGCGCATGGCCACTTCGGTCTTGCCGAAACCGACGTCGCCGCACACCAGGCGGTCCATCGGCTTGGGCGCCAGCATGTCGAGCCGCACCGCCTCGATCGCGGCCTGCTGGTCAGGGGTTTCCTCGAACGGGAAGCCTGCGCTGAAAGTGGCGTAGTCGGCGGCCGGGTCAGCGAAGGCATAGCCCTTGCGTGCGGCGCGGCGGGCGTAGATGTCGAGCAGCTCGGCCGCCACGTCGCGGACCTGTTCGGCGGCCTTGCGCTTGGCTTTCTGCCAGGCTTCGGAACCCAGCCGGTGCAGCGGCGCCAGGGCGTCATCGCTGCCGGTGTAGCGGGCGATCAGGTGCAGGTTGGCCACCGGCACATACAGTTTGGCGCCCTCGGCGTATTCCAGGGTGAGGAATTCGGCGGCCTGGCCGTCGATCTCCAGGGTGGCCAGGCCCAGGTAGCGGCCCACGCCATGGTCGATATGCACCACCGGCGCGCCTTCGCGCAGTTCGGTGAGGTTCTTGATCACCGCGTCGTTGGCGGCCTCGCCGCGTTTTTCACGGCGCCGACGCTGCATCACGCGCTGGCCGAACAGCGGGCTTTCGGCAACCAGGGCGACGGCCGGGTCTTCCAGCAGCAAGCCGTCGTCGAGCGGGGCGATGGTGATCGCCAGGCGTTCGCCGCCGGTAATGAAGTCGACCCAGCTGTCGACCGTCTGTGGGCGCAGCTTGAGGCGTTCGAGCAGTTCCAGCAGTACCTCGCGGCGGCCCGCCGATTCGGCGGTGAACAGCACGCGGCCGCTGAACTGATCGAGGAACTCGGCCAGCGCCGCCAGCGGCTGGTTGGCCTTGGCTTCGATGGCCAGGTTGGGCAGGCTGCGCGCAGGGAAGCGCTCGCGGCCGACACCGGTTTCGATGTCGTCGGGGCTGACCACCACCCGTGGCCACTGCTTGAGTTGGGCGAAGCAGTCTTCCACCGGCAGGAACAGTTCGGCTGGCGGCAGCAGCGGGCGGGTCAGGTCGCCGCGGCGCTCTTCATAGCGCCCGCGCACGTCGCTCCAGAAATGTTCGGCAGCCTGCTCGACGCCTGGCAGCGAGAACACCTGGGTGTCGGCGGGCAGGTAGTCGAACAGGGTCGAGGTTTCTTCGAAGAACAGCGGCAGGTAGTACTCGATGCCGGCGGGGATGATGCCGCTGGCCAGGTCCTGGAAGATCGCGCTGCGGCGGAAGTCGACATCGAAACGCTCACGGAAACGCGCCTTGAAGCGGGTCACCTCTTCCTTCTGCATGGGGAACTCGCGCGCTGGCAGCAGGCGGATCGAGTCGACCTTGTCGATCGAGCGCTGGGTCTCCGGGTCGAAGGTGCGCAGGGTCTCGATCTCGTCATCGAACAGGTCGATGCGATAAGGCAGCTTGCTGCCCATCGGGAACAAGTCGATCAGCGCGCCACGCACGGCGAACTCACCATGCTCGTAGACTGTGTCGACGCAGCGGTAGCCAGTGGCCTCCAGGCGCGTGCGCATCTGCTCGACGTCAATGGTCTGGCCCACGTCGAGCACCAGGCTGCTGCCCAGCAGGAAGCGCGTGGGGGCCAGGCGGTGCAGGGCGGTCGTGATCGGCACGACCAGAATGCCGTGGCTCAGTTCCGGCAACCGGTAAAGGCTGGCGATACGCTGGGAAATGATGTCCTGGTGCGGCGAGAACAGGTCGTAGGGCAGGGTTTCCCAATCGGGGAACGGCAGCACCGGCAGGTCCGGGGCGAAGAAGCGAAGTTCCTGTTCCAGACGATCGGCTGCCTGGCTGTCGGCGGTCAGCAGCAGGGTGAAGCGACCCGCGCTGCTGGCGGCCTCGGCGATGGCCAGGCTGAGGGCGGCCCCGGGCAGGTTGCCCCAGGTTTGTTTGCCGGCCGTGGCCGACATTTGCGGAAGGCGCAGAACTGACACGGGAGATTGCACTCCAAGCGTTGCGGCAAAGAGATCGATTGTACCGGTGACGGTGCCTGCTGTCAGGCTTCACAGGCCATGAACAGCGGGCTTTGCCATCGGCGACAGGCGCTCATTGCCGGTTACGCGCTGGGGCGTCATAATGTAGCCCCTTTTTTCTGTCCCTACATGTGGAAGGTTCCCGTGACTCAGAAGCCCGACCAGTGTCTTGGTGAGTGGATCGATCGTGAAGCGCTGGCTGAAGCGATGATCCCGCTTATCGGTCAGCTCTACCGCAACAACAACGTGGTGAGCTCGATTTATGGCCGTAGCCTGATCAACCGTTCGGTTATCTCGATCCTCAAAGCCCACCGCTTTGCGCGTCACCGTCAGACCGACGAGACCGAACTGTCCGTACACGAGACATTCCCCCTGCTCAAGGCCATGAGCGAGCTGAAACTGGGCGCCGCTTCGGTCGACCTGGGCAAGCTGGCCAACAAGTTCAAGCAGGAGGGCAACGGCCGCACTGCCGAGCAGTTCGTCCGTGAAGAGCTGGCCGACGTGGTTGGCCAACAGAACGCTTCGGCCCGCAAGGGTACCGACGTCGTCCTGTACGGCTTCGGCCGCATCGGCCGCCTGCTGGCGCGCATCCTGATCGAGAAGACCGGTGGCGGCGACGGCCTGCGTCTGCGTGCCATTGTCGTGCGCAAAGGCGCCGAGAACGACCTGGTCAAGCGTGCCAGCCTGCTGCGCCGTGACTCGGTGCATGGCCCGTTCGATGGCACCATCACCATCGATGAAGCCAACAACACCATCACTGCCAACGGCAACCTGATCCAGATCATCTACGCCAAGAGCCCGAGCGAAGTCGACTACACCCAGTACGGCATCAACAATGCGCTGATCGTCGACAACACCGGTGTATGGCGTGACGCCGATGGCCTGGGCCAGCACCTGGCCTGCCCGGGCGCTGCCCGCGTGATCCTCACTGCACCGGGCAAGGGCGCGCTGAAGAACATCGTGCACGGCATCAACCACGGCGACATCACTGCCGATGACAAGATCATCTCGGCAGCTTCGTGCACCACCAACGCCATCGTGCCGGTGCTCAAGGCCATCAATGACCAGTACGGCATCGTCAACGGCCACGTCGAAACCGTTCACTCGTTCACCAACGACCAGAACCTGATCGACAACTTCCACAAGGGCAGCCGCCGTGGCCGTGCCGCGCCGCTGAACATGGTCATCACCGAAACCGGCGCTGCTACCGCTGCCGCCAAGGCACTGCCAGTGCTGAAAGGCAAGCTGACCGGCAACGCCATTCGCGTTCCGACGCCGAACGTTTCGATGGCCATTCTCAACCTGAACCTTGAGAAGCCGACCACCCGCGACGAAATCAACGAGTACCTGCGCCAGACCGCCATGCACTCGGAACTGCACAAGCAGATCGACTACGTCAGCTCGCAAGAAGTGGTTTCGACCGACTTCGTCGGATCGCGCCACGCCGGTGTGGTGGATGCCGAGGCGACCATCGCCAACGACAACCGCGTTGTCCTGTACGTCTGGTACGACAACGAATTCGGTTACAGCTGCCAGGTCGTTCGCGTGATGGAAGAGATGTCGGGTGTGAACCCGCCAGCGTTTCCACGCTGATTCGCTTGTAAGCGCATGAAAAAACGGGAACCTTCGGGTTCCCGTTTTTTTTCCAGATTTTGTGTGGTCTGTGCGGGCCTCATCGCGGATAAATCCGCTCCTACGCAAGCGGTGAATGTCCTGTAGGCGCGGATTTATCCGCGATGAGGCCGCAACGGCAACCGAGAGCCCGACCTTTTGCGCACAGCCCTCCTGTTCATCCTGATGCTCCTCACCGCCTGCAACCAGGGCCCGACCCTGGAACGCCTGGGTGGCCCGACCATGGGCAGCAGCTACAGCATCCAGTACGTCCGCGAGCCTGGCGGCCCGGCGCCGGCCCAAGTCCAGGCGGCGGTCGAGGCCATCCTCAACGACATCGACCAGCATTACTCGACCTACCGCGGCGACTCCACCGTCAGCCAGTTCAACCGGCTGCCCGCCAACCAGTGCATGGCCTTGCCGCCCGACATGCTTGAGCTGGCCGCATTCGGCCAGCACCTGGCCGAACAGAGTGATGGTGCTTTCGACCTCACCGTCGAGCCATTGCTCGACCTTTGGGGGTTCGGCCCGCAAGCCCGCCAGGAGCAGGTGCCCGACCCGCTGGCCCTGGCCCAGGCCCGCCAGCGCGTCGGTTACCGCCATCTGCGCCTCGACGGTCAGGCACTGTGCAAGGACGCTGCGGTGCAACTGGATTTCAACAGCATCGCCGCTGGCCACGCCGTCGACCTGATCGCCGAGCGCCTGCGCGCCATGGGCGTGGCCAGTTTCGTCGCCGAAGCCACCGGTGAGCTCAAGGCCGTGGGCCGCAAGCCCGACGGCAGCCCCTGGCGCATCGCCCTTGAATTGCCGCGCGAAGACCGGCAGATCGCCCGCCAGATCATCCCGGTCAATGGCCTGGGGGTGTCGACCTCGGGTGACTATCGCCACTATTTCGAGGAGAATGGCCGGCGCTATTCACACACGTTCGACGCACGCCTGGGGCGCCCGGTCGACCACGACCTGGCTGCGGTCACCGTGCTCGATGCCTCGGCGCTGCAGGCCGATGGCTATTCGACCCTGTTGCTGATCCTGGGGCCAGAGCGCGGCTGGGATTTCGCCCTGGCCCATGATCTGGCTGCGGTTTTGGTGACTCGGGCAGACGGTGGCTTCGTCTCCCGAGCGACCCCTGCATTCGAGCAGGCGGTGAAAGGCGATTGAAAGCGTTGCCAGGGATGATCGCCGCCAGGGATCGGTGAATGCATGTAGTGCAGGCAAAATTGGCCTACGACGCGACCAAGGGTTAATGTGCGCGGCGTTCACGCTTGATTAGACTGCACCCGAATTTTCTCATGACGCCCCGGCGGCATGATCGAGCCCCGCGGGTAACCGTAACCCCGGGCCAGTTCTGAAGGAGTACGCATGGCTGTCTACAACTACGACGTAGTGGTGCTGGGTTCCGGCCCGGCCGGTGAAGGCGCGGCAATGAACGCCGCCAAAGCGGGGCGCAAGGTGGCAATGGTCGACAGCCGCCGTCAGGTCGGCGGCAACTGCACCCACCTGGGCACCATCCCGTCCAAGGCGCTGCGTCACTCGGTGCGGCAGATCATGCAGTTCAACACCAACCCGATGTTCCGTGCCATCGGTGAACCGCGCTGGTTCTCGTTCCCGGACGTACTCAAGAGCGCCGAGAAGGTCATTGCCAAGCAGGTTGCGTCGCGTACCGGCTACTATGCCCGTAACCGCGTCGACCTGTTCTTCGGTACTGGCAGCTTCGCCGACGAGCAGACCGTCGAAGTGGTGTGCCCGAATGGCGTGGTCGAGAAGCTCAACGCCAAGCACATCATCATTGCCACCGGCTCGCGCCCGTACCGCCCGGCCGACATCGACTTCCACCACCCGCGCGTCTATGACAGCGACACCATCCTCAGCCTGAGCCACACCCCGCGCAAGCTGATCGTCTACGGCGCCGGCGTGATCGGTTGCGAGTACGCCTCGATCTTCAGTGGCCTGGGCGTGCTGGTCGAGCTGGTCGACAACCGCGGCCAGCTGCTGAGCTTCCTCGATTCGGAAATTTCCCAGGCGCTGAGCTACCACTTCAGCAACAACAACATCACCGTGCGCCACAACGAGGAATACGAGCGGGTCGAGGGCCTGGACAACGGTGTGATCCTGCACCTGAAGTCGGGCAAGAAGATCAAGGCCGACGCCTTGCTGTGGTGCAACGGCCGTACCGGCAACACCGACAAGCTGGGCCTGGAAAACATCGGCATCAAGGTCAACAGCCGTGGCCAGATCGAGGTCGACGAGGCCTACCGCACCAGCGTGCCGAATGTCTACGGTGCCGGTGACGTGATCGGCTGGCCAAGCCTGGCCAGTGCTGCCCACGACCAGGGCCGTTCGGCTTCTGGCAGCATCGTCGACAACGGCAGCTGGCGCTTCGTCAACGACGTGCCGACCGGCATCTACACCATCCCGGAGATCAGCTCGATCGGCAAGAACGAGCAGGAGCTGACCCAGGCCAAGGTGCCGTACGAAGTGGGCAAGGCGTTCTTCAAGAGCATGGCGCGCGCGCAGATCGCCGGCGAGCCGCAAGGCATGCTGAAGATCCTGTTCCACCGCGAAACCCTGGAAATCCTCGGCGTGCACTGCTTCGGCTACCAGGCTTCGGAAATCGTTCACATCGGCCAGGCGATCATGAACCAGCCAGGCGAGCAGAACAATCTGAAGTACTTCGTCAACACCACGTTCAACTACCCGACCATGGCCGAAGCCTATCGGGTAGCTGCCTATGACGGCTTGAACCGGCTTTTTTAAGCGGCTCCGGCCGGTGGCCTGAGCCGGTCGGGGAGACCGATTTCAGCCCTACCCGAGGGTGGTCTTGGCCAAACCGGGAAAGTCTGTAATCAGGCTGTCCACGCCAAAATCAGCGAGCCGGCGCATCAGTGCCGGTTCGTTGACCGTCCACACCGACACGTGCAAGCCCTGACCCTGGGCTTTGAGCAGGCGCTCAGGGGTGCACAGTGTCCAGTTCAATGCCAGCAGCTCGCACTGGTAGTTGTGCGCGACCTTCAACGGGTCGAGCCAGGCGTATTCGGCTACCAGCCCGCGCTTCACATCCGGCACCAGTTCCTGGGCCGCGCCCAGCACTTCGCGTGAGCTGGAGGTGATGGTCACCTTGTCCAGCAAGCCGTACTGCTGCGCCAGCTCACGAATTGCCAGCACGGTGGTAGCGGCACGGGTGCGCGAGGCGCTCTTGACCTCCAGCTGCCAGTGCTCGAACGGGCATTTCTCGAACAGTTCTTCGAGTCTCGGGATCGGGCAGGGCTGCACATGGCCCGGGCCGCCTTTGCGTGCATCGATCCGGACCAGTTCGGCAGCCGGGTGCTCGACCACCTTGCCACGCCGGCCGGTGGTGCGTTTGAGCGTAGGGTCGTGAATGACCATCAGCTCGTTGTCGGCCGACAGGTGCAGGTCCAGTTCGCAGCGGGTCACGCCGTGGGACAGGCACTGCTGAAAACTCTTGAGGGTATTTTCGGGGGCTTCGCCCTTGGCGCCGCGGTGGCCATAGATCAGGGTCACGTTCGTTCCTTCAAATCAGGGGGATAGGGCTCAGGAGGCGGGGCCGTCTTGTTCCAGTTGCTGGCGCCGTTGCTGCTGTTGGCGTTGCAGGATGTAGCGGGCCAGCAGTTGCCGTTGGGCATCGGTCATGTCGGTGAATTCCGTGCCAACCTCGAAATCGCCGTCCGGGCGCCGGTCGCAGTGGGTGACCTTGCCGCGTAGCAGCAGGCCGTGGGCGCGTGGCATCAGCACCATCTTCACTTTCACCCGGGTGCCGGGGGCGATCTGCTGCGGTTGCGCGAATTCGATGCCCCCTTCGGAGATGATCACCCGTTGTGGTTGGCCGATTTCGCCGAGCAGGGTTTGCGCGACCACGGCGCTGAGCAGGTCGAGGCGCTTGTTCTGCGCCCGCAGGAAAGCTGCCAGGGTGCGGTCCTTCTCACTCAGTTGGCGCAGCAGGTGCTGCGACTCGAAGTCGGACAGGTGTAATTCGCTGAGCAGGTTGAACAGCGGCGAATCATCCTGCAACAGTTCTGCTTCAAGGGCTTCGGCCGCGCTGAGGGGGCTGATTTCCAGTGCGATCCGATCTTCGATGCGGTAGTATTCGCGGCGATCTTCTTCGTCTAATGTCGTCATGGCGAACCCATGGTTGCGGCGGTGGTCCGAGTGTAAAGCCGCCGTAGGCGCCTCGCCACAAGGACGTTCCCTTTCATCCGAACAAGCCCCGACATGTTCAGACCTCTTTTCGCATTCATCGGTACGCGTTACACCCGTGCCAAGCGCCGTAATCACTTCGTCTCGTTCATTTCCCTGACCTCGATGATCGGCCTCGCCCTGGGCGTGGTGGTGATGATCGTGGTGCTCTCGGTCATGAACGGTTTCGACCACGAGATGCGTACCCGCGTGTTGGGGATGATCCCCCACGCCACGCTGGAGAGTGGCCAGCCGATCAACGACTGGTCTGCCCTTGCCCAACAAGTAAAGCAGAATCCGCACGTGCTGGCGGTTGCTCCGTACACGCAGATGCAGGGCCTGCTGACCCATGATGGCAAGGTGCAGAAGGTGTTGCTCAATGGCATCGACCCGGCGCGCGAGCGCGAGGTGTCGATCATCGACAACTTCATCCAGCAAGGCAGCCTCGACAAGCTGGCGGCGGGGGAGTGGGGCATCATGATCGGCGACAAGGCCGCAGCCAAGCTGGGCGTCGCCATCGGCGACAAGCTGACCTTCGTCGCCCCCGAGGTCAGCGTGACCCCGGCCGGGATGTTCCCGCGCATGAAGCGCTTCACCGTGGTCGGCACCTTCCACGTCGGCGCTGGCGAGATCGACGGCTACCTGGGCCTGACCCACATCACCGACCTGTCCCGCCTGCACCGCTGGAAGCCGGACCAGGTGCAGGGCCTGCGCCTGAAGTTCGACGACCTGTTCCAGGCGCCGCGAGAGGCCTGGAGCATCGCCCAGCAGCTGGGCGACCAGGAATACTACAGCCGCGACTGGACCCGCACCCACGGCAACCTGTACCAGGCGATCCGCATGGAAAAGGCCATGATCGGCCTGCTGTTGCTGCTGATCGTCGCGGTGGCGGCGTTCAACATCATTTCCACCCTGGTGATGGTGGTCAACGACAAGCGCGGCGATATCGCCATCTTGCGTACCCTGGGTGCCACGCCCGGGCAAATCATGCTGATCTTCATGGTCCAGGGCACGGTGATCGGGGTGATCGGCACCCTGATCGGCGCCGTGGTCGGGATCGTCGCTGCGCTGAATGTCAGCGCAGTGATCGCCGGCATCGAGAAACTGATCGGGCACAAGTTCCTCAACGCCGACGTCTACTTCATCGATTACCTGCCGTCGCAGATCCAGGCCCAGGACGTTTACATGGTCTGTGGTGCGGCGCTGGTCCTGAGTTTCTTCGCCACCCTGTACCCGGCCTGGCGTGCGGCCCGCACCCAGCCTGCAGAGGCGCTACGTTATGAGTGAGTCGCGCATGAGTGATAAAGCCGTTCTGAGTTGCCGCAACCTGGGCAAGTCCTACGACGAGGGCCCGGAGTCGGTGCAGGTGCTGTCCGGGCTCAATCTGGAACTGCACGCTGGTGAGCGCGTGGCCATCGTCGGCAGCTCGGGCTCGGGCAAGAGCACCTTGCTCAACCTGCTAGGTGGCCTCGACCGGCCGACCCAGGGCAGCGTATGGCTGGCCGGCGAAGAGCTGTCGGCCCTTGGCGAGCGCGCCCGCGGCCTGCTGCGCAACCGCGAGCTGGGTTTCGTCTACCAGTTCCACCACCTGTTGCCAGAGTTCACCGCCATGGAGAACGTGTGCATGCCGCTGTTGATCGGCCGCACCGCCATCCCGGAAGCCCGTGAGCGTGCCGAGGCGCTGCTCAAGCGGGTCGGCCTGGGCCATCGCCTGCACCACAAGCCGGCCGAGCTGTCCGGTGGCGAGCGCCAGCGCGTGGCGATCGCCCGCGCCTTGGTCAACCGCCCGGGCCTGGTGATGCTCGACGAGCCGACCGGCAACCTCGACCATCACACCGCCCAGGGCATCCAGGAACTGATGCAGGAGCTGTCCAGTGCGTCGCGTACCGCCTTCCTGGTGGTGACTCATGACCTCAACCTGGCGCGCCAGATGGACCGCGTGCTGAAGCTCGACGACGGCCACCTGGTGGCGATCTGACCGAGTGCACGGGGTGGCAGCGCTGCCCCGTTTTCCCGTTTTAATTGGGTGTTTCCTACATGTTCAGACCCTTGCCCATCTTCATCGGCGCACGCTATACCCGGGCCAAGCGCCGCAACCACTTCATCTCGTTCATCTCGATGACCTCGATGATCGGCCTGTCGCTGGGCGTGCTGGCGATGATCGTGGTGCTGTCGGTGATGAACGGCTTCCAGCGTGAAATGAGCTCGCGCATTCTCGGCCTGGTGCCGCATGCCTCGATCCTTGGCGTGCAACCGTTGGACGACTGGCACCAGGCGGCCGACGCTGCGCTGCAGAACCCGGCAGTGATGGCCGCAGCGCCGATCACCGAGATGGAAGGCATGCTCTCCTACAAGGGTGCGATGCAGCCGATCCAGGTCAGCGGCATCGACCCGGCCGAGGAAGGCAAGGTCTCGATCGTCGGCCAGCACATCGTCCAGGGTCGCCTGCAGGACCTGCAGCCGGGTGAATACGGTGTGGTCATCGGTGAACTGACCGCACGGCGCTTCCGCCTCAACACGGGCGACAAGCTGACCCTGATCGTGCCGGAAATCAGCAAGGAGCCAGGTGGGATCACCCCGCGCATGCAGCGCCTGACCGTAGTCGGCATCTTCAAGGTCGGTGCCGAACTGGACGGCTCGCAGGCCTACATTCACGTGGCCGATGCCGGTGAAATGCAGCGCTGGGCGCCGGGCCAGGTCCAGGGTGTGCGCCTGAAGCTGCATGACCTGTATGCCGCACCACAGGTGTCCAGGTCGATCGCTGCCAGCTTGGGCGATCGCTACCGTGCCGACGACTGGTCGCACACCCAAGGCAGCCTGTTCAGCGCGATGAAGATGGAAAAGACCATGATCGGCCTGTTGCTGCTGATGATCATCGCGGTGGCGGCATTCAACATCATCGCCACCTTGGTGATGGTGGTGAACGACAAGGGCCCGGACATCGCCATTCTGCGCACCCTGGGTGCCACGCCGGCACAGATCATGGGCACGTTCATGGTCCAGGGCAGCTTGATCGGCATTGTCGGCACCCTGATCGGCGGTGTGCTCGGGGTGCTTGCAGCGCTCAATGTCAGCCAGATCGTTGGCTGGCTGGAGCGGGTGAGCGGGCAGCACATCTTCACTTCCGACGTTTATTTCGTCAGCAGCCTGCCGTCCGAGCTGCAGGGTGGGGATGTGCTGATGATCTGCACGGCGGGGCTGGTGATGAGCTTCATGGCAACGATCTACCCGGCTTACCGGGCGTCGCAGGTGCAGCCGGCCATCGGCCTGGCAGTTTGATGTTTGCCTGAGGCGCGGGGGCTGCAAAGCAGCCCCGCTTTCACCGGGTTTCAGGTAATTCGATCACAAAGCGTGTCCAGCCCCCCTGGCTCTGCACCGCAATGCTGCCGCCATGGGCCTGCACGATCGAACGGGTAATCGCCAACCCTAACCCCGCATGTTCGCTGCTGCCTTCCCGCCGCGCCGGGTCCACCCGGTAAAAACGATCAAACAGGCGCGGTAACGCTGACGGTTCAATTGCTGCCCCGGTATTGGCCACGCAAATCCGCGACCCCGGCTCCAGCGTCACCCGTATCTGCCCGCCTGGCGGGGTGAAGCGCAGGGCATTGTCGAGCAGGTTGGATAGCGCCCGTCGCAGCATAGGCCGGTCGCCTTGCACGATCGCCTCACCCTCGCGCAGCAATTGCACGTCAGTGTCCTCGGCCAGCGGTGCGTAGTACTCCAACAGTGCGTCCACGTCATCGTGCAGGGCCAGGGCTGTTTGCCCTGGCACCAACAGGCCGTGGTCGGCCTTGGCGAGGAACAGCATGTCGTTGATCATCTGCGCCATCCACTGCAGTTCCTCGAGGTTGCCATGCAGTGCCTCGCGGTACTCCTCCAGGCTGCGCGGGCGGGTGAGGGTGACCTGGGTGTGGGTCAGCAGGTTCGACAGCGGCGTGCGCAACTCGTGGGCGATGTCGGCGGAGAACGCCGACAGGCGCTGGAAGGCGTCGTCCAGGCGCTGCAGCATGGCGTTGACGGTCGTGGCCAGCTCTGCCAGCTCCTCGGGCATCTGCGCCACCGGCAGGCGCGTGGTCAATGAGCGCGCCGACACGCTGGCGGCCACCCGGCCCATCTGGCGCAAGGGGCGCAGGCCACTGCGTGCGGCCCAGGCACCGAGCAGGGCGGTGGCCAGCGCTGACAGCCCGACGGTGAGCCAGATCAGGCGCTGCATGCCTTGCAAGAAGTGCTGGTGATGGGTGATGTCGAGAAACAGCGTCAGTTGCGCAGGCGTCTGAGCGTCCGGCGGCACAGACAGGCTTCGATAATCGATGCCGTCGGCGTGAAGGGTCGAAAGCCCCGGCGTTGACGGCGTGCCAGGCAGGCTGTCACGGCTGGCGAACCAGGTCGCACCGTCGCGGCCAGCGATGCGCAGCGCCAGGTCTGCCTGATGGCTCAGCTCGTTGCGCAGGGCAGGCAGGCGGCCTTGCAGTTCGCCCGGCCCCTGCAGGCCAGCGAGCTGGCTGCGAAACAGAGAAAGGCGCGACTCCAGCAGTTGCTGGTCCAGTTCGACGAAATGCTGCTCGCTGGCGCGGTTGAACAGCAGCCCCGCGCCCAGCGACACGGCGGCGGTACAGGCGGCAAACAGCAGCGCCAGGCGCGTGCCGAGGGAAAGCCTGCGCATCAGTCGTGACGCTCTTCGAGCACATAGCCCATGCCGCGCACGGTATGGATCAGCTTGTTCGGGTGCGGGTCGTCGATCTTCAGGCGCAGGCGGCGGACCGCCACTTCGATCACGTTGGTGTCGCTGTCGAAATTCATGTCCCACACTTGCGAGGCAATCAGCGATTTGGGCAGCACCTCACCCTGACGGCGCAGCAGCAGTTCGAGCAAGGCGAACTCCTTGGCGGTCAGGTCGATGCGTGTGCCCGCCCGTTCGGCGCGGCGGCGGATCAGGTCCAGGCGCAGGTCGGCCAGGCTCAGGGTGGTGTCCTGGCTGGGGCTGGCGCCGCGGCGCAGCAGGCTGCGGACCCGGGCCAGCAGCTCGGAGAAGGCGAAGGGCTTGATCAGATAGTCATCGGCGCCCAATTCAAGGCCGTGCACGCGGTCTTCGACGGCGTCGCGGGCGGTAAGGAACAGCACCGGGGTATCCAGCCCGGCAGAGCGCACCGCGTGCAGAATCTGCCAGCCGTCACGCCCGGGCAGCATCACGTCGAGGATCAGCAGGTCGTGGTCGCCGGTCAGGGCCAGGTGCTGGCCGGTTTCGCCGTCGGTGGCCAGTTCGGTGGCAAACCCGGCTTCGCTCAAGCCCTGGCTCAGGTACTGGCCGGTGCGGGCCTGGTCTTCGACGATCAGCAGTTTCATGGTGCTCCCAAAGGGTCGGGTGTTGGCTGAAATGATACGTGACGATGCGTCTGCTCGCCCAAGCTGACAAAGTTGTAATCTCCCTGTCAGCCAAGCGCCAGCCGTGCCTTTCTAGAGTGGTGTCATCCCGCCGTGATCTTTCGGAGTCATCATGAAACACCTGTTCGTCGCCGCCGCGTTGGCCCTGGTCAGCCTGCCCACCCTGGCTGGCGAGGCGCAAACCTTCGCTTTCGGTGAGCCCGCTCCGGCGGCCAAGGCCACCCGCACCGTCGAAGTGGTGCTCAAGGACATCGCCTTCGAGCCCAGGAACCTGCACGTCAAAGCCGGTGAGACCGTGCGCTTCGTGCTGATCAACGAAGGCAAGCTGCCCCATGAGTTCAACCTCGGTGACAAGGCCATGCATGCCGAACACCAAAAGGAAATGATCGCCATGCAGGGCAAGATGTACAACGCTGCCATGCAGCATGAGGGCATGGACCATTCGCAGATGGGCCATGCACCCGCCAAGCCGATGGACCACGGTGCCCATGGCCACGACGGCGGCAATACCGTGCTGTTGCAGCCTGGCCAGCGCGCCGAGCTGACCTGGACGTTCCGCAAGTCGGCGCCGATCGAATTCGCCTGCAACGTGCCGGGGCATTACCAGGCCGGTATGGTCGGTGAGCTGACCATCGAGTGACTGGCACTCCAAGGCGGGGTGCAAAACCGGTAGACTAGGGGCAATTTCGAACCTCCAGGTCAGTTTCCATGCATCCCGCCGCCGAACACTCTCCGCTGGGCAAGTCCAGCGAATACATCGCCACCTACACGCCCTCGCTGCTGTTCCCGATCCCGCGCACGGCCAAGTGGGCTGAGCTGGGTGTGACTGCCCAGACTTTGCCGTGGCAGGGCGTGGACTACTGGAACTGCTTCGAGCTGTCGTGGCTGCTGCCCTCGGGCAAACCGGTGGTGGCCATCGGCGAGTTCGCCATTCCGGCCGATTCGCCGAACATCATCGAGTCGAAGTCGTTCAAGCTCTACCTCAACTCGTTGAATCAGACCGTGTTTGCCTCGATCGGCGAGCTCCAGGCGTGCCTGGTCAAAGACCTGTCGGCGGCCGCTGGCAAACCCGTCGCTGTGCAGGTGCGGACCTTGGCAGAAGTGGAGGCCCAAGGCGTGGTCGCGTTGCCTGGGCAGTGCATCGATGCGCTGGATGTGGCGATCGACAACTACGAGCAGCCGCAACCGGAGCTGCTGAGCTGCCACCCGGAGCGCATCGTCGAAGAGACCGTGCACAGCCACCTGCTCAAATCCAATTGCCCGGTGACCGGCCAGCCGGACTGGGGTAGCGTGGTGGTCGAGTACAAGGGCAGGGCGCTGGACCATGCCAGCCTGCTGACCTACCTGATCAGCTTTCGCCAGCATGCCGACTTCCATGAGCAGTGCGTCGAGCGGATTTACCTGGACTTGAAGAACCTGCTGCAGCCTGAGCACCTGACCGTGTATGCGCGGTATGTGCGCCGGGGTGGGCTGGATATCAACCCGTACCGCAGCACCGGAGCGATCAGCCCGGTGAACCGGCGACTGGTTCGGCAGTAATATCCAGGTAGTCGGGGCCGCAAAGCGGCCCCTGATGTTTCAGATCCCCATGCTGTGCAGCGAGTTGGCGATGCTGCGCAGCGTGGCAGTCAAGTCCGGGTGATCGGCCTCGAAACGTTCGATCGCCAGGTTCACCCCGTCAACCACGTTGTTGTCCGGCGTGGCTTCCTCGAGCTTCAACTGCGCTTCGATCTGCCTGGCCTCTTCGTGCAAGGCGGCCAGTTCTTCATCCGTAAGCGGTATGTTGCGGTCCAGTTGCTCGCGCAGGCTGTTCAAGCGCTCTTGCAATTCGCGGGCAGGCATTGGCTGTTCTCCATCAATGGCTTGGCAAGGCATGGACCTCAGCGAAGCGGCAAAGGTTCTCGCCTGTCTCCTAGCGTAATCCACTCGCTGGCGCTTTGCATGATCGGCATCAATGGCGCTGTGTCAGGGTTTTTCGCCCTTGCTGCAACGCAGGGCGATGTCGGCAAGGCAGGCGTCCAGCTCATCGAGGTGGTCGATCACCGAATGTACCCCCAGGCTGAACAACGCCAGGGTGGCCTTGCCACGCGCCAGGTCCTGCTCTTGCTGGGTCATCGCCTGCCATTGCCGGGAGGAGGCGTCGCACGAGGGGCTGCAGGCCGCCAGGCCCACCGTCCACAAGCCGGCGTTGAGGCCAGATTGCAGCAGCTTTGGCTCACTGCTGACCAGCACGCAACCTTCCAGGCGTTCGCTGGCCAGGCTCATCAAGGCCTGCCAGCAGGCGTTTGGCGCCGGCCAGTGCACACCATTGACCGAGTGGCCCGGCAGCCAGGCGGGGAGAACGCTGGCAAGGCGCCTGCTTTGCAGGCTGCCGAGATCGTCCAGCCAGATGCACGGCACCTGGGCGTGGCGCAGGCCGGCCAGGGTTTCGAGGGCGCCGGGGGCGGGCAGGGGGTTGCCGTCGGTAGCCTGGACCAGGCAACCGCGCAGGCCGAACAGCACAGCGGTAATGGCGGGTGCAGCGAGCATGGTAACGTCCCTGAAATAATCCGCAGCCTATTGGACGATTGTTACCGTGCCGTGACGGGCAACAGTTGTTCACAAATTATTGAGCAAAAATGTGTAAAGCTGTTTATCAGCGTACAAGGCTCTATACTGCCGCCGTACAGCAGCGCTCACGTGGCGTTTGCGGCCGAGAATTTCGATGGAGAAACATCTATGCGTAGGATCGGTGCCGGTGTGATCGAACGAGTCACCCAGGCCTGTGTCTGCGCCAGCTTGTTGCTGGCGCCCGTGGCAGCCACCCATGCCGCCACCGAGGAAGATCCCTGGGAAGCGGTCAACCGCCCGATCTTCCGTTTCAACGATGCGATCGATACCTATGGCCTCAAGCCGTTGGCCAAGGGCTACCAGTGGGTCACCCCGCAGTTCTTGCAGGATGGCATCCACAACATGTTCAACAACGTTGGCGATGTCACCAACCTGGCCAACGACGTGCTGCAATTCAAGCCCCACGCGGCAGGCGTCGACACAGCGCGGCTGATCGTCAATACCGTGTTCGGCATCGGTGGCTTCTTCGATGTCGGCAGCAAGATGGGCTTGCAGCGCAACGACGAAGACTTCGGCCAGACCCTTGGTCACTGGGGCGTGCCCAGCGGTCCATACGTCGTGATCCCGCTACTCGGCCCGAGCACCGTGCGTGACGGCCTGGCCAAGTACCCGGACTCCTATACCGAACCCTACCGCTACATCAACGACGTGCCGGTGCGCAATTCGATCTTCGCCCTCAACGTGGTCGACACGCGCGCCAGCCTGCTGTCGGCCGAGAAGCTGATCCAGGGAGACAAGTACATCTTCATCCGCAATGCCTACCTGCAGAACCGCGAGTTCAAGGTCAAGGATGGCGAAGTCGAAGACGACTTCTGATCCTGGCAGGCATGAAAACGGCGACTTTCGGGTCGCCGTTTTCATTTCGGCTCAATGCATGGCCAGGATGCGCAGGCCAAATTTCTGCTGCCCGCCGGGTTGATTGGCGATCCACACCACTTCGGTGCTGGCATGCAAGCCCTTGAGTGCGGGGTGATCGGATTCGATGCGCACTTCCAAGGGGGCACCCACCTTGAATTGCTGCGGCGCCTGCACCTGCATGCCGCCGTTGGAAAGGTCCAGGCAGACCGCCGCGATGACCTGCCCCTCATGCAGCAGGCTGACCTCGGTGTCGATGCGCATGCGGATGAAATCGCGTTTTTCGCTGTGGCTGGAGGGCGTATGAGGCATGCTGCATCCTTCCCAATAGGTAGTACTGGTTGGCGTTTTTATAACTCTCGGTGATTTACCCTGTAAAGAGCAGCGAACTCGACCGACGTATGCTTGAAACGCCTGGCGGATGGGAGTACCGTCTGCGCCTTACGAGGTAGCTCGACTGGTTGCCTGGGCCGCGTTCTTGGCCTACAACTCAAGTAGAGCGTTACCACAGAGTATTCCAGCAGTTGGATGTCAGCCTTGCAGACGCCCCTGCACCACCCCAAATCGGCGCCGTTCGCCCACATGCAGAAAATCAGTGCAACGCTGCTGATCATCGATGATGACGACGTGGTCCGTGCGAGCCTCGCCGCCTATCTGGAAGACAGTGGCTTCAGCGTCCTCCAGGCCGGTAATGGCCAGCAGGGGCTCCAGGTCTTTGAAGAACACCAGCCCGACCTCGTGATCTGCGATCTGCGCATGCCGCAGATGGGCGGCCTCGAACTGATCCGCCAGATCAGCGAGCGTGCGCCGCAGTTGCCGGTTATCGTGGTCTCGGGTGCCGGCGTGATGAGCGACGCGGTCGAGGCCTTGCGCCTGGGGGCCGCCGACTACCTGATCAAGCCGCTGGAAGACTTGGCCGTGCTCGAGCACTCGGTACGCCGGGCGCTTGACCGTTCGCGCCTGGTGCTGGAAAACCAGCGCTACCGCGACAAGCTGGAAGCGGCCAACCGCGAGCTGGAGGCCAGCCTGCACCTGTTGCAGGAGGACCAGACCGCTGGTCGCCAAGTGCAGATGAACATGCTGCCGGAAAGCCCCTGGAAGCTGGGCGAATTCACTTTCGAACACCAGATCATTCCATCGCTGTACCTGTCGGGCGACTTTGCCGACTACTTCCGCGTGGATGAGCGGCGCATTGCCTTCTACCTGGCCGATGTCTCGGGGCACGGCGCGTCGTCGGCGTTCGTCACGGTGCTGCTGAAGTTCATGACCACACGGCTGTTGTTCGAATTCAAGCGCAACAGCAAGCTGCGCGAGTTCAAGCCCTCGGAAGTGCTCAGCCACATCAACCGTGGTTTGATCAACTGCAAGCTGGGCAAGCACGTGACCATGGTCGGTGGCGTGATCGACGAAGAAACCGGCTTGCTGACCTATGCCGTGGGCGGCCACCTGCCGCTGCCGGTGCTGTTTACCCCCGGCCAAGCCCGCTATCTGGAAGGCCGAGGCCTGCCGGTAGGGTTGTTCGACGAAGCGAGCTACCAGGACCTGGTGATCGAGCTGCCGCCGCAGTTCAGCCTGAGCCTGATGTCCGACGGCATTCTGGACCTTTTGCCGGGGCATACGCTCAAAGATAAAGAAGCTGCCTTGCCGGATATCGTCAGGGCGGCGGGGGGTAGCCTGGATGGGCTGCGCCAACGATTCGGATTGGCTACGCTTGGGGAGATGCCGGATGATATCGCCCTATTGGTGTTGAGCAGGAACCTTCAATGAGTACCGGTAGAATCCAGTTCGCCGAGCAGAGCGGTACCTTTGTGCTGAAATTCGTCGGTGAAGTGCGCCTTACCCTGTGTTCGGCGCTGGATGCGACGATCGAGAAGATTTTCACCGCGCTGAACTTCTCGACCATCGTCATCGACCTGACCGAAACCGAAAGCATCGACAGCACCACCCTGGGCCTGCTGGCCAAGCTGTCGATCCTGTCGCGGCAGAAGGTGGGCCTGTTGCCGACCGTGGTCACCACCAACCCGGATATTTCGCGGCTGCTGCAATCGATGGGCTTCGACCAGGTGTTCAACATCGTCGATCGCCCGGTGCCACGCCCCGAGTGCCTGACCGACCTGCCGTCGCAAGATCAGAACGAAGATGTGGTACGCTCCAAGGTGCTGGAGGCGCACAAGATCCTCATGGGGCTCAATGACTCCAACCGCGAAGCCTTCCACGACCTGGTGAATGCACTGGAGCGGACCTGATCTGCAGCCTGTGCCGGCCTCTTCGCGGCTAAAGCCGCTCCCACAGGTACACCACAGGCCTCAAGAGAGGTGATATCCCTGTGGGAGCGGCTTTAGCCGCGAAGAGGCCAGCAAAGCCTCCACAACTCCGCCAGGTCAGTCACTCTCGCCGCGCAAACTCGGTCGCCTCACTGCCATTCGCACTCAGCTGGAACACTCGCGCCGGCCGCCCCTGCTCATCGAAGATCACCTGCCCCAACCCCGCGCCATTCCATAACCGCTCCCCGGCCTTGCTGCGGCTGGGCGTGCGTGGCACGACCTCCATCTGCCGGCGCTTGGTAAACCAGTTCAGCGGTGAGCGTGGCGAGTAAAGCCAGCGGTTGAGCCTGTCCAGCACGTCCAGCAAGCGCCGTGGGAACTCGTTCTTGATCCCGCTGCTGGTCACCTGCCAGAGATGCGGGCTGCGCTGGCGATGGCGGATCAGCACCTCGTAGACGAACGAATAGTGCACATCGCCCGAGAGGATCACGTAGTGCCCTGGCGTGCGCGAATGGCGGAAGATGTTGAGGATCACCTGCGCTGCGCCGCGGTGGGCCATCCAGTTCTCGGCATCCACCAACAACGGGTAGCCCAGCCAGCTGAATATCCGCTGCACGGTTTCGATCAGCTTGACGCCGAAGATCGGTGCCGGTGACACGATGATCGCCGAAGGGTGGTCCAGCAACGCCTGTTGCAGCTCGCACAGCGCTTCCCAGTCGAGCAGGCCGGACGGCTTGTCCAGGTCGCGCTCGCTGCGCCAGCGGCGGGTGCGAGTGTCCAGCACCAGCAGCGGCGGCTCGCTGGGCAGGCTGTATTGCCAGCCCTGGAAGCGCAGGAGCTCACCGATCAGCTTATCCTGCTGCTGGCTCAGCGCCTGGCACTGCCCGATCAGCGTGTTGCAGCCATCCGGGTCGTTGCCCCAGGCCTGGCACAGCAGGTAGCCCAATAACGCGTTGCCGATGATTCGCCGCGAGAAGGGGTGGCCATAGGCGGTTTCTTCCCATTGCGCGGAGAGGTTCCAGTCGTCGGTGATGTCGTGATCATCGAAGATCATCAGGCAGGGCAGGTGCGCCATCACCCGTGCCACGTCGCCCAGGTTGGCGGCGAAAGCTTCGATCAGCGGCAGTTCCGTACGGTAGCGTGCCTGGTCTTGCTGGCTCAGGCCGGCAGGCATGGCCAGGTCCACCAGGTGCCAGGGCGCGGGCGCCCATACCAGCAAGTACATGGCCATGACTTCGGCGAAGGTCACCAGGTGGTTGTCGGCGTTGCTGGAAGAGAATATCGGTTTGCGCTTGCCGCCGAAGAAGCGTTCGCGCAGGGTTTCGTTGCGTGCTTGGGCCGGCAGCAGGTCGGCACGATGGTAGTAACTGGCAGCATGCCGGTAGAGCGCCTGGCTGTCGGTCACGACTGCGCCATCCAGCGCTTCGTCGAACAACCCCAGGCGTTCGATCAGCGAATGAATGGCGCGTAGCATCGGGCCGGCGACGTCGTCGGCATAAATTTGGTCGCCGGTCATCAACAGCACGGCGGGGCGGTCTTCCGGTCGTGGGCAGGCCTGCAGCAGGCGGTCTGCGCAGAGCAGGCCGTCGGCGGCGGGGTGATGCGGTTTGCGACAGGACCCGTGCAGCAACTGATCGAGGCGGTCACGCAGCACCAGGCTGGGGCGTTGGCGGCCGGGGTAGAGCAGATGCGGGGCCCAGCCGGCAACGCCCTGGCCGTCGATCAGCAGGTCATAGGCGATGGCGACGTTGCGCGGCAGGGGCTCGGCGAAGTGAACGTCCAACAGGTGAACGAAGGCGTGCTGGCCGACGGCAACGACCTGGCAATCGACCTTGGCGGTGCCGTCGAAGATGAATTCAGGTTGCAGGGGTTGGCTGCCGACCAGCCAGATGGCCAGCCTTTGCGGTTCAAGGCGGCGCAGTACCGGGCCGGCGAGTACGAGGGGCAAGGGGGATGAGGTCATTTTGCCTTTGGGTTCGGAACGCGTTCACAGCCCGCTGAAACGAAACGGGCGGAAAATGCTGAACACTTCCCGCCCGCCTGGCAAACCTTAGATGTATCAGGCTTTTTCAGCCATCAACTTCTCCAATTTTTCCTGGTCCCGGGCAAACTGGCGAATACCTTCTGCCAGCTTCTCGGTGCCCATGGCATCTTCGTTCATCGCCCAGCGGAACTGGCGTTCGTCCAGCACCTGCTTGGTTTCACCGGCATTGCCCGGCTTGAGAACCCGCGGCAGTTCGCCTTGGTCGCTGCTCAGCTTGTCCAGCAGGTCCGGGCTGATGGTCAGGCGATCACAGCCGGCCAACTGTTCGATCTGGCCGAGATTGCGGAAGCTGGCGCCCATGACCACGGTGTCGTAACCATTGGCCTTGTAGTAGTTGTAGATGCGAGTGACCGACTGTACGCCCGGGTCTTCGGCGCCGACGTATTCCTGGCCGGTATTTTTCTTGTACCAGTCGTAGATGCGGCCTACGAATGGCGAAATCAGAAACACCCCGGCGTCGGCGCAGGCCTGGGCCTGGGCGAAGGAAAACAGCAGGGTCAGGTTGGTCTGGATGCCTTCCTTTTCCAGCTTCTCGGCGGCGCGGATGCCTTCCCAGGTGGAAGCGAGCTTGATCAGTACGCGGTCTTTCGACACCCCTGCGGCTTCGTACAGGCCGACCAGCTGGCGTGCCTTGTTCAGCAGTGCCGGCTCATCGAACGACAGGCGCGCATCCACTTCGGTGGAAATGCGCCCGGGAATGACCTTGAGAATGCCCGCGCCCACAGCCACTGCAAACTTGTCGCAGGCCAGGTCGACATCGCCCTTGGCATCGGCCTTCACCTGCTTGAGCAGCTCGGCGTAGCCCGGGATGGCCGCGGCCTTGAGCAGCAAGGAGGGGTTGGTGGTGGCATCGACCGGCTTGAGGCGGGTGATGGCATCCAGGTCCCCGGTGTCGGCAACCACGGTGGTGAACTGCTTGAGTTGTTCCAGCTTGGAGGTCATGGGCGTGCTCTGTCCTGTGCATTTACTCGACATTACCCGAGGCCCGACGGGCGCTCAAGAGGCCAGTGGGGCCGGGCGGAATTGCCTAAGGTGATGATTCGAGTCGGCAGCTGGCGTGAGGTTCCCTGGCCCCCATGTATGCGACGCGATTGGCCTCTGTGGGAGCGGCCTTGTGTCGCGAAAGGGCCGCAAAGCGGCCCCTCGATTTTAGTGACAATGCATAGATTGCTGGGGCTGCCTTGCAGCCCTTTCGCGACACAAGGCCGCTCCCACAGGTCGGTGTCATGCCTGAGGATCAACGCCCCTGCATCAACTCCGCCGCCTGATCAAACACCTTCAGCGGCTCCGCCGCCTTGTGAATATCCGCCGACAACAACTGCCGGAACCGCCGCGCCCCAGGGAACCCCTGGCCAAGCCCCAGAATATGCCGGGTGATGTGATGCATTGCGCCACCACTCTCCATGTGCGCCACGATATAAGGCCGCAGTTGCTCCAGTGCCTCGCTGCGGCTCACCACCGGCGCTTCGCTGGCAAACAGCTGCTGATCCACCTCGGCCAGCAGGTAAGGGTTGTGGTACGCCTCGCGCCCCAGCATCACGCCGTCGAAGGTCTCAAGGTGAGCCTGGCACTCCGCAAGCGTCTTGATCCCGCCATTGAGCACGATCTCCAGGTCCGGGAAGTCAGCCTTGAGCTGCGCAGCCACGTCGTAGCGCAGCGGCGGGATCTCGCGGTTTTCCTTCGGCGACAGCCCCTCGAGAATCGCGATCCGCGCATGCACGGTAAAGCTCTGGCAGCCGGCCTCACGCACCTGGCCAACGAAATCGCACAGCTCGGCATAGCTGTCACGGCCATTGATGCCGATACGATGCTTCACCGTCACGGGCGTGGATACCGCATCCTGCATGGCCTTCACGCAATCGGCTACCAGCGCCGGGTGGGCCATCAGGCAGGCGCCGATCATGTTGTTCTGCACCCGGTCGCTCGGGCAGCCGACGTTGAGGTTGACCTCGTCGTAGCCAGCTTCCTCAGCCAGCTTGGCGCAGGCGGCCAGGTCGGCCGGCACGCTGCCGCCCAGTTGCAGGGCCAGCGGGTGCTCGGAGACGTCGTGACGCAGGAAACGGTGGGCGTCGTTGTGCAGCAAGGCGCCGGTGGTGACCATTTCGGTGTAGAGCAGGGTGTGCTTGGAGAGCAGGCGCAGGAAGAACCGGCAGTGCCTGTCAGTCCAATCCATCATCGGCGCAACAGAAAACCTCCTAACTACTGTATCGCTTGAGGTTCCGGGGTTTCCTGCTTGTATCTGCTGCATTTCTCTATCTCTGTTTGTTGCCGCTTTATTCTGGTTCTTGCTGGTTTTGCTACTGCGCTTGCTACAATGTAGCAACCGCAAACAGCCGTGTAGCAAATAATGGGAACCATCACGCAGCGCAAGCGCAAGGACGGGTCTTCGGGCTTTACGGCCCAGATCCGAATCATGAAGGAAGGGAAGGCAGTTTATCAGGAAAGCCAGACGTTCGACCGGAAGGCGACGGCGCAGGCCTGGATCAGGAAGCGCGAGGCCGAACTGTACGAGCCTGGGGCCATTGAGAAGGCGAACCGCAAGGGCGTGACCGTCAAGCAGATGATCGACCAGTACCTGGTCGAGTACGAGAAGCTGCGGCCGCTGGGCAAGACCAAGCGCGCAACCCTCAAGGCGATTGGCGAAACTTGGCTTGGTGAAGTGGCAGACAAGGACCTGACCAGCCAGAAGCTGGTGGACTACGCCATGGACCGGATCGAGAAGGACGGTATCCAGCCGCAGACGGTCGGCAACGACCTGGCGCACCTTGGCGCTGTCCTGTCGGTGGCCAGGCCGGCTTGGGGCTATGAGGTCGATCCGCTGGCCATGCCAGATGCCCGGCGCGTATTAAAGAAGATGGGCGCCGTGACCAAGAGCGTCGAGCGCAACCGCCGGCCGACGCGGGACGAGCTGGAGCGCATCATCAAGTACTTCCAGAAGGTGCGCGATGCCAGGCGGCAAGAGATCGACATGGTGCGCGTGGTGGTGTTCGCACTGTTCTCGACCCGGCGCCAGGAGGAAATCACGCGGATACGCTGGGATGCGCTCAATGACCAGGAGCAGTCGGCGCTGATCACAGACATGAAAAACCCGGGTCAGAAGTACGGCAACGACGTGTGGTGCCACATGCCAGACGAAGCCTGGCGCATTCTGCAGTCCATGCCCAAGGTGGCTGACGAGGTGTTCCCGTACAACCACCGGTCGATATCGGCATCGTTTACTAGGGCCTGTCATTTCCTGCAGATCAAAGACTTGCACTTCCATGACCTGCGCCACGATGGCGTAAGCCGCTTGTTCGAAAAGGGGTGGGATATTCCGCGCGTGGCCAGCGTGTCGGGCCACCGGGATTGGAACTCGATGCGGCGCTATACGCACCTGCGGGGGAAGGGAGACCCCTATGAAGGGTGGGAGATGCTGGAAGAGGTGGTAACGGGCCCCGTTATCGAGGCCCCAAGGAAGGTCAAGAGGCTCGCCGCTGGCCTCGCCCCATGAGTTTGTCCTGCTCGGCCTTGGCCTTGGCGTGCTGGTCATCGATGTAAGCGGCCAGGTCGTTCAGGTGCACACCGCGTGCGCCTTTCTGGCTCGACTCCATCCAGACCAGCGGGAGATTGATTTCGCCGCGGGCCACCTTGGCCTTGAGCTTGGTTGGGGTGATATCGAAGAAGTCCTTGCAGACCAGGTCGATGGGGATGATGGCCCGGCCGTTGTACTGGGCCATCAGCAGGAATGCGGTATTCATAAGTGTCTCCGCGCCGCCGGCGGCGGCAAGTTGATGGTCAGGATCGGTGCATGCGGATCAGCGTGCGTGCATTTTCGAGGGAGGCCAGGTGCTCTTCCTTGGCGCCGATCTGGTCATTGGCGTCAGGGGTTGTCACGGCGACCAGATGTTCAAGGGCTGCCAACAGTTTTTCCTGGGCCTCGCCTTCGGCCCGGCCGATTTCCCAGAAGCGTTGCCCCCAGTGGCCGGCTGGCGGAGGGTTGTTGTTCTGCTTTCCGGCCGCCATGGAGCCCACGGCCACATCGCAAATCCCGCGCTTATAGGCGTTATCGCCGTCGAGGCTGAGGCCGCTGCGCCGGCGCAAGGTGTTCACGACCTCGTCAGGGTTCGAGCCAGGACCCATCAAGACGATGTCTTGTTCTGGCTTTCCTGGTATGTAGATCGCCAGGGTCAGCTTGGCTTCTGGCACCAGGTTGTCGCTGATCATCACCAGCGCATCGTTGGCAACTTCGTGGAATCGGTTGATTGCGGACATAGGTAATCCTCGCCCGCGCATGTCGGCGGGCTTGAGTTGTAGGGGGAGGGGTTAGGCGCGATTGCCGCGCTTGCAGAACCAGTCGAGCGCGTCGCAGATCAGCGGGTTGTCATACCAGTCCTCGATCTCGCGCTGCTCATGGCGATCGCGGAAGAACGTCGGTCCGAGGTAGTTATGCCAGCTCATGAACACCCGGGTTCCGTCGGCCAGTGGCAGGCGGTAGAACGGTGACCGGCAGACAAAGCCGTGCTCGATACGGATGCAGGTCATCGTGGCCACCTGCAAAGGTGGAAGGCGACGAAGGCGATGGCGATCATGTCAGCAGCTCCTTCGGCACCTGGACGGTATCGCCGAACTCGGTGGCAACAACTGCTTGGCACGTGGCAACGAGGGCGGCGTCGCAATATTCCGTGCCGTAGTGCTCGCCGGCCCTGTAATAAACGCTGGCCCGCCAGCGCTGCGACATCTCGGTTCCCTCGGGTCCTTCATGCGCCTCCGGGATTATCGACACCTGATACTTCACAGCCAGCGGCCCGCCCAGCGCCCAGTCTTCCCAAGGGTTGTAGCGCTTGGTGTGCTCGGTGGCGCTGGCCTGGTACCGGGCGAACACCCGCCAGGGGTTGCCGTACTGCGGAGGGGCCAGGAACACGTCCAGGCCCTCCGCCTTGCCGACCGCCCACCCAAGCGCCTCGCCGGCCAGGTCTGCCGTCTTCACTTCCATCAGGTCGTTCATGGTTGGGTGCTCGGCGGGGCAGGCATGGGTTGCCAGTGGGTCACCTCATCCCCTGATCCAGCATCAATAAGCGGCATCCAGTATTCGTCGAAGTCGTCGTGCGGCTCGAGCGAATACCAACCAGTAAAGGGCGTGCCTTCTTCAGGCTGCTCGTCATCATCGGTATTGAGTAGCTTCTCGTTCAGCCATTCCGCTGCGAACACGTAGGTCTTGTCCGTTCGACTGCGGTAGACAGCGACGATGAAGGTGGTGTCGGAGTTGACTGCGGTTTCCGGCAGCTTGTCGCTGCATTTGATCCATTCGCTCACAGCTGATACCTCTCATCAATCCAGCGCCCAGGCGCCAGTGCGGGTGTAGGTTCGGGTTGTGTTTCGTGCGGGGAGAGCTGGCGCCGTGTTTCAGCGCTGAACTCGCAGGTGCTGGCGCGGGCCTGGCTGCAGTTCTTGCCGGAGGCATCGATGCAGACTTCGAAGTCGCAGCCGGCCAGGGTGGCCATCAGCAGGAGGCAGAGGGCGAGGCGGGTCATGGCTGGACCCTCTTGAACTCGACAACCCAGACCCATGGGTTGGCGTCCCAGCTTTCCTGGCCGTTGATGTCCTTCCACAAGCCGCCAAACACGGATGCGGCTATCTGCTGACGTTTCTCGGCGTCTGCACCGAATAGCCAGAACTCGCGGACCTCGCAGCCTTCCTCGCGGACCTGCTGCACGCTGATGTCCTGCAGGCGCTCGACGCTCACGTCGGTGATCTCCAGCAGGATGCGGCTGGCCCAGCGGGGCATGTGGATCGATGGGCGCCCTCGGCCCTGCGAGACCATTGCACATCCTGTCTGACGGACGCTTCCATCTGCTGGGTACAGGATTGGCTCGCCCTGGCTCAGGTCACGCGGCGCGATCGAGTCGAGTTGGGCATCTGCCACCCAGCTCTCGCGCACCCACAGGCGGTGACCTGGCCGACCGTACGGACATTCAGGGTTGCGCTTAGTCGGGTCTGGGTGGCGTATGAATGGCTGGCCAAGGCCGTATCTGCCGATATCGCCCTTCGACCGGGGCTGAATCTTTACCGCTCGGCGGGTGACCGTCTTCCGGCCTTCCAGAATGGCGCGGACCATCGGCCCGCTGAACAAGATCGGGCGTTCCTTTGCTTGAGACATAGCTTCGCCTTGGCCGCCATATCGCGGCAGTGAATAGAGGGGAGAGGGGTTACAGCTGGGTGGAGTACATTTGTACTCCTGCGGTCATTCGCTCTGATTTAGCGCGTTCCAGGCTCTGGTCAGGCCGGAGTGATCAACCGCTCGGGCTTCTTTGTGGCAGTTGTCACAGCGGATGCTGTAGGGCAACTGCTGGCTGCTGTCGTGCCCGGTGTTGAAGCCTTGGCAGTTGTCGCAGCTGGTGCAACGGCTGGGCTTCTCTGGCTCACTCTGAGGTGTTACCGGCTCTGCGCTGGCGGATAGAGCGGCGTCGATACGTGGCTTGAAGTCTCTGATGTAGTGATACGGACTGTCATGCATATCGCGCAACAGGGACACCTGCTCGGCCAGCTGGGAGCGCAGCGCAATGTTCTTCAGCTGCTCTTTCCGAAGCCATTCATGCAATCGAGCGCGTGACGCCTCATAGGCTCCGACATGTTCGCGTAGCCGCTCAAGCTCGCCCTGTTTCTGCTCGGCTGGCTGGGTCAACGCCTCGGCGCATTTCTCCAGCAGTTCGCGTGCCAAGTCGCCTATGCCGTGTGGAACCAGCGCACCGCGCGCATCAAGCGATAGCAGCGCATCAATGCTCTTGATAAGTCCGTCAGTTTTCACGATTGCTTCTCCTGAGCCCGCCTCTGGCGTTCGGCGCTGCATTTGGTGTGGTTGCCGTGGGCTCGGCCCTTGCCGCAGATGTCGCAGCGGGCCGGCAGGTCTAGCGGCTGCATGGGGCAGCCGCGGATAACGGTCTTGCGGCGGAGGGCGGTCATTGCTGATACCCGTCCCGCTGCATCATGTGAGCCAGCTGCTCGTTGGTGATGGCGCGCTGGGGCCTGCGGTCTTTCACCGACCGGTGCTCGCCGCAGAACATCGTCCCGTCGGTGCGGGGCTGCTGGCATTCCCTGGCAGCACAGGACCGCTCTGGCTCAGCAGGCTCTGCCTGAATGGCAATCTTGCCTAGGGCCCGGACCAAGCGCTTGGCGTGTCCCAACTCCTGGCGCACCAGCTTCCGGCGCTCGATCAGCATCCAGGCGGCAAGGCAGTGCTCGCACTTGTACGGATCTCCATCTTCGAAGCTGAGGCCGCGCAACTCGTCTTTGATCTCGTAGTCATGCAAGCCGCGCTCCCTGTCCCAGTCGCCGCCGTCAGTGGTTTTCATCTTCAGAACCTGGTGCAGGTGATGGCGAACACGAGACCCATCCCACAGCCGGTCGTGGTCCTCTTGGCTTTGATGCCGGTACTCGCCATGGATGCTGCTTCCTTGATAGGCCTCAATGGTGATCGGGCACTTCTCCAGGTGAGCGACGATCCCTTTCTTGATAGCGCCCAGTTCGCCGGCTGCGCGCTCGTAGCGGGCAAGCGCGGCAACTGCGCGCTCGGCCAATGGTGGTTTGGTCTTCATGGTTGGCTCCGGAAAGCGCCGGCTGCCCGGCGCGGCATCGTCAGGCGTTGCTGACCTGGGAAACGCTCAACCCCACCGCAACCGGGCGAACCCAGATCGGCATGCTGCTGAGCATGAAGGTTTCGCCCTGGGCGGCCAGGAGCAAGGTGGTGCCCATCACGTGGGCGATGGCTTCCGCGGCTGCCGGCGGCACCGCGTTGCCGATGCGTTCGCGCCAGGCCTGATCGCTCAGGCCGTCGAGCTCCAGCTGTTCCTCGGGCTCGACCAGGCTTTGCAGGGCGGCCAGCTCCAGGGTGGTGAAGGGGCGGTGCCAGGTGCCGTCGAGCGATTCGATTACGCAGGTAAGCCGGTCATTGGCCTCGGGCAGGCGAGGGTCGGCGATGCTCCAACGCCCGTTGTCGTGCATGGCGCTGGCGGAAACGGCGCCGGCCTGGCCATTCCATGGCACCACGCCGTAATGTCCGCCGGTAAGGTAGGCATCGCCCTTGCTGCGTCGCATGCCTGGGCGCGGGTCCTGAACAGCGAAGGCGCCTTGGCCAGTAGTGCTGCCTGCAATGACGGTGCCGGCCGAGCTGGTGTAGGGGGTGACTAGGTATTTGCCGAAGCCCTGGCCCGCCCGGCGCGGGTCTGCAATACACTGGCCGCCGGCGCTCGGGGACTGCCCGCCCGTTACCACGCCCGCGTGGGTGTCCATCTTCACGATGCGGTACACGTTGTTGTGCCGAACGCCGCTCGGACGCGGGTCCGCAACGCTGAATGTGCCTTGTCCTGGGCTCTTGACGCCGATCACCGCGCCGCTGGTGTCCTGCCAACGCCGAACACCGTATTGCTGGTACTGCAGGGCACCAGCCTTGGCGCGGGGATCAGCCACCGAGAACTTGCCGTTGGTTGGTCCGCTGCGTGCCGCCACGGTGCCGGCTGCCTCTTGCCAGTCATGCACACCAAGGAAGCCATCGCGGAACTGCGGGACAATGATCAGATCGCGCAGGTATCCGTCCTCGATCGCCAGGTCGTTCAAGCTGCGCCAGTCCTTGCCGGCCTCGACCAGGGCCAGGCGAACCCAGGTCTTCCACTGCAGGGCTGGCACCCTGTGCATTGGGCCGGCCAGTTCGATATCGCCGGCCAGTGGCATGCGGCCGAGGATGTCGCCAACAGCACGCAGGCTCTTCTTCTCAGGCTCGTACAGGAACGGCGGCACCTTCTCGACGTGGCGGGCAACCAGGAGGAAGCGCTTGCGGCTCTGGGCCAGGCCGCCAATGACGCCGCAGTCGTGGGTGGTTTCGGCGACCGCGTAGCCGAAGTGGCTGAGCAGTGCGCCGATCTGGTCCAGCAAGTGCCGGCCGCGGCTGGCCAGGCGGGGGACGTTCTCGAACACCAGCAGCGGTACCGGATCATCCTTCCAGGCCTCGCCGAACAGCCAGATGCAGCGCAGCGTCAACTCGTTCAAGGCCTGGTACTTCGGAGTCATGCTCATGCTTTCGGACAGCAGCCCGCTGGCACCCTTGCATGGGGAGCTGATGAACACTGCATGAGGACGGCGGCCGCCGGCGGCGCGCCGGATATCCTCCGGAGTTGCTTCACGCCAGCCTGGTGGCGGCTCTTTGCCGTGGAAGCGGATGTATTGGTCGCGGGTGAACAGATCGATCAGCGTGCCTTTGACGCCGCTCAACCGCTCGAAGTCGGCCAGGCCAGCCGGGTCAACGTCCACGCCGCCAATGCATTCCCACTCGGCCTGCATGTTGCCGACGATTGGCTTGGCCTTGTTGAAACCCTTAGCGCCGCCGCCCAGGCCGCAGCAGAAGTGGAAGTGTGTCAGTTTTTTCTTGATCAGCATGCTGCCGTCCTTGAAGAGGTGGCGCCAGCTGGGCCGGCGCAGGCATGAAAAAGGGCGCCCGAAGGCGCCCTGTGGCTGTTGCTGTGGTGGGTTAGACGACTACTTCTTCCAGGGTGGCGGTGACCTTGTAGCTATGGTCGAGGGCCGATTCGCCTTCGGTTTCCACGGCAATGACCTGGTCATCGAGCAGGCGCAGCAGCAGGGTGGTTGCCTGATCGCTGCTCACCGCCAGGCGGCTCTGCACCCAGTGGGCCTTGAACGCCTTGCCGTTGGCCTTGAGCACGATCAGCTGCTTGGCGTCGTCGTAGTCGAAGTCGCCGAACTCCTTGCCCAGAGCGGTGCTACCGGCGCTGCCCTCGTCGAGGATCTTGTCGACCGGGTGCTGCTCGGCCTTGGTGATCACCTCGCGGCCACCGTTGGAATCAATGGGGGTAACCACGCCTTCGGCCTCCATCTTTTCGATCATCCGGGTCGCCCGGTTGTAACCGATCTTCAAGTGGCGCTGGATCGCCGAGGTCGTAGCGCGACGGGTTTCTCGCACGAAGATGATTGCTTCCTGATAGAGCGGGTCAGGTCCGTCTGGCTGCTCTTCTTCCTCTTGCTGCCTGTCCAGACCAGCACCGGCGATAATCTCCGATGCGCTTAGCGGCAGCTCATGCTGGTCGCGCTCCGGCTTCACGAAGTCAGTGCCCTCGTGGTAGTCATCCGGCGCCATCACCAGCAGGCAGAGATGGCCGGCGCTGTCGATCAGCTCTTTCCGGTTTGGCGCCTTGGCGTCGATGATCCCGGTAGCAGTCAGCTTCTTGGCATCAAACTTGACCTCTTTCATGGTCAGTTCGATGGTAGTGGCGCCTCGAGCGGCAATGATGCTCACGGCTGAGCGCACAACGTCGCTGGCCTTCTCGGTGATGCGGTCGATCACTTCCTGCTGGTCGTCTTCACCCAGGCGGGTGAACGGCATCTTGATATTGCGCAGTTCGAACAGCGCCGCTTCGACCAGGTCGTGCACCATCAGCTCGTGCGCCAGGACCATCGGCGAAACGCCGTGCAGGTAGGCGCGGTCGATGAACTCTTTGTGTTCAGCTTTCATTGGTGTTCCTCAGTACTTGGCGATCTCTTCCAGCTTCTTCTGCTGGGAAAAGGTCAGGTGAGTGCGGGGGCCATAGCGCTTGAAGCTGGCCCGCAGGTTTTCGACGAACTCTTGTTCCCAGGCGCCCGACGCGTGGAGATCCGCGGCGGCGAGCAGCGAGGTGAATTCCTCGACCCGGTCGTACAGTTCCTCCACGGTCTGGGCGGCCATTACGCAGCTGCCTTCGAGAGGCGAACGCCCTGGATGTGGTGGATAAGTGCGGTGCAAATGGATTCGAAGTCGCTGGCGCGGTACAGCTTGGCCGAGCGTTCCTGCGCAACCGCCTCGAAGCCCAGCGAAGCCAGGAAGTCGGCGGTGAGGGTGAAGCCCAGGCGGGCGCTGATGTCGCCCAGCTTGATGCGCTGGCCAGCGTCGGCTGCCGGCTGGGCCGCTGCCGGTGCGGTAGTGATCGGCGTGACTGCTGGTGCTGGGTCAGCTTGGGCGACCTGCTGCAAAGGCTTCTCATCGTCCCGCGGCAGCGCCTGCTGAACCTGTTCCTGCTGTTGAGCTTGCTGGCACGCCTGCTCGGCATCGCGCTTCTGCTGCTCGGCCTGCTCGTGGTCGTTGATGCGGACCTTGACCAGTGCCACCAGCGCATCGTTGTCCTTCTGCACCAGGTCCTGCGCGTCGTGGAACAGGAACTTGTGGTTGGCCGCCAGTTCGTTGAGGCTCGCCAGGTTGAGGCGGATCAGGTCGCCGATGCGGCTGGCTTCGATCTTCGCCCGGGCCAGCTCGGCGTCGGCCGCCTCGTTCAGGCTGTCGATGGTGCGCTTGCCCTTGATGGCCTCGGCGAAGTTCGCGTGCACCTTCGGCATGCGGATCTTGCCGCCCAAGGTGGCGTCGATCTGGTCGATGTGCGCCTGCAGGGCCTTGGCCGCGTCCATGACGATCTCGGTGCGGATGCTGTCCTTGCGGGACTTGACCAGCTTGTCGAGTTCCAGGCGCTTGCGGCGGGCCTCGGCGGCGATGTCGTCGATGGCCTTGAACAGGGCGTCGATGCTCTCGGTCTGGCTGAGAGCGTGCTCTTTGGCTGCCTTGAGGCGGTCTTCGACATCGCCGCACCACTTCACGGTTTTCTCGGCGTCCGCGAAGTCCTGGTCGGTCTTGAGCTCGGTGTTGATGTTGCTGAACACCTCCAGCGCATGCGCCTTGAAGGCGTCCAGATTGCTGGCGGTGACCATGCCGGTCACCTCGATGCGCAGGGCTGGCAGTTGGTCAGGCGCAGCGCCGATTACCTCGACCTTGGATTCCTTGACCTCGAAGGCGCCCAGGTCTTCCTCGAACTGGGCCCAGCCAGCAACCAGTTGCTCGCGGCGCCCGGCCACCGGACGGTATTCCATGTGCACGAAGTTGTCGCGGGTGCCGTCCGAGCAGACAAAGATGACGCGCTCAGCGCCACTGACCAGCAACTGCTGTTCCAGCTGCCAGTAGTAATGCGGCTCCAGCTCGCCAGCGATCACTGCGGCAGCAAGGGTGGCGTTCCACAGCTTGTGCTCGAAGAGGGTGTCGCCGAGCATCGTTGCCCCGTCCATCGAGGCCAGCAGGTTCCCGCTGGTGCCGACGATGGGGTACAGCTCTTCGCCCAGCATTTCCTCGACCAGGGGGCGGGCAAGCTCTTCGGTGACGTGGCCACGGTCGAAGATGGCCTGCTGCTGGGGAGTCACCTCCGGCACGATGCCGGTCTTCTTCAACGCCAGCAGGTCGTTGCGGGTCTGATACTTCGAGGCGCCCATCATTGCGGGCGCCTCCGAAGCGGTGAAGTAGCTGGAGCGAAGGGCGTGCCACTCTGGCGTGCCTTGTTGGACGTTATGCACTTGCATCGGTGGCTTCTCCCTCAATGGCAGCCAAGGCGTGAATACGCTCGATCTGCGCTTCGGTGATGACGTATTTGCTGCTGATGGTCTTGATCAGGTGATCAGGGCTTGTGCGGCCGGCAGCGATCAAACCGCGCCACTGCTCACTGCTTTCGTCGAGCTTGCTGTCCGGGTAGGCCGGCAGCTGCTTCGGCTCGTCGGCCTTGCGCACGTGCGCCTGGTTCAGCTCGCGCTCAGTCGGCATGTCCTGCAGTTCTTCGGCCATCGGCATGCCGCGCAGCACGTCGGGAAACACGTCGCGCAGCGCGAAGGCCCGGGCGCGCAGCTGGCGCATGCGCTTGGGATACTGCGTCCAGGGGCCTTGCTTGCTGGCCAGGCCGGCCGCCTTGGCTTCGGTCTGGCTGAAGGTGCGGAACTGCTCTTCTTCGCCGCGACGCTTGACGCGGCAGGTGGCCGTTTCGCCATCGTCCGTCTCGTAGATGTACTCACAGAGCGGCGAGGACCGGACCAGGGCGATTACCGCGTCACCCCAGAGCGCTGGGCGCCCATTGATAACCGCGATGTTCTGCATGGCTTGCATGGGCTGCAGGCCCAGCTCCATGCCCCACTGAATGGCAACCAGGATGTTGCCGGGGTTGTTGGCGAAGTCCTTCGGCACGATGGTCGACTTGGACAGGTAGTCGGAGAATTTCAGCGCCTCTTCGATGTTTTGCGGCGCAAGGCTGAACGTTGGCTTGATGGCGAGATCGCTCATGGCGGGTTCCTATCGGGTGATGGCATCAGCCAGCCCGATCAGCACAAGCCAACCGGTCCAGCCAAGGAGTGAATTGAGGGCGCCGCGCCAGATCAGGTGGCGCCGCCGGCGTTGGGCTTGGGTCATGGCATTGGCAACTTGCCGTAGCCGGCTTTCTGCAAGCGATCAACCACATACCGGGCTTGGGTTGGGGTAATCATCGGGGTGACAAGCACTACGTCGATCATGGCCTGCATCTCGGCTTCAAGGCGTTCAGCCTCGGCCTGCTCTGGCGTGCGGACCATGGCAGCCTGAAAACAACAGCAAATGCCATAGGCCTGGTGTTCAACGGCGACCATACGTGTGTCACCGGTCATGAAGACCGCGCAGAGCGTGCAGTCGGCGCCGATGAACTGCTCGGCATCGGGCCATATCGGTAAGCCAATCTTCACGATGCGGACAGTGGATCCTACGGCAGGAAGTGAATTGCTCATGGAAACCTCACAACCACCATCTCGCCGCGGAAGCGGATCGTGGTGCCCAGTGGCAAGTCGCGGAACAGAAAAAAGCCCTGACGGTGCAGGGCTTCGACGATGAGCGGGAAGGTGGGGGCGATGACGCCCCGGCATTTGCTGGTCATGCGGCCTCCTTGCGGCGTTCGGCAATGCGCCGGATGCGTTCGCAGTAGTGTTTGAATTCGTCGGAATCGATGGCCTGCAGCGAGAAGTAGGCCACCACCAGGGTTTCAGCCTTGGCGTCTTCGACCGGGCCAGCGCTGGGGAGCAGCATCGTTTCGATGGCTCCCTCAATTGCGCTGACTGCGATGGTGTGCGGGGTCATGGCTCGCGGGCCTCTTCGGCTGCAGCCTGAGTGCCTGGCAGAGCGAACGGCGCCAGCAGGTCGCGGGCCAGCTGCACCAGAAGCTGCTGGGGATCAGGCACCGCCATGATCTCGACGGCCGCCGCCTTGGCATCACTGGGCAGCTTGCTCAGGGCTGCCAGCATCAGCCGGCCCAGCACCGTCTGGCTGCAGTCATCGCGCCCCAGTTCGCCCATGGCATGCTCGTCGACGGCCTGGGCAAAGCGTTCAAAGGTGATGCCGAAGGCCATGTCGCCGATTTTGAACGTCGCGTCGGCGCCGGCCAGCAGCTGCTCCGTCATATTCTCGATCCAGACGCGTTCTGCCTCGGCCTGGCCGTCATCCGGCGCAGGCTCAGCGTTGTCGTACAGGTACTGTGCTTTGCGAAGTGCGCCCATGTCGGTCTCCTTATTGGGTGTGTTGGTTCTGCATCGGTCTGGGGTCGTGAAGGCTGGGCAATCGACCGGTAATCCGCGTCGAGGTGGCCACCCCGCTGTTTGCTTGCAGCTCATCCGAACCCAGTCCGATGCAGCCTGGCGATGGGGGAACCAGGTGCACCGGGCCGTTTGTTCCGGCTGTCAGGGAAATCAGAACCAGACGCGGCGATCGAAGATGACCGCGGTGCCAGCGATGAATCCAAGCTGCTCGGGCTCAACGCCCGGGTTCTGCTTGAGGTAGTGGGCGCGGTAGATGTCCGTGGCCTTGTCATTGCGCGGTAAGCGCTTCAGCAGGCCTTCCTCATCGACGAACATGTCGGTGCCCTTGCCGTTGTGCAGCACGCCGACCTGCTCGAGGTCGCCGCCGTCGAGGTGAGGCACGATCAGGCTGCGCAGCGTTTGCAGCGTGGGCGCTGCCGGCAGGTCCATGTGCAAGTTCAGTTCGGTGCCATCCGGGCGGATGACGGTGTAGTTGGTGTTCATGTGGATGATCCTCGGTCGATTTCCCGCTGCACCCGTCACCAGGTGCAGAAGTGAAATGTTCCGTGGAGCTGGGCCGCTGTTACACGCCACCTGCGGACTGGGCGATGACTTGGTTCGGGGGCCCTTTGGGCCCAACAGCCGACCACGCTGCGTGCTGTCGGCTCTCATTTATGCGGTGCTCGACGCTGCGCACCCGGGGTGAGGCTTCCCCTGTACCGGATAGGCTCCGGCTCGCTGCCATGACCTGCGCAAATTTTGCGTAGTGCGCAAGTCATGGTTTGCATTATGCGCAAATTTCTATTTGCGTCAAGCGCAAAACAGAGTGAATGGGCAAAAAAAATCCCGCTCGATAGCGGGATTGTTCGGAAGAGGGCGTAATAGGCGCGTCAGGCGTCTTTACATTTTGGGTAGGCCTTTTGGAGTGCAGTGATTACCAGATTGGAGGCAGGCTCGGCCCAGCGCTCTGGATTCTGTCGTAGCCACTTGGCAACGATCGCTGCGTTCTGTCCGTTGGTGACCTCGGGCGGCGGACAGAACAATACTCCTACAGTTGCTTCAGCAACCCCTGCGGTGTAGCCCAAAAACATACCGCTGTTAAAGGTGGACTTCGTCGCACGCTCGTAATCAGGAATCCAGCCGATTAGATCGTTACCGGTAATCGACCATGCCGGCTGCGATAGTGCCGCGATTGATAGGCCCGCACAGGCTGCGATTTTCTTGATCATGTCCATCCCTAGAGCCCCGTCATCTTGGCATCGATCACACGCCCAATGAATCGGCAGTTGCCGTCGATCTCGATAGTACGATAGCCCGGATTGAGCGGGCGTAGGTACTTGATGCCGGCGTCTTCGACGTACTGCTTGAAGGTTTTCTCGCCGCTGTCGAGCATTTCCACAACGTAGTACTTGCCATTGATCACGTCAGCCTCGGGCCTGACCAGGATCAGCGAGCCGGCGGGGAAACTGGGGTTGCCCAGGCAAGTCATCGAGTCACCCTGGACCTTGAGCCAAAAGCCGATATCGGTAGCGTTTTCGGGGGAGGGGAACCACTCGTAGTCTGTCCCCAGGTTGCTTGGCGACTCTGTGAGGTCGCCGGCCTGCACCCAGCTGATCAACGGATACTCCTTGTGTTTCCGTGTGGGTTGCAGGGTGGAGGCGATGTTCGTCCCTTCGTCCAGCTGGCCCGATGGGCTCAAGCTGATCTCCAGCTCTTTCAGTACCTTGGCCAGCAGTTCCTTGCTTGCACCCTGCAGGCCGCGCTCCAGGCGCGACACGTTACCGGCATCAGTCCCGATCCGGTTGGCGAGTTCTTCAAGCGTCCAGCCCTTGGCCTTCCGCGTCTTTCTGATGATCTGTCCGATTTCCATGGCGGTGAATTCTTCTGTCCTGATGCGTAACGCGCAAAGCGCAATGCGCAAATTGTTCTTGCGCTTTATTTGCGTGATGCGCAAACTGATGCCGGAACCAATCCCTACAGAAGGCAGATGCCATGTCCCCGTTGAAACGAGCACGACTCTCCCGCAGCTGGACGCTGGCCGATGTAACGGCCCGCCTGGCTGCCCTGGGCGACCGCGTTGACTCGGGAAACCTCTCCCGTATCGAGCGCGGCGCGCAGAAGGCCTCCACCGCCCTGGCTGAAAAGCTGGTTCAGGTGTTTGAAGGCGACTTGACCGAGATCCACATCTTGTACCCGGAGCGTTTCGCCGGGACTGATGAAGTGGCGGCTTGATCATGTCGACGACCCAATTGAGCCAGGATCAGCTCGTAAGGGCACGCAAGAACATGGCCGTCCTCATGCAGCGACTTGCGTCCGTAGGAAACGGGCCGGTTGCAGTTGCAGTCGGTTGCGATGAGGCGACGATCAGCCGCATGAAGCCGGAGAAGTTCCAGCAGTTCAGCGAAATCCTCGCCGTGCTTGACCTGAAAATCGTCCCGACCGAGATGCGCTGCTTCAACCAGAGCGACATCGAAGCCATCCTCCACCAGGCCAAACGCTGGATGGAGCATGTGCAGCACGTCGATCAGCTGTACGACGAGGAATAGGGCATGCCCGCCTTCCAGATCAATGACGCAGAGTGGAGCGCGCTGGCCGATGAGCCAGCTGACGTGTTCAAGCTGTACTGCGCCATCCGCCGGTTTATGGACTACCGGACCGGTGTATCTGGTGTCGTTCGCCGATTGAGCGAGCAAATGTTCCGTGAAGAGCTGTATATTGCTCCCACGCGCGGGCGGCACGAGTCTGGATCCCCTACCAGGCAAAAGGTGCGCTCGCTGGTTGATCGCTTGATCAACATCGGTGCTGTAACCCCCATTGGACCCTTGGTTTTCCAGCTGCCACACGCGGACTGGGATGGTGCGTCCAAACGATCAGCAACCGATGAACAACCAGATCAGCAACCATATCAACAACCAATAGATGGAACGCCAGAACCCACGGAATACGCGGCCTCTAGCGATGACAACAACGGATCAGCAACCACATCAGAATCAGCCGAATCGCTGATCAGCAACCTACCTCCGATATCCGTTAATCCTATTCACTGTTTCTCGCGCGCGGGCTACTTCGCCATGCCGCTCGATGACTGGGGCCCCAACCCCAAAACCTTCAAGGCCATCGCCTTCAAGAACGCCGTGCCGGTGGCAGAGCTCACCGCGGAGCGCCTGGCCGCCTTCTGCTCGTACTGGTCCGTCAGGCCAGAGAAAGAGCAATCCCAAGCCCAGTGGGAATACCAACTGGTCGACTACCTGAAAAAACAACTCCAGTACGCCGCCAACAGCGAGGGCAAGGCCAATGGACACCCGCGAACTCCCCAAGCAGAAGCCAATCAACACCGCACCGGGCGTAAAGGCGCTGGTGCTCAAGGCAGTGGATACCGAAGCCAAAGTAATTCCGCTGTCGACCAGGTCCGCAACGCAATCGCCGATCGACGACAGGCCGAAGCTGCCGCAGCAACTGCTGGACAGCCTGTGGCTGAAGATGACCGAGATGTACGGCCACCGCTGGACGGCGAATTTTGGCGTGTCAGCTGATCAAGAACACAGCTGGGCGAAGATCCTGGGCGGCCTCACTGGCCGTCAGCTCGCAAGCGGCCTGCAGCAGCTGCTGGACCGTGCAACCGAATTCGACTGGCCACCGCCGGCGAACGTTTTCCGTGCGATGTGCCTGCATGTGCAAGGCCTTCCAACCATCGATCAAGCGTGGACCGAGGCCCTGATGGGCAAGTACAGCCACGAAGCGGTGAAGGTCGCAGCAGAAGCCACCGGCACGTTCGACCTGAGATCGGCCAAGCACAGCGACAAGAGCCTGCGCCAGCGGTTTGAGCGCAACTACGCCATCGTCCAGCGCCGCGCCCAGAACGCACAGCCCCTCGACGGCCGAATCGCCCAGGGCATCGAGCACGACAGCGGCATGAAGGCCCAGCTGGCTCGCTCCCATCAGGAAGCCCGCGACCTGGTCACCGCACAGAACATCCCCACAGATGGCAAGGCAGCACGTGCGCTGCTGCTGGCCAAGCTCGGCATTCGGAGAGAGCGCCATGCATGACGACAATCAACATCCGGTACGCGGAGATTTCGAGGCAAAACTGCTCAACCTGTACGAGCAAGCCGGCGCCAACGAGCCAAACCTGCGTTTCGAGGACGGCGCTTACGTCGACGCGATGATCCAGTCCGCCTGGTGGGGCTTCAAGACCGCCCACGACGAGAAGCATGGGCAATGCCTAGCCCTAGCCCGTGACGTATCGATCGCTCGCCGCCAGAAGTCGCAGTACTTCCGGGCGGTGAAGTGGTTCTTGGCCAATACCAAGATCGATCCGAAGGACGTGCCGGGGCCTGTGCGTCATACGCTGGTGTTCGTCGTGGGCCGGCTGATCGAGAAGGCCAAGCGTGCTGCTGGGGAGGTGGCCAATGGATGAGCTGAAGCCAGTTCAGTTCCTGGTACCAGGCGAACCCGTGGGGAAGGGCAGGCCACGTATTGGTCGCGTCGGCGGCCATGCCCGCATGTTCACGCCGCAGAAGACCGCCAGCTATGAGGGGCTTATTGCCCTGGCCGGTACCGAAGCCATGGCAGGCCGCATGCTGCTGGAGGGCGCCGTGATGGTCGAGATGCGCATTGTCCTGGCCATCCCTCAATCCATGTCGAAAAAGCGGAAGGCCATGGCCGTTGCCGGCGAGCTGTTCCCGACCAAGAAGCCCGACATGGACAACGTCATCAAGGCGATTTACGACGGCCTCAACGGCGTGGTCTGGAAAGACGACGTGCAAGTGGTCGACGCATTCGTGCGCAAACGCTACGGCGAAGTGCCTGGCGTGCACGTGCGCATCGTGCCTCTGGAGAGTGCAGCTTGACCCGTAACACAACGATCTACGCGGAACTACGCAAGGGGGCAGTATGAGACTTGGAAGCGCTCGTTTGGCGTGGCACGACGCCTACTACACGCCCTGGGACAGCGTCATGCACCACGGCCTGGAGGGGGCGAAGCTGGCCAAGCGCGGCTACGTGGCAAACGAAACCCGGCCCGAGCGCTGGGAGAACACGGCCAAGTGTGCCCACATGGCGCTGGCGGGGCGCATACAGCATGCCATCGCCAGCCTGCATCCAAGGTTCCAGGTGTTCGGTCACCACCTGTACGCCCCGGTGATCAGCACCGAGGTGTCGAACAACTGGGAAGAGTCAGCGGTCGAGCTGCTGGCCAGCTACGTGCACATGGCCTTGAAGGAGCGCGGTGAGAAGCGCACCTGCCTCCTGTACAGCCGCGAATACTGGGTCGTCCGCGGCGTCCTGGTCCGCTATCGGCACATGGTGCAGGGCGGCATGGGCGCCAACCCTGACCCTATGGCTGACCCATGGGTCTTCCGGCGCTGGCTGGCCGATAACCATGGCGTTGAGCTAGACAGCCGCAACTGGGCCAGGCAATGGGGATGGTTGGTGCAGATGATGTTCGATCAGGCCGGGATCATCGATGGCATGTGTCTGCGGCCAGTTGGTCGTGTGCTGAGTGAAGAGAGAGAAGCGGCTTGATGTATGATGTCAAAAACACATCAAGCAAGGACCGAAGATGTCAAACGCCCTGATTAGCTTTCAAACCAACCAAGACGATATCGAGCAACTCTGGCAGATACATGAGGATTATGCCGGTCAGGGTCCGGGAAGAAAGTACGGTGTCGAGGTGCTTAACAGATCTGTTGTCGTCTTCGTGACAGCCTGTTGGGAGTCATACGTTGAGGACCTAGCGCGGGAGGCTTTCGATTTTCTGCTAGCGAACGCAGCCGATTCGACCGCCATCCCATCGAAGGTCAAAAATTTTGCGGTATCTGAGATTCACAAGCAAAAAGACCCGAGCAAACTTTGGGATATCGCTGATCAAGGCTGGAGAGAAGTTCTGGCGCTGCACCGGGATGCGGTGATGACAAGGTGGTTAGGCGGATTTAACACTCCGAAGACTGGCCAGGTAAATGACCTTTTCTCAGAGCTTCTTGGTATCCCCAAGATAAGCAACAGCTGGAAGTGGAAGAAAATGTCGCCTGCAAGAGCTGAAGAAAAACTGGATGACTTCATTACGGTCCGGGGCAACATCGCTCACCGCATTCGCGATGAAGGGAATGTGGCCAAATCACTCGGCTTCCAATACCTGAGCCATGTGATTTCGATTGTTTATCGGACCGAGGCCAAGGTCGCTGAACATTTACATCAGGCAACTGGGGTTGCGCCTTGGGTACAGGCTTGACAGAGATGTGCAGTCATCGACGGCTTGTTCTTGATCCCAGTTGAGCGCGTTCTGAGCGAGGAGCACGAGACGGCGTAGGAACTTTGTTCTCGCGGCTACGGGCTGTAATATCGCATCGCCATGACGGCATAACGAAGGAGTGTGATGTGAGCGAAGATAATGCCCAAAGCCAAGAGAAAGCCCCAGTGGGCGATTGGCTGCTCAGGACTTGGATTGCCACTGCTGGAAAAGGAAACGGAGGCCTGGGGGTAACCATAACCACGGCAGCAGGATTGATCAGCGGTGTGTTGATCTCAGAAATGGAGTTCCTTGACGGGATCTCAGAAGGTTTGGCTGATGGGTTCAACGGACAAGGCGAAGCGTTCCGGGGTATGTTCGACCAGCTCCGTGAGCTAGATGGCAAGATGCCAATCACCCATATCCACCTGAAGCAGGCCAAGTTGCTCACTTCCAATGGCATGGCGGAGGTTGGGTTGAAGGGGTTGTGGCGTGGCGAGTTGACCGCCGTAATTGGTCACTCAGTTGGGCAATTCAGTCTCGCTTGACAGAACTGTGCGGGTTTCGGCATGATTTCCCCACTGTGACAAGCAGCACCCAAACCAAAGAAGCCCGCCACTGAGCGGGTTTTTTGTTGCCTGCTAAACCATCCTCAGACCCCGCCACCGAGCGGGGTTTCGCGTTTCTGGAGGCCCCATGAATGCCCCAGGTAGGAGAAACCCCATGTCGAAACCGGAAGGCATCATCGAAGCTGTAGGCGCCTCCGTGGCGAATAAGGGCATGCTCGTCGGCGCCACCACTGGCGTTGCCGGCTGGCTCACCCAGGTGAACTGGATTGGTGTCTCTGGCGTGTTGATCGCTGCCCTTGGCTTCCTGGTGAACACCTGGTTCCGTTGGCGCCAGGAGCAGCGCGACATCGCTGACCGCCAATCCCGCGAGCTGCGAGAGGCTGCCGAGAGCGCCGCCCGCATCGCCTTCTACCGTGAGCGCGTCGAAGTTGAGCGGCCGTAAGCGCATAGCCGTCTACCTGCTGAGCATTAGCGCCGCAGGCTTCGCCGCATGGCAGGCCAACGAAGGCTTCACCGACGTGGCCGTGATCCCCACGAAGGGCGACGTTCCAACCATTGGGCATGGATCCACCAGGTGGGAAGACGGCAGGCCAGTCAAGATAGGCGACACCATCACCCGCCAGCGCGCCGAGGTGCTGGCTCGCAACCTGAACAGCCAGGCCGAGAAGCAGTTTGCCGCCAGCCTGCCTGGCGTGAAGCTGCATCAGGAAGAGTTCGACCTGTACATGGACTTTGTTGGCCAGTACGGGATCGGCACCTGGCGCGCAGGCTCCCCGCGCCGCGACCTGCTGGCTGGCAACTACGTCCAGGCCTGCAACGACCTGCTCAAGTACAAGTTTGCCGCCGGCTACGACTGCTCCACCCCGGGCAACAAGCGCTGCTGGGGCGTCTGGCAGCGCCAGCTCGATCGCCACGCCAAGTGCATGAGCGTGCAATGAGCAGGAAGCAGCCGTACACGCCCTGCAAGCTGTACGTAGACGGCGCCGATGGCATTGCGGTGGGCGACTTCATCACCACCGCTGCCGGGTCCGCGTACCTGGTGCAGACGCTCCGGGTGAACCGCAACCGGCCTGAGCGTAAGCACATGGACTGCCTGCGCTGGCCGATAGCCGAGATCCCCGCTGACGCACGCTGCTTCCAGATGACTTGGTATGCGCGATGAATTCCAACACCACACCCGAGGCACCGGAGATGACCAAGCATTACATCGGCACCAAGATCGTCATGGCTTTGGCGATGACTCGCCTGGCGTATAACGAATACCGAGGCTGGGACCTGCCAGCAGACGAGAACGGAGCCGACGAAGGCTACCTGGTCGAATACACCGATGGTGGTGCACCAAACCACCCAGGCCATGCCGGCTACATCAGCTGGTCGCCAAAGGCGCAGTTCGATGCGGGCTATGTTGCGATTGGTGATGTAGGTCACCTGCCGCCACACCAACAGCGTGTTGTCGCCGAGCTGGAGCAGCTGGCTGACCGCGTCAAGAAGCTGGAGGCGTTTCTGGCCACACCTCTGTACGCCAGCCTTCCAGGTGACGAGCAACAGCTGCTCAAGATGCAGGCCGATGCGATGGTGCTCTACATGGGCATCCTCAACACCCGCGCCGCCAAGTTCTCCTGATTAGCCCGGCCATGACCAACTATCTGGTGGCCGGCCTTGTCGCCTGCGGCGTGGTCATCTACGCCGGCTGGCAGAAGATCGAGGCCCAGTCCTTGGCGCTGGACCAGGCGACTCAGCAGATCAGCACGCTGCAAGCTGCGACCGAGTCACGCCGCAACACCATCAAGCTGCTGGCCGAGCTCGACACCCAACACACCCAGGAGCGCGAACGTGCGAACCAGACCAATGCCAGCCTTCGTGCTGATGTCGCTGCTGGCAATAAGCGGCTGTCAGTCCTCGCCAAGTGCCCCGTCGTGCGAGCCGATGCCGATCCCGGCGTGGATGCTGCAGAAGCGAGAGCCGAACTTAACCCAGCGGCTGCTGAACGAATTATCTCCGTCGGACCAGACGGAGACGACGCAATCAGGCAGCTCAACGCATTAATCGACACCGTTCGAGTCGGTTGCCCAGGAGTAGTGCAATGACCCAGTACGAAATCAAGGATACCGATGGCCAGGTCCACCGCATCGAGGCCGTGACTCATGTGCTCGATTCGAACGGGCTCACCTTGTACGCATCGGCAGGCGTGGTGGTGGCGATCTTCCCTAAGTTCGCCTGGATGCGCCAGGTCCAGGCTGTTGTCGCTGATACTGCGACCGGCACCGATTACGCCAGCTCCACCAGCGCCGGCGAAACCACCACCAGCGGCGAGGTTGTAGCCCCGGCCGCCACCGGCGAGTGATTTACTCATGGCCATGACCGTTAAGCGCCATCGGTTCGTGGCCGAGTATCTGGTTGACCTGAACGCTACGCAGGCCGCGATTAGGGCTGGATACGCCAAGAAGGGAGCCAAGGACCAGGCCTACCAGCTCATGCAGATGCCAGAGGTGGCTGAGGCCATCAGGGCGGCCATGGGCGACCGCAACAAACGGCTTAAGGTGGACGCCGACTACGTGCTGCAACGGCTCGTAGAGATCGACCAGCTCGACCTGCTGGACATCCTTGAGGATGACCTGTCGCTCAAGCCGCTGAAGCAGTGGCCCAAGGCATGGCGCCAGTACCTAGTGGGCTTTGACCTCGCCGAGATGTTCGAGGGCCAGGGAAAGGACCGGGACATGGTCGGCATCCTCAAGAAGATCAAGTGGCCCGATAAGGTCCGCAACCTTGAGCTGCTGGGCAAGCACGTGAACGTGAACGCCTTCAAGGAGCAGGTCGAGGTCAACGTGACCGGACTGGCAGACCGGATGGCCAAGGCAAAGGCGCGTGTCCGTGAACGCACCGGCCGAGATTGACTACGAGCAGGAGCTGGCAAATGACATCGCCAGCTTCTCGGATGATCCGCTTGGGTACGTGCTGTATGCGTTCCCGTGGGGCGAGGCGGGTGGCGAGCTGGCCAACAAGACCGGCCCCCGCAAGTGGCAGCGCGAAGTTCTGGATTCGATTGGCGAGCAGCTGAGGGCCGGCGCCAAGGATCGAGGCGAGGTAATCCGCGAAGCAGTGGCCAGCGGCCACGGTATCGGCAAGTCGGCGCTGGTGTCGTGGGTCATCAAGTGGGCGCTCGACACCGAGATCGACACGCGCGGCGTGGTGACGGCCAACACCGAAAGCCAGCTGCGGACCAAGACCTGGCCCGAGGTGGCCAAGTGGAACCGGCTTTCGATCACCGCCCACTGGTTCAAGCTGACCGGCACCGCGCTGATCAGCACTGATCCTGGGCACGAAAAGAACTGGCGCATCGATGCCGTGCCATGGTCGGACACCAACACCGAGGCATTCGCCGGCCTGCACAACGAAGGCAAGCGCATCCTGCTGATCTTCGACGAGGCCTCGGCCATCGCCGACCTGGTGTGGGAAGTGGCAGAGGGCGCTCTGACGGACGCCGACACCGAAATCATCTGGGCTGCCTTCGGCAACCCGACCCGTAACAGCGGCCGATTCCGCGAGTGCTTCACGAAGTTCAAGCACCGCTGGCGGCACCGCCAGGTTGACAGCCGCACTGTCGACGGCACCAACAAGACGCAAATCGCCAAGTGGATCGCCGACTACGGCGAGGACAGCGACTTCGTCCGTATCCGTGTACGTGGCATGTTCCCGAGGGCTTCCGACTTGCAGCTGATCCCAACCGACTGGGTGGCCGAGGCAATGCGGCGCGAAGGCGTGTATGGCCTGGACGACGCGCTGGTATGCGGCATCGACATCGCCCGCGGGGGCATGGACAACAACGTGATCCGCTTCCGCCGTGGCATGGATGCCAAGAGCATCAAGCCGATCAAGATCCCGGGCAGCGAGACGCGCAACACCACGCCGTTCATTGCCAAGGTCTGCACCCTGGTGGCGGAACACCGACCAGACGCGGTCTTTGTCGACTCCACCGGCGTTGGTGGTCCGGTTGCTGATCAGCTCCGGCGCCTGATGCCCGGCGTGATGATCATCGATGTGAACTTCGCCAGCCAGGCGCCCGACCGGCACTACGCCAACATGCGGACCTACATCTGGTGGCGCATGCGCGAGGCCATCAAGTTGGGCCTGGCCATCGAAAGCGACACCGAGTTGGAAACCGAGCTGACCAGCCCTGAGTACGACCACAACTCGTCGGACCAGATCGCGCTGGAGAAGAAGAAAGACATCAAGAAGCGCCTGGGCATCAGCCCGGACGACGGTGACGCGCTGGCCCTGACCTTCACCATGCCGGTGATGAAGGCCCAGTACCAAGGCAATGGCGGCGTCAACGGCAGCCATCAATCCGATTACGACCCATTTAACTGAGGACATCCCCATGGGTTCAGCCATCAAACAGGCGGCCAACGTCGCAACGCTCGGGCTTAGCGATGCCGTGCTTGGCGACAGCTTCGATACGCCGAAGACCAATACCACCACCGCTGAAGAGGTGAAGGGTGCCGACGTTTCCACCGCTGACGCCGAGGGCAACGCCGCTGATAAGCGCCGCCGGGCCAAGGCCGCTGGCATCACATCCACCATCTTGGGCGGAGCCAACGCGGCAGCAGCACCGACCGCCACCAAGACCTTGTTGGGGCAATAACCATGGCCACCGACAGCCCACGCAAGCTGGCCGAGAAGCGGCTGTCAGCGCTGAAGAACGAGCGCGCCTCCTGGGACACCAATGCCAAGGAGATCTCCGACTTCATCCTGCCCATGCGCTCCCGGGCAATGTGCGACGACACCAACCGTGGCGACCGCCGCAATAACAAGATCATCAACAACCGGGCCACGATGGCCAGCCGAACCATGGCGGCGGGAATGATGAGCGGCATCACCTCTCCGGCGCGCCCGTGGTTCAACCTGCAACCGGTGGCCAGGGCGATCATGGAGTTCGGCCCGGTCAAGTCGTGGTTTTACGAGTGCACCCAGCGCATGCGCGATGTGTTCCTGCGCTCGAACCTGTACCAGGTGCTGCCTACCTGCTACCAGGAAATGGGCACCTTCGGCACCGGATGCATCTGGGTCGATGAGCACCCAGACACCGTAATCCGCTGCGAGGCCTTCACTTGGGGCGAGTACTACATCTCGAACGGCGCTGATGGACGAGCAGGCGCGATCTACCGCGAGTTCAAGTGGACAGTGAACCAGTTGGTGCAGAAGTTCGGCTTGGAGGCGCTGAGTCCAGCTTCCAGGGCTCTGTACGAGAACAACAACGGTGACCAGTTCATCAGCTGCGCCCAGCGCGTCGAGCTGAACATGAACGCCAACCCAGGCCGCGCCGGTAGCCGCAACCTGCCGTTCTCGGCGCTAACCTGGGAAACGGGTGCGCCAGGCGACATGGTGCTGGAGGACCGCGGCTATCACGAATTCCCGGCCATGGCTGTGCGCTGGGAGTCGATGCCGGGTGATGCCTACGGTACCGGCCCAGGCCGAATCTGCCTGGGCGATGTGAAGGCCTTGCAACTGTACGAGCGCCAGGCTGCGCGCATGACCGAGACAGGCGCCAATCCACCTTTGCAGGCGCCGGCAGAGCTGCGTGGTCAGCCCAGCAGCACGATCCCTGGCGGTGTTACCTACGTCCCCATGGTCGGCGGCCAAAACCAGATGGCGCCAATCTACCAACCCAACGCGGCGTGGCTGGCTCCGATTCAGGCCAAGATCCAAGAACACGAGGGCAGGATCGATGAAGCCTACTTCGTTCCCCTGTTCCTGATGGTCAGCCAGCTCGACACCGTGCGCACCGCCACCGAGATCGCGGCCCGTAAGGAAGAGAAGATGCTGATGCTCGGGCCCGTGCTCGAGCGCATCAACGATGAATTACTCGACCCGCTGATCGATCGCACCTTCAACATCATGCTGCGCCAGTCCATGCCGATCTGGGCCGGCATCATCGATGGCGACCCACTGCTGCCGCCACCGCCGCAGGAGCTGATTGACGCCAACAGCGAGATCCAGGCCGAGTACGTTTCGATCCTGGCCCAGGCCCAGAAGTCCCAGAACGTGCTGGGCCTGGAGCGTTTCGCGACTCTGGCTGGCAATCTGTCGGGCGCATTCCCAGAGGTTCTGGACAAGGTCAACTCCGACCAGCTCATCGAGGAATACGCCGATGCCATCGGCGTCGTACCGACCGTTGTCCGAGGCGCCGACGAGGTCGCGGCTATCCGCGAGCAGCGCGCCCGTCAGCAGCAGGCCGAGCAGGCCCAGCAGGCCATGGGCTCCGCAATCCAGGGCGCAAAGCTTCTGTCCGAAACCGAAGTCACCCCGGACAACGTCCTGGGGCAGATGCTGGGGGCCTAAATGTTCGAAGACGCCGAGATCCTGCAGAAGCGGGAGGACGCCGAGCGCCTGGAACAAGAGCAGGCAGCCCTGGACTTCAAGTGGCTGATGGCTGACCCACGCGGCCGGCGTCTGGTCTGGAAACAGCTTGGGGCCGCCCGCGTATTCCACCCGGTCTACGACCCGCAACCCATCCCGATGGCCTTCAACGAAGGTCGCCGCCAGCACGGCCTGAGCCTGCTGGAGCGCATCAACACCCTGTGCCCGCACCTGTATCAGGTGATGGTCGCGGAGAACACCACCAAACCCGACGAGGCAAACGCATGAACCTCTTCATCCACGGCCGTCTCGGCCACTTCCTCATGAACGAAGCCGGCGCCGATGGCGGCCAGGGCGGTGGTGCAGCTGCTGCCACTGGCGAGCCACAGAGCAACATCCTCGGCGGCGACCAGGGCGCCCAAGGCCAGCAGCAACAGCAGGCCGGCGATGCTGCGCAGCAAACCCAGGAAGGCCAGCAGCAGGCCGGCGAGAAGAAGGAAGGCGAGGGCGAGCAGGCACAGAAGCCTGTCGTGCCCGAGGCCTACGCCTTCAAGGACCTGCCCGAAGGCTACTCGATCAGTGAGCAGCAGCTGGCCGAGGTCACCCCACTCTTCAAAGAGCTGAACCTGACCCAAGAGCAGGCTGACAAGCTCATGGCCTTCGATGCCAAGCGCGCCCTGGCTGCCGAGCAGGCTGGCCTGGAGCAGCGCCAAGGCCTGGTCACCGGCTGGGAGAAGTCCCTGCGCGAGGACGCAACCTTCGGCGGCGCCAACTTCGACGCCAACGTCGGCGTTGCCCAGAAAGCCCTGGCCCAGTTCGGCACCCCCGAGCTGAGCACCATGCTCAAGGAGTCCGGCCTTGGCTCCCATCCCGAAGTTGTTCGGCTCTTCCACCGGATCGGCCAGCAGTTGGCCGAGGGCCAGCTGCATAGCGGTTCCGGCAACCAGTCCCGCAAAACCGACGCCGAAGTCTTCTACGGCAAATCCTAAGGAGTAAATCATGACCGTTATCGCCCAAAACTCCCTGACGCTGGCCGATTGGGCCAAACGGCAGGACCCCGACAGCAAGCCGGCGCGCATCGTTGAGATGCTGAGCCAGACCAACGAAGTCCTGTCCGACATGCTTTGGCAGGAAGGCAACCTCGCCACTGGCCATCGGACCACCATCCGCACTGGCCTGCCGACCGGCACCTACCGTGCGCTGAACGCCGGTATTCTGCGCACCAAGTCCACCACCGTTCAGGTGGACGAGACCTGCGCGATGCTGGAAAACCTCGGCATCGTTGACGAAGCCCTGGCCAACCTCAACGGCAACACTGCCGCATTCCGCCTGTCCGAGAACGCCGCTTACATCGAGGGCATGAACCAGGACATGGCCACCGGCCTTTTCTACAACAACAGCGCTCTGGAGCCTGCCAAGTTCCTGGGAATGGCACCTCGCTACAGCGACAGCACCGCGAAGAACGGGCAGAACATCATCAAGATGGGTGGCGCTGGCTCGGACAACGCGTCGATCTGGCTCATCGTCTGGGGCGACCAGACCGTGCACGGCATCTACCCGAAGGGTTCCAAGGCCGGCCTGGACCACAACGACATGGGCATCGAGCTGGTAGACGATGGCTCCGGCACCAACCGCGTGTTCCGCGCCTACCGCGACCACTACAAGTGGGACTGCGGTATCGCGCTTCGCGACTGGCGCTATGCGGTCCGCATTTGCAACATCGACATCAGCGATTTGCTGGCCGACACCAACGGCACCAGCGTCAAGATCATCGAAGCGATGATTCGTGCAGTGCACCGCATCCCGAACCTGCGCATGGGCCGCCCAGCGTTCTACATGAACCGCACCATCCGCGAGTGCCTGGACATCCAAGCGATGAACAAAGCCAACGTCCAGCTCAAGATCCAAGAGTACGACGGGGAGTTCATCACCAGTCTGCGCGGCGTGCCGTTCCGCACTGTCGACGCCTTGCTCAACTCCGAATCGCCGGTCGTCTGACCGGCGTTTCACCACCATAAGTCCAGGAGAATTCCTCATGATCACCGACAAGCTGAACCTGTTCAGCGGGTTGACTGGCCAGGCAGTCACCGCGACGGCGGCATCCACCGATGTCATCGATCTCGGCCCACTGACGCATGGCAATACCCGGCGCGACATCGGCGCCGGCGAGCCGCTGTACCTGGTTGTCGCGGTCTTGGCCGCTGCTACTGCGGCCGGCGCTGCCACCGTGAACTTCCAACTGCAGACCAGCGACGACAACGCGACCTGGGTCACCCTGTTCGACTCTGGTGCCACCGCGTTGGCTGACATGGCCGCCGGCAAGCGTCCGGTTGCTGTGGCGGTCCCGCGCGGCGTTCGCCGCTACCTCCGCGTCAACTACACCGTTGGCACCGGCCCACTCACCGCTGGCACGTTCTGGGCTGGCCTGGTCAAAGACGTCCAGGACACCGCGACCTACGCCAGCGGCTTCGTGATCGCGTAAGGAGGGATCATGTTAGTTATCGCACTCGAGCGCGGCTTTTACGGCGGCAAGATTCAGGAGCCGCCGGAAGCCGGTGGTGAGCCGTTCCACATCCTCAACGAGAACCACCTGGGCAAGTGGATGCAGCCGCAAGGCTGGAAGCCATCCGGCAAGGCCCAGGCATCGACCACCACCAGCACCGGCAGCCAGGCCAAGCAATCCTTGGGCTATGCCGCCAAGTTCAACGGTGGAACCCGCTGGCGCGTCATCGATGCCAAAGGTGAGTGGTTCAGTGACTTCATCGGTGCCAGCAAGGAAGAGGCACAGACCGAGGCTGATCGCCTGAATGCCGGCGGCGAGCCGTACGTGAAGCCAGAAGAGACCACCACCAGCACTGGCAGCCAGGATGGCGGTGCTGGTGGTGGCAATGATGGCAACGCCGATGACGATGATGACGACGGCCCGGACGCCTGAGTCAGTCACCCACCAAGGGCCCTTCGGGGCCCTTTTTCATGGAGCCAGCACCACATGTCCTCAGTGATCGACATCTGCAACATGGCGATCTTCCGCATCGGAAACGGCACCCGCATCGATGACCTGGAAGAGAACAGCCAGCCGGCCCGAATCTGCAAGCAGTTCTATGAAAGCAGCCGCGACTTTGTGCTGCGCGCCGACTGTGACTGGGGCTTCGCCACGGCTTTTGCCCAGCTGGCCGAGGTGGCCGACAACCCGAACCCAGATTACCAGTACGCCTACGCCGTGCCGAACGACTGCATGCGCGTACGCCGAATCGTCAACCCTGGCTGGCCGCAGGGCGCTATCCCGGTTGGCTACGAGTGCTACATGCCCGAACTGCCACGCATCCCATTCCGCGTGGTCAACGGATCGAGCCAGCGTCTGATCAGCACCAGCGTGAGCCCGGCCACTCTGGAGTACACGCTGAAGGTCACTTCGCCGGAGCTGTTCGACCCGATCTTCGTATCTGCCTTGGCCTGGTACCTGGCTGGAGAGATCGCCGGGCCGCTGGCGAAGGACGCCGGCATAGCCAGCGCCTGCTACGCCCAGTACAAGTCCACCGTGCTGGAGGCCGCTGCCACCGCCCTCAACGAGGGCACCACCCAGTACCAGCGCGAATCCACCTTTATCACGGGGCGCGGGGCATGACAGAAGTTATCCAGCCGTCATTCAGCGCAGGCGAGGTATCGCCAGCCACCTATGCCCGGGTTGATCTTGGGCGTTATTACACCGCGCTCAAGACCTGCCGAAACTACCAGGTGTTGCCCGAGGGCGGTGCACAGAACCGCTCCGGCACCAGATTCATCGTTGAAACCAAGAACAGCGCTGCAAAGTCCCGCCTGATCCCGTTCCAGTACTCGACCGAGCAGACCTACATCCTCGAGTTCGGAAACCTGTACATCCGCTTCATCAGCATGGGCGGCCAGGTTGTGAGCGGCGGGCTTCCTTATGAGATCGTTTCGCCATATACCTCGGCGCAGCTGTCGGCGCTGAAGTTCACCCAATCGGCCGATGTACTGACCATTGTTCACCCGGATCATCCGCCGCGAGAGCTTTCCCGCCTCGGCCCAACGAACTGGACCCTGACGGCAATTGTGTTCGAGCCCAGCATTGCAGCGCCGATCGGTTTGTCGGCAACTGCACGCACGGGTGGCTCAGGTGATACCACCGAGTACCAGTACAAGGTGACTGCCGTCAGCAGCATTTCCGAGGGGTCGGTCGAGTCGAACGCCAGCAACACCGCCACGGTGAACAGCTTCGACAACAAGCCAGGGGCAAGCCTGAGCTGGACCGCGTCGGCCGGTGCCGACCATTACAACATCTACAAGAACAAGTCTTCGGGCGTGTTCGGCTTCATCGGCCAGGCCACTGGCACGACCTTTACCGACATCAACATCACCCCCGAAACCGACAACACGGTGCCCATCGCGTACAACCCGTTCGCCGATGGCAACAACCCTTCAGTGGTGGGCTACTACCAGCAGCGCATGGTGTTCGCAGCCAGCAAGGCCAACCCCCAGACCGTTTGGATGTCGCGTACCGGCGACTTCCACAACTTCGGCTACTCCGACCCGAACAAGGATGACGACGGCATTGAGTTCGTTATCGCCAGCCGGCAGGTCAACCAGATCCGTCACCTGGTGTCACTGCGCGAGCTGCTGGCCATGACCTCCGGCGCCGAGATCGCCATCACCGGGTCAACTGATTCTGGCGTCACCGCCGCCAACGTATCTGCGATCGAGCAGAGCTACTTCGGCACCAGCGATGTGCCGCCGGCGATCTACGCCAACACGGCGCTGTACATCCAGGCCCGGGGCGGAAAGCTGTCCACCCTGGCATACAACTACGTGTCGGACGGCTTCCAGCCACAGGACGTCAGCGTGCTGTCGTCGCACCTGCTGCGCGGCTTCACCATCCAGGACATGGCCTTCACCCTACAGCCAAATGGCATCCTGTGGATGGCCCGCAATGACGGCATGCTGCTGGGCTTCACCTTCCTGCCAGACCAGCAGGTCTACGCCTGGCACTGGCACGACACAGACGGCGAGGTTGAATCGGTGGCTTCGGTGCCCGAGAACGATGAGGACGCGCTGTACCTTATCGTCAAACGCACCATAAACGGGGTGACCAAGCGCTACATCGAGCGCATGGCCACCAGGCAGCTGACCAAGTTCGGCAGCGGCGATTACTGGTTCGACCGGGCCTTCTTCGTGGATTGCGGCCTGACCTACGATGGCCGGCGCACTGGCACCGCTGTGTTGACCGGCGGTACCAACTGGCAGTATCCGGACCCGCTGACGCTGGCTGTTTCCGTCGACACCTTTGACGCTGGCATGGTCAATCGCAGCGTGATCATGTACGGCGGAGGTAGCGAATACGCTATTGGCGACGTACTGACCGTCAAGATCATCGGGTTTGTCTCGGCCAAGGTAGTCACTGTGGAGCCGCAGTCTGTGGTGCCTGAATCGCTGCGCGGCGTATCTGCGACCCGCTGGGGCCTGGCGGCATCCGTGGTCAGCAGCCTCGGTCACCTCGAAGGCAAGACCGTGAGCATCCTTGGCGATGGCAACGTGATCCCGCAGCAGGTAGTCACCGGCGGCGCTATTACGCTGGACAGCCCGACCCTGGTGGCGCACATCGGCCTGCCGATCACGGCAGATTTTGAAACCCTGGATATCACCCTGCAGAACAACCAGGCCTTCCTCGGCAGCAAGAAGCGCATCAACCAGGTGGTGGTGATCTGCCAGGAAAGCCGCGGCATCTTCGCTGGCCCGGACGCCGAACACCTGGACGAGTTCAAGCAGCGCGCCGACGAGGATTATGGCGAGCCGATCGAGCTCCTGACCGGCCGGGCTGAAATGGAGATCCAGTGCCAGTGGGATAACTACGGGCGCCTGTTCATCCGCCAGTCCGACCCGCTGCCGCTCACAATTCTGGGGGTCATGCCCAATGTCCAGTCGGGTGGCTGAAATGCTGCCGGTTGATGACCGGCTGATCGCGATGACGGTGGCGAATGCTCGCATGGCCGACCGGCTGGAGTTCGAAGCCATCCGTGGCCTGACCGTAGAGGAGGAGCTGCGCTATTCGGTGGAAAGGAGCGTTAGGCCCCTGGCCTACGTGGTGAATGGTCGGGTGGTCGCCATGTTCGGCGACATCAAGCTCGATGAGCAGACCGGTGTGCCATGGCTGATCAGCACCACGGAGATCGACCGGCACCACCGCGCATTCCTGATCGAGTGCGACCGCGAAGTCGCCGCCATGCGCCAGCGCTACCAGATGTTGATCAATTACACCGACGCCCGCTACGTGAAGGCCCTTCGCTGGCTGCGCTGGCTCGGGTTCCACATGCATGACGCTGTGCCCTACGGGATCAACGGCGAACTGTTCCATCCAATGACATTGAGGGGGCTGTAATGGGCGCAGCAGCAGGGGCTGGCGCAGCAGCGGGCGGTGGCCTGCTCAATGCGTATTCCCAGATCAAGCAGGGCAAAGACGCGGTAAAGGCCGCCAAGCGGCAGCAGCGCTACCTGGATGATCAGGCGCGCGATGTGATTACCCAAGGTGACTTCGCCGCGGACTTGGCCAATGAGCAGGGCCGGCAGACGGCCGCCAGCCAGCGCACCGGATTCGCTGCCAATGGCGTTGCTGTCGGCGAGGGTTCTGCCGGCCGGATCGAGCAGGGCACCTTGGATATCGCCCGGCAGGATGCCGATCAGCTGCGGCGCAACGCCTTCAACCAGGCCATGGGCTTGGTCGCCCAGGGCAACGAAGGTATCAAGCAGGCCAAGGCCGAATTCCGCACGCGCCGCCTCAACGCCTTCAGCTCGCTGCTCACCGGCGGCGGTCAGGCCTACAACATGTACAGCAGGGGTTGAGCATGGCCGCACGAATCCCACAGATCCAGATGCGCCGCGTGGCGCCGGAAGTCGTCGCCGCACCGCGCGTGGCCCAGGCATCGGTTGATGCTTCTGCCTTGGCTCGTGGCCTTTCCAGCCTGGCCGGCGATCTGGCCGATGTACATCAGCGGGAAATGCGAGAGGCCAACCAGACTGCTGTGCTCAACGCGGACAACCAGCTCGGCACGTGGCAGAACGAAGCCATCTTCAACCCGGAGACCGGCGCCTTCACCAAGAAGGGACAGGCCGCCCTGAACGTCACCAATGACACGTTGACCCAGTTCGACCAGCAGCGCGAAGCCATCGCCAGCAGCTTGGCCAACGAGCAGCAACGGCAGATGTTCACGCAGGCTGCTCTTCAGCGCCGGGCCCAACTGCAAGGGAAACTGGGCAGCTATGAGTTTGGTGAGCAGCAGGAGTACAAGAACCAGGTCGACAAGGCTGCCATTGCCACCGCGCTGAATACGGCTGCGCTGAACTACAACGACCCTGACGCTATCGCGTCCAGTCATGCCCGTATTGACGGCATCCTGCAGTTGCAGGCGCAGCGCAATGGCTGGGCCCCCGAGGTGCTGGAAGCCAACCGCACCAAGGCCACCAGCAGCATGTATTCGGACATCCTGAAGCGCCAGGCATCCCAGGACCCCTATAAAGCCCAGGCTGCGCTCAAGCAGTACCAGCAGTACCTGACTGCCGATGACCTCACTCAGGTGGGCAGCTCGATCGACGGCAAGGTCGAACGGCTGCAGCAGAAGGCGGAAATGGCGCAGCTGCGCGCCGAAGCCCGCGCCGACCGGGCGCTTGGGAAGATCAGCGCTCAGATTGCCAGCGGCATCCCCGCTACCGACGATATGTGGGACAACTGGGGTAAACAGGTTCAGGGCACAGCGGCCGCAGCCGAGTTCAACGAACTGCGCAAGCAGGAGGTGGCCACCCAGCAGGTGCTGCGCCAGCCTATTGACCAACAGGCCGCCTACTACGGCAAGCTGCAGGCCGAGCTGCAGAACAATGGCGGTACCGTTGCCCAGGCCAACAACCTTGCCAGGCTGGGCCGGGCGATTGAAACGAACGCCAAGATGATGGCCGAGGCGCCGCTCGACTACTTCCAGCAGCGCTTGGGTGGCGGAATTGAGCCATTGGACCTGAATTCGGAGAACCTGCCGACCGTGCTGGCTGACCGTGTCTCCGCGCTTCAGGGAATGCGCCAGAAGTTCGGCCCCACGGTCGCCTTGAAACCGTTGCTGCCACAGGAGGCCAAGGCACTCTCCGCCCAGATCGATCAGATGAGCCCCGACCAGCAGTCCCAACTGTTCGGCAAGCTTCATGCCGCCATGGGCGATGACCGGGCGTATGCCGGGGCAATGCAGCAGATCGCCCCGGATTCGCCAGTTCGCGCGCTGGCCGGCATGCTGGCGGGCAAGCAGCGGTCGCTGACCACCGGCACCCACTGGTTCCGCCCAGATGATGTGGTCCAAAGCGGCGATGTTGCCAAGACCATGGCTTTGGGCGAGTCGATCCTGAACAAGTCCAAGGCCCAGAAGGGGCAGGACGGCGGCGGCAGGTTCCCGATCCCCAAGCAAACCGACTTTGACCTAGCCCTGGGCAAGCAGCTCGGAACGGTGTTCGCCGGTCAGCCTCAGTCGTATTCGCTGGCGGCCCAGGCTGTGAAGTCCTACTACACCGGCGCTGCGGCCGAGGCCGGCGATGTGTCGGGCGAGGTCAATAACGCGCTCATGAAGAAAGCCATCAAGGCCACCGTGGGTGATGTCGTCGACTTCAACGGCTCGTCAACGCTCGCGCCATGGGGCATGCCGGGCGATACGTTCGAGCAGGTCGCCCAGCAGCGCCTGGTGGAAACCATGAAAGCCCAGGGCATGAGTGAACAGGACCTGGCCACGGCCAGCGCACTGACCCTGCGCCAAGCCCGGGACGGCGTGTATTACGTGATGCAGGGCAACCAGTACAAGTACGGCGCCGATGGCAAGCCGCTCATGATCAACGTGAACGGGGGTGACCAGTGAGCTTTATCACTGACCTGGCCTTCAACGATCAGCAGGCGCTCGAGCAGGATGCCTTGGCCAACCCGGCGTTGACCCCGCCAGAGCCCAATTTCTGGGATGGCTCTGGCACAGCGCTGTTCAGCGGTATCGCCCAGGGCGCCACCCAGCTGGCGCTGCAGGCGGCCCAATACGGAAACGACCCGGACCAGGCCATCCTGTTCGAAGTGCCAACCGATGAAGAAGAGATTGCCCGGCGCGCAGCCATCGGCCAGCAGCGCCTGGCGGTGACCGAGCGCCTGCGCCCTGACGCCGAAACCAACGGCACAGCCGCGCAGATCCTGTTCGGCCTTGGCGATGTCGGTACCCGCTTCGCGTTCGGCGCTGCTTCTGGCGGCCTTCCGGTTGCCGCCGGCGGGGTCGGCCTGTCCATGGGCGAGCAACGTTTCAGCGAACTGCGCGGGGAGGGTGTAGACCCCAAGACCGCGGCGCTTGCAGGCGCGATCGAGGGCGGCACCCTGGCTGCCGGTGCATTCCTGCCGGCGGCCCGCCTGCTGGCCCAGCCTGTTGCGGACCTTGCCGCAACTGCCGGCGCCAACGTTGCGCTCGGTGCTGTAGCGCGCGGTGGTGTTGGCCAGGTGCTGGAAAGCAACGGCTACACCCAGCAGGCCCAGCAGTATCGGGCGCTGGATGCTCAGGCCATGGCCATCGACGGCCTGCTCGGTGGCGCTTTCTGGGGACTTGGCCGGGCCATGTCGGGTGCTCCCGCTGCATCACCTGAAACCGTCGACGCGGCGCTGGCTGGCAACAATGGGCTGCACGCCCAGCACGGCACGGCACCTGGTGCGCCGGTCAACGCCCGGTCGAGCGCTGCACACCAGAATGCCCTGGACCTCGCGCTCGAGCAGATGAGCCGTGGCGAACCAGTCAACGTCACCGGCCTCATGGACGATACCGCTTTCATCCGCTCCAACCGTGTCGGCCCCGAGGAAGCGGTGGTGCGCGATCAGGCGCAGCAAGAGGTGTTCGCCACTGCCCGGGCAGAGCTTGAGCCGGTGGCGGCAGCAGGCCTGCCCAACGTTCGCGACATTCGGGCCGAAGTGACTGGTCTGCGCCGCAGTCTTGGCGAACTGGACCAGGCGCACGAAGCCGCTGGCAACACCTATCGGCAGGCTGCCAAGGAGTTCCAGCAGCAGCGCATGACCCGCAAGCAGGCCGAACGCGCGGCCCGCGACAGCATCGCTCAGCAGCGACAGGCCATCGACGAGCAGCGTGTGGCTACCCGGGTTCGCATCGATGAGTTGAATCAGCAGCTGGAAGGCAATAGGGCTGCCGAGCGCGCCCGGGGCGAGTTGGCGGCGATGGATCGCGGCGAAACCCCAGCGCGCCTACAAAAGCAGGTGGATCAACGCGCCGAGCAGATCGGCAGCGCCTTCAAACGATCGGCCTTGGCCAGCAGCGTGGCACCTGATCACGGCATGGCCCTGAACCGACTGGCAGCCGAGGACATCCAGCGCATGCTGCGCGAGAGCGGCCAGCTGATCGAAGAGCCAGCGCCGTCAGTCGAGCCGCGCACACCCGCAAGCGACTCCGCTCCCACAGGTGAAAGCCAGCAACCACGGGCGCCGCAGGCCAATCAGCAGGCTGAAATCAGTGGTTCCGCTCCCGCAGCACCTGAAACAGTTTCGGCCCAAGCCGAAACACCTGGCGCAGAAAGCGCAACACCGACAGCGGAGAGCGTCACAGGCCTCCCCGGTTCGACTCCCATTGACGGAATCGACCCAGCATTGCCGGCGCTGCTCGATGCAGTAGCCGCGGGCGAGCGTGACCTGCAGGTGCCTACCGGCGCCATCAACGAGGACGGCACGCCGGTGACCGTCTCCGCCCGTGAACTCCTGGCCGAGGCTGACGCCGAGATCGCCCAGGCTGCAAACGATTCCAAAGGCTTCCTTGCTGCCGCCCTGTGCGCGCTGAGGTTCGGTAACTGATGAAACAGCAATGTATCCAGGCGGTTCAGCAGGCCATCGGCCGTGCACTCACCCAGGAACAAATCAAGGACATTGAGGGGCGCATCAGCCGCAACATGCGTCAGCTGGCCCAGTCAGACCCGCAGGCCTGGCAGATGAAGACCTCGGCAGATCGGCTGACCGAAGCCGCCAATGCTGCTGCCAAGGAGCTGCAGGCCGAGGCCGCCAAGAAGAAGCAGCGGGTTGCCCTGACCATCCTCGCGCATGACCGCGTACAGAACGTCATGGCTCAGTTCCCCGACGATCCCCTCAAGGGCCTGGACCGCCTGCTGGCCTTCGCCTCGGACTATCCCGGCATCATGTCGATCGAGTCGTCCAGTCGCGCGATCCGGGATGAAGCCATGTCATCCATGCTCGAGGCCATCGACATGACGCGTGGCAAGTTCCTCGGTCTCTTCGCTGACGAGGCCAAGGCCCGTGCCTTGGTGCAGGAACTGCACGGCCAGGACAGCGGCGTGCCAGAGGCGAAGGTCGGTGCCAAGCAATTCGCCGATGTTGCCAACCGCCTGCGTGAGCGCTTCAACCGAGCCGGCGGCGATGTGGGTTATCTCGATGACTGGGCGATTCCGCGTAGCCACAGCCAATTGAAGGTGGCCAGGGCCAAAGACCAGTGGATTGCCGACCATGTACAGTGGGCGAACCGATCCAAGTACTTCAAGGCCGATGGCACCCGGATGAACGACGCCGAGCTGGCTGACTTCTTCACCAACGCCTGGGAGACGGTGGCCACCGGTGGCGTGAACAAGCTGGAGCCTGGCCGGGCCATGGGCAACGGCGCCCGCGCCAATCGCGGCAGCGAGTCGCGCCAGATCCATTACCGCGATGCCGATGCCTACCTTGCGGCCCAGGCCAAGTACGGTGACAAAGGCCTGATGGACCTGATGTTCGGGCACATCGACCGAGCCGCCCGCGACATCGCGCTGATCGAGGCGATGGGGCCAAACCCCAACCACGCCATGCGGTACCACACCGAGACGGCCGCCAAGCAGATGACCCAGGCCAAGCCCGAGGCAAAGGCCAAGATCGATAAGCGCGTGAAGCGCCTGGAGCAGTTGTATACCGAGGTGGCCGGTACCCGCGAGCCACCGGCATCGGCCGCGCTGGCCAACGCCTTCGACACCTACCGCGCCACCAACGTGGCCGGCAAGTTGGGTTCGGCGGTCATCACCGGTTTGAGCGACCAGGGCACGCTGGCGCTGGTGGCCAAGATGAACGGTATGCCGGTCATGCAGGTGCTGAGCAATGAGCTGCGCATGTTGAACCCAGCCGACGCAAGCCACCGCCGCCTGGCAATGCGCGCGGGCCTTGGCATCGACCAGCTGATCGGTAGCCTGGCGCGCTGGGGTGAGGATGGGCTTGGCACCGATGCCGAGATTGCTGGTCGTGCCGCCAAGTGGTCGCAGGCGGCAGCCACCAAGGTCATGCAGCTATCTGGAATGAATGCCATCGATGCCGGCAACCGCCGAGCTTTCGGCGCCACGATGATGGACGTCACGGGCGACCTCACCCGTAAATACGATTCCTTGGCGGCACTGGAAGAGGGCGACCGCCGGCTGATGCAGCAGCGCGGTATCACCGATCAGGATTGGTCGGTATGGCGCCTGGCACAGCCAGAGGATTGGAGAGGTGCCGGTGACCAAGTGCTGACCCCAGGAAGCATATACCGGATTTCGGATGCGGCCCTTACGCCGCTTGCCAAGCAAGTCGGTGTTTCCCCGACGCGACTGCGGGAGCAGGCCGCCACTCGGCTGCTGGGCATGGTGCTGGATGAAACCAACATGGCGATCCCGGCGCCTGGCGCCCGCGAACGCGCATTCATGCACGGCAACAACCAGCGCGGTACTTGGAGCGGCGAGATCATGCGGAGCTTTTGGCAGTTCAAGTCGTTCCCTGTGTCGATGATCATGAAGCACTGGCGCAGGGCCATGGCTCAGGAAACTGGATGGGGAAAGGCCGCATACGGCGCGGCACTGTTCGCCACAGCAACCGTGCTTGGCGCCATTGCTACCCAAGTAAACGAGATCGCATCGGGCCGTGACCCCAAGAACATGCTGGATGACGAGCTCGGCGGTGTGCCTGGTCTGCGCTTCGGCCTGGCCTCAATGCTCAAGGGTGGCGCGCTGTCGTTGTACGGCGACTTCCTGTTTTCCAACACCACGCAAGGCGGAACCTCGGCATTGGCTGCGTTCGGCGGACCGCTGGCCGGCGACGTAGAAACGCTGCTTAACCTGCGCGGTGTCACGGCCGATGCCGCCCTGGGTGAGCGTAACGCCGATGTGGTCGGTGCGCGCCTACTTCAGCTCGTCAAAGGTCACATCCCAGGGGCAAACCTCTGGTACACCAAGGCCGCGACTGACCACATGATCTTCCACCAGCTGCAAGAGTACTTCTCGCCTGGCTACCTCAACCGCATGCAGCGCCGGGCGCAACGTGAGTTCGGCCAAAGCTACTGGTGGGAGCCTGGTGAGGCAGGTCCAGCCAGGGCCCTCGACATCGGTGCCGCCACCGGATACTGACAAAAAGCCTACCCCCAGAGAGAGCCCCGCAAAAGCGGGGCTTTCGCATTTCTGGAGCATTGAAAATTGACCGTATCGACCACTGATAGCGTTGTTGAGTACGTATCTGGCGGCCCGGCGTTCCCGATCCCGTATCGGTTCCTGCAGGACACAGACATTGAGGCTGTCCTGGTCAAACAGGACGGGACTTCGGAAACCCTGACGGGGGCGCAATACATGTTGTCCGGTGCAGGTTCCCAGAATGGCGGCACGCTGACATCCGCCTATGCCGCCGGATTTCTTGGTGTTGTCGGCGCATCGCTCACCATTTCTCGCGTCATGGACCCGGTTCAGCCAACCGACTTGCGCAACCAAGGCAAGTTCCTGGCTGAAACGCACGAAACGGTTTTCGATCGCCTGACCATGCTCATACAGCAAGGGTTCGCTGGCATTTCGCGCGCGCTCAAGCGTCCGATCGGAAAGAACTACTACGATGCGGAGGGCCGCCAGATCAAGAACCTGGCAGACCCTACCGATAACCAGGACGCAGTCAACAAGCTTTGGATGCAGCAGTATGTAGGAGATGTTGTCGGGGGAATTCAAGGTCCTATCAACAACTCGGCCAATGTGTTCTACCAATTCCCTGATGGCGTGCCGCACGTCGTACAGGATCTGTCTTCGCCGAGTGATGCAAGTCTTGGCGGCATGGGCGTTGGCTACAAGCGCCGTACCCTGGACAAAGCCATCGTAACCATCTCGGACGTGATCTCTGGCATGCCCTGCAACGTGTGGGAGTATGCCCACCTTTGTGGCGGCTACACCCCAGGTGGTAGCCCAACTACATGGGACTGGCGCCCAGCCATTCAAGCTGCTCTCAACGCCTGGGCATGCGTGTACTTCCCGCCAATGGCATCGCCATATCGAGTAGTTGGCGAGATCTTGATGAATGCGCACAACAGCATCGCCACTGATCCATCGGTTCGCATTCAGCAGATCCTGCCCAACACCACCACGTTCAAGGCGATCCTTAAGGACAATGTGTGGTTGATGATGAACGGCGCAATGATCCTTGGTGAAGGGGCCTGGTCCAACACCTGGACCGGGATGGGAGGCCACGACGACCGAGCCATTCAGCTTTGGGGGTGCACTAACAGTGGTGCCATACGGCCTCACGTCCGCAACTGCGCATCTGCCGGCATCGCGATCTTCGGGGGAGAGAACATCCTAATCGATCACCCTACAATCGAAGGCACTCATCTCTACGGACATTCAATCCCATTGCTCGGGAATTTCCAGGCAGGCCTATACATCCGAGATTCGCAACCGGATTACGGCATCTGCGACAACCTCCGTGTACCAGGCGCAAACATCAGCGGCGTTGCTCAAGGAGTACTCAGCGAGCTGTACTCGGCCGCTTCGGTAATCAGCCGTGCTCACAGCATCCAAAATGCGATCATCCACGACATTCCCGGTCAGCACGCCTTCTACATGCAGGGCGGCGCACTCAACGTTGATGGAGCTGTCATCACAAATACCGGACTCGCTGGCGTGAAGTTCCAAAGCGGTGATTCCAACGCTGCAATCAGATCGCTCAGCGCTCTGGGCATAACTGCAAACGGTATCGGCAGCAACCTGTTCGAAATGAACTGTGTCGGCTCTGGTAGCGTGAACGGCCCGCTACTCAGCGGAACGGTTGACGGATGTGCGGTAGGGCTGGCGATCAACGGAACAATCCGCGACCTCAAGTGTGACCTTGTTGCCACGAACGTCACTTCGAACGCCGTGCTCATCCAAGGCGATGGCGCCAAGGATCTTGATATTGATGTGATTGCTCAAACGGTTGGCGATGAAGGCATCGTAATGACGGCCACCAACGCGAGCGGAGTTCGCATTAGACCCACTCTTCGCGAGTGCAACCAGAACAATGGGGCGGGCAAGGCAGCCATCCTTCATCAGACCGCAAGCGGTCACATGATCATCCAAGATCCCGCGATCAGCGATGCCACCACCAGGATGGACTGGGGTATTTTCAACTCAACTCTCGGTGGCACTATCAGAGTTCGCGGGAGCGTCAATATCGCTGGCGCTCGTGACACTGCCGTTCGGGCCATAGGGAAAATCGTAGAATGGCCGCAAGAGAGTAACCTGTCGGGCACAAATGGTGATTTCACCGGATTGGCGAACGTGACGAGCTCAAGCCCTATGCGAACCAAGGCTACAAGCACCTCGGCATCCAATGTAGTTCTTTGGCAGCGATCCCTGACTGCTGGCAAGACCGTAATGATCAAGGCCAAAGTAACAGGAGGCAATGCCGCGGGTACCGAACGCAGAAGCGTAGAGCTTTTTGCCTGCGCCTATCTGAATGCAGGCGTGGCAACTCTGCAAGGGGCTGTGACTACCATCGCCAACGCAGCAAGTGCTGGATTCGGCGGTGGTTTGGTCCTGCAGCCATCTGGGGCTGACATGATTCTGCTCGTCAACTCCGGCGGCTCCGTAGCGTACAACTGGTCTGCGACAGTTGAAGTTACTGAGGCATGATCGTAGTAGCAAAGTTATAAAAACAAGCCCGCGTACGGCGGGCTTGTTTTATATCGTAATTTTATTGATGAGATACAGATTTTGCTAAGCGTGCTTGATGATAGTATCTGTGTAGCATTCCCCACGCCAAAGCAGGAAGCGCCCAAGTTATCGACTTTGTTGCAGATACCGCTATAACGCTCGTTATTGATATGTAGAATAGTGATTCGGCAAAACCGCTTTTCCTGTTTTTTGCTATTATAAGAATTGATACAATTGCCGATATGGTTATTAGGGAGCAGTAAATTATGAAAGGGATAATTCCGAATGCTTGCCACATAGATAGAGCATTATGAATGTAGTAGCCAACGTCACCAAAGTCACGAACCTGGCCAAGGTAGTCACCTACAATTGGATTGTTGGATATACCTTCCCATCCAGCAACCATTAGAGAGTGTCTTTCTAATAGAGATGGATCAGAGGATATATCTGCACTATATCTAGATCCTAGCTCAAAGCCCCCAATTAGTGCAAAAGAGACGCACAGCAGCACCGCAAAAGAAATCGCAAATACAGAATAAATTCCGTAGGTAATTATTACGAAAAATGGCAAGACTGCTATTATCAGATACAGATCTGATCTTGAGCCTATGAAGTAAAGAATTGCGCGGTACGAAAGAAAATAAATAGACTTCAGTATTTTTGAATAAATAAATGGAATGAATATTAGTCCTGTATATAGTACAGATCTTGCTGCGCCTTGGTAATTTGCAAGATTTGACAAGTCTTCGTCGCTTGAAGTGAATTCAGTCGTTCCGCTATCCGGGGAGTAAAGTAGATAGGCCAAAGTGGCATAGGCTATTGTTAGTGCGAAAAATAGAATTCCGCCATATCTTGAGCCTCTAACTTCAAATCGTTGACCGAGCCCGTAGAATCCTATCATCCATATGATAATAGATACGCTCCATACCAGTCCTGAGCTTGTAATGTAGCTATTGCTAATAAGAGCGTGGTTTACGGCAACGGTTCCTGACATCAAGAGCACCAGAAGCCAGAACATTGAAGAAATTATAAATGATGATAGATCTGTGTGTACTGGTTTGGTTACTGCCCTGTAGGCATTGGATGCCTGAACAAAAACAACTGCTAGTATTAGAGATACCGTATACCATCCAATATAGGGTATATCGATAAACGATCTGAGTCCGTGATAAAGAAAATAGCCAGGAAAAATTATTAACACCAGAGTTTGAAATATGTTTCGTGTCATTTAATTCTCATGTCCTTCTGATCTTATCTGGCGGGAAGGCCTATCTAACCGGTGATTGTACTCGACCAGCCGTTCGCTGGCATGGCTTTCGAATGCCACGGCCCGAATCAGGTCGACGACCTGCAGCTGTCTGATATGCTGGATCTGTCCGACCCCGCCCGAGCCTGGGGGCTGATGGAGCACGAAAAGGCCTAGCATATCGGCCTGTTCACGTTCGACCCGACCTATACCGGCCATTCAACGCAGGGAGCGATACCTGTGGACAGTACTAACGGAAGAGCCAAACCTGGAGAGTTCTTGCCGGGGATCATCATGCCGTCAGAAATCCACGGCCTGCTGCGCAAGCGGGTGGCGGATATCGAGGTGAGTGACACCGCGGTCAATTGCCTGATTGCTCAGGCGCGGGCCGATAGCCTGGTAGAGGCGCTGGAGGTGTTGAAAGCGATTCCAGCCGCTGCGATCGAGAGGCTTTACATCATGATCGCGAGTTCAGCAGAGGCACGGCTGGCCGAGCTCGGCGCCCAGCCATGAGAAACACCGGCAGTGCCATACCGGAGTGCTGCCTTTTTCCTGTCGAAAAAATAGCCACTTATGTGGCTATCCCGTCCCCCTTGCTTAATTTTTGCTACAGCAAAAACACAGCATGCCTACAGGCCCCGTAAATACTGGGCCGATTCGATTAATCGACACGATCCATCATGGGAGCAACGCTGAAGCGTCTGGACGGCTCAGGGCGCGTGGCATCTGGCTTAGCGCCTGATTTTGCAGTGATTTCGTTCAACGTGTTTCGTACCGATTTTCGGGGGTTTTGGGGCGTTTTTACCAAGCGCTTGGTGCAATGTACCAATCGAATCAGGACGTGTACCAATTCTCATGGCAACGATCAGACCCCGCAAGAAGGCCGACGGCTTCATCAGCTACACAGCTCAGATCCGCATCAACCGCGATAAGGTGACAGTCTACCAAGAGAGCCAGACGTTCGCCCGCAAACAGGCGGCGGTGGCCTGGGCGAAGCGACGGGAAACCGAGTTGGCGGAACCTGGTGCAATCGAGCGGGCCAGCCGGGTAGGGCACACGGTCAAGCAGATGATCGACCGCTACCTTGTCGAGGCCGAGAAAGCCCGGCCGTTGGGCGAGACGAAGCGCCGCACGTTGAATGCCATCAAGAACAGCTACCTGGGGGAGAAGGTGGATTCTGACCTCACCCAGCAGGTGCTGGTGGACTATGCGCTGTGGCGCATGAGTCCTGAAGGTGGAGGCATTAAACCGCAGACGGCCGGCAATGACCTGGCGCACCTGGGGTCGGTGCTGTCCCTGGCCAGGGCCGCGTGGGGGTATGAGATTGACGCGCAAGCAATGCCAGATGCGCGTCTGGTACTGAAGAAGTTCGGCTACAAGCTGAAGAGCCGAGAGCGGGATCGGCGTCCTACGCTGGATGAGATCGATAAGGTGATGGGGCACTTCTTCGAGGCGCTGCAGCGGCGTCCGAGCGTCATCCACATGCCCAAGGTAGTAGCATTCGCGATTTTTTCGACCCGCCGAATGGACGAGATCACACGCATACGTTGGGAAGATCTGGATGAGCACCGGCAGGCAGTGAAGGTGCGGGACATGAAAAACCCTGGCCAGAAGATCGGCAACGATGTCTGGTGTTACTTGCCGGATGAAGCGTGGATCATCGTGCAGAGCATGCCCAGAGCGTGTCGCGAGATATTCCCGTACAACACGGATTCAATCGGCACAGCCTGGTCGAAGGCATGCAAGATGAAAGGGATAGAGGATCTGCACTTCCACGACTTGCGTCACGAAGGGGTGAGTCGGTTGTTTGAAATGGATTGGGACATACCGAGGGTCTCAAGCGTATCTGGTCACCGTGATTGGAACTCGCTGCGGCGGTATACCCATTTGCGTGGGCGAGGGGATGGGTATAAAGGCTGGAAGTGGCTGGACCAGATCATTCAGGCACCGGTTAAACTCGGCGCCCGGGTTGAGTAGGCGGGTGGGTAACGATGCTATCCCCTATCAGCGCTTACTCATGGTAGGCATCGGCATTGGGTCGATTGCCGTCAGTCGCGAACGGCTGCTTTCGATCCATAGCAGCCGTTCGTGGAAGGCAGCAAACGGCCAGGAACGGACACACCGCCCATCACTTTTTAGGCAGAAGATGCTGACAGGAAGGCAAACTCAAAGGATTACACTGGCCTAACAGTGTTCCAACGTCACATATGGAAATAGATCGGTGCACATTTATATTATCTACACTCGAACAGCCATGTTGGTCTCCAAACACCCTTTCCGAACATGGGGAGAAATCCAAAATCGGTACCCTGATTACATGACTTCGCTTGGCCCGTGGAAAGAAGATACGGTCATCGAATACCTCGCAGAAGAGTACCCAGAGCTATCGCCGCATCCACAAGATCAGATAGATGCGCTCTTGGCGGATGCTCAAATAGCAAGAGTGCTTACTTTTGCTCCCTACTCATCTTAAAGACTATTCTCAGAAGCTCACCTTAACGTCTGCTTCGGGTCGAGAACGGTCGCTCGCGAATGACCGCAAGCGACCCAAAGCAGACGCTGAGCTTACATTTGCCACAAGCTGTCACCAACAAGCGAATTGATGACTCACCCGCCTCATGAAACATGTCCTGGCGATGCGCGCAGATCATCTCTGCGTCAGAGGGGTCGACAGGCTGGCATTGCAGGGCGGAAAATGCTGCACATCCTTGTGATTCGATCATCGTTCGTCCAGTATCGGTGGCATCGACTCATAGACCGGCAGCATCTGGCACCATCAGGTGTAATGGCAATTACTCGCGCTGCGGGATGCACTGGAGTTCTGGGCAGCATTACCTGAGAGGTCGGCAGGTGATTGGCCCATGCACCTCAACCTGAAAGGTCAAGAGATGTCTGATTTTGCCGAGCTGATTGGCCATTGGTATGGCGCAGATGAACTTGAGTCAATTGACGCGATAGCGCGTCTGGTTCCGGCACTTGAGTTCGTTGCCATGACCGCGGCCCAGCAGGAGCATGCGCTTCCAGGCTGCCTGGCTTGTGAGGTGTGGAATACAAGGATGCGTCATGTGCAGGACGCGCTTCAGGACGTTGGCAATGCCTTGCCTGATTCGATTGCGGTGCCATTGAAGAGCGTATGGGCGCTCTACTCATCGATGGCAGACACCGACCTGCCTTGCCATGATCGATCGATCTTTCAACGGTGCCATTGGCAGCCGATGCGCGAGGTTGCCGCGCTGGCTTTGAGTGCGATGGGGTCTGCGGAAGTCAAGGCGTTATTGGCAGAGTTCTCCCGCTGAGGCGTTTGCAGTGCGGTCATTCGCTACATGCAAATGGCTCAGACAAGTGACAGGCGATACTAGGGCTTACAGCGGCGGATAAGCCACCAGTGAGTGTCTTCATTTTGGGCGGTTAACTGCCTTCACGAATGGCTGATCTGGAGCGAACGCTGTTCACGGATGGCTGCTATCGACCCGTAGCTGCCGGTGAGCCGGACAGTAATCTTTGTGGGAGCGGGCGCGCCCGCGAAGAATCCAACGCGGACTCTGGCACCGGCTGCGCCGGTGTTCGCGGGCACGCCCGCTCCCACAGAGTACGCGTCGCGCTCACGAAACCAGTTATTTTTCAGCGTCTGCTATGGGTCGGAAGCTGCCAGTAGTGACGGAGTGGGATTACATTTTTAAACATCGAGTCGTTTGACTTTAAGAGAGGGGTAGGCGATTGTGCGAATAGCAGTGGATGAACCCACTATGGAAATTTCCATCCGTTAAATAATATCTCCATCAACACAGTGGTATCTTCATGGCTAACCTGACCTATCGTCCAGCCAATCCGGATGACGCCTCCCTATGTATCAAAATCCGAGGTTTGACTCGAGAAAATTCCTTTTCTTCAGAAGAGTTGCATGCACTGGGCATTACTGCCGAGTCTTGGAGTGCGGGTATCCGAGACGGCGATTGTCCTGGTTTCGTAGCGTGTGATGACGGGCGGATGATCGGCTACTGCTTTGGAGATCGGAATACAGGAGAGATAGTTGTTCTCGCCCTGCTGCCTTCATATGAAGCACGGGGAATTGGTAAAACGCTACTCGCGATGATGGTTGACCAACTAAAAAATCAAGGCTTTAATCGCCTATTCTTGGCTTGTTCCAGCGATCCGAATGTTAGGTCATATGGTTTTTATCGAAATCTGGGATGGAGCCCAACAGGGGAGAGGGATGAATTTGGAGATGATATTCTTGAAATTAAGTTAAATGATTAATTTGGCTAACGAAAGTTGCCACTCTTGGTGAGGTGCGTTAGATTTGACTCCATTATAATGAATGGCGACTTTAAGCCAATAGCTGGCGAGGCGTGACATGACCCAGGCAGCTTCAGATGTGAGGCGGCTACCAGATATATGGTATACCCCCGCCACGACTACACGCTGCGCCGAATAGCCGGAATGTACAGTTTCATACGTGTTCCACTGCCAAGGTTGCTATAAACTCGAATAGTACCTCCGCTCTGCTTGGCGAATCCGTAAGCCTGGCTAAGACCAAGACCAGTACCTTTGCCGAAGGGTTTGGTGGTGAAAAAAGGCTCGAAGATTCTAGGCAAGTACTCTGGGTCAATGCCCATCCCCGTATCTTCCACCTCAAAACATACGAATTGGCCGTGCAGTTCCTCCACTCCATCATCTGTTTCAATCGCTTTCACCGTTATGCATATCCGGCCACTTCCTTGGATAGCGTCACGTGCGTTAAAGACTAGATTAAGAAGCACCATTTGCAGCTGGGAGGCATCCGCTTCAACCCAGGGGAGATCCCGCTCGCAATGTTCTTCAAGAACGATGTTGGAGGGTAAGGCATGCCGCACTAGACCGACCGTGGACTTTAGAAGCCGAGCTGGATCTTGGGGTGAAGCATTCAACTGCCGATTGCGGGCGAAGCTCAGAAGTCGATGTGTCAGTTCCGTGCCTCGCTCTCCCGCATCGAGAATCAGCCCGAGCATTCGCTTTATTCGTTCCGGGTCTTGGCTGGCCATTGCTAGGCTCGCCGAGTTTATGATGATGGAGAGTATGTTGTTAAAGTCATGGGCCAGTCCCCCTGTGAGCTGGCCAAGCGCTTCCAGCTTTTGAGCATGAAAAAGCTGCGCTCGGACCGCATCGAGCTGCAGCGCAGACTCTCGACGATCGGTAATGTCCCGCGTCACCTTAGCCAGGCCAACGATCTGGCCATCTTCGTCGCGTATAGCATCCAAGGCTGCCAACGCCCAAAATTGCGTACCATCCTTCCGTAACCGCCATCCCTCATCCTGCGCCACGCCATGCTCCAAGGCTCTGTTCACCAACTGCTCAGGCAGTCCCTGGGCTCGGTCCTGCGGCGTAAAGAAAATTGAGAAATGCTGACCAATGACTTCAGTTGCACGATAACCTTTGATCCTCTCTGCCCCGGCGTTCCAAGACACAATATGACCGGTGGGGTCGAGCATGTAGATGGCGTAATCCACAACCGATTGCACAAGCTGTTCATAGCGGCTTGCTGGCATGGATGTTCGTTGAGTTTCAACTTTAGAATTCATACAGCCTCATGCGAGATCCCGTAGGCTCTTTACAGGTAGCCAGCACCCGATGCTGACGCTAGAGCGGATAACTGACAAGCTAAGTGGCCATCGGTTCGATTTGCTCTCTTGCATTGTTCAGGTCATCTTCAATCTTGTACAAAATAAATTTCCTGCATAAGTTTCCATCACCTATTTTTTAGCAGTGGTTTTTAGCCTGGGAGCAAACTGCTCCCAGCTCAAGTTCCTTCCGACCAAAGGGTGGTGAGGAACTGCAAATCGTTCTCGGATGGCTTGATCTGACGACGGAGCTCATATGAGGAAGAATTTCAACTGCGTAACAGCATCTCCGCAGCCAAGTCTGCGCGATGCTTTAGAGGCGATCAGGGCTCATAGCGATGCCAGGTTAGGAATGGCACCTAGTGAAGAGATAGAACGATTACGACATCTTGCTGATCAACTGTATTTGATCGTTGTAGAAACTTATTCAGCGACTAAGATCAGCGCGGTCCACAATTGACGAACAAAAGGCTCGGCGCTCGGCTTAAAAGACGCCGGGCCTATAATATTGCTACCGTTGTCGCCAAAAATATACTGTATTGGTTATGACTCAGCTGTTTACAACATTCCGGCCGAGGGTGGATGGCTTGCGGTGCGCAAATCGTCGGATGTAGAAAGCCTTAATGAGTTCCAGTTAATGAATTGTCGGGCGAATCTTTTTGTGGGAAATGAGGATTTGGCAAACTACCTACACCGGTTTGTTGATATGTTTATACATCGTAGGCCTGCCGAAGGGCATGTGGTGAATTTTGCCATATTCGAAGGCGAAGGTGATGAAGAGTGCAAGCGATATCGAATTGTTTCTAAGTCGGAATTTGCAAAGGCGGAAGATGGCCTTATGCATGCCAAAACTATTTCAAATTCTCCTTCATCGTGGCCAAGTTTCTTGCTCCGCGGAATCAAAAGCTCCGCTTATTACAATGGGGCGGGATTAGGATACATACGGCAGATGCATGCAGAGCGTAGAGTAGGAGATATACCCTTCTTTAAGGTTAAACCATATAGTTAATTTAGGTTGCTTAGGCAGCGGGGGCTAGGTTGGTTTGGCTTTGGAGTAGGTTACGCGTGCCAAACGGTCTCTATGCGTTGGGGGACGTGAAAGCTACTGATTCTCAAGTAGCTAGTGTCTGGTGCTTGAGCTCATGCAGATGGAAAAGGGGTGGGTGGTAAAAAATGGTACAAGCGTTAAGTATGTGCTGCGTAAGCCAAGACATTAGAGGGCTGCGTAGAAACTACGCCTAATCCATCATCGGCGCAACGGAAAAACGCCGGGAAAGTGGGGCGGGTGTGGTAGAGATTGGGGACATTGTGGCTAGAGAGTCGGTGTGGCTGGGAGGTGGGGGAGTTTATCAGGAATGACCGTTTGGGCTCAGTGATATCCGCCGGGACAAGCCAATCCAAGGTGGGATTACGCAAGACAGCCATGAAACGGGCTGATAGCATCGGGCTATCAGTCAGAGTAAGGAAGGAACCCCATGCTGAAGAAAGTCGCGTCATCCATTCTTGTTGCCGGCGCCTTGCTTGCCTCCGCCCAAGGGGCTTGCGCCGAAGAAAAGCTGTTCAAGAACTACGTCTACCAAACCCCGCTCGCAAAATTCACAGAAGCTGCCGGTTACTACGACTGCTCCGAAGACGTCGGTGGGACCGCAAGGTGTATCGACGATGTCGATTTCCTGGAAGAGAAATTCACCGTCGCGCTGATCTTCTCCGGTGACAAGCTGATGATGGTTTCATTGATCAGCCCGTTTGATCAGAACGCGTATGTCAAAGCTATCGCAGGGCTTTCCAACTCATTCACGCTGGTTTCCATGAACGATGAAAAATCGATCCTGGATGTGTTTGATACCGCGAGAAAGTCGAGAAGCAAACAAGAACTGACGACGAAGATTTCCAATTTTGAGCAGGTCGCTCTGGCATCTGGGAGGCTGACATACACCTTTCTCGAAGGGCTGAGCCCTGAAGGGCAAACCAGTGCGGTGAGTGCGTTGGCTGCCGCGCCGGAAAATATCCGGTCCGCCGAGTTGGTGATGGCGGGGCAAGGTGCGGAGGCGGGGATGGTTATTCGGTTTACGTTTCCTCGGTTAGAGGCGAATAAGGTTCTGGCTGAGGCCAACAAGCCCGTTGAGTCGTTCTGAGGAAAGGCCGATGGCGTGATCTGAGGCCTCGCCATCGGCCTTCAGAACGGGGGATACCCGTCCGCTCGTTACTGCGGGGAATTGGCCGCAGTCTGTTGAGCCTGCTCCGCCGTGTCCTGCGGCAGCTGGTCGAACTCATGCAACCCATCCTTGCGGTACGGGTCGCCAATCCAGCGCGGCATTGGCGTGAACTGCGTGCTCACCAGGCTCTTGGCCGGCTCGTACCGGTCGTAGCTCAACCCTGCCAGGTCCGACAGCGTATGAATCAGGTGCGAGCTGCTGTAGGCGCGGTTGGCCATCGACTCCAGGTCACGCGGGTGCTCGGCCTGCCAGCTCGGTGAGGTCCACAGCAGGAACGGCACGGTGTACATCGGCCGGGTCGGCGCGCCTTCGTTGCGGCCCAGGCGGTCGTGGTTGCCGGAGCTGTAGACGTCTTCGCCGTGGTCGGACAGGTACAGCAAGAAGCCGTTGGGCGTGGTTGCCGAATACTGCTTGATCAGGCTCGACACTACGAAATCGTTGTAGCGCACGGCATTGTCATAGAAGTTGTAGGTTTCCACCTGGTCATCGGTCAGTGCAGCCGGCGCACCTTTGCGATCGGTGAAGTGCTGGTAGGCATCCGGGTACCGGTAGCGGTAATCCATGTGCGTGCCCAGCAGGTGGACGATGATGAACTTCTTCGGCGCCGGGTCTTTCAGGGCCTTATCGAACGGTGGCAGCACCACTTCGTCGTACTGGCTGGCGTTCTGGTTGCGCTGGTTGTTCAGGTACACCTGCTCGTCCGTCTGTTGCGAGAACGTGGTGAGCATGGTGTTGCGCTTGGTCATGGTCTGCTGGTTGGTGATCCAGAAGGTCTTGTAGCCTGCCTGTTTCATCAGGTTGATCAGCGACGGGTCGGTGAGGAAGCGGTCCGGGTGTTCCTCGTCACCAAAGGTGAGGATTTGCTGCATCACCTCGATGGTGTAGGGGCGCGGGGTCACCACGTTGCGGAATACGGTCAGGCTCTTGTCGGCGGCCAGGGCATCCAGGTTGGGGGTGGTATCGCGGTTGTAGCCGTACAGGTGCATGTGCTCGCGGGTGGTCGACTCGCCAAGTACCAGCACCAGGGTGCGCGGGGCGTCGCCGCTGCTGTCCTGCAGGTTCTGCAGGGGCGGCAGGGCGGCGTTCTGGGCCAGCAGTTTCTGCATGTTGTTCAGCTGCTGCAGGTACTGGCGGTAACCGACCACCAGCTGCCAGGGCACGGCAGGCTCCATGCGTTGCTGCACTTTCTCCACGGCGTCGGCGAAATTGCGTTCCTGGGTGACCATCTGCTTGTAGAACGGCAGCACCAGGTTGGCGACCAGCAACAGCACCACCACCGGGATGCGGCTGCGCAGGCGCAGGGTGACCGGGCGCACGCGGGTCCACAGCAGCACGGCGCCCACAGTGTAGGCCAGCAGGCCGAGCATCAGGCCAATGCTGAAGTACTGGCTGAAGTATTCGCCTGCTTCGGCGGTGTTCGACTCGAACATCACGAAGATGACGCTTTGCGAGAATTCCTGGTGGTAGATGCCGAAGTAGCTCAAACCCACCAGCGAGGCGGCCCACAACACCACGCCGATCACGGCGGCGAGGGGGCGGGTGAGGCGTGGCAGCAGCAGCACCGGGACGAACCACAGGGTGCTGAGGAACAGGGCATCGCGGAAACCAGCGAAACCGGTGGTACCGCTGAACAGCAGCAACGCCTGGGTGACGCCGGAGAAATACCAGAAGAACAGCAGGAGCCAGCCCAGGCCGGCCCAGTCCACGCGCTTGGGCGTGGATGGGGATGCGGTGTTTGCCACGTGTGCCTCGTAACCATGGCGGCAGCCAGAAAAGGGGGCTGCCGGGAAGGCAGAGACGCTAGAGGGCCGATCGTGAAAATTACGTTAACGGAGTATGGAAAAAGTCTTAACGAATCATTGCCCAAGACCCACGCCCACCGGGATCTTGAATGGTCCGAATCGCTGTGCAAGGCTCAGGGCGTTGTCGCTTGGGCTGCGCAGCACGCTGGGGCATTGCCGGCAAGCCGGCGCTGAGGCCAGCAGTAACATCACATTTCCAGCGAAAAGAATGCTCACACCGTCAGTATTGGCCCAGGTGTTGAAACCCGTTAAGGTGTCGCCCCCAGCAAGGAACGCCGCGACCCCAGGGAGTAATTGATGTCGCTTCTCAATCGGGCCAGCCCGCCTTTCGACCTGCGTTTGGGCAGTACTTTCACGCCTGCTCCAACGCTCGAGCCGTTGCTCGACGGTTACTCTGAACTTCAGCTCCCCGGCCCGGAAACGGTGTGGGCCTGCGGCGAGGTCGACCTTGGCCAGTCCGTACGCCTTTTGCGTTATTACCTGGACGACGAAGATTACTGGCTGCAAGTGCTGATGCACGGCAGCCAGCCGGGCGATACCGTGCTGTTCGGCTACCACAGCGCCATTGCCGTGCGCGACGATGCGCACCGGCAGGCGCTGGTTGGCTGCCTGTCCAAGGTCGGCCTGCCGATCTACACGCACGAAGGCTGCCTCTACTCCCGCCAATGGGGCCAGGCTCAAGGGCAGGCTGAACTGGTCCCGTTCCATGAGCAGGTGGTCAGCCCGCAAGCGCGCTATGGCGTCCAGCACCTGTCGATGCTTTATGCCCGCGACACGGGCCTGCTCGACCGTCGCGAATTTCTGCTGTTTTCCCTCGAAGAAGAGGAGCACGGTGCGCTCACCTTCACCACCTCGCTGGGTGTCACCCTGTTCCCCACGGACTTCAACGTAACCTGACAAGGATTCACCATGCTCGACGCGCTTCGCCTGTCACTCAATGCTTCGGCGGTGACCGGTTTCATCCTCTATATCAGCGTGGCACTGCTGCTGTTCTGGCTGTTCCAGTTCATCTACACGCGCATTACGCCCCACCGCGAGTTCTCGCTGATCCGCGAAAACAATCCGGCGGCGGCCATCGCCCTCGGGGGCTCGCTGATCGGTTTCTCGCTGCCAGCCAGCAACATCATCGCCTACAGCGTGAGCATTCTTGATTTCGTCGCCTGGGTGGTGATCGCAGCCGTGGTGCAGTTGCTCGCCTTCGGCCTCACCAGCCTGGTACTGCGCGACCTGTCCAGGCGCATCGCCAAGGGTGAACTGGCTGCGGCCATATACGCGGCCAGCGTGGCAATCAGCGTGGGCTTCCTCAACTCGGCCTGCATGACGCCGGCGGCCTGACATGCAAGGAGCCCCCATGAAGCCCCCTGTTCGACGCAGCTCCGTCAAGCTGGTGCTGGCCGGTTCGCTGCCACTGGCGCTGACCGCTTGCGGCCCGCAGGAAGAGCTGTACACGGTCACCCAGCAAAGCAATTACGACAGCGTTGCCGCCTGCGTCGCCGACCAGGTGCCAGAACCCGCCTGCAACGACGCCTTCAAGCGGGCGCTGGCGGATTACCAGCGCAATGCACCGACATTTTTCACCAAAGCGGAGTGCGAGGCGCAGTTCACCCCGGACGGTTGCCAGATCACCGTTGGTGGGCGCTACATGCCGCGCATGAGTGGCTTCGAACTGCAGACCAGCGCTGAGGTGACGCAGTCTCAGCTCGATGCGGGCTATGCCCAGGGCGGTGGCTATGGCCATGTGGCCACCGCCGCAGTGGCTGGCATGCTGCTTGCGCAGATGGGCAACAGCGCCGGCCGTCACTACAACGCGCAACCGTTGTATGCCTACCGCGACGGTACAGGCCAGCGGCACGGCTTGCTTGGCCAGCGTTACGGTGCCACGGGTGGCGGTATTCAGCGGGTGAAGCAGGACGAAGAGAGCAACAGCTCATCGAGTGGCGGAGGGGGTGGCGGCTACGGCGGCTCAAGCCGCAACGAGTCGCGTTCGGCGACTTCCGCCTCGGTCACGCGTGGTGGCTTTGGCAGCCAGGCCACTGCACGCAGTGGTTGGGGCGGCAGATCCGGCAGTTTCTTCGGGGGCTAGGCATGCGCAAGGTCGAACTGGCGGAGCGTCCCGACTGGCGCACGACAGCCCTGCGCGAGGGCTTTGCCTTTCACACGATCGACGGTGAGCGCTACTGGGATGAACGTGGGTACTACCAGTTCAGTGAGGCCCAGGTGATGCATGACCTGCACGCCCCGACCGCAGAACTGCACGCGATGTGCCTGGACGCGGTAGGGCGTATCGTCGAAAGCGAAGCGCTGATGGCGCGCCTGGCGATCCCGCCAGCCTTCTTCGACCTGGTACGCCGCTCATGGCTGGAGGGGCAGGCGCACCTCTACGGGCGCTTCGACTTCAGCTACGACGGCAAAGGCCCGGCGAAGTTGATCGAGGCCAATTACGACACGCCCACCTCGCTGTACGAAGCCGCAGCGTTCCAGTTGATCTGGCTGGAGGAGCAGATTCAGCGGGGTGTTCTGCCCGCAGAGGCGAGCCAGTTCAATACCCTGGCCGAAGACTTGGTCCAGGCATTTGCAGCGATGCCTGGGCAGGGAGATTTTTATTTTTCGACCATCTCCGGTTCGCTGGAGGACCGTGGTACCACCGACTTCCTGCGCAAGATGGCCGAGCATGCAGGCATCCGTACCCGGCATATCGACCTGGAAGACATCGGCCTGGACGGCGAGGGCCGTTTCGTCGACCTGCAGGGGCGGGCGATTGCACGGCTGTTCAAGCTGCATGCCTGGGAGCACATGTTCCACGAGGACTTCGGCCAGGCGATTGCCGGGTGCGACACGCAGTTCGTCGAGCCGCCCTGGAAGGCGTTGATTTCCAACAAAGGCATTCTGCCGTTGCTTTGGCAATGGCATGAAGGCCATCCGAACCTGCTCCCGGCGTTTGTCGATCACAGCCCGCACTTGCCGGTGCCCAAGGGCTGGGTCCGCAAGCCGTATTTCTCGCGGGAAGGGGCCAACGTGGATATCCGCACTGCCGAGGGGGAGCGGGTTTTCGAAGACGGGCCATATGATGATGCGCCTTACATCCTGCAGGGTTTTGCGCCGCTGCCGAAGTTTGGCGACAGCTATACCCTGATCGGGTCCTGGGTGGTTGGGGGCAGGGCTTCGGGGATCGGCATCCGCGAGGATGATTCGTTGATTACCAAGGACAGTTCACGGTTCTTGCCTCATGTGGTGCTTGGCTGAGAGGCCAGCAAACACCTGCAAGAATCCTGAGGTCGGTTTCAGGATGCGCCTGGTCGCTCGCACGCAACCTAACGGCGTCACAACTGCCATGCTTGTGGGATGCCCATGAGCCCAGTGCGCGCAGACGCACGGCCATCGGCAAGGAGGCCACCGCGCCCACGCCACCGTGACGTGGCCGGTGTGCCGCAGCAGAACACGCCGGATACCTGCCCTCCACAATAATTCAGGCAGGGTCCGTGATGCCGAGGTCCGCTGTATGCCTGATGAACTGCTTCACCTGCCGGTAATCCAGAACATCCTGACCCGCGAGAAGGACGCTCCCGGCGCGCTGTTGCCGATCCTTCACGCTCTCCAGGACGCTGTCGGTTTCATCCCCGAAGCTGCTGTTCCTGAAATCGCCCATGCCCTTAACCTCAGCCTCGCCGAGGTGCGCGGGGTGATCAGTTTCTATCACGACTTCCGCACCTCACCGCCTGCCCGTCACACCTTGCGCCTGTGCCGCGCCGAATCGTGCCAGAGCCGAGGCAGCGAAGCCCTGGCTGCGCAACTGCGTGAACACCTGGCGCTGGATGACCATGGCACCAGCGCCGACGGTGCCATCAGCCTGCGCCCGGTGTACTGCCTGGGCGCTTGTGCCTGTTCGCCGGCGCTGGAGCTGGATGGCCAGGTACATGCGCGGCTTACCCCTGAGCGCCTGCGGGCGTTGGTGAACGGTTGCCTGGAGGGTGAAACATGCTGAAGTTGTTCATTCCCTGTGACTCGGTCGCCCGCGCAGTCGGTGCCGATCAGCTCGCCGATGCAATACAGGCCGAGGCCGCGCGTCGCCAACTGCCCGTCGATGTTCAACGCACCAGTTCGCGTGGCCTGTATTGGCTGGAGCCGCTGCTGGAGTGCGAAAGCAGCGAAGGGCGCCAGGGCTTCGGCCCGGTCAGCCCGGCAGACGTGCCGTCGCTGCTTGACGCCCTGACGGGTGAACCCCCGGGGCATTCGCTGGCGCTGGGCCCGGTCGAAGCAATCCCCTACCTGAAAACCCAGCAACGCCTGCTGTTCGCCCGCGCTGGCATCACCCGCCCGTTGTCGCTGGATGACTACCGTGCCCATGGCGGGTTCAAGGGCCTGGAAAAGGCGGTGGCGATGGACGGCGCCGCCGTGGTCGCTACGGTGCTCGACTCCGGCCTGCGCGGCCGTGGCGGCGCGGCGTTTCCGGCCGGCATCAAGTGGCGCACCGTGCGTGACGCCAGTGCAGCGCAAAAGTACGTGGTGTGTAACGCCGATGAAGGCGATTCTGGCACCTTCGCTGACCGCATGCTGATGGAGGGCGACCCCTTCCTGCTGATTGAAGGCATGATCATCGCCGGTCTCGCTGTCGGGGCCGACAAAGGCTACATCTATGTGCGCTCGGAGTACCCCGACGCCATCCGCGTGCTCAACCAGGCCTTCGCCATCGCCCGCGGCGCCGGTTACCTGGGCAGCGACGTGGCCGGCAGCGGCCAGGCCTTCGACCTGGAAGTACGGGTGGGGGCCGGTGCCTATATCTGCGGCGAGGAAACCGCGCTGCTCGAATCCATCGAAGGCAAACGCGGCATCGTCCGCGCCAAGCCGCCGCTGCCCGCGCTCGAAGGCCTGTTCGGCCTGCCGACCCTGGTGCACAATGTGCTTACCCTGGCCTCGGTACCGACCATCCTCGCCGAGGGCGCGGCGTTCTACCGCGATTTCGGCATGGGCCGCTCGCTGGGCACCATGCCGTTCCAGCTGGCCGGCAACATCCGCCACGGTGGCCTGGTGGAGCGCGCTTTCGGCCTGACCCTGCGCGAACTGGTGGAAGGCTACGGCGGCGGCACCGCCAGCGGTCGGCCGCTCAAGGCCGCCCAGGTCGGCGGCCCGCTCGGCGCTTGGGTACCGCCCAGCCACTTCGATACGCCGCTGGACTACGAGGCCTTCGCCGCCATGGGCGCGATGCTCGGCCATGGTGGCGTGGTGGTGGCCGACGATACCCTGAACATGGCCAGCATGGCGCGCTTCGCCCTGCAGTTCTGCGCCGAGGAATCCTGCGGCAAATGCACCCCGTGCCGGATCGGCTCGACCCGTGGCATGGAGGTGGTCGACCGGCTGATTGCGAGCCGCGACTTCACCGAGCGCCATGACCAGGCGCTGCTGCTGCGCGACCTCTGCGACACCCTGCAGTACGGCTCGCTGTGCGCCATGGGCGGCATGACCGCCTACCCGGTGGCCAGCGCCCTCAAGTACTTCCCCGCCGATTTCGGGCTGACCACCACGGAGGCCGCACAGTGATCAACTATTTCGATCCAGAGACCGACCTGGGCACGCCGGCCCGTGACAGCGACGTGCAGGTCAGCCTGCATATCGATGGCCGCAGCATCAGCGTGCCGGCCGGCACCTCGGTGATGCGCGCCGCCGCCCTGCTTGGCACCAGCATCCCCAAGCTGTGCGCCACCGACAGCCTCGAAGCCTTCGGCTCGTGCCGCATGTGTATGGTGGAAATCGACGGCATGCGTGGCTACCCGGCCTCGTGCACCACGCCGGTCAGCGAGGGCATGGTCGTGCGCACACAAACCCCGCGCCTGGCCGACCTGCGCCGCAACGTGATGGAGCTGTACATCTCCGACCACCCGCTGGATTGCCTGACCTGCTCGGCCAACGGCAACTGCGAACTGCAGACCGTTGCCGGCCAGGTCGGCCTGCGCGAGGTGCGCTACGGCTATGACGGCGCCAACCACCTGGCGGAGAAGAAGGACACCTCCAACCCGTATTTCGACTACGAGCCCAGCAAATGCATCGTCTGCAGCCGCTGCGTGCGTGCCTGCGAAGACATCCAGGGCACCTTCGCCCTGACCATCACCGGGCGCGGTTTCGAGTCGCGGGTAGCGGCAGCCGGTGGCGACAACTTCCTGGCCTCCGAATGCGTGTCGTGTGGCGCCTGCGTGCAGGCCTGCCCGACGGCGACCCTCACCGAGAAGAGCCTGGTCCAGCTTGGCCAGCCCGAGCGTGCGGTGATCACCACCTGCGCCTATTGCGGCGTGGGCTGCTCGTTCCGCGCCGAGATGAAGGGCGACCAGCTGGTGCGTATGGTCCCGGACAAGAATGGCGGCGCCAACCACGGCCACGCCTGCGTCAAGGGGCGCTTCGCCTGGGGCTATGCCACCCACCCCGATCGCATCACCAAGCCGATGATCCGCAAGCGCCTGGAAGACCCGTGGCAGGAAGTCAGCTGGGACGAGGCGGTGACCTACGCCGCTAGCGAGTTCCGCCGCATCCAGCTCAAGTACGGGCGCGATTCCATCGGCGGCATCACCTCCAGCCGCTGCACCAACGAAGAAGCCTACCTGGTGCAAAAGCTGGTGCGCACGGCGTTCGGCAACAACAACGTGGACACCTGCGCCCGGGTTTGCCATTCGCCGACCGGCTATGGCCTGAAGCAGACCCTGGGTGAGTCGGCTGGCACCCAGAGCTTCGATTCAGTGATGCAGGCCGATGTGATCCTGGTGATCGGCGCCAACCCAACCGACGCCCACCCGGTATTTGGCTCGCAGCTCAAGCGCCGCCTGCGCCAAGGCGCACGGCTGATCGTCATCGACCCACGGCGCATCGACCTGGTCGACTCGCCCCACGCCCGTGCCGAACTGCACCTGCAGCTGCGCCCCGGTACCAACGTGGCCATGCTCAATGCCCTGGCCCATGTGATCGTCAGCGAGGGGCTGCTGGCCCAGCCGTTCATCGACGCCCGCTGCGAAACCGAGGACTTTGCCCGCTGGCGTGACTTCGTCAGCCTGCCTGAAAACGCCCCGGAAACCCTGGGCCCCGTATGTGGCGTGCCCGCCGAGCAGATCCGCCGCGCCGCCCGGTTGTACGCCACCGGTGGCAACGCGGCGATCTACTACGGCCTGGGGGTGACCGAACACAGCCAGGGCAGCACCGCAGTCATGGGCATCGCCAACCTGGCCATGGCCACTGGTAACATCGGCCGCGAAGGGGTAGGGGTGAACCCGCTGCGTGGGCAGAACAACGTGCAGGGCTCTTGCGACATGGGGTCGTTCCCCCATGAGCTGCCGGGCTACCGGCATATCTCCAACGAGGAGGTGCGGGCCGAGTTCGAGCAGGCGTGGGGCGTGACCTTGCAGCCCGATCCGGGCCTGCGTATCCCCAACATGTTCGAAGCCGCGCTCGATGGCAGTTTCAAGGCGCTGTACTGCCAGGGCGAGGACATCGCCCAGAGCGATCCCAACACCCAGCATGTCACCGCCGCCCTGCGCGCCATGGAATGTGTGGTGGTGCAGGACATCTTCCTCAACGAGACGGCCAAGTTCGCCCATGTGTTCCTGCCGGGCAGCTCGTTCCTCGAGAAGGACGGCACCTTCACCAACGCCGAGCGGCGCATCTCGCGGGTGCGCAAGGTCATGGAACCGCTCGCCGGCAAGGCCGACTGGGAGGCTACCGTGGCCTTGGCCAATGCCCTGGGCTACCCGATGGACTACCGCCACCCGTCCGAGATCATGGACGAGATCGCCCGCCTGACCCCGAGCTTCCACCGCGTCAGTTATGCCGAGATCGACCGCCACGGCAGCCTGCAATGGCCGTGCAACGACGCCGCCCCGGACGGCACCCCGACCATGCACATCGAGCAGTTCGTGCGCGGCAAGGGGCGCTTCATGCTTACCGGTTATGTGCCCACCGACGAGAGGGTCAACAGCCGTTACCCGTTGCTGCTGACCACCGGGCGCATCCTCAGCCAGTACAACGTCGGCGCGCAGACCCGACGCACCAGCAACACCGCGTGGCACGATGCCGACCGGCTGGAGATCCACCCCGACGACGCTGAAAGCCGCGGCATCCATGACGGCGATTGGGTCGGTATCGGCAGCCGTGCAGGGCAGACTGTGCTGCGTGCCAAGGTCAGCACGCGGGTAGCCTCAGGGGTGGTGTACACCACCTTCCATTTCCCCGAGTCCGGTGCCAACGTGATCACCACCGACAACTCCGACTGGGCCACCAACTGCCCGGAATACAAGGTCACGGCGGTGGAGGTGGTGAAGGTGTTCCAGCCGTCGGAATGGCAGAAGCGCTATCAGGACTTCAGTGACGAACAGCGGCGTCTGCTCAAGGAGCGCCGCACTGCGGAAAAAGCCGAGGTGCGCCGATGAGCAGTGAAAATCTGGTCAAGATGGCCAACCAGATTGCCCACTACTTCGACAGCGAGCCAAACCGGGCGCAGGCGGTGCAGGGCGTGAGGCAGCACCTGAACAGCTTCTGGACCCCGGCGATGCGCCGGCAGCTGGGGGAGTGGATTGCTGATCATGGGCAGGAAGGGCTGGATGCCAAGGTGGTGGAGGCCCTGGCCTAGCGCTTGCTTGTACCGGCCCTTTCGCGGGTGAACCCGCTCCCACAAGGTACTGCACTGGTTTCAGACCTTGTGCACACCCCTGTGGGAGCGGGTTTACCCGCGAAGAGGCCGGAACAGGAAAAATGAAATGTCCGTCATTTATGCAAGACGAATCCCAGCGCAATGCTACGCTCGCGGAAACCCTCGTCACGGATATCTTCTATGGACATGAACTGGCACCAGGCCCTGCAAGAGAGCCTGAGCTGGCTTGCAATCGCCTCGTTCATCACCCTCATCGGCTTCACCGCTGCAGCTTTCCTGGCCGTGCGCTACACGCGCTGGGGCAGCCAGTTCTGGCAGCTGGCGGGGCCTTACTTCACCTTCCGCCGCAGCTGGCGCCCGCTGCTGGTGTTCGGCCTGCTGCTGGTGCTGACGCTGTTCTCGGTGCGCCTGAACGTGCTGTTTTCGTTCTGGTACAACGGTTTCTACAGCGCCCTGCAGGCTCTCGACCAGACGGCCTTCTGGTACCTGCTGGGGGTGTTCGCAGTGCTGGCCACCATCCATGTGCTGCGTTCGCTGTTCACCTTCTACGTGACCCAGGCGTTCAGCATTCAATGGCGGGTGTGGCTGACCGAGCGCCTGACCGGCGACTGGATGAAAGGCGATGCCTATTACCGCGGCCGTTTCCTCGCCGAGCCGGTGGACAACCCCGACCAGCGTATCGAACTGGACGTCAGCGCGTTCGTCACTCATTCGGTGTCGCTGGCCCTGGGCGCGGTCAGCGCGCTGGTTTCGCTGGTGGCCTTTACTGGCATCCTCTGGGGCCTGTCGGCACCGCTGACGGTCGCAGGGTATGAAATACCCCGGGCGATGGTGTTTGCGGTGTACGTTTATGTGCTGATCGCCACCTGGATTGCCTTCCGCCTCGGCCAGCCGTTGATCCGCCTGAACTTCCTCAACGAAAAACTCACGGCGAACTTCCGTTATGCGCTGATGCGCCTGCGCGAGAACGCCGAGAACATCGCCTTCTACCAAGGCGCGCCGGTCGAACGGGCAACCTTGCTCGGACGCTTCGGGGCGCTGATCGCCAACGTCTGGGCGCTGGTGTTCCGGAACCTGAAGTTCAGCGGTTTCAACCTCGGTGTCAGCCAGGTGGCGGTGGTGTTCCCGTTCATCCTGCAGGCGCCACGCTTCTTCAGCGGGGCGATCAAGCTCGGTGACGTGATGCAGACCTCCCAGGCGTTCGGCCAGGTGCAGGATTCGCTGTCATTCTTCCGTGAGTCCTACGACACCTTTGCCCAGTACCGCGCCACCCTCGACCGTTTGACCGGCTTCCTCAATGCCAACGACCAGGCCAGTGCGCTGCCACGGGTGCTGACCAAAGACCAGCCACGCGCCCTGGATATCATTGGCCTGCAGGTGCTGCGCCCGGACGGGCATGCACTGATTGCCGACCTCGACCTGCGCCTGCAGGGCGGCCAGGCGCTGCTGATCAAAGGGCCGTCGGGCAGCGGCAAGACCACCTTGCTGCGCGCCCTGGCAGGCCTGTGGCCGTATGCCGAGGGCGAAGTCCTGCGGCCATCGGGGACCCAGGCGTTGTTCCTGTCGCAGCGGCCTTACCTGCCGCTGGGCGACTTGCGCACCGCCATTGCCTACCCGGCCGACAGCCGGCCGGAGGATGAAGCGCGCATGCAGCAGGCCCTGCGCGAGGTCAACCTGGCGCACCTGGCCGAGCGGCTGGCGGTGAGTTGCGACTGGTCGAACATTCTCTCGGTCGGTGAGCAGCAACGCCTGGCGTTTGCCCGGGTGCTGTTCAACCGGCCGCAGGTGGTGTTCCTCGATGAATCCACCTCGGCGATGGACGAAGGGCTGGAGCATGCGATGTATGCGTTGCTGCGTAAGGAGATGCCCGAGACCTTGCTGGTGAGCGTGGGGCATCGCAGCACCTTGGCCGACTTCCATACCCACCGGCTGGAAGTGGATGGGCAGGGCGGCTGGTCGCTGCGCCAGCAGGAGGTTCTGGCTTAACGTGCAGCAGATGGGTTGCCAGTGCCGGCCTCTTTGCAGGTTTATCCGCGAAGAGGCCGGCACTGGCAACCGAAGCTCAGGGCTGATGCTCGCTATCCAGCATCACGATCAGCTCAGCCCCTTCATTGCGCACATTCCCCACTTCCTTGCCCACCGCAAACCACTCGAACGCCTCCACCGGCAGGCACTGTTCCCGCGCCAGGCGTTCGGCCTCGTCGGCAGGTACCTCTGGGTCGATCCACGCCCGGGCATGCTCCGGGCTCAGCACCAGGGGCCGGCGGTCGTGGATATCGACCATCCCCGCATCGCTGGCGGCGGTGATGATCACGAAGCCATCGCCTTCGTTAGGCTCGCGCCCGGCACGCACCTCGGCCAGCGCCGCCATGAACATCGGGGCCTGGTTTTTCAGGCGAATGAAATAGGGTTGTTTACGCTTGGGGTCATGCGGGTCAGCCACCCACTCGTACCAGCCGTCAGCCATCACCAAAGCCCGCCCTTGCGGCCAAAGGGCCTTGAAGAACTTGCCGGAGGTCACCGTCTCGACCCGCGCGTTGATCGGTGCCGGCCGCTTGCCCGTGGCCCAGAACGGCGCCCAACCCCAATGGCAGGGGTCGATGCGCAGGCCATCGGTGGCGTGATGCAGGATCAGCACGCGGCTGCCGGGGGCGACGTTGTAGCGGCCGATCGGCACGTTGTCGTACCCGCTGATCACGTCCTGTTCGGCGTCCAGTTCACGCAGGTAGTCGGCCAGGCCCTGGTACTGGGCGAAGCGTCCACACATGGCATCTACCCCCACTTGTCGAAATATCCTGCGGCGAAATTGACCGGATGCCTGCTACGGCGTTTACTGTATATGCATACAGCTAAACATCAAGGCCGTCGCATGACTTTCATCCTGGGTCCCATCACGGGCGGCAGTGTTGCCGTGCCGCGCTATCTGTTCCGTGTCCCGGCGGGCTTTCCGTCACCTGCTGCCGACCACATGGAGCAGCCCATCTCGCTGGACGAGCTGCTCAACCTGCGGGCACCCCATATCTATCTGGTCAGGATAGACGGCGACAGCATGCAAGGTGCCGGCATCTTTGATGGCGACCTGGTGCTCGTCGACCGTTCGATCGAGGCGCGCCATGGCCATATCGTGATTGCCGCAGTCAATGGCGAGCCGCTGTGCAAGCGGCTGCAGTACGTCGCCGGGCAAGTGCTGCTGCGCTCGGAAAACCCGCGCTATGCGCCACGCTACCTCATGGAGGGTGACGACTTCATGATCTGGGGCGTGGTGACGTTCAGTGTGCGCAGCCATGAACCGGCTTAGCGCAGCAGCATCACTCCGACGAGGGTGGCGCCGGCAAAACCCGCCCCGACCAGGAAGGTCGCCTGGAACCCGGCGCCATCCCACAGCAGCCCGGCCACCACACTGGCGCCCAGCAGTGCCACCCCAGTCAGCAAGTTGAACAGGCCGAACGCGGTGCCACGCAGGCTGGCCGGTGCACGGTCGGCAATCAGCGCGGCGAAGATGCCCTGGGTGAACCCCAGGTGCAGGCCCCAGGCGGCAACCCCGAGCGCCAGCCCGGCCCAGCCTGGCATCAGGGCCAGCAACAGGTCGGCGGCGATCAGCAGGCCCAGCCCTGTCATCAGCACGCCACGGCGGCCGACGCGGTCTGACAGCGCGCCGGCCGGGTAGGCCGACAGCGAATAGGCCAGGGCCATGAGCACCAGCACCGCAGGCGCCCACAACGGCGCCAGGCCCATATCCTGGGCGCGCAGCAGCAGGAACGCCTCGCTGAACCGGGCCAGGGTGAACAGCATGGCCAGGCCGGTCAGGCGCCAGTAGGCCGGGCCCAGGCGCGCCAGTTCGTGCCATGCCAGCGGCGAGCGCACCGGCCGCGCGCTGGGCGCTGTCTCGGGCTCACGGACGAAGGCAACGAGAATGTACACGGCGACGAACGCCGGGATCACCGCCACCCAGAACACCGTCTGGAAATGGCTCGCCGTCAGCCACATCAGCCCGATCGCCAGCAATGGGCCGAGGAAAGCCCCCACGGTGTCCAGCGTCTGGCGCAGGCCGAATGCCGCGCCACGCAGTTCGGCCGGCGTCACGTCGGCGACCAGCGCATCGCGCGGGGCACCGCGGATGCCCTTGCCGATGCGGTCGACGAAGCGCGCCGCGGTCAGCCACTCCAGGCCGGAGGCCAGCGGGAACACCGGTTTGGTCAGCGCGCCCAGGCCGTAGCCCACCACCGTCAGCAGCTTGCGCTTGCCGAGGCGGTCGCTGAGTGCGCCGGAGAACACCTTGGTGATCGACGCGGTGGCCTCGGCGATACCCTCGATGAAGCCAACGGCGACCACCGACGTACCGAGCACGGTGACCATGTACAGCGGCAGCAGGGCGTGGATCATTTCCGAGGAGATGTCCATGAACATCGACACGAAGCCCAGCGCCCAGACGCTGCGAGGAATCTTCGGCAGGGCCTTGGCGGTGCTGCCTTGTTCGGACTTTTCGCCACTGTGCATCGGAAGCCTCGATGGGGTTGTCACAGTTCGAAACTGTAGGACTGCGTGCGCAGGATGCAAATCGGATGAGTGGCGGGAGGCATGGGCAAGGCGTTGTGATTAACTGTATATAAATACAGTATTGATGATGTTTGCAATGAAGCCTACCCCAGTTTTTGCCCTGATTGATTGCAACAGTTTCTACGCCAGCTGCGAGCGGGTGTTTCGCCCGGACCTGCAACGTACGCCCATCGTCGTGCTCAGCAACAATGACGGCTGCGTCGTCGCTCGCAGCGCCGAGGCCAAGCCTTTGGTGAAGATGGGTCAACCGTACTTCCAGGTCAAAGACCTGTTGCGTCGGCATGGTGTGGTGGCGTTTTCCTCCAACTATGCGTTGTACGGTGACATGAGCCAGCGGGTAATGACGGTCATCGAGGGCATGGTCCCGGCGCTGGAGGTGTATTCCATCGACGAAGCCTTCGCTGACCTGTCCGGTATGCCCGGCGATCTGGACCGCCTCGGCCGTGACATCCGCGCCAGGGTGTTCAAGCACACCGGCATCCCGGTGGGGGTCGGTATCGCTGGCACCAAGACCCTGGCCAAGCTGGCCAACCACGCGGCCAAGCGCTGGTCGGTGCACAGCGGCTGGGTGGTCGATCTGCGCGACCCGCTGCGTTACGAGCGGGTGCTGAAACGCTGTGATGTGTCGGAAGTCTGGGGCATCGGCAAACGGCTTACGGCACACCTGCAAGCGATGGGCATCCGCACTGCCTGGGACCTGTCCCGCGCGAACCCCGGCCTGCTGCGCAAGACCTTCAGCGTGGTGGTGGAAAAGACCGCCCGCGAACTGGCCGGCACGCCGTGCCTGCAACTGGAGGAGGTCGACCCGCCACGCCAGGAAATCTGCTGCAGCCGCATGTTCGGCCAGCGCCTGACCGACCTTGCGCCGCTCAAGGAAGCCGTGGCCACCTACGTGATGCGGGCGGCGGAAAAATTGCGCAAGCAGCGCTCATTGGCGCAGCGGATGCGGGTGAGTATCCGCACCGGCATGTTCAACCCCGATGAACCGCGCTACGCCAACGGCGTGGTGGTGCAGCTGCCGTACCCGACCGATGACGAGCGGTTGCTGACACGCATGGCGCTGGAAGCGGTGGAGCGGGTGTATCGCGAGGGGTTTCGCTACAGCAAGGCCGAGGTGTTGCTGATGGAATTGTGCCAGCGTGGGGAGGTGACCGCTGATCTGTTTACGCCGACGCAGAGCGTGAAGGCCGAGCGGGTGATGCAGGTGATCGACGGCGTCAACGGGCGCTGGGGGAGGGGGACGCTGCGCAGTGCGGCGGTGCCGGCGGCGGCGCAGTGGGCGATGCGGCGGGAATTGATGAGTGCGGGGTTTACCACGATATTTGAGCAGCTTTGGACCATTCCGGCACGGTGACTCAAAACTGGACAGCGCGATGGCAAAACGCTGGCTTTGCTAGTCCTATCTAAGCCACACGTGGCTGGGGCTGTGCTCCAAGGTCCGGAAAAGGGATAGCTGATTGTTGATAGGGCCGCAGACCCGGCCCGTTCTGGTTTTGTAGGGGTTGGTGAGGCGAGGGTCGCAAGCCAATCAGCGCGCCTGAAGAACCTCACGAAACACATCCGGGCGAGAAGCCGCAATGTGCAGAAGAGACCGCGCTGCCCCCGACGGCATACGTCAGGGTCGTTGGCCAGATAGGACATGAATGCCCCGTGCTCTTCCTCGCTCCAGTAGTTGGGCCATTGCCAGGAGAATAGTGGCGCTTCAATGATCGTCAGCCTACTGCATCCCTACGTCTTTGACGTAGATATTTTGCTTTGCCTACCTGAGATCAAGAAGCGAGCGGTTGTATCGAGAGGTTGCTGAGAGGGTGGTTTGGTTTGAGATCGCCGGGGCTGCTGTGCAGCCCATCGCAGGCAAGCCAGCTCCCACAGGTGCAGCGCTGTTTTCGAGGCTGGCGCTGTACCTGTGGGAGCTGGCTTGCCTGCGATGGGCCGCGCAGCGGCCCCGGCGATCTTAAATGCTCAGCCGCACTGCCAGCGCCGCCAAGGTTACCAGGAGCACGGGCACTGTCAGCAGCACGCCGACCTTGAAGTAATACCCCCAGCCAATCGTCACCCCCTTGCGCGCCAGCACATGCAGCCAGAGCAAGGTCGCCAGGCTGCCGATCGGCGTAATCTTCGGCCCCAGGTCGCAGCCGATCACGTTGGCGTAGATCATCGCCTCGCGGACCACGCCGTGCGCCTCGCTGGCGTGGATCGACAGAGCGCCGATCAGCACGCTGGGCAGGTTGTTCATCACCGAGGATAGCAGCGCGGCAATCAGCCCGGTGCCCAGCGATGCAGCCCACAGGCCATGCCCGGCCAGGCCGTTCAGTACCTGGGTCAGCGAGTCGGTCAGGCCGGCATTGCGCAGCCCGTAGACCACCAGGTACATGCCCAGCGAGAACACCACGATGTGCCACGGCGCCTCGCGCAGCACGCGGCGGGTCATGATGACGTGGCCGCGCGCAGCCACCGCGAACAGCACCAGCGCCCCCGCAGCGGAAACGGCGCTGACCGGGATGCCAAGCGGCTCCAGCACGAACAACCCGGCCAGCAGGCCTACAAGCACTACCCAGCCGACGCGGAAGGTAGCGCGATCGCGGATGGCCAGGGCCGGTAGCTTGAGGTCCTCGGCAGTGTATCGGGCCGGGATGTCACGGCGAAAATACAACCAAAGCACCAGCAGCGTGGCCGCCACCGCCACCAGGTTCACCGGCACCATCACCGAAGCGTAGGCATTGAAACCGAGGCCGAAGTAGTCCGCTGAAACAATGTTCACCAGGTTCGACACGACCAACGGCAGGCTGGCTGTGTCGGCAATGAAACCGGCACCCATGACGAAGGCGAGGGTTGCTGCGGGTGAGAAACGCAGGGCCAGCAGCATCGACATGACGATCGGGGTGAGGATCAGCGCTGCCCCGTCATTGGCGAACAATGCCGACACCGCAGCCCCCAGCAGTACCATGAAAGCGAACAGCCTGCGCCCGTCGCCGCGCGCCCAGCGTGCCACGTGCAGCGCTGTCCATTCGAAGAAACCGGCCTCATCCAGCAACAGGCTGATGACGATCAGGGCGATGAAGGTGCCGGTGGCGTTCCAGATGATCGCCCACACGGTGGGGATGTCCTGCACTGAGACCACCCCGAACAACAGCGCCAGCACGGCGCCAAGGGTGGCGCTCCAGCCGACGCCGAGGCCCTTGGGCTGCCAGATGACCAGGGTCAGGGTGAACAGGAAGATCAGTGCGGCTGGGAGCATGGGCAAGGGATTCGTTGAGGAAGTGGGTCGACGTGAAGCGTCTGTGGGTTGTACCTGAAATCGTACCGTTCAACTACAAGGATCTGACTGGCCAAATGGATGGCCGGGGTTGCTCGCGAGCATGCTGAAGACGCCTAGAAGGCAAACGGCAGCCACTAGTTCAAGACACCGCGATGGTCCAGCCACGCTTCGAAGCGGGTAAAGGTGTCGATGGCGGCCTGCATTGTAGTGGCCTGTTCTGCAGCCGGTGCCCGGCCAAGCCGCTCCAGGAAGCTTCGCCAGTAGCTGCCGGTCCGTTCGCCATACACGTCGAGAAAGGCTGCACCGCTGTCGTGGCCGATGCCCAGCCGCTCGGCCATCGCCCGCTTGAGCACCTGGCCACCCATGGTCGAGCCCTCCAGCACGTACATCACGCCCAGTGCGCTGGCCTCGTCGCGGATGGCCGGCAGTGCCTGGCACAGCGGCAGGGCGCCGATGTCGGCTTCACTCAGGCCCAAGGCCAGCAGGTCGCGGGCCAAGGTTGGGGCCTTGTGGCGCTCTCGTCCCTGGTAATCGCTCAAGCGATGTTCCAGGGGAAGGTGAAAACCGTAGTAGGCCTGCAGCAGGCGCCGATAGTCAGCGCTATCGAAGCTTGGGCTGAAGAACGGCAGGCGCGCCTCCAGCGACTTGTGGCAGTCACGGGTGCCTTCGCGCAGGGCGAGCAGCAAAGGGCTGGGCGTAGTGGTGGGCATCGATCTGGCTCTGGTGGCATTTTGCCTAGGTAGGAGTGGCGATGCTAACTCGACGTTCCGCCCTGGCGTGACTTTGTTGCGGTAAAAAAGTGGCTGGCATGTTAAACCAGTCGGCCTGACTTTTAATGAAGAACGCCTTGGTGAAAGCCGTACGCCTGACCTTGCTCTGCCATGCCCTGACCCCGACCCAGAAAAACGGGCGCCTGGCGCAGCCCGACGACGGCATTTTGCCGTTGGCCCTCGAGTCCTTGGCGCCTACTCCCGGCATGCAACTGCTGGCTGCGCCTGAGCGGCGCGCACAGGAAACGGCGCTGCGCCTCTCATCGCAGGTGCAGAGCGTACCGGCATTGGCCGATTGCGCCCTTGGCCATTGGCAGGGTTTGCCACTCAAACAGTTGCAGGCCGAGCAGCCTGAAGCGTTGGCGCTGTGGCTCGACGACCCGCTCAGTGCGCCCCCTGGCGGTGAGTCGTTTGCCCAGGTGTGCGAGCGTGTAAAGGCATGGTTGATGGCCTTCGACAGGCCGGGTGAGTGGCTGGCGGTGACTCACCCCTGGGTGATCCGCGCTGCGCTGGTGGCGGTGCTGGAATGCCCGCTGGCTGCCGCACAGCGTATCGATGTGCTGCCGTTGTCGCGGGTCGAGTTGAGCTTTGCCGGGCAGTGGCGCTTGCGTCTGGGTTGAGCAAGCGCCGGTTGCCAGGTCAGAACACCAGCTTGTAGCCGATCAGCAGCAACATGGTCGCCAGGCAAGGGCGCAGGACGCGATCCGAGATCCGCCCGGTGAGGTGGCTGCCAAGGTAGATGCCCGGCAGCGAGCCCAGCAGCAGGTAACCCAGCAGCGACCAGTCCATGTTGCCCATGCCGGCGTGGCCGATACCGGCAACCAGGGTCAGGGGGACGGCATGGGCGATTTCGGTGCCAACCAGGCGACGGGTGGCCAGGAACGGGTAGAGCAGGAACAGCGCCACGGTGCCCAGGGCGCCGGCACCGATCGAGGTCAGGGTGACCATGACGCCCAGCAGTACGCCGGTCAGCACAGTGAGAACGTTCAGGCTGCGGTCGCTGAGGTGATAGTGGTCACCTGCATGACGGCTGGCGAACGCTTGCAGGCGCGACTTGAACAGGATTGCCAGGGCGGTGAGGATCAGCACCACCGCCAGGCCCTGCTTGATAATGGCGTTCAGCGCCGTGGTGTCGGTGTGCAGGGTGCTGAGGAACCACAGGGTCAGGGCTGCCGCCGGTACGCTACCGAGGCTGAGCAGGCCGGTGATCTTCCAGTCGATGTTCTTCTGCCGGGCATGCACCCAGACGCCACTGCCCTTGGTGATCGCCGCATACAACAAGTCGGTGCCCACGGCAGTCGCCGGGTTGATGCCGAACCACAGCAGGATCGGGGTCATCAGTGAGCCACCGCCGACGCCGGTCATGCCGACGATGAAACCCACAACCAGTCCGGCAATGGTGAAACCGAAAGAACCTACATCCATACGCTACTCGACTGCCCAGCTTTGCCCGTTATCGGATGGGTGCCAGCATATAGGGAGTTTTTATAGCCAAATAGACTTGTTCGTTATTAGGTTATAACCGTGATGACTTGTGCGGGCCTGGCTGGTGATTGCCGGCGCCTGGGAGATCGAGCGCCGCGCGGGCGGCGCTCGATTTCGGCCCCAACAAAAGCCTCAAACCCTACGCAAAGGCGCCCCTCAGATGCGGAAGCTGCCCACCAGCTGCTTCAGCCGCCCGGCCTGTTGAGCGAGCGCGTCGCAATGCTGCAGGGTCTGGTTGAGGTTTTGCACCCCTTGCTGGTTCAGCGCGTTGATCTGGGTGATGTCCAGGTTCAGGCTCTCGACCACTGCGGTCTGCTCCTCGGTAGCGGTGGCCACCGATTGGTTCATGCCGTCGATTTCACCGATGCGCTCGGTGACACTGGCCAGGCGTTCACCGGCCTGGTTGGCCACCTGCACGGTCTGTTCGCTCGATACCTGGCTGGTATTCATGGTGTGCACCGCCTCACGCGAGCCTACCTGCAGGCTGGTGATCATGCGGTGGATTTCCTCGGCCGATTCCTGGGTGCGGTGTGCCAGGTTGCGTACCTCGTCGGCGACCACGGCAAAGCCGCGCCCGGCCTCACCGGCGCGGGCGGCTTCGATGGCGGCGTTGAGCGCCAGCAGGTTGGTCTGCTGGGAAATGCCCTTGATCACGTCGAGAATCTTGCCGATCTCATCGGTGCTGGCATTGAGGGTTTCGATCTGCTGGCACGATTCGCTGATGCGCTGGGAAAGTGCAGTCATGGCGCTGATCGCCTGCTCGACCACTTCACGGCCGCCGTGGGCCTGTTCACTGGCACCGCTGGCGTGTTGCGAGGCGTCGGCCGCATTGCGGGCGATTTCCTGGGTCGCGGCGCCCAGCTGGTTGATGGCCGCGGCCACGCTGTTGGTGCGCATGCTCTGTTCTTCGGAGCCGATGATCGAGGCGTTGGAGGCGTCGACGACTTTTTCCGACAGGTCGTGCACCAGGCGGGTGGCCGAAGAGACTTCGCTGATCGAGGTGTGGATACGCTCGACGAAGCGGTTGAACGAGCTGGCCAGTTCGCCGAATTCGTCCTTGTGCTGCACCTCGAGCCGGCGGGTCAGGTCGCCTTCACCTTCGGCAATGTCACGCATGGCGCGGCCCATGGTGGTCAGCGGGCGCATCAGCACCGGGATCAGCAGGCCCAGCAGCACGGCGATGGCGACCACGGCGATGAGCATGGCGATGATCGCTGAAGTTCGGAACTGGCTGAGTGCAGCGTAGGCTTTGTCCTTGTCGATCGACAGGCCGATGTACCACTGCGCCGACGGCAGGCCGGCCACCGGGGCGAACGAGATCAGCCGTTCCTGACCGTTGAGGGTGACGTCCTGCATGCCAGCGGCCACCCGCAGGCCGCTGCCGGGGTAGATGTCCTTGAGGTTCTTCATCAGCTGGTCTTTGTCCGGGCTGACGATCACCTGGCCACTGCTGTCGGCGAGGAAGGCGTGGCCGATGCCACCGAAGTCGACCGAGTTGATGATCTCGACCAAGGTGTCGAGGGTCAGGTCACCGCCGACCACGCCGATCAGCTCGCCGTTACGCTTGCTTTTCACCGGTACCGCGATGGTGACCATGAGGCCACCGACTGCGCCCTGGTAGGGGGCGGTGAGCACGGTCTGGCCAGCGCTGGCCGCGCTGCTGTACCACGGCCGCTGGCGAGGGTCGTAGCCGGCCGGCATCTGTGTGTCAGGGCGCTGGGTGAAGGCGCCGTTGGCCTGGCCCAGATAGGTGAAAAGGAAATTTCGCGTATAGGAAGGCTGCTCGATCAGCCCGCCCAGGGTCTCTCCTGCCCCTTGTTCGGCAATGTCCTGCGCCAGGTTTTCCAGCACCAGGATGCGCCCGCTCATCCAGTTCTGCACGCTGCTGGCGGTCAGCGCGCCAGACTGTTGCACGGACGATTCGATATTCTGGCGAAGGGTGTTGCGTTGCAGGTAATCGTTGTAGAGCGTGAACAGTGCAAAGGCCAGCACCACGACACCGCAGGCGCTGAGAAGAATCTTGTGGCGAAATTTCAGGTTCATGTTTCGAGACCTTGAGCCAAGGATGGGAAGGGCGCCGCGTGCTTGTGGCGAAAAGGCGAGTCCTGTCCTACGTGTTATCGGCGCGCTTGGTAAAAGGTTGAAACAATTAGCTATTTGCCTGGCACACCGACGACGGACGGTGGGCTAGCCCGCGGCCAGCAGCTCGATCAGCAGGCGAGCGCCCTGGTGCAGCGGGTGCTGCTTGCGCCAGGAAACATGGATTGGCAGCTGCAGTTCGTTGCGGGTATTGCCAAATTGCAGGCGCACCAGGCGCCCGGCCGCGACCAGCGGCGCGACCCGGGCCAGTGGCAGGTCGCCCCAGCCAAGGCCGGCTTCGACCATCTGCAGGGCCAGGTCGAAACTGTCGGTGGACCAGTGCGTGGCGCCGATCAGTGGGCGTGGGTCGAGCAGTGGCAGGTCGCGGCTGCGGACCAGGATCTGGCGCACATTGACCAGGTCCTCGAGGTAGTGGATACGGCCTTCGAGCAGGGCCGGGTGGGTGGGTGACAAGGTGGCTACCAGCGTTTCCATGCCGATGTGCTGGAAACTGCGCCGGGCATCGACCTGCAAGCCGGCAAACGCCAGGCACAGGTCGACGCGGCCGCTGTCGAGCAGCTGCAGGGCTTCTTCCTGGGGAGCGCTGAGCAACTGGATGTCGAGCAACGGGTAGCGGGCACCGAGGTTGGCGATGGCGGCGAGCAACGGGCGATGGTCGATATCCGGGACCACGGCGAGGGTAAGGCTGCTTTCCAGGCCCTGGGACAGTTCCAGCGCGTGCACCTGCAGCAAGCCCAGTTGCTCGGCGATCAGCCGTGCATGGGGCTCGAGTGCCAACGCCTGGGCGGTGGCGCGGACTTCGCGCGAGCCGCGCTCGAACAGCGTGTAGCCCAGTTCGGCTTCGAGGTTGCCGATGGCCATGCTCACCGCCGAGGGCACCCGGTGCAGGGCGCGGGCAGCGGCGGAAAACGAGCCGCGGTCGAGCACGGCGAGAAACAGCTGGATGTTGTCGCTGGAAAAGTTCATGTGCGCCTCCTGTCAGTCAATCTGAAGGCTGCTGACTTTTCCTGTCAAGCCAGGTGAATCATCCTTGCGCTGTTGAAATCGACCCATGAGGTAACCCGTGCAGGGCGTCAAACGCAAACTGGTCTACGTGACCGCCTATGAACTGATCGGCCTGTGCATGTCGACGCTGGGGCTGGCCTACCTGTCCGACACCCAGGCTTCGCACACCGGGCCGCTGGCGGTGATGATCACCACCATCGCCATGCTCTGGAACCTGATCTACAACAGCCTCTTCGAGTACTGGGAGAGCCGCCAGGCCACCCGTGGGCGCAGCGTGGCGCGGCGGGTGGCGCATGCCATCGGTTTTCAGCTGACCTTGGTGGTGTACCTGATTCCGCTGATTGCCTGGTGGCTGGACATGAGCCTGGTGGAGGCGTTGCTGGTGGACCTGGCGTTCATCATTCTGATCCCTTGCTACACCTTCGCCTACAACTGGGCGTTCGACCGGATCTTTGGTTTGCCGACTTCGGCCATGGCCGCAGCCTGATGCTGGTCGGCATGAGTAGCTAGGGTAGGCGAATCAGCAATGATTCCTGGGCGGCTGGTGCTGGCCGCTGCGGTGTCTGCTGCTCCATGGATGGCTGGGGCGCGGTGGCCAGCAGGCTGTCCTCGACCTGCCCCGACAAGTAGTACACCCCCGCCAGGGCGCCGCTCTGGCGGTTCTCCATCAGCTCCTGCCATTCCTGGTTGAGCGCGACATTGAGGATGACCCGCAGTTGCTCGACCATCTGCGGCTGGTCACGGTTGTGGGACATGATGCCGTAGCCGGTCGCCGCGATCGAGATCATCGCGCCGGCCACCTTGCCCACGGCACTGGCGACGGCACTGGCGATGCCGCGAGGCGCCAGGGTGGCGCCGAGCTTCTCACTGGCATTGGTGGCCACGGACGACAAGCTCACATCGGTTTTCCCCGGGCCTTTGGCGGCCTGCTTGTGCAAGTGCTCGCGCAACGCCAGCCAGGCCGGTTGCTGCTCGAGCGGCTTGGCCCGCAGCAATTGATAGAGCGAGGCATTGCGGGCGGGTGGCGGCCCCAGGTTGATCGCCGGGATGCGATTCAGGCGCTGGCTGAGCTCCTCGGGGGCGGCATTGTAGCGCTGGATGATAGCCGGCAGCTGCTGGCCGAGCAGTTGCACGTACAGCTCGCAGGCACGATCGCGGATACCCTCGGGGTTGATCTGTTCGGCCACCGGTTCGATCACCCGCTCGTGATACTGCTCCTGCAGATACAGCGCCAGGCGCTTCTCAGCAGGCTCGCGGCCTTCGCCGCTGTCGAGCTTGTACCAGGCCACTTTCATGGTCAGCCATTGCTGGGTCCAGTAACCGGTGAACCAGGGGATGAAGTCGTGTTCGGTACGTTGCTGCACCTGCTCCTTCCACACCCGCATCGAGCGCCGTGCGTAGTCGTTGGCCGAGCCGGCGGCACCAACCGAAGCCTCGATCAGTTCCTGGTCAATGCGCTGCCAGGTGGCGGGGTCGAGCACCGCTGGAGGCGGCGGGGGCGGCGAGCGTTTGCCGGCGCAGCCGGCGATGGCCAGCAACAGGCACAGCAGAACCAGTAGTCGTCGGCTCACTCGGCTGCCTCCCGGGGGCTAGAGGCTGGGTGGTCATCCGAGTATAGGGTGGGGCTCAGGGGGCTGCCGTGCAGCCCATCGGCCTTGGTCAGTCGAGGTCGAGCTTGTCTTCCAGGCGGTCGAGATGATCATGCATCAAGGCCAGCGCCGCCCCTGCATCACCGGCTTCCACGGCATCGATGATCGCTGCATGTTCCTCCCAGGCGCAGTGCTCACAGCAAGGCGATTCATAGCGGGCGATGATCAGCGAGGTCATTGGTACAAGGCCGTTGAGAAAGCGCGCCAGCGGAGCGTTGGCCGCCACCTGGGCGAGCTTGAGGTGAAACTCGCCGCCCAGGCGGATGGCGGCACAGCGCTCGCCGCGTTCATGGTGATGGCGCTCGCGCTCGACCAGTTGGCGCAGCTGGCGGATCTGCACGGGCCGTGCCCGCTGCGCGGCCAGGCTGATCAAGGTGGTTTCGGCCAGGCGTCGGGCGCTGAGCACCTGGCGCGCCTGCTCAGGGTCGGGTGCAGCCAGGTGGGCGGTGTGGCTGGGGCGCTGCACCACCACTTGCTGGTCCGACAGGCGCCCGAGCACCCGGCGGATCACCGTGCGGCTGACGCCAAAGGCATTCCCCAGGGCCTGTTCGGGCAGCAGGCTGCCAGGCGGCAGGCGCTGTTCGAGGATCGCGTCGAACAGGCGCGGGTAGATCTGCTCGGCCGACAGGCGGGTCTCGCCAGCGGCGAGCAGGGCAGGCAGGCGGGGGGCGGCGTGGGCGCAGGCGGTCATGGTCGCTCTCCAAGGGTCATTGGCCGGGCTGGTCGTCCGGGATATTGAGTTGAATGCCCATGCGCTGGCCTTCGGCGAGAATGTGCTGGCGCATCTGGGCGCTGGCCAGGGCACTGTTGCGTTCGCGGATGGCGCGCACCACCGCTTCATTCTCCTTGAGCCGTGCGGCCAAGTGCTCGGGCGAGTTGCGCAGCATGCTGGCGCTCTGCTTGAGGGCGTTGCCGGTCTGCTGCACCACGCTCTGGAAGATCGGGTTGGTGGTCAGGGCGAATAGCGCCTCGTGGAACGCGATGTAAGCCTTGGCCCCGGCTTCGCTGTCATCGGCTTCCAGGGCTTCGCGCATGTCCATCAGGGTCAGGCGCAGCTGGCCGATGTCCTGGCTGTTGGCCGATTGCGCGACCAGCCCGACGATGAACGGTTCGAGGGTGTAGCGCAGTTCCAGCACATCGGCCAGGCTGGCCGCTGCGGCGCTTTCGCTGGCTGGGTCCTGGGGCACGGCATCGGCATCCAGTACCAGCACACCCTTGCCTGGCAACGCACGCACCAGGCCCAGGGTTTCCAGCACAGTCACCGCTTCGCGCAGGCTGGGGCGGCTGATGCCCAGTTGCTCGGCCAGTTCGCGCTGCCCGGGCAGCATGTCGCCGGAGCGCCACTGGCCGCGGGCCAGGGCCTGGCGCAGTTTTTCCACCACTGAGTTAACGACGGTCGATGAGCTGATCACGGTTCGCTCCTGCAAGGGCCGGCGTCAGCGCCGGCCACGTTCGCTCAGAATTGCTGTTGATGGGGGTTGGCTTGCTTGCGTGGCGCAGGGGCGAAGCCGGGTTTGCCATCGAGCACGTTATGCGCACGTTCCAGGTCGATGTCCTTTTCCCAACGGGCTATGGCGACGGTGGCCACGCAGTTGCCGATCAGGTTGGTCAGCGCCCGGCCAATGCCCATGAACCAGTCCACCGCCAGTACCAGCACCAGGCCCACCACCGGGATCGCCGGCACGGCGGTCAGGGTGGCGGCAAGGATCACCAGCGCCGAGCCTGGGATGCCGTGAGCCCCCTTGGAGGTCACCAGTGACACCAGCAGAATGGTCAGCAGGTCGGTCATCTCCAGCGGTGTGCCGGTGGCGTTGGCAATGAACACGATGGCCAGGGTCAGGTAGATGGAAAAACCGTCGAGGTTGAACGAATAGCCGGTGGGAATGACCAGGCCGACGGTGGAGCTGCCGATGCCCAGGTGTTCCAGCTTGCGCATGATCTGCGGCAGCACGGCGTCGGACGAAGCGGTGCCGAGGACGATGGTCAGCTCTTCACGCAGGTACTTGATGAACGGCAACAGCTTCAGGCCGGACACGCGCATCACGGTACCCAGCACAATCAGCACGAAGCCGGCGCAGGTCAGGTAGAACAATGCCACCAGGCCGCCCAGGTGCTGCAGCGATTCCAGGCCGTACTTGCTGGTGGTGAAGGCGATGGCGCCGAACACGCCGATCGGTGCCAGACGCACGATCATGCCCATGATGCGGAAGATGACGTGGCTCAGTTCGTTGATCAGCCGCGAGATGCCGGCGGCCGAGTCGCCCACCAGGTTCAAGGCACTGCCGAACAGTACCGAGAACAGCAGCACCTGAAGGATATTGTTGTCGGCGAAGGCGCCCACCACTGACGTCGGGATCAGGTCCATGAAGAACGCCGTGGCCCCATGGATGTGCTGGCCGCGCTCGGCCAGGCTGCTGGCATCGGCGCTGGACAGCTGGTCGAGGTGGATGTTGGCGCCGCTACCGATGCCGCTGCTGAAGGCGAACACCAGGCCGATGACCAGGGCAATGGTGGTCAGCACTTCGAAGTAGATCACCGATTTCAGGCCGATGCGCCCGACCTTCTTCAGGTCGCCGGCGCCAGAAATGCCGCTGACCACCACGCAGAACACGATCAGGCCGATGAGCATCTTGATCAGCTTGATGAAGCCGTCGCCGAGGGGTTTGAGCTGCAGGGACAGGTCGGGGAAGCTGAGGCCGCAGGCGATGCCGAGGGCGAGGCCGAGCACAACTTGCAGGAAGATCGAACGCGAGCACCATTTGAGCATGGGAGAGATCTCAGATCGGTGTCCTTGCTTCGGTGCCGCACGGGGCGAAAGAGCGCAGGACTTAATTATTGTGGTCTTACCGGTTTGTTCAGCGCGGAGTCATAAAACCGCGAAAAGACCGACTTGGCAAGGAATTTTGGCCTTACCGGTCTGACCAGTTGTGGGGCATTGACGCCGGCAGGGCTCTAGTTCGGTGCATGGGGCTGTGTGGTTGCCCAAGCGCAACGGCGCAACAGGTCGGGACCTGGCGGGCGTCTCCTTGGTCGGTGCAAGCAGCTTGCCAAGTCCACGGGAGGGGGTGGGCCCCGTGTAGCTGGTCAGCACGGGGCGGGCGCCTCAATTATCGGGCACGAAGGCTTGCGGGTTGGCTTCGCTCATGGCCGCTGTCAGGGTCGCCAATAGCGTTTCACGGGCGTGTTGTCGACTTTCCAGCAACAGCTCCGAGGCTCGCAGGTACAGCGCTCCGTCATTGGACAGGTCAACGCGTTGCAGCACCCCTGCGTGGCGCCAGGCAATATGCCCGATGTGCTGTTCCAGGCTGGCGATGTAGGCCTGTGGGACCTCTGGGCCGGTGTAGGCGCCGACTGCGGTGGTGCTGTCATTGAGTGTATCGAAATACTCCGAAGCCCCTTCCCATTGTAGGTCGAACTGTTGGAAGGCTTGAGGATGCAGGCGCTGCAGCCAGCGCTGCCAGAAGGGCTCAGCGCCGGCCCAGGCATTCAGGTGCGTCGCAGTCGCCTCGCTCCACACCGCCTGCTCCAACCGTTGCAAGGTGGTATCGCTCAGGCGCGCCAGATATGCGAAACGCATGCCGTCCGGCTGCGCAGGTAGCCGCAGTCGTTGTTGCAGACGAATGCGTGCATACAAGGCCATTTCCAGTTCATCGAGGAGGAAATTCGCTTCGGTCAGTTGCGTATCGCTGAGGTCGTCATGCCTCGACAGGGCGGGGGCAGCTTCGCGTTCCGCAGTACTGCGCGCTTCGGCCAGGGCCCGGCGCCTGGCGCGCCGGGCGTTGAACAATGTGCCGATATGCTCATCGAGCAGACGTTGGCGCATCAGGCCCGCCACGCTGTCGATGGCAACCTGTTCATGGCTGGCGCCGGGTGTGGCATGCGCCACCGACTGCCACAGCGTCACTTGCGTCTCGACCTGCTGGAACAGCAGGCTGGTCTGGTCGACACACTCCTGGCCGGCGTCCAGCAGCAGGTCGTTGATCTGCTGTTGCAGCTGGGCAAAACCGGTGCCGGCCTGATCTTGCCGGGCGCCATCGACCAGGGTCTGCAGCACCTGACGCATGCGTTCGTCCATCGCTGCTGCGCTGACGCGGTAGGCCTCAGTGTTGGGTAGCCGCTGGTACAGGTCGAACAGCGGCTGCCAGTTCGCGTCCGTCCAGAACTGCGCCAGGTGCGCGCGCAGGGGAGCTGGCCAGCCGGCTGACCAGTCATCTATGTCCGACCCTTCCTGGTCGACAGGCAGCCCGGCTTCCTCCAGGCGTTGCAAGGCCAGATCGTTGAACGGGTTGTCGTCGAAGGAGTAGGTCAGTTCCTGGTCGTGCTCCCGCACCCGGCGAGCGAACGCGGTGTCACGCAAGGCTGGAGCGTCGCTCAGCTCGTTCAGGCTCAGGTCGATGGCGTGCAGGTTGAGCGGCTGCTGGTTCATCAGGGTGGTCAGCCCATTGGGCCATTCGGCGATCAAGGTACGCTCCAGGTCGAGCTGTTCGAGTGCGGTCCAGCCGGTCAGGTCGGGCGCCAGTTCCAGAGAGTTCCAGCGCAGTGATAGCAGGCGCAGCCGATTCAGCCCCGCCAGCGCCGCGCGGCTTGCTTCGGTCAGGACGATTTCGTTGCGGCCCAGTTCGAGGTGGGTGAGGCTTGGCCAGCTTTGCAATGCCTGGAAATGCTCCGCACTGAGGCTCAAGGTGTTCAGGTCGGCCTGGAAGAACGTAAGGGCTGGCAGGCTGGCGAGCCGTTGCAGCGCGTTGACCGGCAGGTGCTGAAGGCACTGCGACAGGTTGAGGCGCTGGAGGTTGGTCAGGCGCGTCAGGATCGTGATGTCGGCCTCCCGGGACAGATCGAGCAGATTGTGCGAGAGATCGAGCGATTGCACTTCGCCGAGTTCGGCCAATGCTGGAGGCAGGACGCGAAGGGCATTGTCTTCAAGGTCCAGATGGCGCACCTGGGGGAAGGCGCTGAGAAAACTGTCCAGACGGGTATGGGCATGGTCGGCCAGGCCGCTGATGCGCAGCTGGCGAACGTGGGGAAGGGGCACCGGCATTGTGGGTAATGAGTCCAGCTGCGCCGCATCGATTTCAAGGGTCACGAAGTCGATCGTTGCGCTGGGGTCATCGGGGTTTTCCCGCCGCCACGCATGGCGTATGCGCTGGGCCTGGCGTTCACGGGCAGCGCGCTGCTGCCCCTGGGCATGTTCGACCCAGTCCTGCAAGTCGTTGTCCAGGCGCCGATAGTCGTTATGCAGGCGTTCCAGCGAGCGCATGAAAGCGGCCGACCCTGGGCCTGCTTCATGGCGCAGGCGCTGGCGCAACAGCTGACGATCCTGGCGGTTGCCGGCAGGGTAGAGTTGGTCGAACAGTTCGTCGTGCGTCAGTACGCCCTGGCCGCGGCCGCTGAGCTGATAGCCCAGGCGCTGGCTGCCAGGCAGCCGCCTGGGCGGGTTGTACAGCGGGCGCACCGGGGCCATGCCGAGGTCGCGTGCGGTTGCTTCGCGGTCGCCACAGGCCAGGTCGAACAGGGCATCGCGCAAGCGGGGCGCGTCGTGAATGGCCAGCCCCAGCGCATCGCGCTCACTGTCAGGCAGTGCGTGCAGGATGGCATTCAGTAGCTCGTCCTTGTTGCCAAGCGTTTGCCCTGAAGCGTCGACCGGCTCGTAGCCCTGCTTGCTGCGCAGGACACGCTTCAGCTCGGCGCCTTGCTCGCCAACCGCTGTCACCAGGTTGCCTTCTTCAATAAGCTCCAGGCGTAGGGTGCCGGTCCAGCCCGGCAAGCGTGACAGGTTGGCAAAAACCAGCGCATCGCGGTCGTTGCTGCGCGATGAAACCTGTCGCAGTTGCCGCAGTGCCCGGTCGAGACGGGCCTCGCGCAGGCGCAACCTGGCCTGCTCAGCCATGGCCAGAGGGAGTCGACCGGTTTGCCTGAGTTGCGCCACGTCCCGTGAGGAGGCCGTGTTCAGGATCTCGTTGCGCGCGCGTGGGCTGAGCCGGGGGAAGTCCCTGGCCAGCACAGCGGTATCACTCCTTTCGATGAATGGCAGGGGTGTGGCGCCAAATGCTTCGAGGTTGTCCAGCAACAGTGCAGGCAGGGGGCGGTGATCGAGCAGCAGCCGGCGCAATGCCGCGTCGTCGTAGCCGCTGCTGCGCAGAGCGTTAGCCATGGCGGTGTCGTCCAGGCCGTCGCACGCAGGGCCAAGGCGCCGCGCCAGTTGCGGACTGCGCCAGGCCAGTGGCCGCTCGTGCTCCAGCAGCCAGGTGCCGTCACCGTTGCCGAACAACCTGGGCTGGTGGCGATGGCCAGCGCCCGGCGCCAGGCGCCAGCCACCCTTTGCTTCGCGCTCCAGTGCCAGCGCCTGGCCCTCGTGCTGCCACCAGTGCCGCTCCTGCCACACGTACAGGCCGTCTGCGGTTGGCGGTGTATCCACAGGCCACGGGCGAGGCTGGGCGAACGCTGTAACGTCGCCGTGCCACAAGCGCTCGGCCTCGCCATGACCAATCCTGTGCCATTGCTGCAATGGGCCTTGAGGTTCGACAAAATGACCGGCAGCACCCAGTACGGCGACTTGCGCCAGATTCTCGAACACGGCGAACAAATGGGCGACTGCTGCGTCGGTGTCGTGTTCATTGGCGGCGTGGACACCCTCGAGGAACTCGTCGACCAGCTGCGCACCGCCCACCACCAGCATGACTTCGGCCAGGCCCGGAACGAAGAAACTGGCGACATTGAGCAGGTTGAGGCCGGCCTGCAACCAGCTCTCTATTCGCGCGCGCAGTGCCGCCGCGTCGTGTTGTTCGGTTGGCACCACGATGCTGCTGGCGTCCTCCAGCCTGCGCTCGATCTGGGTGCGCGTGCGCTCGGCAAAGCAGTCCTTGCGCCAGGCTGTAGCGCTCCAGGCCAGCCGCGCATTCTTGTCCAGCGTCTCCTGCCAGAGGTGATGGGGGCTAGGGAAAAGTCGGGTAATCCAGCTGACCTGCTGGCCTTTCTCCAGTACCGGCGTGGCTGGCTGTACGACGGCGTAGGGATAACGGGGGAACAGCGTTTCGCGAAGCCTTGCGGCAAACCGGGGGTGTTGCTCATGGCTAACGTAACGCAGAAATGAACGCCGTTCATCATCGTGCCAGAGCATCTGGGTGAGGCCGCGGCCCAGTTCCGCCCGGGAGGAATACTGGCGCATGGCTTTGCTCGGGTGCCCAGGCAGGTAAAGCAGGCAGGGTGCAGGGCCTGTGCCTGCCTGCAGGCTGACCATCAACGGCCCGTTCAACGGGCAGTCGAGCAGGCTCAGATAGCTGCACTCAAGCGCTTGCTGGCTGCCGTCGGGGCGGGCAAGCTGCATGGTACCCGCCAATGCCGCCTCACCCAGGGACGCGCCACGGCTGTCGATGTCGCCGCGCAGCAGTGCCAGGCTCAACTCGGCGGCGAAGGCTGCACGGTCCTGATCTTGCTGTAGCCGTGACGTGAGCTCGGTATCGAGCAGATCGGCCAGATGATCGTGGTAGAGGCGGCCGAGGTCGAGGTTGCGAATAGCCTTCACGAAACGCCCGGCATCGAGGTCGCTGGCTGCCGGTGCATCCTTGCGCAGGTACAGCCGTACCTGGTCAGCTTCATCGAAGTTCTGCATGGCCGCTTCCAGCCAGGACATGCCGCGCCGTTGGCTTGCATGCCACAACCAGCCCTGGTCGACGTCAGGGAGATCCTGGTCTGCAAACCAGTAAGACAGCGCGTCATCCAGCCGTGAGCGGCAGAACGCTTCGGGCGTCTGCAGGGGGGCCAGTTGCTGGCGCAGTCGTTTGCTGGCGCGATGGCTGTCGCGCAGGCGCAGCTCAAGCTGCTTGCGCTGGCTGGCGCTGCAGGACTTCAGCCACTGGGGCATGCGTTGCTGGATGAATGCCAGGTGGGGCGAGGGGGTTTGAGGCATGGGCCGTGCTCCATTGCAAGGAAACGGCCAGCCTATTGAATGCAGCGAAGCACTGTAGTTACCGGGTTACTGCCCGATCTGTGGCGCCATGCACTTGATTGACGCCAGCTCAGGATGGGCCACCAGCTTGTCGATGTGCAACGCGTCGTCATTCATCCAGCTTTCGCTCAGCACCCGATAGTGTTCCATGTCCCGGCAGCGCAGGCGCAGGCTGTAGTCGAAGTGGCCGCTGATCAGTTGGCATTCGTAGACCTCCGGGCAAGCCAGCATGGTGGCTTCGAAGGCTTTTTGTGCAGCGCGCCCGCTCTGGTTGGACAGGGCCACCAGCACCAGCAGTGACAGGCCCGGGGCGAGCTTTTGCAGGTCGATGATGGCGCCGTAGCCGCGGATCACGCCGCGTCGTTCAAGCTTGCGCACGCGTTCCAGGCACGGGCGGGGGGTGAGGTGGACAAGGTTCGAGAGCTTTTCGAAGGTGATGCGGCCATCGTGGCGCAGCACATCGATGATGGCTTCGTCGATGCGGTCCAGCGGTGGGGTGTTGGCGTCCTTGGTGTCCATGCGCAGGGTTTCTTTCGGTAGGGGGCATGGACAGGGTAGGCGTAAACCGGGGCCGCTGCGCAGCCCCAGGGTGCATCAGGCGCAGGCCGTGTCTGCCTTGCGCGTCGAGCGTACGCCAACCACGCGTGGTTGCAGCAGTGAGTAGAGGTCTTTCGGGTTCTCCAGCTTCGGCACCAGCGCGATGTCCTGGCCAATGCCCAGCATGCGCGCGGTGTCCAGCACATAGCTCAGGGCCGAGTAGTCCTCCAGGGCAAAGCCGACCGAGTCGAACAGCGTGACCTGTTCGGCATGCTCGCGGCCGTGAACAAGCCCGGCGAGCACCTGCCAGAACTCGACTACCGGCGAATTTTCAGGCATCTGCTGAATCTCGCCTTCGACCCGGCTCTGCGGCTCGTACTCGACGATCACTCGCGCCTGCTCGACGATGTCACGGTGCAGCTCGGTCTTGCCCGGGCAGTCGCCACCCACGGCGTTCAGGTGCATGCCCGGCTCGATCATCTCTGGGGTAAGGATGGTCGCGTAGGCCTTGTCAGCCGTGACGGTGGTGACAATATCGGCACCACGTACCGCTTCGGCGACGGAGTTGGCGATGCTCAGCTTCAGGCCGGGACGGCAGGCCAGGTTGGCGACCAGCTTGGCCGAGGCCGCCGGGTCGATGTCGTACAGGCGGATCTCGTCGATGCCCACCAGGGTATTGAAGGCGATGGCCTGGAACTCGCTTTGCGAGCCGTTGCCGATCAGTGCCATGCAGCGGCTGTCCTCCCGTGCCAGGTAGCGAGCTGCCAGTGCCGAGGTGGCAGCGGTACGGATCGCCGTGGTCAGGGTCATCTCGCTGAGCAGCAGGGGGGTGCCGGTGTCGACATCGGCCAGGGTACCGAAGGCCATCACCGTGGGCAGGCCGTGTTGCGTGTTCTTCGGATGGCCGTTGACGTACTTGAAGGCGTACAGGCTGGCATCGGACACCGGCATCAGCTCGATGACCCCGCCGGGCGAATGGTTGGCCACCCGGGCGCACTTCTCGAAGGCCGGCCAGCGCAGGTAGTCCTGGCGAATGTACTCGGCCATCTCTACCAGGCAAGTGGCCAGGCCTTTGCGGTTGACCAGGCGGGCCAGGTCTTGCACATCGATATAGCGGGTCATGACGGGTCTCCTTGCGGCGACGCTTCCAGTGAGGTCTCTGGAAATATTGTCGGGCGCGGAGCGTGGCGATGCTGGCTGAAGCAGGGGGTGCTGGCAGCGGGAGCGGCTGAATTTGCGCAACCGGCAGCCGAATCGGCTGCGCTGTGGCGCAAGCAAAAAAAACGGCACCTGCCAGAGGTGCCGTCTTCATGTCAGGCGCTGTTACTTGTGCAGCTCTTCAGCCGCATACAGCGTATTCTCCAGCAGGCAGGCGCGGGTCATCGGCCCGACGCCGCCTGGCACCGGCGTGATCCAGCCGGCGCGCGGCAGGGCGGTCTCGTAGACCACGTCGCCGACCAGCTTGCCATCTTCCTGGCGGTTGATGCCGACGTCGATGACGATGGCGCCTTCCTTGATCCACTCACCCTTGACCAGGCCCGGCTTGCCGGCGGCCACGACCACCAGGTCGGCGCGGCCGACGTGGCCGGCCAGATCCTTGGTGAAGCGGTGGCAGACGGTCACGGTGCAACCGCCCAGCAGCAGCTCCATGGCCATCGGGCGGCCAACGATGTTGGACGCGCCGACGATGACCGCGTTCATGCCGTACAGGTCCTGACCGGTGCTTTCCAGCAGGGTCATGATGCCTTTTGGCGTGCACGGGCGCAGCAGCGGGATACGCTGGGCCAGGCGGCCGATGTTGTAAGGGTGGAAGCCGTCGACGTCTTTGTCGGGGCGGATGCGTTCGAGCAGCAGCGAGGCGTCCAGGTGCGCCGGCAGCGGCAGCTGCAGCAGGATGCCGTCGACGGCCGGGTCGTCATTGAGGCGGTCGATCAGCTCGGTCAGCGCTTGCTGCGTAGTCTCGCTGGGCAGGTCGAATGCCTGGGAGATGAAGCCGACCTCTTCGCAGTCCTTGCGCTTGTGCGAGACATAGACTTGGGAGGCGGGGTCGGTGCCGACCAGGATCACCGCCAGGCCCGGCGTGCGCAGGCCTTGCTGGCGACGCTCCTCGACACGTTGAGCGATCTGCTTGCGCAGGTTGGCGGCGATCGCCTTGCCATCGATTAGGTGTGCAGTCATAGACGCGTGATTAACCATCGAGAAAGTAACAATAAAGAGGGCGCATTCTCGCACGACATCGCCCTAGGGCAAAGGCGGGTGGTCGGGCAAATCCTCTAACCCCTTAAATAATTTAAATTTTTTCTAGAAAGGTGTTGACGACCTGTAGGCTCGCCTATAAGATTCGCCGCACTTGTCGGGCACAGCCTAGCACTGGTTGGCGAGGTCGGGCAGAATGAGTGGTTTGGCAGTTATCTGTTAACGGCTTGTTCGGTTAGGCTTCAAGCTTAAGCGCCCGTAGCTCAGCTGGATAGAGCATCCGCCTTCTAAGCGGATGGTCGCAGGTTCGAGTCCTGCCGGGTGCGCCATTTAGGCAGCTTGGGCAAGCAAGTAAGGCTGTAATGCAATATGGTGGGCGTAGCTCAGTTGGTAGAGCGCCGGATTGTGATTCCGGTTGTCGTGGGTTCGATTCCCATCGTCCACCCCATATTCGACGAAGGCGCCGTTGATTGAATGATCTGGCGCCTTTGTTTTTAAGCGTTACGCGGACGTGGTGAAATTGGTAGACACACTGGATTTAGGTTCCAGCGGCGCAAGCTGTAAGAGTTCGAGTCTCTTCGTCCGCACCATGCTTCTGTAAGGTTGTATCGCAACACCGCAATATGGTGGGCGTAGCTCAGTTGGTAGAGCGCTGGATTGTGATTCCAGTTGTCGTGGGTTCGATTCCCATCGTCCACCCCATATTTTCGAAGGCGCCTTGATCGTGAGATCGGGCGCCTTTGTTGTTTTCGGGGTGCCTGCCTTGAGGGATTTGGCGCCTGTAGGAGCGGATTCATCCGCGATGCGCCGGGCGGGCGGCGCTCGATATTGCAGGCGCCACAGCTCTCAAGCCAGGACTTCGCAGCCATTACTCAATCCCCCTTGCAATCCTCTGGTGGCACCCCAATAAAAGCTGTTAGATTTCAGCCGGTTGAAACACCGGTCCATTTGGCCGGCAGAGGAATACCCCTGATGATTGCAAAAGAAGCCCGCCAGGCCCTGGCGTTGCAGCGCTTTGCCGAAGCCAATCCGCAACTGCTCGAAGAAATTCGTGAGCTGGATGCGCGTGAGCAGGCCCAGCAGATCGAGTGGGCATTCGAGGATGCTGCCGATGAGCAGGGGCTGCAGCCTTGGGAGCTGGCGTTGCAGCTGATTGCCGAAAGCCCCGAGCAGCTGCGGGCCATGCGCCTGGAGACCCATCGCGAAGTGGCCGAGGCGTTGGGCATGGAGTGGGAGGAGTACTGCCAGTTCAACGAGATCGATCCTGAATAAACGGGTCGCTCTCAAGCTGGCGGATGTTTGACAAGGTATTTCGGTTGTGTGCCGGCGTTGGCTGGTATGCGGCCTTCTATATAAAGAGGCTCGGCACTTCACCGTGCGGGCCATGCAAGTTAATCGACCGGCGTGGTTTCCCGTCGTCCCGGGTGGGGTGACTTCTGGTGCGTGACTCACTAGAATGTTCGCCCTTGATTCTGGAGTCGGGCTATCGCCGGCTAACGTCTGTGCAACGAGGAATATCCATGCAAGTTTCTGTTGAAAACACTTCCGCTCTCGAGCGCCGCATGACCATCGCCGTTCCGGCCGAGCGCGTCGAGAACGAAGTCAACAAGCGTCTGCAACAGACTGCCAAGCGCGCCAAGGTCGCGGGCTTCCGCCCAGGCAAGGTGCCGATGAGCGTGATCCGTCAGCGTTTCGAAGCCGATGCCCGTCAAGAGGCCTTCGGTGACCTGGTCCAGGCTTCCTTCTACGAAGCCATCGTCGAGCAGAAGCTGAACCCTGCTGGCGCTCCGGCCGTCGAGCCGAAGTCCTTCGAGAAGGGCAAGGACCTGGAGTTCGTTGCGGTCTTCGAAGTATTCCCGGAGTTCACCGTTGCCGGCTTCGAGTCGATCAACGTCGAGCGCCTGAGCGCCGAAGTGGCTGACGCCGACCTGGACAACATGCTGGAAGTGCTGCGCAAGCAGAACACCCGTTTCGAAGCTGTCGAGCGCGCTGCGCAGAACGACGACCAGGTCAACATCGACTTCGTCGGCAAGGTCGACGGTGAAGTGTTCGCCGGCGGTTCCGCCAAAGGCACTCAGCTGGTACTGGGTTCCGGTCGCATGATCCCTGGCTTCGAAGACGGCCTGGTTGGCGCCAAGGCGGGTGAAGAGCGCGTTGTCAACGTGACCTTCCCCGAGGACTACCAGAACCTGGACCTGGCCGGCAAGGCCGCCGAGTTCACCATCACCGTCAACAGCGTGTCGGCCCCAGTGCTGCCAGAGCTGAACGAAGAGTTCTTCGCCCAGTTCGGCATCAAGGAGTCGACCCTGGAAGGCTTCCGCAGCGAAGTTCGCAAGAACATGGAGCGTGAACTGCGTCAGGCGATCAAGACCAAGGTCAAGAACCAGGTCATGGACGGTCTGCTGGCCGCCAACCCGATCGAAGTGCCAAAGGCGCTGCTGGAAAACGAAGTCAACCGTCTGCGCGTGCAGGCTGTTCAGCAGTTCGGTGGCAACATCAAGCCTGAGCAACTGCCGGCCGAGCTGTTCGAAGAGCAAGCCAAGCGCCGCGTGGTGCTGGGCCTGATCGTCGCCGAAGTGGTCAAGCAGTTCGAGCTGAAGCCGGACGAAGGCAAGGTTCGCGAAATGATCGAAGAAATGGCCTCGGCTTACCAGGAGCCTGAGCAGGTCATTTCCTGGTACTACAAGAACGACCAGCAACTGAACGAAGTCCGTTCGGTTGTGCTGGAAGAACAAGTTGTAGATACTGTTCTGCAGAAAGCGACTGTGACCGACAAGTCGGTCTCGTACGAAGACGCCGTAAAGCCAGCCCAGGCCCCTGCCGCCGCTGAGTAACAGGCTTCTCTCGTAGGAAACCCCCACAAGCCAGCCTTCGAGCTGGCTTGTGCGTTATCAAGCCATGACTATTTGGGAGTGAGCGCAGGACATGTCCCGCAATTCTTATATTCAGCAGAGCTCTGACATCCAGGCCGCAGGCGGCCTGGTCCCGATGGTTATCGAGCAGTCCGCCCGTGGCGAACGTGCCTACGACATCTACTCGCGCCTGTTGAAGGAGCGAGTGATCTTCCTGGTTGGCCCGGTAGAGGATTACATGGCCAACCTGGTTGTGGCGCAGCTGCTGTTCCTTGAAGCGGAAAACCCGGACAAGGATATCCATCTGTACATCAACTCCCCAGGCGGTTCGGTGACTGCTGGCATGTCGATCTACGACACCATGCAGTTCATCAAGCCGGACGTCTCGACCATCTGCATCGGCCAGGCCTGCAGCATGGGTGCGTTCCTGCTGGCCGCAGGTGCCAAGGGCAAGCGTCACTGCCTGCCGAACTCGCGCGTGATGATCCACCAGCCACTGGGCGGTTTCCAGGGGCAGGCCACCGATATCGAGATTCACGCCCAGGAAATCCTCAATATCAAGGCACGCCTGAACGAGCTGCTGGCCTACCACACCGGTCAGGACCTCGAGACCATCAAGCGTGACACCGAGCGTGACAATTTCATGAGCGCCTCGCGCGCGGCCGAGTACGGCCTGATCGACTCGGTATACGACAAGCGGCAACTGGCCTCCTGAACCCAGGTGCCAGAGCAGGTAGGTGCGCAAAGCGCCTACCTGCGGACTTGAAAAAGCCCGCAATTGCCTTCATCTTGTGTTGCAAGCCTACCGGATTGGATCGATCGAATGACTGACACCCGTAACGGCGAGGACAGCGGCAAATTGCTTTATTGCTCCTTCTGCGGCAAAAGCCAGCACGAAGTGCGCAAACTGATTGCCGGGCCCTCGGTATTTATCTGCGACGAGTGCGTCGACCTGTGCAACGACATCATCCGTGAGGAGGTGCAGGAAGCCCAGGCCGAAAGCAGCGCGCACAAATTGCCTTCGCCGAAAGAAATCAGCGGCATCCTGGACCAGTACGTCATCGGTCAGGAGCGCGCGAAGAAGGTGCTCTCGGTAGCGGTGTACAACCACTACAAGCGCCTGAACCAGCGTGACAAGAAGGGCGACGAAGTCGAACTCGGCAAAAGCAACATCCTGCTCATCGGGCCTACCGGCTCGGGCAAGACCCTGCTCGCCGAAACCCTTGCGCGACTGTTGAACGTACCGTTTACCATCGCAGACGCCACCACCTTGACCGAAGCCGGTTATGTGGGTGAGGACGTCGAGAACATCATTCAGAAACTGCTGCAGAAGTGCGATTACGACGTGGAAAAGGCCCAGATGGGCATTGTCTACATCGACGAGATCGACAAGATCTCGCGCAAGTCGGACAACCCGTCCATCACCCGCGACGTTTCGGGTGAAGGCGTGCAGCAGGCACTGCTGAAGCTGATCGAGGGCACCGTTGCTTCGGTTCCGCCGCAGGGCGGCCGCAAGCACCCGCAACAGGAATTCCTGCAGGTTGATACCCGCAACATCCTGTTCATCTGCGGTGGCGCCTTCTCTGGCCTGGAAAAGGTCATCCAGAACCGCTCCACCAAGGGTGGCATCGGTTTTGGCGCCGAAGTACGCAGCAAGGAAGAGGGCAAGAAGGTCGGCGAATCGCTGCGCGAAGTCGAGCCGGACGATCTGGTCAAGTTTGGCCTGATCCCCGAGTTCGTGGGTCGCCTGCCGGTTCTGGCGACCCTCGACGAGCTTGACGAGGCTGCACTGATGCAAATCCTCACCGAGCCGAAGAATGCCCTGACCAAGCAGTACGCCAAGCTGTTCGAGATGGAAAGCGTGGACCTCGAGTTCCGCACCGACGCCCTCAAGGCCGTCGCACGCAAGGCCCTGGAGCGCAAGACGGGCGCTCGTGGCCTGCGTTCGATCCTCGAAGGCGTGCTGCTCGACACCATGTACGAGATTCCTTCGCAGAAGGATGTCAGCAAGGTGGTGATCGACGAGAGCGTCATCGAAGGCACCTCGCAGCCGCTGATGATCTACGAGAACAGCGAGCCGCAAGCCAAGGCCGCACCCGACGCCTGATTGCAGGTGAATACCGGGTGATAGCCGCAAAGCAAGGAGGGGGCCTACGGGCCCCTTTCTGCTTTTCCTATGCAAGCGCTTGTAATTTCCCAAGCGTGCCCCCACATTAGGTCCAAGCATCATTTCCACCGGTTTCCGGCCATAAGGCCGCTGTAGAGGCGAAATCATGAAGACCACCCTCGACTTGCCTCTTTTGCCATTGCGCGATGTCGTCGTCTATCCGCACATGGTCATCCCACTGTTCGTGGGGCGTGAGAAGTCTATCGAAGCCCTTGAGGCGGCGATGACGGGCGAGAAGCAGATCCTGCTGCTGGCCCAGAAAAACCCTGCCGATGACGATCCAGGCGAAGACGCCCTGTATCGGGTCGGTACCGTCGCTACCGTATTGCAACTGCTGAAGCTGCCCGATGGCACTGTCAAGGTGTTGGTCGAGGGCGAGCAGCGCGGTGCGGTCGAGCGTTTCACCGAAGTAGAAGGGCACATCCGTGCCGAAGTTTCCCTGATCGATGAAACCGACGCCGCCGAGCGCGAGTCGGAAGTCTTCGTGCGCACGCTGCTCTCGCAATTCGAGCAGTACGTGCAATTGGGCAAGAAAGTCCCCGCCGAAGTGCTGTCGTCGCTGAACAGCATTGAAGAGCCTGGTCGCCTGGTCGATACCATGGCCGCGCACATGGCGCTGAAGATCGAGCAGAAGCAGGAAATCCTCGAGATCGTCGACCTGGCGGCCCGGGTCGAGCACGTGCTGGCCCTGCTGGATGCCGAAATCGACCTGCTGCAGGTCGAGAAGCGTATCCGTGGCCGGGTGAAGAAACAGATGGAGCGCAGCCAGCGCGAGTACTACCTGAATGAGCAGATGAAGGCCATTCAGAAGGAACTTGGCGACGGTGACGAGGGCCACAACGAAGTCGAAGAGCTGAAAAAGCGCATCGAAGGCGCTGGCCTGCCGAAAGACGCCCTGACCAAGGCCCAGGCCGAGCTGAACAAGCTCAAGCAGATGTCGCCGATGTCCGCCGAGGCCACCGTGGTGCGCTCGTACCTTGACTGGCTCGTGCAGGTGCCGTGGAAGGCCCAGAGCAAGGTACGCCTGGATCTGGCCAAGGCCGAAGAGATCCTCGATGCCGACCACTATGGCCTGGAAGAGGTCAAGGAGCGGATTCTCGAGTACCTCGCCGTGCAGAAGCGGGTGAAGAAGATCCGCGGCCCGGTGCTGTGCCTGGTCGGCCCGCCCGGCGTGGGCAAGACCTCGCTGGCCGAGTCGATCGCTGCCGCGACCAACCGCAAGTTCGTGCGCATGGCCCTGGGTGGCGTGCGTGACGAGGCCGAGATTCGGGGTCACCGTCGTACCTACATCGGTTCGATGCCTGGCCGCCTGATCCAGAAGATGACCAAGGTGGGTGTACGCAACCCGCTGTTCCTGCTCGACGAGATCGACAAGATGGGCAGCGACATGCGTGGCGACCCGGCCTCGGCGCTGCTGGAAGTGCTCGACCCCGAGCAGAATCACAATTTCAACGACCACTACCTGGAAGTCGACTACGACCTCTCGGACGTGATGTTCCTGTGCACCTCGAACTCGATGAACATCCCACCGGCGCTGCTGGACCGGATGGAAGTCATCCGCCTGCCCGGTTACACCGAAGACGAGAAGATCAACATCGCGGTCAAGTACCTGACGCCCAAGCAGGTCAAGGCCAACGGCCTGAAGGTCGAAGAGCTGGAGATCGACGTCTCGGCGATTCGCGACATCATCCGTTACTACACCCGCGAAGCGGGTGTGCGTGGCCTGGAGCGCCAGATCGCCAAGGTCTGCCGCAAGGTGGTCAAGGAACATACCGGGCAGAAGCAGGTCAAGGTCAAGGTTACCGGTGAACAGCTCGAGCACCTGCTCGGCGTTCGCAAGTTCCGCTACGGCCTGGCCGAGCAGCAGGACCAGATCGGCCAGGTTACCGGCCTTGCCTGGACCCAGGTGGGCGGCGAATTGCTGACCATCGAGTCGGTGGTGATCCCTGGCAAGGGCCAGCTGATCAAGACCGGCTCGCTGGGCGATGTCATGGTCGAGTCGATCACTGCCGCGCAAACCGTGGTCCGCAGCCGTGCCCGCAGCCTGGGTATTGCCGCCGATTTCCACGAGAAGCACGACGTGCATATCCACATGCCCGAGGGCGCCACGCCGAAGGACGGCCCGAGCGCGGGTATCGGCATGTGTACCGCGCTGGTATCGGCGCTGACGCAGATTCCGGTGCGCGCTGACGTGGCCATGACCGGCGAAATCACCCTGCGCGGCCAGGTCCTGGCGATTGGCGGGTTGAAGGAAAAACTGCTGGCAGCACACCGGGGCGGGATCAAGACGGTGATCATTCCCGAGGAGAATGTTCGCGATTTGAAGGAAATTCCGGAAAATATCAAACAGGATCTGCAGATCAAACCGGTCAAATGGATTGACGAAGTCCTGCAAATTGCGCTGCAATACGCCCCGGAGCCCTTGCCAGATGTGGCTCCGGAGATTGTCGCGAAAGATGACAAACGCGACGGCGATGCTAAGGAAAGAATCAGCACGCATTAGTAGTTTTTGGCTGGGGGGCTTTTCTTGACAGTTTTTTCGGGGCCTTGCTATAAAGCGGCACGCTATTGTCAAACGGCCTCCTGGTACAGGTTTCATCAGCTTTTCATTACATACTTAGAAACAAACTCAATAGAGAAATAAGGGGACTTAGAGTGAACAAGTCGGAACTGATTGACGCTATCGCCGCATCTGCAGACATCCCGAAAGCTGTAGCCGGCCGTGCGCTGGACGCAGTCATCGAATCCGTCACCGGCGCCCTGAAGCAAGGTGACGATGTGGTACTGGTTGGCTTCGGTACCTTCTCGGTCAAGGAGCGCGCCGAGCGCACCGGCCGTAACCCTCAGACTGGCAAGGCGATCAAGATCGAAGCCGCCAAGGTTCCAGGCTTCAAGGCTGGCAAAGGCCTGAAAGACGCCGTCAACTAAGTCGTCTTTCAATCGGACCAGGCCTGGCCGGGTCCGAGCACGCTGATGGCGGGTCGCAAACGTTCCCGCCTGACACGTTTGCTAAGAAAAGGCGCATCCTCGGATGCGCCTTTCTTTTATCAGGATTCTACCCACGCTCCGCGGTTGTCGACGCAGTGGTACAGCCGTTTCTGGGGGACGCATGCTGCAAAATATCAGGGACAATTCACAAGGTTGGATTGCCAAGACCATCATCGGCCTCATCGTCGTGTTGATGGCGTTGACCGGTTTCGAAGCCATTTTCAAGGCCGCCACCCACAGCCAGGACGCGGCCAAGGTAAACGGCGACACCATTAGCCAGAATGAGCTGAGCCAGGCCGCCGACATGCAGCGCCGCCAGCTGATGCAACAGTTGGGCAAGGATTTTGACCCAGCGGTGCTGGATGAAAAGCGCCTGCGCGACGCCGCGCTCAAAGGTCTGATCGATCGCAAACTGCTGCTGCAGGGTGCCAGAGACGCCAAGTTCGCCTTCTCCGAAGCCGCGCTGGACCAGGTGATCCTGCAGACGCCGGAATTCCAGGTCGATGGCAAGTTCAATGCCGATCGTTTCGATCAGGTCATCCGCCAGCTGGGCTATGGCCGCATGCAGTTCCGCGACATGCTCGCGGAAGAGATGCTGATCGGCCAGCTGCGTACCGGTATCGCCGGCAGCAGCTTCGTCACCGACCAGCAGGTCGACGCCTTTGCCCGCCTGGAAAACCAGACGCGCGATTTCGCTTCTCTGACCTTCAAGGCCGACCCGGCCGCGGTGAAGGTCAGCGATGACGAGGTCAAGGCGCATTACGACCAGCACGCCAAAGAGTTCATGACGCCGGACCAGGTGGTCATCGACTACATCGAGCTGAAGAAGTCGGCATTCTTCGATCAGGTCAAGGTCACCGACGACGAACTCAAGGCCCAGTACGAGAAGGAGGTCGCCAACCTCGCCGAGCAGCGCCATGCCGCGCATATCCTCATCGAGGTCAACGACAAGGTCACCGACGCCCAGGCCAAGGCCAAGGCCGAAGAGATCGAGCAGCGCCTGGCCAAGGGTGAAGACTTCGCCAAGCTGGCCAAGGAGTTCTCCCAGGACCCAGGTTCTGCCAGCAATGGCGGTGATCTGGGCTTCGCAGGCCCAGGCGTGTATGACCCGGCCTTCGAAGACGCGCTGTACAAGCTCAACGACGGCCAGGTGTCGGCCCCGGTACGTACCGAGTTCGGCTACCACCTGATCAAGCTGCTGGGCAAGCAAGCGCCGGAAGTACCGAGTTTTGCCAGCCTGAAGGACAAGCTGACCCGCGACCTGAAGACCCCTCTGGTCGAGCAGCGTTATGTCGACGCCAGCAAGCAGCTGCAGGATGCTGCCTACGAGGCTTCCGACCTGGCCCAGCCGGCTCAGGACCTGAACCTCAAGGTGCAGACGTCCGCACCGTTCGGCCGCGAAGGCGGCGAGGGCATCACGGCCAACCGTGGCGTGATTCAGGCGGCGTTCTCCGAAGAGGTGATGGATGAAGGTGCCAACAGCACCGCCATCGAACTCGACCCGGAAACCACCGTGGTGCTGCGCGTCAGGGAACACCGCAAGCCGGAGCAACTGCCTCTGGAAGCCGTTGCCAAGAACATCAGCGAGCACCTGGCCAAGGAGAAGGCGACTGCCGAACTCAAGGCCAAGGCGGACAAGCTGATTGCCGGCCTGCGTGACGGTTCCATCGCTGCCGCTGGTGCACACGATGGTCAGCAGTGGAAGGCTCACGAAGCCGTGACCCGTGGTCAGGACGGTATCGATCCGGCCGAGCTGCAGGCGCTGTTCCGCCTGGCCAAGCCGCAAGCCAAGGACAAGCCGGTGTACGGCAGCGTGGTCCTGGCCGACGGCAGCCTGGTCGTGCTGCAGCTCAAGGGCGTCAACGAAGGTGCCGCCGCCAGCGACGACGAGAAGCAGCAGATCCGCCGCTACCTCGCATCGCGTGCTGGCCAGCAGGACTTTGCGGCCTACCGCAAGCAACTGGAAGGCACTGCCGACATCACCCGTTACTGAGTGATGGAAGCATGACGAAACAGGCCGCGCGATGCGGCCTGTTTCATTTCTACCCTTCGCGAAGGGGCCGATACCTAGCGCTTGATCCCTTCGTAGTTATCCAGCGTATCCCGCGCAATCTCCCGCCCCAGCGCAATGAGCTCCGGCGCTTTGTAGAACTCGAAGAAGCGGCAGACCCGCTTTGGCACGTTGATCAGCACATCCGGTGGATACCCGGCGATCTTGTACTGCGCCAGTGACGTCTGCATCACCTCGAAGCTCTGGTTGATCAGGTCGAGCAGCGAGGCCGGCCCGACGTTGTCGATGATGAACGAGCCGGTCGCTGACTTGGGTGCGCCTTCACCCTCGGGCGCTGCGGCGGGTTGCTGGGCCTCGGGGTCGGCCGTGTCGGCCAGCCACGGGTTGGGCGGTGCCAGCCCCTCGGCGACGATCTCCTGCTCGATGCGAATCAGCTCTTCGGCAGGCTTGCGCCGAAACGGCAGGCGCGAGCCCAGTGAGCTGAGCAGGGCATCGAAGCGCATTTTGAAAGCGGCGGGCCGCTCGATCACCGGCAGCTGGTATTGCTTCTGGTTGGTCGCGTTAAGGTTGACCGCGATAATCAGGTCACAGTGGCTGGACACCACCGGTACGATCGGCAGAGGGTTGAGAATGCCACCGTCGACCAGCATGCGATTGCCCTGCATCACCGGTGTGAAAAGGCTCGGTATCGCCGCCGAGGCACGCATGGCCTGATGCAGGCAGCCTTCCTGGAACCAGATTTCCTGCTGGTTGGTCAGGTCGGCCGCCACTGCCGTGTAAGGGATGCGCAGCTGCTCGATGTTCATGTCGCCGACGATCTTGCGGATCTGGCCGAACACCTTGTCACCGCGGATGGCGCCAAGGCGGAAACTGACATCGACCAGGCGCAGTACGTCCAGGTAGTCCAGGCTTTCGATCCAGTTGCGGTATTCCTCCAGTTTGCCTGCCGCGTAGATACCGCCAATCACTGCGCCCATGGAGCAGCCAGCAATGCAGGCGATGTCGTAGCCGCGCCGTTCGATTTCCTCGATCACGCCGATATGGGCATACCCACGAGCGCCTCCCGATCCCAACACCAATGCCACGCGTTTGCTCATGAGCGATCCCCGGCTTGTGCCACCATGGTTCTACAATGCACTCATCGCTGCCTGTGCTTCAATCCAGACGGCGCTGAACTACGCTAAGCAAAGCATATCGAGCCGGGCACTTTTCAGTTGCACTGGCGTCGAACAGCCACTGTTTTTTGACCTTTGAGGTACTACCGATGAAAGCCTGGATCTGCCTTCCACTGATTGCCCTGGCCCTTGCAGGCTGCGCGGGCAAGACGGCCTACCGTGAGAGCTGCGCGACTCAGCTCGATGCCGCCTGGAAGGAGCTGGACCTGGCCAAGGCCGAGGGCTTCGCCGGCACCGTCAGCTATTCCAAGGCGCTGTCGTTGCTGACGGGTGCCAAGACGCAGCAGCAGTTCGAGGGGTACGAAGGGTGCACCCACAAGTCCGAGAAGGCCCGCTTCTACATTCGTGAGTCGCGCGCCGGGCGTTGATCAAGGAGTGTCACATGTCAGCCATGCTCGATCATATCGTTGCCCAGTTGCTGACCTTGCAGGTGCGTCTGCTGGCCTGCCGTGAGCGCCTGGCTGCCAATACTGACAGCGAGGCGCTGCACGACTTGCGGACCAGCTTGCGGCGCCTGCGCAGCCTGTTGCGGCCGCTGCGGGGGCTGCCAGGAGTGGAGCAGCTGGAGGCGGCGGCGCGGTCGTTGGGGGCGCTGACCACGCCCCTGCGGGATCGAGAGGTGCTGGCTGGCGAGCTCATCGCGCGCGGCTATGCCGAAGCCGGGCAACGGCGCCTGGCAAGGTGGGACAGTGCATTCGCCAGTGTTGCCGCCAGCCCGCAGCTGACCCGGGTGCTGGCGATAGTCGATGTGTTCCCGCTGTTTCTGCGGGCAGCGGAGCGCGAGGGGCTGGCCAGGTCGCTGGTCAAGCGGGTCGACAAGCGCCTGGTCAAGCAATGGCACAAGCTGCACGAAGCCCTGCAGGACCCAGGCCATGATCGCCATCGTTTGCGCCTGCTGATCAAGCGGGTGCGGTACGGCGACGAGGCTTATCCGCAGCTCGACCATGCCGGCAAGAAGCTGCAGCGTCTGTTGAAGAAGGCCCAGGGCGATCTGGGTGATTGGCATGACCACCTGCAGTGGTTGCTGCAGGCCAAGGATCACCCGGACCTGGCGCCTTGCAAGGAAGGCTGGGAGCGGCAACTGCGCGACGCAGAGCGCAACGCCGACCTCACCCTCGATGCGCTGCAGGCTTCGCTCAAGCGACGTTAGCCCGGCAAATGACCGATATGCGGGCTGATCGGTCGGCGATTGCTGGCTAGTATTGGCAAACCTTTCGCTGTAGGCAGGAGCCGGCCGATGAATTTCAACCAATTGCTCGACGCGGTGCGGGAAAACCCCGAGACGGTCAGCATTCCGCCCAGCTGGGCCCAGGGGCGCGCCGTGTTCGGCGGCCTGATGGCGGCCATGGTTTATGAGCGTATGCGTTTGAAGCTCGCCGACGATCGCCCGGTGCGCTCGTTGGCCATCAGCTTCGTCAGCCCGGCGGCAGCGGATGTGCCCATCCGTTTCGAGGTAGAAGTGCTGCGTGAGGGCAAGGCAGTCAGCACCTTGCTGGGCCGTGCCATTCAGAATGGCCAGGTGGTGACGCTGGTGCAGGGTAATTTTGGTGCGGGCCGATCATCGGTGATCAATGTTGCCGCTGCGCCCGCCGTGGCGATGACACCGCTTGAGCAAGCGGCTCCGGAGTTACCCTACATCAAGGGCGTCACCCCGGAGTTCATGCGCCATGTTGCGTTGCGCTGGACGGTCGGAGGCCTGCCGTTCAGTGGCAACCCGTCGCGCCACATGGGCGGCTGGGTGCGCCTGCGCGATGTTGCTGAAGAGCAGGTCAACGAGGCGCACCTGTTGGCGCTGGTGGACGCCTGGCCACCGAGCCTGATGCCGTTTCTCAAGCAGCCTGCCGCGGGCAGTACCTTGACCTGGACCATCGAATTCATCCAGCCGACGGTGAAACTGTCAACGCTGGATTGGTGCTATTACCGTGTCGAGACCGAACATGCGCGCGATGGCTATGGCCATGCGGCGGCAGCATTGTGGAGTGCCGAAGGGGAGTTGCTGGCGCTGAGCCGGCAGACGGTCACGGTGTTCGCCTGATCATCAGCGCCGGTGCTTGTGCCGCTCGCGCCAGGCTCTCCACCAGGCGCCGCTGAGCACGAAGCGTGGAAAGGTGACGAACTGCTCGGTCAGCAGCCGCTGCACCGCGTCCTTGCGATTGGCGAACGGTTCAGGCTGCTCGGCTTCCAGGCGATGCCCCTGGCGCTGCAGGCCCAGGCCGGCAATCACGGCAATGACGCCGACGGCGATCTGGCCCAGGTCCAGGCCGAACAGGCCTGACAACACCAGAAGCGCACCGAGGATGAACAGCGGCACGGCAATCAGGTGCAACACCAGATTGGTCGGGTGCCGGTGATTGTGGTGGTAGCCACGCCATTGCCAGGCGTGCAGGTTGGGCAGTCGTTTGCTCATGGTCAGCTCCTCGCGCTTTTTCTTGCAGGCATGCCCAAAGCTTAGTGTGGCCCCGGTTACGGGGCCAATCGAGGCTGGCTATGGCGACTATAGCTTGAGCTGGCCAATCGCCTTGCTCAGCTCACCGGCCAGGGTCGCCAGGTGGCTGCTGGTGGTGGCCGAGTCGATGGTCTGCTGGACGGTCTCTTCGGTGACATCGCGGATGCTCACCACCGCGCGGTTCATCTCTTCGGCCACTTGGCTTTGCTGCTCCGCGGCGACGGCAATCTGTGTATTGCTCTCGCGCATCTGGGCAACCGCGCCGGTAATCTCGGCCAACGCCGCGCCAGCCTCCTGGGCCTGGCGGACGCAGTCGTCGGCCTTGAACGAACTCTCCTGCATGAACTCCACGGCGTCACGGGTGCCAGCCTGCAGGTCGGCGACCATGCGGGTGATTTCGTCAGTGGAGGTCTGCACGCGCTTGGCCAGGTTGCGCACCTCGTCGGCAACCACGGCAAATCCACGGCCCAGGTCACCTGCGCGGGCGGCCTCGATGGCGGCGTTGAGTGCCAGCAGGTTGGTCTGCTCGGCGATACTGTGAATGACCCCGACCACGCTGTTGATCTTCTGGCTGTCGTCGGCGAGCTGACGAATCATCTCGGCGGTTTGCTGAACGCCACTGGAAAGCCCGGAGATCGAGTCCTGCACCCGGCTGACCACGTCCTTGCCACTGCCGGCGAGGGTGTCGGCGGTCTGCGACAGGTCACGGGTGGCGCCAGCATGCTGGGCAATGTGGTGCACGGTGGCCGACATTTCATTGATTGCCGTGGCCGCCTGGTCGGTCTCGCTCTGTTGGCCGAGCATGCCATGGCGCACTTCGCTCATGCTTGCGGCCAGGCGTGCGGCACCGGAGTCCAGCTGCGCCGCAGTCTGGGCGACGGTGCTGACCACACGGTGGTAGGTGGCCTGCATGGCATTGAAGGCACCGGCCATCTGGCCGACTTCGTCGCCACAGGCCAGCGGGACGCGGGCCGACAGGTCGCCGGTCTTTTCCACGTGCAGCATCACGTCCTTGAGGGTGTTGAGCTGGCTGAGCAGGAAGCGGATCAGCAGCTGCGATGCGCCGAGCATCGCCAGCATCAGGATCAGCACGCAGAAGGCGTAGTTGCTGAAGCGGTCGAAAAACACCTGGCGCAGGCTTGGCGCTATGGCCAGTACGGCCAGTTGCTGCGAACCATGGCGCAGCACCTGAGCGCCGCGCAGCGGGTTGTCGCCGAGGATCCAGGCCGTCGGCAAGGCTACCCAGCCTTGTGCAGTGGTCAAGGCTTCGAGGCTTTCACCCGCATGAGAAGGGGTCTGGCCGGGCTGCCAGGTAATCAGGTTGGCTTGGCGCGGCAGGGCCTGACCGGTAGGCCAGGCCGCCAGCAGTTCGGCCTGGGCTTGCGCCTGGGCCTGCGCGGCCTCGGCACGGGCGCGTTGCTCAAGGTGCACCGCATAGAGCACCAGCAGCAATGTCGTGACAAAGGCCACCGCGTTGACGGCCCAGAATTTGTACTTCAGGGAAATATTGCTAAGCCAGGCACCCATGGGTAGGTCTTCTCTGAATTGAGCGGAAACATTATTGGCAAGATGCCATCATTGTGCCCGCGCACTCGAGAAACGTTCATGACATGCGTCAAGGAAGCTGGAAGAAGGCTTTGGCCGTGGCAGTGGTGTGTTGGGCGCAGTGCTCGATGCGCTCGTTGCGATGCAGCGCCACTTCACGCAACACCTCGGTCAGGAATGCCGGCTCATTGCGGCCGTTTTTCGGCTTTGGCCGCAGGCTGCGTGGTAGCAGGTAGGGCGCGTCGCTCTCCAGCATCAGCCGGCCTTCGGCGATGTTGCCCACCAGCGGATGCAGGTGGGTGCCGCGACGCTCGTCGCAGATCCAGCCGGTGATGCCGATGTGCAGGTCCATGTCCAGGTAGGCGAACAAGGCTTCGCGCGCGCCGGTAAAGCAATGCACCACGGCAGCCGGAAGGTGGTCGCGGTAATCCTTGAGGATGGCCAGCAGGCGCTCGCTGGCATCGCGCTCATGCAGAAACACCGGCAAGCGCAGTTCCGCTGCCAGGGCCAGCTGGGCTTCCAGGGCCTTTTCCTGGAGGGGGCGAGGGGAGAAGTCACGGTTGAAATCCAGCCCGCATTCACCCACGGCGCGCACCCGGGATTCAGCCAGCAGCTGGCGCAGCTTCCGCTCGCTGTCGCCATCCCATGACTTGGCGTCGTGTGGGTGCACGCCAGCCGTGGCGAACAGGTGCTGGCCGTCGCCATCGAGCTGCTGACACAGCTCCAGCGCCTGCTCGCTGACCTCCAGGCTGGTGCCGGTCAGGACCATCTGTAGCACGCCGGCTTCGATGGCGCGCTCGACGATGGCGGCCTGCTGGTCGTGGAAACTGCTGTTGGTCAGGTTGACGCCGATATCGATCAGTTGCATGGTGCTACCTCGTGCCGCGGGGCGGCCAGCATAGCAAAAAGCGTGATATTCGGAAAAAACCAAGAACTTCAGGCAGTTGTCGTGGTCTTCTAGCGTCATTTCTTACGACCGCACGTTCCGCCATGGCTGCTGCCCACCGACCACGGACACGATTTCGCATGCTGCGATACCTGCTGACCCTGATGCTGATGCTCGGGCTGACCGCGGTCGGTCCGGCCTACGCACGGCTGCCAGGGCCACAGCAGCACGTGCCGGTGAACGGTGCCCGAGACTTGCAGCAGATCCGCAGTACCAAGGTGCTGCGGGTGCTGGTCAACCAGAGCCGCAACAGCTCCGGTGAGATCAAGGGTGAACCGGTGGGTATCGAGTATTACCGGCTGCGTGGCCTCGAGCACTACCTCAATGCCCGGGCCGGTGATGGCCAGCAGATCAGCCTGAAGATCATTCCGCGGGCCAAGGAGCAGCTGCTGGGTGCTCTGCAGCGCGGTGAAGGTGACCTGGCCGCACCAGGCGAGTTGCTCGACCCGGCCCTGACCGGCGGTGTCAACAGCAGTGCGCCGGTGCTCGACCAGGTGCCGCTGCTGCTGGTCGGGCGCAAGGGGGAGCGCAGCTATACCCGCGCCGAACAGCTCTCCGGCCGTACGGTGGCCTTGACCAGCGCCAGCGCGGCAGGGGCGGTGATACAGCAGCTCAACCAGCAGCTGGCGCTGCGTAAACGGGCGCCGATCAAGATCGAATGGGTCGATGCGACGCTGGCGGTGGAAGACGTGCTGGAGATGGTCCAGGCCGGCATCTATCCGTTGACCATGGTGGAGCGCCCGATCGCCCAGCGCTGGGCCAGGGTCATGCCGAACCTGCGCCTGGACACCCGCGTGCAACTGGGGCAGGCGCAGGCCATGCGCTGGTATGTGCGGCGTGATGCGACGATGCTGTTGGCCACGGTTGATCGCTTTCTCCAGGGGTACCATGCGCCGGAAAACCAGGATGCGGCCTTCGAACGCATCTACCGACGCCAGTACCGGGTACACAACCCGTTGGCCGGCAAAGACCGCCAGCGCCTGAACTCATTGCGCCCGGTGTTGCAGAAGCATGCCGAGGCGCAGCAGATCGACTGGCTGAACCTGGCGGCCCTGGCCTTCAAGGAATCCACCCTGAACCCTGCGGCGCGCGGCAGCGGCGGGGCGCACGGGCTGATGCAGATCACCCCGTCGGCTGCGCAACGGGTGGGGGTCAGCGACACTGGCTCGGTCGATGGCAATGTCCAGGCCAGTGCGCGCTACCTGGCGTTGCTCCGCCGCAAGTTCTTCGCCAGCCCGCAGATCAACGAGCGCGAGCGCATGGCGTTTGTGCTGGCGGCCTACAACCTCGGCCCGGAGCGGGTCCAGGCCATGCGCGCCGAGGCCCGCAAGCGCGGCCTCAACGGTAACCAATGGTTCTTCCAGACCGAGCGCATCGCCATGGAGCAGGTCGGCATGGGGCCGGTCAATTTCGTCAACAGCGTCAACAAGTACTTCCTGGCGTTCAGCCGCGAGCGCACGGCGCTGGAGCGTGTGGTCAGTCGCTGACCAACCGCCAGCCGAACGCATTTCAGCTTGGGGCTTGCAGCTTGCGGCTGGTCGCTCTAGCATACCGCCTGCGCCGATTTAAACAGCTACTTGCGGGGCGCGGGACTGGCACGCTCACCGGGTCGTCCGAAATACCGCTAAAGCGCTGGTTCGGTGACGCCTCCCACCGCTGCCCAGCGGGAGTCGCGAGGCGGAGAGAAACTCCATGAGTTGTCCACGTACCAGTGTCTGTTTGAGCCCGTTGCCTGCCGGCCAGGCTTCCCGCACACCGCGCATTCTGCTCGGTGGCCAGCATCAGCCAACGCTCTTGCGCCAACTTGAAGGCTTGTCGCGCCGCAAGGGGCAGGCCCGCGCTTTTCTCATCCAGTTCGCCGAAGACGCATGCTGCCTGGAGCAGTTCGGCAACGATCGCTTCGACCTGGCGGTGATCCAGGCGCCAACCCGCGAGGACGCGGCCGAAGTGATTGGCCAGCTGACCCGCATCGCGCGCCAGGGCCTGATTACCCGACGCTGAGGAGCGCGCCGTTGAGCACCAATATCATCACCACGGAAGGTCACGAGGCCCTCAAGAAGGAGCTGGATCATCTGTGGCGGGTGTACCGCCCGGAAATCACCCAGAAAGTGGCCTGGGCCGCTTCGCTCGGCGATCGCAGCGAGAACGCCGACTACCAGTACAACAAGAAGCTGCTGCGCGAAATCGACCGCCGGGTCCGCTATCTGCGCAAGCGCCTCGAGGATGTAAAGGTGGTCGCCTACTCGCCGCAGCAGGAAGGCAAGGTCTTCTTCGGTGCCTGGGTCGAAATCGAAAACGATGACGGCGAGACCAAGAAGTTTCGTATTGTCGGGTATGACGAGATCCATGGGCGCAACGACTATATCTCCATCGACTCGCCAATGGCCCGGGCCCTGCTCAAGAAGGAGGAGGGCGACGAAGTGCTGGTGAACACCCCCACCGGTCAAGCGACCTGGTACGTGAACAGTATCCATTACGGGCAATGAATCAGTATTGCCTGTGCCGGCCTCTTCGAGGCGTCGAACCGCCGCGAAGAGACCGGCACTGTCGACATCAACTTTCCCGTAAAACCGCCAATGGGCTGGCATTCAGGGCTCGCTGAGTCCCGAGTACCCCGGCCCCGCCCACCAGCATCGCCCCGATCAGCGGCAACAGCAGCAGCCACGGATGCGGGCTCCACTGCAAGTCGAACGCATAACGATAAAGCACCAGGGTGATCAGCTCGCACCCCAGCGCCGCCAAGGCACCACTGGCCGCCCCCAGCAAACCGAACTCGATGCGCCGCGCCTTGACCAGCAAGGGGCGCGCGGCGCCCAGTGCCCGCAGCAAGGCGCCTTGGCGAATCCGCTCGTCCAGCGTTGCCTGCAACCCGGCGAACAAAACGGCAAGCCCTGCCGCCAGCACGAACAGCAACACATACTCGACCGCCAGGGTGACCTGGGCGAGGATGCTGCGCAGTTGCTCGAGCAAGGCATCGACCTGCAGGATGGTCACTGCCGGGAACGCCCGCGACAGTGCCACCACGTCCAGATCATGGCCGGGGGCGAGGTAGAAGCTGGTCAGGTACGTGGTTGGCAGCCCCTGCAGGGTGCCCGGCTGGAAGATCATGTAGAAGTTCGGCTGAAAGCTGTCCCAGTGCACGCTGCGCAGGCTGCTGACGCGCGCCTGGCGCTGCTCGCCACCAATGTCGAAGGTCAGCAGGTCGCCCAGTTGCAGCTTCAGGCTGGCAGCCAGTTCGGCCTCGACCGACACGCCGGGGGTTTCGTCGCCAGCAGGCAACGCCTGCCACCAGCTGCCTGCACTCAGCGCATTGCCCTCGGGCAGGTCGGCAGCCCAGGTCAGGCTGAGGTCGCGTTGTACCGCCCGCTCGCCGGCGGAATCCTTGCTGACGACCTGCTGCACCGGTTGATCGTTGATCTGAATCAGCCGGCCCGGTGTCACCGGATACAGCGGTGCCGAGCTGGCGTTCACCTCGCGCAGGCGTTGGGCGAACGGTTCGCGATCGGTGGGCAGGATGTTCAGGGCAAAGTGGTTGGGTGCGTCCTTGGGCAGTTGTGCCTGCCAGTTGTCGAGCAGTTCTGCCCGCAACAGCGCCACCACTGCCATTGCCAGAAGAATCAGGCCAAATGCCAGGGCTTGCCCGGCAGCGGCCATGGGGTGGCGCAGCAACTGGCCAAGGCCCAGGCGCCAGGCCAGTGGCGCGCCGGCGAGTGCCTTGCGCAGGCTCTGCAAACCGAGCAACAGCAGCCCGCCCAGCAGCAGTGCGGCGATCAGGCCACCGCCGAGCAGGGCGAAGGTCAATAGCAGGTCGAGGCTCAGGCGCCACATGATCAGGCCCAGGGCGAGCAGGGCGGCGCCATACACCAGCCAGCTGCTCGGTGGCACGGGCAGCAGATCACGGCGCAGCACGCGCAGCGGTGGCACCTGGCCGAGCGCGGCCAGCGGCGGCAAGGCAAAACCGGCCAGGGCGACCAGGCCGGTGGCGATGCCGGCCAGTGCCGGAAGCATGCCCCCGGCCGGCACTTCGCTGGGCAACAGGCCATGCAGCAGGCGGAACAGGCCCAGTTGCGCCAGCCAGCCGAGCAGGGCGCCAGCCAGTGCAGCGACCAGCCCGAGCATCGCCAGTTGCAGGCAATACAGCCCCAATGCCTGGTGCCGCGACAGCCCCAGGCAACGCAGCAAGGCGCTGGCGTCCAGGCGCCGCGCAGCGTAGCGGCTGGCGGACAGCGCCACGGCGACGCCTGCCAGCAGCACGGCCACCAGGCTAGCCATGTTCAGGTAGCGCTCGGCTTTGCCCAGGGCACCGCCGATCTGGCGGTTGCCATCGCGGGTGTCGAGCAGGCGCTGGTTGGCAGCAAGGTGCTTTGCCACGTGCTTGTGGTACTGCACGAGGGCTTCGGCATCGCCGCGCCAGAGGTCGCGGTAGGTAACCCGGCTGCCGGGCTGAATGACCCCGGTCGCTTGCAGGTCGGCCAGGTTCATCATCAGCCGGGGCGTCAGGCTATAGAAGTTGTTGGCGCGGTCCGGCTCGTAAGTCAGCACGCGGCTCATGCGCAGGGTCTTCATGCCGACGTCGATGCGGTCGCCGACTTTCAGCCCCAGCGCCGCGAGCAGGCGAGGTTCGACCCAGGCTTCTCCAGGGGCGGGGCCGCCTCCCGGGGTTTCCTCGGCATACGGGGCTGCGGCACTGCGTACCTGCCCGCGCAACGGGTAGGCGCCATCGACCGCCTTGATGCTGGAAAGCTGGATGCCGGTATCGCCGCCCACCACGCTGGTGAACTCGACGACCTGGGCATGCCGCAGGCCCAGCGCCCGGCCCGCGCTGAGCTGGTCTTCACGGGCCGCCGTGCTGCCTTGCAGTACCAGGTCGGCACCGAGGAATTCACTGGCGCGCAGTTGCATCGCGCCATTCAGGCGGGCGCCGAAATAACCGATGGCGGTACTGGCGGCGACGGCCACCAGCAGGGCAAAGAACAGCACCCGCACTTCGCTGGCGCGGATGTCGCGCAGCAGCTGGCGCAGGGCCAGGCCGCACAGGCGAGACAGTGGCATGTGCTTCATCAGGCCTCCACCGGCGCCACCAGGCGGCCTGCGTCCAGGCGGATCTGGCGGCGGCAGCGCCGGGCCAGGCGCTCGTCATGGGTGACCAGCACCAGGGTGGTGCCGCGCTCCTTGTTCAGCTCGAACAGCAGGTCGCTGATGCGCTCGCCGGTGTGGCTGTCGAGGTTGCCGGTAGGTTCGTCGGCGAACAGCACTGCCGGTTGTGCGGCGAAGGCGCGAGCGATGGCGACACGCTGCTGCTCGCCACCGGAAAGCTGGCGTGGGGTGTGGGCCAGGCGCTTGCCCAGGCCGACCCGCTCCAGCAGGGTGCGGGCATGCTCGCGGGCGTCGCGCCGGCCGTCCAGCTCCAGCGGCAACATCACGTTCTCCAGGGCGTTGAGGCTGTCGAGCAGCTGGAACGACTGAAAGACGAAACCGACATGCTCGGCGCGTACCCTGGCGCGTTGGTCCTCGTCCAGCGGGCCGAGGTCGTGCCCGGCTAGAATGACCTGGCCGGCGCTGGGGCGATCGAGGCCGGCGAGCAGCCCGAGCAGGGTCGACTTGCCCGAGCCGGAGGCACCGACGATGGCCAGGCTGTCGCCCTGGGCAAGGTCGACGGAAAGGGCGTGGAGGATGGTCAGGTCACCTTCCGCGCTGGGGACCACTTTGCTAAGGTTCTGCGCAACGAGAATGCTGGGGCCCATGGAGAATCCGATGCGAATGTGGTGGTTGAGTGCCGGTCTAGCCCTGTATTGCCTGGCCCAGAGCGCGGCGGCGGGAACATTGCTGGTCGTCGGCGATAGTATCAGCGCCGGTTTTGGCCTGGATACCCGCCAGGGGTGGGTCTCTCTGTTGCAGACCCGGCTCAAGGACGAAGGTTTCGACGATCAGGTGGTCAACGCGTCGATCAGTGGCGACACCAGTGCAGGCGGCCAGGCCCGGCTGCCGGCGCTGCTTGCAGCGCACAAGCCGAGCCTGGTGGTGCTGGAGTTGGGGGGTAACGATGGCCTGCGCGGTCAGCCTCCGCAGCAATTGCAACAAAATCTTGCCTCGATGATCGAGAATGCCCATCAGGCAGGGGCCAAGGTGCTGCTGCTGGGCATGCGCCTGCCACCGAACTATGGCGTGCGCTATACCACGGCCTTCGCCAACGTCTATGAACAGCTGGCGACGGAAAAGCAGGTGGCGCTGGTGCCGTTCTTCCTCGAAGGGGTCGGCGGTGTGCCGGGGATGATGCAGGCCGATGGCATCCATCCGGCACAGGCTGCGCAGCAGCGGTTGCTGGAAAATGCCTGGCCCAAGATAAAACCCTTGCTGTGACGCTTTAAACGGGGCCGGCTTTCGGCTAATGTTGCGCCCCCCGTTTCGAGAGCCCCCGATGCCGCGCCCTGCCTGGTCCTTGTTTGCCTATCAACTGATCGAGCCTGATGAGCAGCTCGACCTGTTCGCTTGCCAGGAAATCCGCGTCCACCTCGTGGCCCGTCAGCTCGAACTCGGCGTGCCGGTCGACCGTACCTTGTGCGGTGGCCTGCTGCCGGCGCAACCGCGCTGGTCCGGTGTGTCGCGCAGCATTTACCGTGACGGACGCCTGTGCGACCTGTGCCGGGCGATCCTCGATGCCCAGCGCCGCGGCATGCGGCCGGTCTGGCCCGAACTCTGAGGTGAAGGGCAGGTACGAAACTGCGCGCACCTTTCATCATCTGAAACGCATGTAAGACGCCAATGCCTCCCGCTTGCAGCGAGGCGGGTGTACAATCGTGCTTCTTGACTACCTTTCGAAGGATTTACCGGATGTTGCCGCGCTTTCCCGCCGTCACCCGTTGCCTGTCCCTGGCCGCCCTGCTGGTAGCGGGCCCCGCTGCTGCGCTGGAATTGCCACTGCCACCGCCCGGTGAAGACGTCGTTGGCCAGGTCCAGACGATCAAGGCCAAGTACGAAGACACCTTTGCCGACATCGGCACTGCCAACGACCTCGGCTACCTGGAAATGATCGCTGCCAACCCGGGTGTCGACCCGTGGCTGCCGGGCGCTGGCACCGAAATCATCCTGCCGACCCGCTATATCCTGCCGCCGGGCCCGCGTGAAGGCATCGTCATCAACCTGGCCGAGTACCGTATGTACTACTACCCGAAAGGGCAGAACGTGGTGCATACCTTCCCGCTGGGCATCGGGCGCGAAGGCTGGGGTTCCCCGGTGGCCATGACCAAGATCACCGCGAAGACGCCGAACCCGACCTGGACGCCTCCCGCCTCGATCCGTGCCGAGCACGCCGCAGACGGTGACATCCTGCCGACCGTGGTGCCGGCCGGCCCTGACAACCCGCTGGGGCCGTTCAAGTTCACCCTGGGTGTGCCGGGCTACCTCATCCATGGTTCGAACAAGAAGTTCGGTATCGGCATGCGCACCAGCCATGGCTGCTTCCGCATGCTCAACAACAACGTGCTGGAACTGTCGAAGATGGTCCCGGTGGGCACGCCGGTGCGCATCATCAACGAGCCTTACAAGTTCGGCATCAGTGGCGGCAAGGTTTATCTCGAGGCCCATACGCCGCTGGACGATCATGGCAACCCGTCCGTGGTCGACAAGCACACGGCAGTCATCAATGCCTTGCTCAAGCGTGAAGACCTGGCCAACAACCTGCGCATGAACTGGGACATGGTACGTGACGTGGTGGCTGCAGAAGACGGCATGCCGGTGGAAATTGCCGTACCGGTCAATAACCAGGGTGCCGCACCGATGGTGTCGAGCATCCCACCCGAACTGCAGTAACGCTTTTGTAACACCTTCGGGCCCGCTCGGGTTAACAGCCTGATGCGGGCCTTTTGCTTTCCGCTGGAGACCTTTCCTTCAGGCAATAAAAAAGCCGACCCACAAGTGGGTCGGCTCCATAACAATCCGTGAGGATTATTACTTGCGGCTGGCTTTGTCCAGCATACGCAGAGCGCGCTCGTTGGCTTCGTCAGCGGTCTGCTGAGCCTTCTGAGCGGCTGCCAGTGCGTCGTCAGCCTTACGGTAGGCTTCGTCAGCACGAGCTTGAGCGCGAGCTGCTGCGTCTTCAGTCGCAGTCAGACGAGCTTCGGTTTCTTTGGATACGCTGCTGCAACCGGTAGCCAGAACTGCGGCCAGAGCCAGAGCAGAGAATTTCAGAACGTTGTTCATCGTGTTCCCCTTCAAGGACTTTCTATTAAATAGCCATCTCTCGGAAAAGAGAAACTGGCCGGCGTACATAGTACCCATTACTTGTAGTAAGTAAACTGACTGAGCGCAAGAACTGCAAAAAAAATGTTGCTATGGGTCACGCCGACAAGATTTGCCGGGGTTTTGTGAAAAAACCGTACAGCCGGTGCAAGCGATTGTGCTACAGGAACTTTTTTGCTGAACTAGCGGTGACTTTAACTGTCTCCTAGCGTCTTAAGCACAACAACATCCGGTTGCTGTTCAGGGCGTGATTGCTGTTGCAGGGTGTGCAAGCTCCAGGGGTGGCCTGCTGCTACTTTTTAACGCTGACCACCTTGAGCAATCCCGCTTGCGGCGCCTACTATTTGTGAGTGCCCGACCCGGTCGAACAATTGCTGTCGGCGGGTGGTCCAAGGGGCATGAGGTGGCGTTGAGGTTCCTCCGCCGGATAAACCACACGGTTAAGGTAAGGGTCTGCCAGAAAGGCCTGCGAGGAGTAGTGATGAGTGAAGCGCTGACCATCCACCATGACCAGGCCGGTCATCAGTTCGAAACCAACGTGGACGGTCATCGTGCCTACCTGACCTACATGGACCTGGGCAAGCAGACACTGGACATCTATCGCACTTTTGTGCCCAACGCTCTGCGTGGCCGCGGGATCGCAGCAGCATTGACCGAGAAAGCCCTCGAGTATGCAGACCAGATGGGCTACACGGTGATTCCTTCCTGCTCGTATGTGGAGCGCTACATGGAGCGCCAGCAGCGCCATTCGAGCAAGGCCTGAACGGGCCAGCGACACCTGTTACAAAAACGCCGGGCAATGCCCGGCGTTTTTCATCGCGCTTGACTCAACCGCGCTTGCGCTGCGGCAGCACGTCCTTGAGCTTGGCGTGCATGCTGCGCAGGGTCTTTTCAGTAGTCGACCAGTCGATGCAGGCATCGGTGATCGACACCCCATACTGCAGTTCGTCGAGGTTTTTCGGGATCGACTGGCAGCCCCAGTTCAGGTGGCTCTCGACCATCAGGCCGATGATCGACTGGTTGCCTTCGAGGATCTGGTTGGCGACGTTCTCCATGACCAGCGGCTGCAGGGCCGGGTCCTTGTTGGAGTTGGCGTGGCTGCAGTCGACCATGATGTTGGCCTTGATCCTGGCCTTGGCCAGGTCCTGTTCGCACAGGGCGACACTCACCGAATCGTAGTTCGGCTTGCCATTGCCGCCACGCAGCACCACGTGGCCATACGGGTTGCCCTTGGTGGTGACGATCGATACGCCACCTTCCTGGTTGATACCGAGGAAGCGGTGCGGTTTGGACACCGACTGCAGGGCGTTGATGGCCACGGTCAAACCGCCATCGGTGCCGTTCTTGAAGCCGACCGCCGATGACAGGCCCGAGGCCATCTCGCGGTGGGTTTGCGATTCGGTGGTGCGGGCGCCGATGGCCGACCAGCTGATCAGGTCCTGCAGGTACTGCGGGGAGATCGGGTCGAGTGCTTCGGTAGCGGTCGGCAGGCCCATTTCGGCCAGGTCCAGCAGCAGCTGGCGGCCAATGTGCAGGCCGTCCTGGATCTTGAACGAGTCATCCAGGTAGGGATCGTTGATCAGGCCTTTCCAGCCAACGGTGGTGCGTGGCTTTTCAAAGTACACGCGCATGACCAGGTACAGCGTGTCGGACACTTCCTCGGCCAGCACCTTCAGGCGCTCGGCATATTCATGAGCGGCCTTGATGTCATGGATGGAGCAGGGGCCGACTACCACGAACAGGCGATGGTCCTTGCCGTCGAGGATATTGCGCACCACTTCGCGGCCGGCAGTCACAGTCTGCAGGGCCTTGGCGCTGAGGGGGATCTCCTTCTTGAGCTGATCGGGGGTGATCAAGGTCTCGTTGGAGGCAACGTTAAGGTCGTCGATCGGTAAATCAGCCATCGTGTTACTCGTCAGGTCACGGGTGCCGGCCGCCAGCAATCCCCGTGCGGCCCAGCAGCAATAATGTTCGCAGCGGGGAGCCGAACCTTAGCGCGTTACAGGGGGCGCGACAATGGGATTTGGTACGCGCTGACACACTTGTGTGCGCCTGCAAGGCCCTGAAGGGTGTAAAAAAGCCAACCAACCTACTCAGGAGATTTCCATGGCTATTCGTAAACCACGCATCGGCATCATTGGCAGCGGTGCTATCGGTGGCTTCTATGGGCTGATGCTGGCGCGCGCTGGTTTCGATGTGCATTTTCTGCTGCGCAGCGAATATGACGTGGTGCGCGAACGGGGCCTGAAGCTGGAGCATGCCGTGCATGGCATGTTGCAGATGCCGGTCAATGCCTACGCCAGCGCTGCCGACATGCCGCCCTGCGACTGGCTGCTGGTGGGTGCCAAGTCAACCAGCAACGTCGAGCTCGCACCGCTGATCGTCCAGGCCGCCACAGCCGATGCCAAGGTGGTGCTGTTGCAGAATGGCCTGGGCGTGGAGGAGCAGTTGAGGGTGGCCTTGCCGGGTAACCTGCACCTGCTCGGCGGCTTGTGTTTCATCTGCGTCAACCGCCAGGCCCCGGGGGTGATCCGCCACCAGGCGCTGGGAGCGGTCAACCTCGGTTACCACAGTGGGCCGGCCGAAGATGGCGGTGCGGCGATCGTGGCGGCGGGCGCCGGGCTGTTCCGTGCGGCGGGCGTCGAATCCCAGCCGATGGCCAACCTGGCTCAGGCGCGCTGGCAGAAACTGGTATGGAACGTGCCGTACAACGGCCTTTCGGTATTGTTGGGGGCCAGCACCGCGCCGCTGATGGCCGCTGACGAGAGTCGCGACCTGATCCAGACGCTGATGGCTGAAGTGGTGCAAGGCGCTGCCGCGTGCGGGTATGAGCTGCCAGCGGGCTATGCTGAGCAACTGTTCCGCATGACCGAGCAGATGCCTGATTACTGGCCGAGCATGTACCACGACCATGCCCAGCAACGCCCGCTGGAACTGCAGGCGATCTATGCCGAGCCGATTGCCCGTGCCGGGGCGGCCGGCTGCAGTCTGCCGCGGATGCAAATGTTGTATCAGGCCCTGGCCTTCATCGATCGCGCCAACCGAGCTGGCTGATGCTCTGCAGGCCGCATCGGCAGTGCGCCGGACGGCAGAGCGCGGGTCCGGTGCACTGCTAAGCTGAAGCTTGCTCTGCCGCCACGGCAGTCGAGGAGGTCGAATGATCCGCTCCATGCTGTACGCCACCGACCTCGGTGTCTACGCACCTTTTGTCATGCAGCACGCCCTGACCCTGGCTCGGGCCTTCAACGCAGAACTCTATGTGATTCACGCGGTGGAGCCCATGGGCCAGTTCGCTGAGTCGCTGCTGCAGAGTTACCTCGATGAGCAGACGCTGGATGCATTGCACAGTGAAGGCGTCAACACGGTGATGGCCAATATCGAACAGCGGGTGCTGGAGACCTTCCGTGACGAATTGGGCGAGGACGCTGACTTGGCGCTGATCAGGGCGGTGCGGGTGCGTCAGGGTGACCCGGCACAGGTCATCCTTGACCAGGCGCAGCGGCTGAGCGTCGACCTGTTGATCTTCGGCAGCCACAGTGCCGGTGCCGGGGTGGATGTGCCGATTGGGCGGACGGCGGTGCGCCTGCTGCAACTGTCGCCGGTGCCGGTGTACATGGTACCGCTCTCGCAGCACTTAGGGCGTAGGAAATCGTGAAGCTGGCTGTAGTCTGTTTCGGAGGCGCGTGTAACAAAATAGTTCTAGTTTTATTTCGAGAACCACTAATATAGTTATATCTCGTCGCTGCCTGCTGCCGCTGACTTACCGCCGATTCGAGGGAAACCTATGAAGCTTCAACAACTGCGCTACATCTGGGAAGTGGCGCACCATGACCTCAACGTCTCCGCGACGGCGCAGAGCCTGTATACCTCACAGCCGGGCATCAGCAAGCAGATCCGCCTGCTCGAGGACGAATTGGGTGTTGAAGTCTTTGCCCGCAGCGGCAAGCACCTGACCCGGGTGACCCCGGCCGGTGAGCGCATCATCAACACCGCTGGTGAGATCTTGCGCAAGGTCGAGAGCATCAAGCAGATCGCCCAGGAATTCTCCAACGAGAAGAAGGGCACGCTGTCCATCGCGACCACCCACACCCAGGCCCGCTATGCGTTGCCGCCGGTGATCAGCAGCTTCATCAAGCAGTACCCGGAAGTCGCCCTGCACATGCACCAGGGCTCGCCGATGCAGATCGCGGAAATGGCCGCCGACGGCACCGTCGATTTCGCCATTGCCACCGAGGCGCTGGAGTTGTTCGGCGACCTGATCATGATGCCGTGCTACAAGTGGAACCGTTGCGTGGTCGTACCGCAAGGTCACCCGCTGGCCAAGCTGCCGAAGCTGACCCTGGAAGCGGTTGCCGAATACCCGATTGTCACCTATGTGTTCGGCTTCACCGGCCGTTCGAAGCTGGACGAAGCCTTCAATCACCGTGGCCTGACGCCGAAGGTGGTGTTCACCGCGGCTGACGCCGACGTGATCAAGACTTATGTGCGCCTTGGGCTGGGCGTGGGCATCGTGGCCAAAATGGCGGTCGACACCAAGCTCGACAGCGACCTGGTGGCATTGGATGCCAGCGAGCTGTTCGAAGCCAGCATCACCAAGATCGGCTTCCGTCGTGGCACCTTCCTGCGCGGCTTCATGTGCGACTTCATCGAGAAGTTCGCACCGCACCTGACCCGTGAAGTGATGGCCAAGGCCATTCAGTGCCACAACAAGCAGGAACTCGAAGAGCTGTTCGAAGGCGTCGAACTGCCGGTGCACTGAGTGCACCAGGCATGAAAAAACCGGCCCAATGGCCGGTTTTTCTTTACCTGCGAATCAGGCCTTGCTGATCAGGTTGCCGGCATGCAGCCCGCATTCCTTCTGGGTCGACTCTTCCCACCACCAGCGGCCTTCGCGCTCGTGCTGGTTTGGCAGCACCGGGCGCGTGCAAGGCTCGCAACCGATGCTGATGAAGCCGCGCTCATGCAGGCTGTTGTACGGCAATTCGAGCATGCGGATGTAACCCCACACTTCCTCGCTGGTCATCTGCGCCAGCGGGTTGAACTTGTAGAGGGGGCGTTCAGGGGTGGAGAAGGCAGCGTCGATCTCCAGTGCTGCCACCTGGCTGCGGGTGCCCGGGCTCTGGTCACGGCGCTGACCGGTGGCCCAGGCGCTGACGGTGGCAAGCTTGCGCCGCAGCGGTTCGATCTTGCGGATGCCACAGCATTCGCCGTGGCCATCCTTGTAGAAGCTGAACAGGCCTTTTTCCTTGACGAACGGGTCGAGCTTGGCGCGATCCGGGCTGAGGATTTCGATCGGCAGGTTGTAATGCTCGCGCACCTGGTCGATGAAGCGGTAGGTCTCCGGATGCAGGCGGCCGGTGTCGAGGCTGAACACCTTGACCTGCTTGTTCAGCTTCCAGGCCATGTCGACCAGCACCACATCCTCGGCGCCGCTGAAGGAGATCCACAGGTCATCGCCAAAGTGCTCGAAGGCGAGCTTGAGGATGTCCTGCGGGGACTTGTTGGCATAGGTCGCGGCCAGGGCGGCGACGTCGAAGGGTTGGCTCATCAGGCGGTTTCCATCTTGGCTGTGGCGCTGTGCGCTCGTAATCGAGTGATGGTAACAAAAAATGGCCGGGCAGACGCCTGGCGAGAGCCTCAAAGGCTCTGCAGCGTTTCCATCAGTACCCGCACCTTGGCAATCGATTCTTCGTATTCGGCCTGCCAGTTCGAGTCGGCTACCACTGCGCCGCCGCCCCAGCAACTGGCCTGGCCATCCTTGACCAGCAAGCTGCGAATGGCGATGGAGCTGTCCATCTCGCCGCGCACGTCCACGTACAGCAGCGAGCCGCAGTACAGCGCGCGACGTGTCGGTTCCAGCTCGTCGATGATCTGCATGGCGCGGATTTTCGGTGCGCCGGTGATCGAACCACCCGGGAAGCTGTCGCCGATCAGGTCCAGGGCGTCCTTGTTGCGGGCCAGCCGGCCGGTGACGCTACTGACCAGGTGATGGACGTTGGGGTAGCTTTCCAGGCTGAACAGCTCCGGCACCTTCACCGAGCCGATTTCGCAGGTGCGCCCCAGGTCGTTGCGCAGCAGGTCGACGATCATCAGGTTTTCCGAGCGATCCTTGGCGCTGTGGCGCAGCTCCTCGGCATTGCGGGCGTCCTCGGCGGGGTCGGCCGAGCGCGGGCGGGTGCCCTTGATCGGGCGGGTTTCCACCTGGCCTCGGCCGACACGGATGAAGCGTTCCGGGGAGAAGCTCAGCAGCGCACTGCCATCAGCCAGTTGCTGGTAACCGGAAAATGGCGTCGGGCAGGCTTTGCGCAAGGCCTGGTAGGCTTGCCACGGGTCACCCTGGCAAGGGGCGCGGAAGCGCTGGGTGAGGTTGATCTGGTAGCAGTCGCCTGCCTGGATGTAGCGCTGCACCTGGTCGAAGGCGGCCTTGTACTGTTCCGGCTGCAGGTCACCCTGCATGGGCGCGAGCAGCTGGAAATCACCGCACGTCGAAGTGTCGACAGTCTCGAACAGCGCCGCCAGGCGAGCCCGCTCTTCTGGGGCCAGGCTCGGGTGGAACACCAGCTGGCTGGTGCCAAGCTGGTGGTCGGTCAGCAGTGCCCAGGCGTACAGGCCCAGTTGCGAATCGGCCAAGCCCAGGTCGTCAGTCGACAGCTGCGGCAGCTGTTCCAGGCGGCGGCCGAAGTCGTAGCTCAGGTAGCCGATCAGGCCGCCGACGAAGGGCAGTTCGATGCCGGCGGGCAGCTGTGCTTCACCCAGTTGTGCCAGGCTGGCGCGCAGGCGTTCAAGGAAGGCGCGGCCATCCTCGTCGGGCTGGGCCTGCAGGTGCTGCACGGGCCAGGCGCTGAGCAGGTCGAAGCGGCCGCGCTCGGCGCCGGGGCGGGCGCTGTCGAGCAGGATCGCGCCGGGGGCCTGGCGCAGGCGGGCGAAATAGGCAGCGGGGTCAGGCTGGTAGGGCAGGGGGTGGAGCGTACAGGTCGGCATCAGTGTGGACGGCGATGAAAAAGCAAGGAGGGCGATTGTAGACCTGTGCAGAAAAAGCGCCTAGCCCTGTAGGAGCGGGCTTGCCCGCGAACATCGGCGAAGCCGGTGCCATCCACTGCGGTGGCTGCTTCGCGGGTAAACCCGCTCCCACAGGGAGCGCAGGCCCTGAGGGCAGTGCGGTACCTGTGGGAGCCGGCTTGCCGGCGGGGAGGCCCTTGAGGGTCAGCGCGGATGCACGTGCCCGAACAGGTTCTGGGCCACCCGCACACGCTGCTCGGCGTCTTCGGTAATGCCGTCCTTGGCCAGCGCTTCGATGTGCGCTTCGATGGCATGGGTGCGCTGAGTCAGCCCGGTATCGTTGGCGATCTGGATGTTCAGGCCAGGGCGGGCATTGAGTTCGAGAATCAGCGGCCCCTTGTCCTGGTCCAGCACCATGTCCACGCCGATATAGCCCAGCCCGCACAGCTCATAGCAGCCGGCGGCCAGTTTCATGAAGCCGTCCCAGTTCGGCAGCTGTACGCCGTCCACCGCGTTGGTGGTGTCGGGGTGCTTGCTGATGATGTTGTTCAGCCAGGTGCCGCGCAGGGTCACGCCGGTGGCCAGGTCGACACCCACACCGATGGCGCCCTGGTGCAGGTTGGCCTTGCCGCCGGACTGGCGGGTCGGCAGGCGCAGCATGGCCATCACCGGGTAGCCCATCAGCACGATGATGCGGATGTCCGGCACACCCTCGTAGCTGATGCTCTTGAAGATCTGGTCGGGGGTCACCCGATACTCGATCAGCGCCCGGTCTCGGTGGCCGCCAAGCGAGTACAGCCCGGTGAGGATGCTCGACACCTGGTGCTCGATTTCCTCGTGGCTGATGATCTTGCCCGACACCGTGCGGTAGCGGTCCTCGAAGCGGTCGGCGATCACCAGGATGCCGTCACCGCCAGCGCCTTGCGCTGGCTTGATGACGAAGTCGTTGCGCCCGCCGATGATCTCGTGAAGCTTTTCGATCTGCTTCTCGGTCTCGATGATGCCGTACATTTCCGGCACATGGATGCCGGCTGCGAGCGCACGCTCCTTGGTGATGATCTTGTCGTCGACGATCGGGTACAAGTGCCGCTTGTTGTACTTCAGCACGTAGTCCGCGTTGCGCCGGTTGATCCCCATGATGCCCCGGGCCTCCAGGGCTTTCCATGTCTTGATCAGGCCAAACATCAGGCGTCAGCCTTCTTCAGGAATGCCTTGAAACGCACCAGCTCGGTCAGGCGGTAGCCGCGGTAGCGACCCATCGCCAGCATGAAGCCCACCAGGATCAACAACACGGCCGGGAAGGTGAAGACGAAGTACACCAGCTCCGGCACCATCATCAGCAAGTGCGCCAGGGAGGCCGCGAACAGGGTGCCGATCGCCACTTTCATGGCATGGCCACCGCCGCGCTCTTCCCAGGTGATCGACAGGCGCTCGATGGTCATGGTCAGGATCACCATCGGGAACAGTGCCACCGACAGGCCGCGCTCCAGGCCCAGCTTGTGGCTGAACAGGCTGATGGCGGCGATCAATACCACGACAAAGGTCAGCACCACCGACAGGCGCGGCAGCATCTGCAGCTTCAGGTGTTCCAGGTACGAACGTAGCGACAGGCCCAGGGCGGTGATCACCGTGAACAGCATGATGCCGAAGCCCAGCTGGGTCTCACGGAACGCCAGGGCGATCAGCACCGGGGTAAAGGTACCCAGGGTCTGGATGCCGATCAGGTTGCGCAGGATCAGGATCACCAGCACCCCGATCGGGATCATGACCATGATCATGAAGGTCTGCTGGGTCTGCAGCGGCAAGCCGTACAGCGAGTATTCGAGGAAGTCGGCGTCGGTGTTCTCGTCAGTCAGCTTGGCCAGGCGGATGGCGTTCATCTCGCTGTTGTTCATGCTGAAGGTGACGTTGGCTTTCTTGCCGCCATCGACGGTGATCAGGTTGTCATCCCCGGTCCACCACAGCAGGCGGTCGGCCGGCAGGCCCTGTTCGCCGGTGTCCGGGTTGAAGTACAGCCAGTCGTTGCCGTTGAAGCTGCGCAGCCACAGCTCCGGGGTCTGGGGCGTATCGGCAACCAGCCGGATGGTGTGGACCTTTTCCATCGGCACATGGGCGATCGACAGCAGCAGGTCGATGACCTGGGCTTTCTTCATTGGCGAGGTGTCACCGGCCAGCAGCAGCTTGACGTTGTCGTCGTTGAGGTTGTTGACCCGCTTGATGGTCTCGCTGACAAAGGTCTCGACGTCGGCCGAGTGCTGGCGGATAGGGGCCATCAGGGCTTCGGCGGCGATTTTTTCCGGGCCTTCGATGGCCAGGCTGTCACGGAAGGTCGGGCCTTTGATGGCGGACTTTTCGTTGCTGTAGCGCTTGGTCAGCACCAGCCGGTAGTACAGGGTCTGATTACCGCTGACACGGCGCGCTGACCAGGTCACCTTGCGGTTGCCGTCGGCGCGGTTGACGCTCACCCCATAGTTGTTGGAGATGAAGCTCTCGTTGAGGCTGACGTAGTCGCGGTTCAGCGGCGGCACGAACATCTGGATCTTGACCGGGTCCTTGGAGCTGGCGATGAACTCGACCTTGGCGTCGATGTTCCACAGGTCATCGGTCTCGTCTTCGGTCACCGGGATGCCGAGCACGAAGATCTGATAGGCCGTGACCGCCACGCCGAGCAACACCAGCACGGTGATCAGGACTTTCAGATGGAGGGTAAGAGAGCGCATCGGGATTACTCTGCTTTGGTAGCGTCGGTGGCACAGGCAGGTTTGCCGGCCGCGTATTTAAGGCTTGGGTCGACCAGCGCGTCGAAGTGCTTGAGCGCCTCGGAGCCGATCAGCAACGGGAACTGGAAGGCGCTGCGGTCGGTGAGGTTGACTTCGATGGTGCGCCGGGCCTGGCCCATGCAGATTTCCAGTTCGATGACCGGGCGGGCGGTGTAGGCCTTGCCGGATTCCGCATCATAGTCGCCGGCGCGGCGTTTGATCTTGCTCACGCGGGCCAGGGGGCGCTCGATGGGGTGCGAATGGGCGGCGTCGATGGCCAGGTAGAAGCGCACCCAGCTTTCGCCGTTGCGCTTGAAGCGTTTGATGTCACGGGCACTGAGCGACGCAGTCTTGGCCCCGGTGTCGAGCTTGGCGGCCACTTCCAGGTCGAGGTCGCCAAGCCGGGCGTATTCGTTCAGACCGTACACGGTCTTGCCCGCCGCCTGGCCAAGGGCCGGCAGCAGGGCGAGGCATAACAGCAATAATACGGGTGTAAGTCTCATAGTCCTGGCGCGATGCTGAGCTGTGCAGGGTGCGGGGCAACGGTGACTGGCAACGGCTGCACAAGCTTCCTCGTTCATCTGTCAACAACATGAATTGATGACAAATACACTATCGATACCCCCTTGGAGGCGCGGCATTCTATCACGCCGACGTCTTGACGCCAGCGTGAAGCGATCTGACAACGCCATCACTGGGTAAGTTCGTTCTTAGACGATTGTCGACAATGTTGATTTTGTCTTTGACTGTGGGCCGCTGATTCGCTAGTTTCTGCTCAAGTGATTAGCAAGGTGTCGACAATATGCTGGACATCACCACCCCAAGCCCTGCTGAAGCAGACGAAACGGAAACCTTGTCCGAGAATGTCTTCCGGCGTATCCAGGCGGCGATCGTCAAGGGCGACATTGCCCCCGGCAGCAAGATCTCCGAGCCCGAGCTGGCACGCACCTATGGCATCAGCCGCGGCCCGCTGCGCGAGGCCATCCATCGGCTGGAGGGGCAGCGCCTGCTGGTGCGGGTACCGCATGTCGGCGCGCGGGTGGTTTCGCTCAACCACGCCGAACTGATCGAGCTGTACGAAATCCGCGAGTCGCTGGAAGGCATGGCCTGCCGCCTGGCAGCCGAGCGCATGAGCCAGGCCGACATCGACGAGCTGCGCCGGGTGCTCGATACCCATGAGCGCGATGCCGCGTTCCAGGCCGGGCTTGGCTACTACCAGCAGGAAGGCGACTACGACTTCCATTACCGCATCATCCAGGGCAGCGGCAACCAGACCCTGGTCAAGATGCTCTGCGGCGAGCTGTATCAACTGGTGCGCATGTACCGCATCCAGTTTTCCGCCACGCCCAACCGGCCGCGTCAGGCCTTTGCCGAACACCACCGCATTCTCGATGCCATTGCCGACCGTGACGGCGAACTGGCCGAACTCCTGATGCGCCGCCATATCGGCGCGTCCAAGCGCAACATCGAGCGTCACTATCTGGACGCCAACAACAACAGCCCACGAGGTGAGAAATGACTGTGAACAGCACCCCCGGTCAGCGTTTCCGCGACGCCGTTGCCGCCGAACACCCGCTGCAAGTGGTCGGCGCGATCAACGCCAACCATGCACTGCTGGCCAAGCGTGCCGGTTTCAAAGCCATCTACCTGTCGGGTGGCGGTGTTGCTGCCGGCTCACTGGGCCTGCCTGACCTGGGCATCAGTGGCCTGGATGATGTGCTGACCGATGTGCGCCGCATCACCGATGTCTGCGACGTGCCCTTGCTGGTGGATGTCGACACCGGTTTCGGCGCTTCGGCCTTCAACGTCGCCCGCACCGTGCGTTCGATGTGCAAGTTCGGCGCTGCGGCCATCCACATCGAGGACCAGGTTGGCGCCAAACGCTGCGGCCACCGCCCGAACAAAGAAATCGTCAGCCAGCAGGAGATGGTCGACCGCATCAAGGCGGCAGTGGATGCCCGCACCGATCACAGCTTCGTGATCATGGCGCGCACCGACGCCCTGGCGGTGGAAGGTCTGAACGCCGCCCTGGACCGGGCTGCTGCCTGCATCGAGGCCGGCGCCGACATGATCTTCCCGGAAGCCATCACCGAACTGTCGATGTACAAGACCTTCGCCGACCGCGTGCAGGCACCGATCCTGGCCAACATCACCGAGTTTGGCGCCACGCCGCTGTACACCACCGAAGAACTGGCCTCGGTCGACGTGTCGCTGGTGCTGTACCCGCTGTCGGCGTTCCGGGCCATGAACAAGGCGGCTGAAAACGTCTATACCGCACTGCGCCGCGACGGTACCCAGAAGAACGTGATCGACACCATGCAGACCCGCATGGAGCTTTACGACGCCATTGGCTACCACGCTTTCGAGCAGAGCCTCGACGCGCTGTTTGCCCAGAAGAGAGGTTGAGCGCACCGCTCCCGAATCAGCCAGATCGCTTCCATAACAAGTTCAAGAAAGGAGAAACACCATGGCCGAAGCAAAAGTACTCAGTGGCGCTGGCCTGCGCGGCCAGGTGGCCGGCCAGACTGCTCTGTCGACCGTGGGCCAGGCCGGCGCAGGCCTGACCTACCGTGGCTACGACGTCCGTGACCTGGCCGCCGGTGCCGAGTTCGAGGAAGTCGCCTACCTGCTGCTGTACGGCGAGCTGCCGAGCAAGGCGGAGCTGGCCGACTACAAACGCAAGCTCAAGGGCCTGCGTGACCTGCCCCAGGCGCTGAAAGAGGTGCTCGAACGCATCCCCCGCGACGCCCATCCGATGGATGTGATGCGCACCGGTTGCTCGGTGCTCGGCACCCTGGAGCCGGAGCTGACCTTCGACGCCCAGCGCGAGAAGACCGACCGCCTGCTGGCGCTGTTCCCTGCGGTGATGTGCTACTGGTACCGCTTCACCCACCATGGCGTGCGCATCGACTGCACCAGCGACGAAGACACCCTCGGCGGCCACTTCCTGCACCTGCTGCATGGCAAGAAGCCAAGCGAGCTGCACGTCAAGGTGATGAACGTGTCGCTGATCCTCTACGCCGAGCATGAGTTCAATGCCTCGACCTTCACTGCGCGGGTTTGCGCGTCGACCCTGTCCGACCTGTACTCCTGCGTCACCGCCGCCATCGGCTCGCTGCGCGGTCCGCTGCACGGTGGTGCCAACGAAGCGGCGATGGAGCTGATCGAGCGCTTCCAGAGCCCGCAGGAGGCCACCGCCGAACTGCTGCGCATGCTCGAGCGCAAGGACAAGATCATGGGCTTCGGCCACGCGATCTACAAAGAGTCCGACCCGCGCAACGAGGTGATCAAGGGCTGGTCGAAGCAGCTTGCCGACCAGGTCGGTGACACGGTCCTGTATCCGGTCTCCGAAGCCATCGACAAGACCATGTGGGAGCAGAAGCGCCTGTTCCCCAACGCCGACTTCTACCATGCCTCGGCGTACCACTTCATGGGCATCCCGACCAAGCTGTTCACCCCGATCTTCGTCTGCTCGCGCCTGACCGGCTGGGCCGCGCACGTGTTCGAACAGCGCGCCAACAACCGCATCATCCGCCCGAGCGCCGAGTATGTCGGCGTCGAACAGCGCCAGTTCGTACCGATCGAGCAGCGCTGAACCCTAGAGTGCCGGGGCTGCTGCGCAGCCCTTTCGCGACGCAAGGCCGCTCCCACAGGTGCGGCGCAGTCCCTGTGGGAGCGGCCTTGCGTCGCGAAAGGGGCGCGCAGCGCCCCCAAGGGCCAGACCTGCACACCCGAATACCGTGACCGAGCCTGATAACGTATGAATACTGCATTTCGCAAGAACCTGCCAGGCACCGCCCTGGACTACTTCGATGCCCGCGCCGCCGTCGAGGCCATCAAGCCCGGTGCCTACGACAGCCTGCCGTATACCTCCCGCGTACTGGCCGAAAACCTGGTGCGCCGCTGCGACCCGGCCAGCCTCGACGCCTCGCTAGGCCAGCTGATCGAGCGCAAGCGCGACCTCGACTTCCCCTGGTTCCCGGCGCGCGTGGTGTGCCATGACATCCTTGGCCAGACCGCTCTGGTCGACCTCGCCGGCCTGCGTGATGCGATCGCCGACAAAGGCGGCGACCCGGCTCAGGTCAACCCGGTGGTGCCGGTGCAGTTGATCGTCGATCACTCCCTGGCCGTGGAGTGCGGTGGCTTCGACCCGCAGGCGTTCGAGAAGAATCGCGCCATCGAAGACCGCCGTAACGAAGACCGTTTCCATTTCATCAACTGGACCAAGAAGGCGTTCAAGAACGTCGACGTGATCCAGCCCGGCAACGGCATCATGCACCAGATCAACCTGGAGAAAATGTCGCCGGTCATTCACAGCGACCGCGGCGTGGCCTACCCGGACACCTGCGTCGGCACCGACAGCCACACCCCGCATGTCGATGCCCTGGGCGTTATCGCCATCGGTGTCGGTGGCCTTGAAGCCGAAAACGTCATGCTTGGCCGTGCCTCGTGGATGCGCCTGCCGGAAATCATCGGCGTCGAGCTGACCGGCAAGCTGGCGCCGAACATCACCGCCACCGACCTGGTATTGGCCCTTACCGAGTTCCTGCGCAAGCAGAAAGTGGTTGGCGCCTACCTCGAGTTCCATGGCGAAGGCGCACGTGCCCTGACCCTGGGCGACCGTGCGACCATTTCCAACATGGCCCCGGAGTACGGCGCCACCGCTGCGATGTTCGCCATCGACCAGCAGACCATCGACTACCTCAAGCTGACCGGCCGTGATGACCAGCAGGTGCAGTTGGTGGAAATCTATGCCAAGGTCGCCGGGCTGTGGGCCGACAGCCTGGCCAAGGCCGAATACGAACGCAGCCTGAGCTTCGACCTGTCGAGCGTGGTGCGCAACATGGCCGGCCCGTCCAACCCGCATGCCCGCGTCGCTACCAGCGACCTGGCGGCCAAGGGCATCGCTGGCGCCTGGGAAGAAGTACCGGGGCAGATGCCTGACGGTGCGGTGATCATCGCCGCCATCACCAGCTGCACCAACACCAGCAACCCGCGCAACGTGATTGCCGCAGGCCTGCTGGCGCGCAACGCCAACAAGCTCGGCCTCAACCGCAAGCCGTGGGTCAAGTCGTCGCTGGCACCCGGCTCCAAGGCCGTGCAGCTGTACCTGGAAGAAGCGGGGCTGGAAAAGGAACTGGAGCAACTGGGCTTTGGCATCGTCGCCTTCGCCTGCACCACCTGCAACGGCATGTCCGGCGCACTGGACCCGGTGATCCAGCAGGAAATCATCGACCGGGACCTGTACGCCACCGCCGTGCTGTCGGGCAACCGCAACTTCGATGGGCGTATCCACCCGTATGCCAAGCAAGCGTTCCTTGCTTCGCCGCCGCTGGTGGTGGCCTATGCGATTGCCGGCACCATCCGTTTCGACATCGAAAAGGACGTGCTGGGCGTGGTCGACGGCAAGGAAATCCGCCTCAAGGACATCTGGCCGAGCGACGAGGAAATCGACGCGGTAGTGCGTGCGGCGGTCAAGCCGGAGCAGTTCCGCAAGGTCTATATCCCGATGTTCGCCATCGAGGAAGAGCGCGGGCCGAAAGTCGCGCCACTCTACGACTGGCGCCCGATGAGCACCTATATCCGCCGCCCGCCGTACTGGGAAGGCGCCCTGGCTGGCGAGCGTACCCTGCGCGGCATGCGCCCGCTGGCGGTACTGCCGGACAACATCACCACCGACCACCTGTCGCCATCCAACGCCATCCTCCTCGACAGTGCCGCCGGTGAGTACCTGGCGAAGATGGGCCTGCCGGAAGAGGACTTCAATTCCTATGCCACCCACCGCGGCGACCACCTGACCGCCCAGCGCGCCACCTTCGCCAACCCCAAGCTGTTCAACGAAATGGTGCGCAACGAAGACGGCAGCGTGAAGCAAGGCTCGCTGGCGCGCATCGAGCCGGAAGGCAAGGTGACCCGCATGTGGGAAGCCATCGAGACCTACATGGCGCGCAAGCAGCCGCTGATCATCGTGGCCGGTGGCGACTATGGCCAGGGCTCGTCCCGCGACTGGGCGGCCAAGGGCGTGCGCCTGGCGGGTGTCGAGGCGATCGTCGCCGAGGGCTTCGAGCGCATTCACCGCACCAACCTGGTGGGCATGGGCGTTTTGCCACTGGAATTCAAGCCGGGCACCGACCGCAAGACCCTGGGCCTGGATGGCAGCGAGACCTATGACGTGCTCGGCGAGCGCAAGCCACGGGCGACGTTGACCCTGGTGGTGACGCGACGCAATGGCGAGCGTGTCGAAGTGCCAGTGACCTGCCGCCTGGACACTGCCGAGGAAGTGTCGATCTATGAGGCGGGCGGGGTGCTGCAGCGCTTTGCCCAGGACTTCCTCGAAGCGACCGCTTGAACAGGACTTGAACATGGCACATGTAGCGCAAGTGAAAATCCCCGCCACTTACATCCGTGGCGGCACCAGCAAGGGCGTGTTCTTCCGCCTGCAAGACCTGCCGGAAACGGCCCAGGTCCCGGGCCCGGCCCGCGACGCCTTGCTGCTGCGGGTAATCGGCAGCCCCGACCCTTATGCCAAACAGATCGACGGCATGGGCGGCGCCACTTCGAGCACCAGCAAGACGGTCATCCTGTCGAAGAGCATCAAGCCCGGGCACGATGTCGACTACCTGTTCGGCCAGGTCGCCATCGACAAGGCTTTCGTCGACTGGAGCGGCAACTGCGGCAACCTGTCTGCGGCGGTCGGCTCGTTCGCCATCAGCAACGGCCTGGTCGACCCGGCGCGCATTCCGCGCAATGGCATCGCCACTGTGCGCATCTGGCAGGCCAACATCGGCAAGACCATCATCGCCCATGTGCCGATCACCGAAGGTGAAGTGCAGGAAACCGGCGACTTCGAACTCGACGGCGTGACCTTCCCGGCCGCCGAAGTGCAATTGGAGTTCCTCGATCCGGCCGCCGACGAGGATGGCGACGGTGGGGCAATGTTCCCCACCGGCAACCTGGTGGACGACCTGGAAGTGCCGGGGGTGGGCACCTTCAAGGCGACCTTGATCAACGCTGGCATCCCGACCGTGTTCGTCAATGCCGCCGACATCGGTTACACCGGTACCGAGTTGCAGGATGCGATCAATGGCGACCCCCAGGCGCTGCAGCGCTTCGAGACCATTCGTGCCTACGGAGCCGTGCGCATGGGCCTGATCGAGCATGTCGACCAGGCTGCCGGGCGTCAGCACACGCCGAAGGTGGCTTTCGTTGCGCCGCCGAGCACCTACACTGCGTCCAGTGGCAAGGCGGTTGCGGCCGGTGACATCGACCTGCTGGTGCGTGCGCTGTCGATGGGCAAGCTGCACCACGCGATGATGGGGACCGCAGCCGTGGCCATCGGCACCGCTGCTGCCATTCCGGGCACGCTGGTCAATCTCGCCGCGGGCGGGGGCGAGCGCAGTGCCGTGCGGTTTGGCCATCCGTCCGGCACGCTGCGGGTTGGTGCCGAGGCGCGCCAGGTGGATGGCGAATGGACGGTGACCAAGGCAATCATGAGCCGCAGTGCTCGCGTGCTGATGGAGGGCTGGGTTCGCGTGCCTGGCGACAGCTTCTAACGCACCACTGGCGCTCGGCTTGGGATGAGTAGGGCCGCAAAGCGGCCCCAACTTCACAGGAGCTGGCTATGAGCGCCAACGTGGACCTGAACGACCGCCCGGACTACGACCGGGTGCTGCAAACCCTCGCCGACTACGCCCTCGGCTACCGCGTCGAATCCCCTGAAGCCCTGGACACCGCACGCAACTGCCTGATGGACACCCTCGGCTGCGGCCTGCTGGCCTTGCGCTTCCCCGAGTGCACCAAGCTCCTTGGCCCGCTGGTGGAAGGCACCGTGGTGCCCAATGGTGCGCGCGTACCGGGTACCGCCTATCGCCTCGACCCGGTCAAGGCCGCCTGGGACATCGGCTGCACCGTGCGCTGGCTGGACTATAACGACACCTGGCTGGCTGCCGAGTGGGCGCATCCTTCGGACAATCTTGGCGGCATCCTCGCCGTTGCCGATCACCTGTCACAGAAGCGCGTGGCTGCTGGTGAGGCGCCGCTGCTGATGCGTGAGGTGCTGCAAGCGATGGTCATGGCCCACGAGATCCAAGGCGTGCTGGCGCTGGAAAACTCATTCAACCGCGTCGGCCTGGATCACGTGATTCTGGTCAAGGTAGCCTCCACCGCCGTGTGCGCCCGGCTGATGGGTGCCAACCGCGAGCAGATGTTATCGGCCTTGTCCCATGCCTTCGTCGATGGCCAGGCGCTGCGCACCTATCGCCATGCCCCCAATGCCGGCTCGCGCAAGTCCTGGGCGGCCGGGGACGCTTCCAGCCGCGGCGTGCGCCTGGCCGATATCGCGCTGCGTGGCGAGATGGGCGTGCCGGGCGTGCTGACTGCGCCGCAGTGGGGGTTTCATGACGTCTCGTTCAGCCACACCAACAAGGACCTGGCGGTGAAGCCCTCCGGCCAGTATGAGCTGCGTCTGCCGCAACCCCTGGGCAGTTACGTGATGGAGAATGTGCTGTTCAAGGTCAGCTTCCCGGCCGAATTCCACGCCCAGACCGCCTGTGAGGCGGCGGTCACCCTGCACCCTCTGGTGCGTAACCGCCTGCATGAGATCGACCGCATCGTCATCACCACCCAGGAATCGGCGATCCGTATCATTTCCAAGAGCGGCCCGTTGGCCAATGCCGCTGACCGTGACCATTGCCTGCAATACATGGTGGCGGTGCCGCTGATCTTCGGCCACCTGGTGGCCGAGCATTATGAAGATGCCTTCCATGCCAATCACCCGAGCATCGATCGCCTGCGCGAGAAAATGGAGGTGGTTGAAGACCCGCGCTTCAGTCGCGAGTATCTGGAAGCCGACAAGCGCTCGATCGCCAATGCCGTGCAGGTGTTCTTCAAGGATGGCAGCTGTACCGAGCAGGTGCTGGTGGAGTACCCGATCGGGCATCGGCGGCGGCGTGAGGAGGGGATACCGCTGCTGGAGGCCAAGTTCAGGAGCAACCTGGCAACGCGCTTTGTGCGGCAGCGGTGTCAGCAGATTTTCGAGCTGTGCAAGGACCAGCAGAAGCTGGAGCAGATGGCGGTGCACAGGTTTGTGGATCTGTTCGTGATCTGAGGTTGCCTGCGTCGGCCTCTTCGCGGCTAAAGCCGCTCCCACAGGTTCTCCACAGGTCCTGAAAACTGTGGGGTCCCTGTGGGAGCGGCTTTAGCCGCGAAGAGGCCTGTACAGGAGGCACAAAAAAGCCCCGGCATCGCTGCCGGGGCTTTGTTTTACTGCTTACAACTCAGCTTACGCCTGAACCACCGGGATCTTGGCGTTGGCAGCCGCTTCACGGAACTCGGCGATCTGGTCGAAGCTCAGGTAGCGGTAGACGTCGGCAGCCATGCTGTCGATGTCTTTGGCGTACTGCATGTACTCTTCGACGGTCGGCAGCTTGCCGAGGATCGATGCGACCGCAGCCAGCTCGGCCGAGGCCAGGTACACATTGGTGGCGTCGCCCAGACGGTTCGGGAAGTTACGGGTCGAGGTGGAAACCACGGTCGAACCGGTCTGCACACGTGCCTGGTTACCCATGCACAGCGAGCAGCCTGGCATTTCCATGCGTGCACCGGCCTTGCCGTAGATGCCGTAGTAGCCTTCTTCGGTCAGCTGGTGGGCGTCCATCTTGGTCGGCGGGGCCAGCCACAGACGGGTCGGGATACCGCCCTTGACCTTGTCCAGCAGCTTGCCGGCAGCGCGGAAGTGACCGATGTTGGTCATGCACGAACCGATGAACACTTCGTCGATCTTCTCGCCCTGTACCGAGGACAGCAGGCGGGCATCGTCCGGGTCGTTCGGCGCGCAGAGCACAGGCTCCTTGACGTCGGCCAGGTCGATTTCGATGATTTCGGCGTATTCGGCATCGGCGTCGGCCGACAGCAGCTCAGGCTTGGCCAGCCAGGCTTCCATGGCCTGGGCACGACGCTCCAGGGTGCGGGCATCGCCGTAGCCTTCGCCGATCATCCAGCGCAGCAGGGTGATGTTGGACTGCAGGTACTCGGCGATGGCCTTTTCCGGCAGCTTGATGGTGCAGCCTGCGGCGGAACGCTCGGCCGAGGCGTCGGACAGCTCGAAGGCTTGCTCGACGGTCAGGTCGTCCAGGCCTTCGATTTCCAGGATGCGGCCGGAGAAGGCGTTCTTCTTGCCTTTCTTCTCGACGGTCAGCAGGCCCTTCTGGATCGCGTAGTAAGGGATGGCATGAACCAGGTCACGCAGGGTGATGCCAGGTTGCAGTTTGCCCTTGAAGCGCACCAGGATCGATTCTGGCATGTCCAGCGGCATGACGCCGGTGGCGGCGGCGAAGGCCACCAGGCCGGAACCGGCCGGGAACGAGATGCCGATCGGGAAGCGGGTGTGCGAGTCACCACCGGTACCTACGGTGTCAGGCATCAGCATGCGGTTCAGCCAGCTGTGGATGATGCCATCGCCTGGGCGCAGCGACACGCCGCCACGGGTGCGGATGAAGTCTGGCAGGGTGTGGTGGGTGTTGACGTCGATCGGCTTCGGATAGGCTGCGGTGTGGCAGAACGACTGCATCACCAGGTCAGCGGAGAAGCCCAGGCACGCCAGGTCTTTCAGTTCGTCGCGAGTCATCGGGCCAGTGGTGTCCTGGGAACCGACGGTGGTCATCTTCGGCTCGCAGTAGGCACCCGGGCGCACGCCCTGGCCTTCTGGCAGGCCACAGGCGCGGCCAACCATCTTCTGCGCCAGGGTGAAGCCTTTGCCGGTGTCGGCAGGCTGCTCTGGCTTCTTGAACAGGTCGGAAGGGCCCAGGCCCAGTTCGGCTCGGGCCTTTTCGGTCAGGCCACGGCCAACGATCAGCGGGATACGGCCGCCAGCGCGGACTTCGTCCAGCAGTACTTCGGTTTTCAGCGCGAACTCGGTGACCAGCTCGTCGCTGCCGTGACGGCGCACTTCACCTTTGAACGGGTAGACGTCGATGACGTCGCCCATGGCCAGGTTGGTGCAGTCGAATTCGATCGGCAGGGCGCCGGCGTCTTCCATGGTGTTGTAGAAGATCGGGGCGATCTTGGTGCCGAAGCAGAAGCCACCGGCGCGCTTGTTCGGCACGTACGGGATGTCGTCGCCGAAGAACCACAGCACCGAGTTGGTGGCGGATTTACGCGAAGAACCGGTACCGACCACGTCACCGACGTAGGCAACCGGGAAGCCCTTGGCCTTGACCGCTTCGATCTGTGCCAGCGGGCCGACCGAACCAGGCTGCTGTGGTTCGATGCCATCACGGGCCATTTTCAGCATGGCCAGGGCGTGCAGCGGGATGTCAGGGCGCGACCAGGCGTCCGGGGCAGGGGACAGGTCGTCGGTGTTGGTTTCGCCAGGCACCTTGAACACGGTCAGGGTGTACTTGTCGGCGATGGCCGGACGCGAGGTGAACCACTCGCCTGCAGCCCAGGATTCCAGCACGGCCTTGGCGTGAACGTTGCCGGCCTTGGCTTTTTCGGCCACATCGTGGAAGGCATCGAACATCAGCAGGGTGTGCTTGAGCTGTTCGGCCGCGACGGCGCCCAGTTCGGCGTCGTCGAGCAGCGCGACCAGCGTCTCGATGTTGTAGCCGCCCTGCATGGTGCCCAGCAGTTCAGCAGCGTGCTTGCGGTCGATCAGTGGCGATTTGGCTTCGCCCTTGGCGACGGCGGAGAGGAAAGCGGCCTTGACGTAGGCAGCTTCGTCGACCCCTGGCGGAACGCGGTTGGTGATCAGGTCTACGAGGAAGGCTTCTTCGCCGGCCGGCGGGTTTTTCAGCAGCTCGACCAGGCCTGCAGTTTGTTCGGCGTTCAGCGGCTGGGGCACGATACCCAGGGCGGCACGCTCTTCGATGTGTTTGCGGTAGGCTTCAAGCACAGTTATTACCCTCATCAGTGGTCCCTAAAGGGGGTCCGGGACGCTCATCCAGCATTCGATGCACCCATGCGCTGCCACGGCTTTGTGGGCCGCCCAGCCAGAGTCGCAAAGAATCCTTACAGAAGCTGCTTTCAAAGTTTTACGCCTGCAGAACGGGAGCTGATGAGGGCTGGCACGGGCATGCGAGGGTGCATGGCCCGGGCCAACGCCGTTCTACCGGATGAACTGTGCTCGTGACGCTTTGAAAACAGCTTCCAACGGACATTGTTGCCTTGAAAAGGCGGGATGATTCTACGGCAAAAAAAGCCCGAAGGTAAGGCAGCGATCATGACTTTAACGGGTGACCCTGGTTAGACAAAGGGCTAACATGACCCCGTGTTCCACCGCCAAGCCGTTGTTTTCAATGTCCAACCAGTCCATCAAGACCCCGTGTGTCGGCCTCTGTTCCACCGTCTATGGGGACACCGTTTGCCGTGGCTGCAAGCGCTTCCACCACGAGGTGATCAACTGGAACGGCTACGACGACGAGCAGAAGCGCGCCGTCTGGCTGCGCCTGGAACAACTGTTGGTACAGGTGATGATGGCCAAGCTCGAAGTTTTCGATAAAAACCTCCTGCGCCAGCAGTTGCAGCAGCGTTCGATCCGCTTCGTCGAGCAGCAGTCGGAATATTGCTGGGCGTACCAGCTGATTGCCCGTGGCGCCCGCATGATCCGCGACCTGGAAGCCTACGGCATGGTGCTGCTGCCGGAGTTTCGTGGCTGGGAGCTGCCGCAACTGCGCGATGCCATCGACCGCGAGTTCTTCCTGTTGTCCGAGGCGCACTACCAGCGCTACATCGCGCCAGCCTTCCTCAAGCAGGGCATGCAGTGAGCGGCTTCCTGCTGCTCGGGTGAGCGCAACTTCACTAGCGTAGCGGCTCTTTCAGTCTGACCAGGAGAGTCAGCATGAGCCATTATGTATTCAATCCCCGCTTTACCTTTCTGGCCCGCTGCTGGTGGCAGGGCTCCGGTGTGCGCAGCGTGACAGCGGCGACGCCAGCACGCGAGCGCCAGCTGGGGGCGATCTGGGTGCAGACAGGCAGCCGCGGCGCCAACGGGCACTATGACCGGTATCTGCAGGCCGAACCGGACGGCGTGCTGGAGAAGCCCCTGGACCGTTCTGATTATGCCAACCCTGGCCAGCGCTATTACGAGCTGTTCTGGTTTGGCGCCTACGCCAAGGGCAGCTATGCCGCCGACAAGCCACTGTTCTACGAGATACGGCCGGCTGACCGCGCCCACAAGGTTTCCGACTGGGTGCTGGATTACAACGCCAGCGTGTTCTCAGGTTATGTCGGCATCTGGGAAGCCAGCGAAGCCCAGGGCGTGCAGTCCAAGGCAGGTGACGCGCGGCTGTGGCGGATCGAGGGTTTCGATCAGGAGAAGATCGGCGAGGGCGACCAGCTCTTCAATCTTCAGCTGCTCACCCCGGGCGGTGAGAAGATCCTGCGTTACACCCGCTACAGTGACCGCTTCTTCAATAGCCGAAAAGGCGAGGCCGGCCTGGTGTCGATGCAGATCCTCAGCATGCCTCACCATTTCGAAGAGCTCTGAGTGCATGGCCAGCCCTCGGTCCGCCAGGGCCGAAGGCTGGCCAAGGGCGGATCAGTCGCCGCTGTATTCGCAGCCGCTGGTGCAGGTCTCGTGGATGCGGACTTTGGACAGCTCCGGCATCAGCGGCTTGACCTGGTCCCAGATCCACTTGGCGATCACTTCGCTGGTCGGGTTCTCCAGGCCAGGGATGTCGTTCAGGTAGTTGTGGTCCAGCTGATCGTAGATCGGCTTGAAGATCGCCTTGACCTCGGCGAAGTCACGGATCCAGCCAGTGTGCGGGTCGAGCGGACCGGTCAGGTGCAGGCCGACCTTGAACGAGTGGCCATGCAGGCGGCCGCACTTGTGCCCGGCAGGGACGTTAGGCAGGCGGTGAGCCGATTCGAAGGTAAATTCCTTGAAGATTTCCACGCTATCGTAACTCTGTATGAATCAATAATGCGCGCAGTCTACCAGCATGCCCGCTACAAGGCTTGCAGGCGTTCGTGCAACCGCCCGGTGGCGATCAGTTCGAGCAATTCGTCGCCCAGGCGCTGGCTTTCGGCGATCGCTTTGTACCAGTAACGCTTGCGGCTCGGCGCATCACCCATGAAACGCTTGAAGTCGTTGCGGTCGGGCAGCTTGCCGAAGGGCAGGGCGGCCAGGTACTGCGGCGAAGGCGTCATCAGCAGCACGTTCTGCAAGCGCGTGGCATCACCCCGGCGCCAGGGCAGCGCCTTGTCGAACCAGCCGGGTACCACCTTGTCGGTGAAATGCGGGTAAAGCACCAGGTCATCTCCGCGGTAGGGGAGGTCCAGGTGGTAGTCGAGCAGGCCGCCGTCGCGATAGGTGCCGGCGCCAGCACCGGGGATGTCGCGCACGCCTTCCATCACCATCGGGATCGAACCCGAGGCGAGCAGGGCCTGGCGCAGGTTGGCCAGGTCCAGTGGCAGGCAGCGCGAGGGGAAGTCGGTCAGCGCATCGAGCGGCGGCGCGCTGCGCTCATCATGCAGGATGATCCTTTCAAAATGCCGCGCCAGGCGCGAGCGCCCCAGCAGGTTGCTGGCGATCACCGAGCCCAGGCCCATGCTCAGGCGGCCGCGATGGTCATGCGCGAGCTGGCCGTGGCTCTTTACTACCAGGATGTTCAGGCGGTAGTGCGGGTTGGCGAGGATCTGCCCGTCGCGGCCCTGCAGCAGGTCGTCGAGCATGCGCTGGCAACTGCGGCTGATCTCGGCGGGGGTGACGCCTTTGGCGAAGTCCTGCTCGGTATAAAGCTCGCCCAGGCGGCGGATGCCGGCGACCGGGTCGTCCAGGCAGGCACTGGCGAAACGCCAGGAGCCGATCGAGGCGCCGATCAGCGCGCGTTGTCGAGGTGCCGAGGGCAGCCATTCACCGAACAGTGCCAGGTCCAGGCCCTGGATGCCCAGCGGCTTTGGGCCACCTGCCGCGCCTGGCAGCACACCGACATCGCTTGCCTGCAGTCCCTTTTCGCGAATCTGGCGTATAGCGCGCTGGCCAGCCTTGAAGGTGAGTGCAGGGTATTTGATGTGAATGGCGCTCATGACGGATCTCGCAGGTAACAAGGCGGTCATTATAGGGGCTTGAGACCGTTACAGCTGCGCTATCATGGCGCCAGCTGTTTTCAGGTTGAATTAAGGACCGCTGGTTAGTCTTAGCCCCGTAGACAACTTGAACCTCGCTCAGGAGAGCCTCATGAAAACTTTGACTGCCCTGTTCACCGCCGCCGCCCTTGCCCTGGGCGCCAATGCCGCCTTCGCCAAGGACGTCCAGCCTGACGAAGTGGTCAAGCTGGTCAATGCCAAGACCATCAAGTCGCTCGATGAACTCAAGGCCGCTGCCGTGGCCAAGCACCCAGGCGCCACCGTCACCGACTCGGAGCTGGAAAACGAATATGGCCGCTACATCTACAAGGTCGAACTGCGCGACACGCAGAACGTCGAGTGGGACGTCGACCTGGATGCCAAGACCGGTGAAGTGCTGAAGGACGAGCAGGACCGCTGATGATCCACTTACTCCGGCCGGCGCGATACCTGGCGCTGTCGTTGCTGGCCGTGTGCTCCTTGGCCGTTGCCCGCGACCTGGACCAGGACGAAGCCCTGAAGCTACGGCAGAAGGGCATCATCCTGCCGCTCGAGCAATTGCTGGATACCGCCCTGGGGCGTTACCCCGGGGCGCGCCTGCTGGAGGCCGAGCTGGAAGAAGACGACGGCCGCTACGAATATGAAGTCGAGCTGCTGACCCAGGACGGCGTGGTGCGCGAGGTCAAGCTCGATGCCAGCAGCGGCGCCCTGCTCAAAGACGAGGAAGACGACTGACATGCGCTTGCTGCTTGTCGAAGACAACGTGCCCTTGGCCGACGAACTGACCACCAGCCTGCAGCGCCAGGGTTATGCCGTGGACTGGCTGGCCGATGGCCGCGACGCGGTGTACCAGGGCCAGAGCGAACCCTATGACCTGATCATCCTCGACCTCGGCTTGCCGGGCTTGCCGGGCCTGGAGGTGCTGGCGCAATGGCGTGCCGGCGGTCTCGCCACGCCGGTGCTGATCCTCACGGCGCGCGGGTCGTGGGCGGAACGTATCGAGGGCTTGAAGACCGGGGCGGACGACTACCTGAGCAAGCCCTTTCACCCCGAGGAACTGCAGCTGCGCATCCAGGCCCTGCTGCGCCGTGCCCGCGGCCTGGCCAACCAGCCGACACTGGAAGCTGCAGGCCTGCAACTGGATGAAAGCCGTCAGTGCGTGAGCCGCGAGGGCGTCGACATCCAGCTCACCGCTGCGGAGTTCCGCCTGTTGCGCTACTTCATGCTGCACCCCCAGCAGATCCTGTCCAAGAGCCACCTGGCCGAGCACCTTTACGACGGCGAGACCGAGCGCGATTCCAATGTGCTGGAGGTGCACGTCAACCACCTGCGGCGCAAGCTGGGTCGCAGCGTCATCGAGACCCGTCGCGGGCAAGGCTACATCTATGCCGGGAGCGCCGGGTGAAGTCCATCCAGGCGCGCCTGAGCCTGGGCCTGGTCGCCGTGCTGGTGCTGGTCGGGGTGGTACTGGCGCAATTGACCCTGTGGCTGTTCGAGGCAGGCTTGCAACGCTACCTGGAAAACGGCCTGCGCAAGGAAAGCAAGAACCTGCTGGTGGCATTGGTGCGCGGGCCGAATGGCCTGCAGCTGGATGAGCGGCGCATTTCCGCTGCCTATCAGCGGCCTTTTTCGGGGTACTACTTCCGCATCGATCTAGACCAGGGCACCTGGCGTTCGCGCTCGCTGTGGGACCTGGACATGCCCAAGCCGGCCACGCCGGGCTTGTCCGATAGTCACGAGCTGGGCCCGGAAGGCCAGCAACTGTTGGCCTTGCGCGCCGATTACCGGCGCCTGGGCCAAGACATCTCGATCAGCGTGGCACAGGACTACTCGCCGGTTCGCGACGGTTTCCGCCGCTTGCAGCAGATCGGCCTGGGGATGGGGCTGGTGGCATTGCTGATCGTGCTGGTGCTGCAGCGCATCACCGTCACCCGCTCGTTGCGCCCGCTGGAGCGCGCACGCCAGCAGATCGCCCAGCTGCAGCAAGGCCAACGCTCGCAACTCGATGCCGAGGTGCCCAGCGAGCTGGCGCCGCTGGTGGACCAGATCAACCACTTGCTCAGCCATACCGAAGACAGCCTGCGCCGCTCGCGCAATGCCCTGGGCAACCTCGGCCATGCACTGAAGACGCCGCTGGCGGTGCTGCTCAGCCTGGCATCCAGTGAGCGCTTGCAGGGCCTGCCTGAGGTGCAGGCGCAGTTGCGTGAACAGCTGGAGCAGATCCAGCAGCGCCTGGCCCGTGAGCTGAACCGCGCCCGCCTGGCCGGTGATGCCTTGCCTGGGGCGCAGTTCGACTGTGATGCCGAACTGCCTGGCTTGCTCTCGACCTTGGCCATGATCCATGGCGAGGGCTTGCTGCTCGAGCACGATGCCCCACCGGGCCTGCTGCTGCCCTGGGATCGCGAAGACGTGCTGGAGCTCCTCGGCAACCTGCTGGACAACGCCTGCAAATGGGCCGACAGCGAAGTGCGGCTGAAGATCGCGCCGACAGCCGGGGGCTATCGGTTATGGGTCGATGACGATGGCCCGGGGATTCCGCAAAACCAGCGCCTGCAGGTGCTGGAGCGCGGCTCGCGGCTGGATGAACAGGTCGACGGGCACGGGCTGGGGCTCGGCATCGTGCGCGACATCGTCGAGGCTTGGGGCGGGCAACTGGCGTTGCTGGATAGCCCCTTGGGCGGGCTGCGGGTGAGCATCGAGTTGCCGCGCAAGGTTCGGTAGTGCCAGGGCACGCCGCGTGCCCCGATGCCCCGGTGCCCGTTCAGTACTGCAAAAAAATTGCAGTACAGGCGCATTTTTTTGAATTAGCCCTGTCTTCCTCCTGCCGGCACAATGCCCTTGTTTTTAAACAGAAAACTACAGATCCCGATTACTTGAATGTCTGCCATGCGTTCTGAAAGTCGTCTTCAGCGGCTGTTGCCAGCCCCCCTGAACATCCCTCCCAAACAAGGCTTGCGTGCCGCTATCGGTGCGTTGCTCGGCCTGTTCCTCGCCGGCTGGCTGACCAGCCTGGCCTATGGGCCGGGCATTGCCCTGCACCTGCTCGGCCCGTTGGCGGCCTCGGCAGTGCTGGTGTTCGCCGTGCATTCCGGGCCCTTGGCGCAGCCTTGGCCAGTGCTCGGCAGCTATGCCTTGGCCGGTGCAGTCGGTCTGGCCCTGCGCCAGGGGTTTGGCCCAGAGCTCTGGGTAGCGGCCGTTGCCTTGGGGCTTTCGATCCTGGTGATGTGCCTGCTGCGTTGCCTGCACCCGCCGGGAGGTGGGGTGGCGGTGAGCGCGGTCCTGGCCGACCCGGGCCTGACGGCCATGGGCGATCACCTGCTCGAACCGGTACTGCTCAATGTGCTGATCCTGGTGGCCGTGGCCGTGATCTACAACCGGCTCACCGGTGTGCAGTACCCGAAAGCCGGGGCGCCGCGCAAGGACATGCACCACACCCACGACCCGCTGCCCAGCGAGCGCGTGGGTATCAGTGGCGCTGACCTGGACCAGGCCCTGGAAGAGTTGGGTGAGTTTGTCGATGTCACCCGCGACGAACTGGAGCGCATCATTCTTGCCACGGAACAGCACGCGCTGCAGCGTAGCCTGGGCGGCATCACTGCCGGCGCGGTCATGTCCCGCGACGTGCAGTTCGCTACGCCGGACACCTCCTTGGAGCAGGCCTGGACAATGCTCGCTGACCATCACCTGAAAACCTTGCCGGTGTTGCAGCAGGGCAAGCTGGTGGGCATTGTCAGCCTCAGTGACCTGGCGGGCGCGGCCATGCAGCGTGGCCAATTCAGCTGGCGCGGCCTGTTCGGTCGCAAGGCCGTGCGCATGGAGCAGGTGATGAGCCGGCGGGTGGTCAGCGTCAGCAGCCAGCACCCGCTGGAGCGCCTGTTGCCGCTGCTGTGCGAGCAGGGTTTGCACTGCCTGCCGGTGCTCGATGGCGAGCAATTGGTTGGCGTGGTCACCCAGACCGACCTGATCGCCGGCCTCAAGCGCCAGTTGCTCAGTGCGGCCGGCGATACCTCAGATAGCCGGGTCCCAGCGTTGTGACCAGTCGCTGGCGCCGGCTGCCAACTGCCGGCGCAGCACCGTGAAGGCCTGCTGCAGGGCTTCGCTGTCGCGTTTGCGCGAGTAGACCAGGTAGGTCGGGTAGGTAAATTCCGGCGCCTGTGGCACCCGCTCGAACACACCACTCTCCAGGTAGGCCTGGACCACGCGGGTGCGGAAGTAGCCGCTGCCACCTTGCTCGAGGATGAACTGCAGGGCCAACGGCCCGAGGTTGAAACTCAGCGCCGGGCGTGCGCAGTCGGGCAGGGCGGCGTCATGTTGGCGGCGGAAGGCTTCGCCCCAGTCAATGTAGATATAGGGCTCGGGTTGCGAGACCCGGCGCACGCGGATCAGCTTTTCCTCCATCAGTTGCTCCACCTGCAGCCCCGGGCCGTAGGTCGGCTGGTAGACCAGTGCGGCGTCGAGCAGGCCCATCTCCACCTTGTGCAGCAACGACTCGCCATCGCTCACCTCGCTGCGGATGGCATGGCTGGGCAGCTCGCGGTACAAGGCGCCGACCCAGTCGAGCAGCATCGGGTTGCCCAGGCTCACCTCCGCGCCCACATGCAGCACCTGCCGGCAGCCTGCGGGCAGCGGCAGGTCGCGGCGTGCCGCTTCCCAGGTCTGCACCAGCTGGTTGGCATAGCTGACGAAGGCTTCGCCATCACTGGTCAGGGTGGCGCCGTTGCGGCTGCGCACAAAGAGCTGGCAGCCCAGTTGCCGCTCCAGGCGCTGCACACGGGCGGTGATCGCGGTCTGCGAAACGAAGAGGCGTTCGGCAGCGGCGACCAGGCTGCCGCAACGCACGATTTCCAGGAAGGTTCGGGCCTGATCGATGTCCATGAGCTGCTCTGTGGCGGGAGTGGCGGCCTATTCTAGAGGCTTGGCACCGTCGTGGGGCATTTCTGTCAGGTCTGCAAATTTGCAGGTCCGTTGTGACTTTAGTCCCCTGGCGGCCCCGGTGTGGCAGGCCATACTCACTATCCGCCCTTCAATAACAACAAGTACCGGGTTTTCATCGACATGACCTACCAGCACAGCTACGCCCAATCCATTGCCGACCCTGCGGCTTTCTGGGCCGAGCAGGCCAAAGCCCTGGCCTGGTATCGGCAACCCTCGCAGACCTTGCAGAACAACCCTGACGGTACCCACCGCTGGTTCGCCGACGGTCGCCTGAATAGCTGTTACCTGGCCCTGGACCGGCAGATCGAACTGGGCCGGGGTGAGCAGCTGGCGCTGATCTACGACTCCCCCGTGACCGGTGTGCAACAGTCCTTCACCTACCACCAGCTGCGCGACGAAGTGGCGCGCCTGGCCGGCCTGCTGCGGCAGTTGGGCGTGGGCCAGGGCGACGGGGTGATCATCTACATGCCGATGGTGCCGCAGGCCGCGATGGCCATGCTCGCCTGTGCGCGAATCGGCGCGGTGCATTCGGTGGTGTTCGGTGGCTTTGCCGCCAACGAGCTGGCGCTGCGCATCGATGATGCCCGGCCCACGCTGGTGCTCACCGCGTCCTGTGGCCTGGAGTTCGACCGGGTAATCGAATACAAGCCGCTGGTCGACCGCGCCCTGCAGCTGGCCCGCCATCAGCCCCGTAATGTGCTGGTGCTGCAACGGCCCCAGGCCCGTGCGCAGTTGCTGGCAGGCCGTGACCTGGACTGGCAGCAGGCCTTGGCCGGTGCCGAGCCGGTGGCGCCCGTCGAGCTGGAGGCCGGCGCCCCGCTGTACATCATGTACACCTCCGGTACCACCGGCAAACCCAAGGGCATCGTCCGCGAAAATGGTGGCAACGCGGTCGCGCTTTGCTATGCGATGCGTCATATCTACGGCATGCAGGCCGGGGATGTATGGTGGGGCATTTCCGATGTCGGCTGGGTGGTTGGCCATTCGCTGATCGTCTACGGGCCACTGATGAGCGGTTGCACCACGGTGTTCTACGAGGGCAAGCCGATCCGCACGCCGGACGCCTCGGCGTACTGGCGGGTGGTCGAGCAGTACCAGGTCAATGCCTTGTTCTGCGCGCCGACGGCCATGCGGGCGATCCGCAAGGAAGACCCGGAAGGCGAGCTGATCGGCAAGCATGACCTGAGCTCGTTGCGCCAGCTGTTCCTGGCCGGGGAAAAACTCGATTCCAGTACGCACCAGTGGCTGGAGCAAGTCACCGGCAAACCGGTGCACGACCACTGGTGGCAGACCGAGACTGGCTGGCCGGTCACCGCGCCTTGCGTGGGGCTGGAAGGCAGTGCGGCGCGGCCGGGTTCGAGCAACCGTGCGGTGCCGGGTTATCACGTGCGCGTGCTGGATGACGACGGGCATCTGCTGGGGCCCGACCAACAGGGCTCCATCGTCATTGCCCTGCCACTGCCGCCCGGGTGCAGCCAGACCTTGTGGGGCGACCATGAACGTTACCTGCAAGCCTACCTGCAGACCTACCCTGGCTATTACCACACGGGTGACGGCGGTTACCTCGATGAGGAGGGCTTCGTCTACATCATGGGCCGCACCGACGACGTGATAAACGTCTCCGGGCATCGGCTGTCCACGGGGGAGATGGAAGACCTGGTCGCCCGTCACCCGGCGGTGGCCGAGTGTGCGGTGATCGGTGTGCATGACGAGATCAAGGGCCAGGTGCCGCTGGCGCTGGTGGTGCTCAAGGATGGCGAGGGCATAGCCGAAGCGCAGTTGCTGGTGGAATTGGTCGGCAGGGTGCGTGAGGAAATCGGCGCGCTGGCGTGTTTCAACCGGGTGCGCCTGGTGAAGCGTTTGCCCAAGACCCGTTCGGGGAAAATCCTGCGGGCGGTACTGCGCAAGATTGCCGATGGGCAGGCTTATGTACCGCCTTCGACCCTGGATGATCCGGCGGTGTTGGGGGAGATCGAGGTGGTGTTGGCGGATCTGCCCAGGGCTGGCTGATGGGTTGACCTGTTACGGCCTCATCGCGGATAAATCCGCTCCTACAGGGACGGCGCTGACCCTGTAGGAGCGGCTTTAGCCGCGAAGAGGCCGGGTCAGGCAATAAAGCTTTCGGGGCCAGCCTGATGTAGCTGCCCCAGCCGGCTCCGGGTCCGCATCAGGTCGGCCAGTGGCCCGCCAAGGCTTTCTTCCAGCGGCCGCTTGCCGATCACGGTCACTTGCCGATCCTGGTCATACAGCACGTCAACCAGGTTGACGAAGCGCTGCTGCGCCGCCAGCGAACATTCCGACAGATCATCCAGCCCATCGATGATCCACTCGTCGTATTGCCCGGCCAGCACCAGGTAGTCGATCACCGCCGTGGCCTTCTCGCACAGGTCGTCAAAGGCCAGCACCACGCGCTGGCCATCGATAGCCAGGGCGCGCAGCGGGCGTTTGTTCACCTCCAGCACCACCGGTTGCTCATCGGGTACGTTCAGCGCCTGGCGCTGCGCCGCATCCCCCGGCCACACATAGTGCCCTTGGGTAAAGCGCTGCTGCTCACGGTTGGCTGGCAGGCTGCGGAAGTCCGTGTCGCCGCCCACTTCGAGCACCTCCATCGAACCGTTGATCAGGCGGATCACCGGCAGGAAGCGTTCGTGGTACAGCGGGTTGGGCAGCAGCCCTTCAGGCGCGTAGTTGGAGGTCACCAACAGGAAGATACCGCGGGCGAACAAGGCGTTGAACAGTCGGGTGAGCAGCATGGCATCGCCGATGTCATGCACGTGAAACTCATCGAAGCACAGCACCTGGCAGCCGCCCAGCAGCTCGTCCAGGGTGGCGCCCAACGCATCGTCCAGCAGGCGGTGCTGGTGCATGCCTTGGTGCAGGCGGGCAAAAAAGTCGTGGAAGTGCAGGCGCCGCTTGGCCGCTACCGGCACCGCCTGGAAAAAGCCATCGAGCAGCCAGCTCTTGCCACGGCCGACCGAGCCGTACAGGTACAGGCTGCGAGGCTGGCCTCCCTCCAGCAGACGCGCAATCTGCGCGGCCATGCTGTCGATGACCCGGCGCTGGCCATCGCTGAGCTGATAGCCGCGGCTGGCGGCCTTGTCTTCGAACCAGCTGAGCAATTCGCTCTGTTGAGGCGCGGCAGTGCGCAGGCGCTGGCTGAGCTGGCGCAAGGGTGCAGGGATCCAGGCGGGCAAGGTGAAGCCTCCTTGGGCAAATGCGGGGCTGCGCGCAGCTTGCCCGAGGCGAGCGGTTTTGACCAATACAAAAAGTGCCAGGCATCTATCGCCTGGCACGATGTGTTCAGGCCTTGCGCTCCAGCTGGCGCTCGATCATGTACTTCACGGCCAACCGGCGCTCCTTCAGGTGTCGCAGGTCTTCGTCGACGAAGTTGCCGGCCGAGATCGATTCGGCGGCCAGCACCTGGTTGTCGATATCCACATACTCGTCGAGCAGCCGGTCCAGGGTCTTGTCCTGCTGGCGCCGCTGCTGGACGATTTCGCGGGGGTAGTGCAGGTCCTGGTAAAGGTCGTGGGAAACGGGCATGGGGTCCTCCTTGGTCGGTTCAATTCACTTAACTGATTGGAAGGGAGGAATGCGATTGCGTTGAAGCGCAGCGGTATAAATACGACGAATGGTTGCCGGAGCGGCCTGCAGAATCGGCTCGTGAACACTAACTTGCTGTTTTAAGGCATTTTTTTTCACGAAGGGGGTTTACAGGCTGAATCAATGTGTTAAAGTGCCGCGCATTCCAAGACAACAACCCGGTTGTCACTCAGTTGGAATTGTCAGGTCAGCGTCAGCTGCATCCGATACAGGGGCGTCGCCAAGCGGTAAGGCAGCAGGTTTTGATCCTGCCATGCGTTGGTTCGAATCCAGCCGCCCCTGCCATTTTCTCTTCAGTCAGAAATTTCCCAGTCAGTGCAGACGATCGTCAGCGCTGGTTTTGTCGTTTCTGTTTCCTGCTCCGGCCTATTCGCGGGTAAACCCGCTCCCACAGTGATTACAGCGCGGTATCTGTGGGAGCGGGCGTGCCTGCGAAGAGGCCGGTGCAGGCAAAGCGAATCTAACCGGTTGCGCGCAGCAGTTCATTCAACATCCTGGCCAGCTCATCGGCCTGCACCGGCTTCTGCATCACCAGGCTCCCCGGTAATTCCAGCCCTTGCAGTTCCGCATACCCGGTCAGGAACACCACCGGTAATTGCGGGTAGCGGTCGCGCGCCGCCATGGCCAGTTGCCCGCCGTTGAATTCGGGCATGGCAAAGTCGGTCAGTAGCAGGTCGATATCGTCGTCCAGCAAGGCCAGCGCCTGCTCCCCGCTGTGCGCTTGGCGCACCTGGTAGCCGTACTGGCGCAGCACGTCACCGAGCAGGTCGCGCACCAGGTGATCGTCATCCACCAGCAGCACCGTGCGGTCCCTGCCACTGTCGTCGATGGTCAGTGCGGCGATCGGCGCGACGGGATCGATGGCCACCTCCTGCTTCACTGCCGGCAAGTACACCGCCACCAGGGTGCCATGCCCAGGCTCGGTATCGATGCGCACACCGCCACCGGACTGCTTGGCGAAGCCGAACACCTGGGCCAGGCCCAGGCCAGAGCCCTTGCCGATGTCCTTGGTGGTGAAGAACGGCTCGAACACCTTGGCCAGCACCTCTTCGTTCATGCCACAGCCGGTGTCGCGAATGCTCAGCATCACGTACTCGCCGGGCTCCGGGTCTTCCGGGCGCTGCGGGCGGGCATTGATGCGCGTGTTGCGGGTCGACAGGGTCAACTGGCCGCCTTCAGGCATGGCGTCGCGGGCGTTGATCGCCAGGTTGAGGATGATCATCTCGGTCTGGGTCGGGTCGGTCAGCGCCTGCCACAGGCTATGGTCCAGGTCCAGGCGCACGCGGATATTGCCGCCGAGGGTGCGGCGCAGCAGTTCTTCCAGGCCGGTAAGGGTGCGGTTCAGGTTCAGCGGCACCGGCTCCAGGCGCTGGCGACGGGAGAACGCGAGCAGTTGCGAGGTCAGCTTGGCGCCGCGGTCACCGGCTTCGCGGATATGCGTGAGGCGGCTGCGGGCCTTGGCCAGGTCCCCCTTGGCCAGGTCGCGCTCCAGGAAGCTGGCGCCGGTGAGGATGACCGTGAGCAGGTTGTTGAAATCGTGGGCGACCCCGGCAGTGAGCTGGCCGACGGCCTCCAGCCGCTGCATTTGCTGCAGTGCCGCCTCGATGCGTTCGCGCTCGGCGATCTGTTCGCGCAGGCGGTTGTTGGCTTCGGCCAGGCCCAGGGCGGTTTCCCGTTCGCTGGTGATGTCCCGCGCCACCACGTAGAGCAGGGTATCTTCCGGTACCACGACCCAGGACAGCCAGCGCAACTGGCCGCCCGCGTGCTGGATGCGGCCGACGAAGCGCGCACTGGTGCGGCCATGGGCGAGGGCGGCCAGTTCGGTCAGCAGCGCTTCCTGATCCGCCTCAGGCAGCAGGTGCAGCAGCGAAGCCTGGCTCAGACGCTCGCGGGAAAAGCCCAGGCTGGCCTCCCAGGCCGGGTTGAGGGCCACCGGGGTCAGGTCCTTGTTGAGCACGGCGAGCAAGTCCTGGGACAGCTCCCAGGCGCGGTCGCGCTCACGGGTACGGCGCTCGACCCGTTCGCCGAGCATCTCGTTGAGCTGCTTGAGCGCCAGGGTCGCCTGGCGTTGGGTATGGATGTCCTGCAATACACCGGTAAACCGCGTGCACTGGCCATCGACGAACTGGCACTGGCCGCTGCTGAGCAGCCAGCGCGGTTCCAGGCCATGAGGTTGGGCAATGCGGAACTCGACCCGGTACAGGCCGTCGCTGTCCGGGCGCATGGCCTGCTCGACGGCCTCGCGCACCTTGGCGCGGTCGTCGGGGTAGATGCCGGCGTAGAACACCTCAAGGCTCATCTCGGTCTCGGCCGGCAGGCCGAAGAGGGTCTTGCAGCGCACGTCCCACACCAGGTGGCCTTGTTGCGGCCGGAAGTCCCAGGTGCCCATGCCGGCGGCATCGATGGCGATGCGCGCGCGTGCCTCGACATCAGCCAGGGCTTCCTCGGCCCGGCGCCGACGCTGGCGTTCCTGCACTTCGGACAAGGCCCTGCGTACGGCCTTGGGCAACAGCGGCAGGTTCTTCTTCAGCACATAATCGGTGGCGCCCAGGCGAATCATCTCGACCGCATGCTCTTCGCCATAGATGCCCGAGAGGAAGATGAACGGCGTGTCTGGCGCCAGGCGCTGGGCGATGGCCAGCACTTCGGTACCGGACGACCCGGGCAGCACGCAGTCGCACAGGATCAGGTCGAAACTGCCTTCAAGCAGGGCGTGCTCGACCCCGACATGGTCGAAAACCAGCTGCGATTGCACCTGCAATCCGCTGCGCTCCAGGCGCATCAGGGTCAGCTCGGCGTCCATCGAGCTGTCTTCGACCATCAGCAACTTGAGTGGTGTGGGCAACATCTCTGCGGGGGCCTCAGTGGCTGCCACGGCGGTTCAGGCGCAGCGAACCGGGAGGCGGTTCGTTGAGCACCGCCCAGAACACGCCAAGGTCGGAAATCGCCGCGACGAACTCCTTGAACTCCACGGGCTTGACCACATAGGCGTTGACCCCAAGCTCGTAGGCGCGCAGCAGGTCGGGCTCTTCCCGCGAGGAGGTCAGCATCACTGTGGGGATGCTGCGCAGCTCGGGCGTGGTACGCACCACCTTGAGCACTTCCAGGCCGTCGACTTTCGGCAGCTTGAGGTCCAGCAGCAGGACGGCCGGGTTGCCGTCGGCACGCTCGTGGTAAGTGTTGCGGCGCAACAGGTAGTCGAGGGCATCGGCGCCGTCGCGCAGGACGATCACTTCGTTGGCCAGCTGGCTGCGTTCCAGGGCCAGGAGCGTCAGCTCCAGGTCCCGGGGGTTGTCTTCGACCAGCAAGATTGGTTTGAGCATGGTGATACGGGTACCTCAGGTGGTTGCGGGGTGACGGGGCAGGGTGAAGTAGAAGCAGGCACCCTGGTCGACATGGCCTTCGGCCCAGACTCGCCCGTCATGACGCTCGATGATCCGCCGCACACTGGCCAGGCCGATCCCGGTGCCTTCGAAGTCTTCCATGCGGTGCAGGCGCTGGAACACCCCGAACAGCTTGTTGGCGTAGGCCATATCGAAGCCTACACCATTGTCGCGGATGTAGATCTGCGTCTCGTCGTGGTTTTGCTCGGACCCGATGGCGATGTGGGCGGGTTCACGGCCACGGGTGTACTTGATGGCGTTGGCGATCAGGTTGTGCAAGGCCAGGTTGATGAACGCCGGGTCGGCGATGACCTTGGGCAGCGGCGCGATATCCCAGACGATTTCGCGGCCTGCATAGTCCGGGGCCAGGTCCTGGCGGATGGCGTCGACCAGCGCATTGAGGTCGACATCCGACAGGCGCAGGGCCGAGCGGCCCATCTGCGAGAAATTGAGCAGGTTGTCGACCAGGCTGCCGGCAAAGCGCGCGGCTTCCTCGATGTGCTGCAGGAAGCGTTTACCGCGCTCGCTCAAGCCCTGGCCCTCGATCTCGCCGAGCAGCTCGGTGTAGCCGGCGATGTGGCGCAACGGGGCGCGCAGGTCATGGGACACACTGTAGGAGAAGGCTTCGAGTTCCTTGTTCGAGCGGCGCAGCTCGTTGGCCAGTTGCGCCAGCTCCTCGGCTTTGCGCAGCACGATACCCAGCACTGCCGTGCGCAATTCGAGCACGCCTTCGATGACCAGCGGGTCCCAGGGGGCGCTGTAGCCGCTGATCTGTTCTCGCCAGCGCTCGAAACTGTGCCGCGGGTTGAGCGTACCCTGGGCGTCGATCTGCTTGTCGGGGCGCCCGGCCCAGTCGACGGTACGCACCTGCTCGGGGCGGAACCATAGCAGGTAGTGCGAGTGGATCTGCGAGATGGCCACGGCCAGCACGCCGCCGGCATAGGCGGCCAGTTCTGGCAGTTCATCGATGTCACGGCGCAGGTTGTCGCTGTGGAATACCGTTTCTTCGCCGCGCTGTTCCAGCCAGTGCACCAGGGCCGTGACCTGCGCCGCAGGCGGGGTCTGGCCGACCAGCTCGCAGCGCTCGGCGGAGATGATCGCCGCGCCGCTGGCGCCAGCGAATGCCAGCAGCACCTCGGGCAAGTCGCACAGGCCATCGCTGACGCTGTCGTGGTCGGCCATCGACGAGATCATGCGCACGATGTGCTGGCGCAGCTCGAGCAACTGGCGGGTCTTGGCGTGCGATTCGCGGCTCTCGATCTGCAGCGACAGCACGCTGGCCAGCAGTTCGCAGGCCGTGCGGGTGCGGAACTCGACCGCGCGCGGCTGGGCGTGGTGGCAGGAGATCAGGCCCCAGAGCTGGCCATCGACCACGATCGACAATGACATCGAAGCCAGGGTGCCCATGTTGCGCATGTATTGCAGGTGCACCGGCGACACGCTGCGCAGGGCGGCGAAGCTCATGTCCAGAGGCTTGCCAGTGCGCGGGTTGTTCGCCGGCAGGAGGGGGGAGGCGCGGTAGTTGGCATCTTCGATCACGCGGATGCGATTGACCCGGTACAGGTCGCGGGCCTGGCGCGGGATGTCCGTCGCAGGGAAGCGCAGGCCAAGGTAACTCGGGTAACCGGCGTCGGCCAGTTCGGCGAGCACCTGGCCATTGCCCTCGACGTCGAAGCGGTAGGCCAGGACCCGGCCGAAGCCGGTGATGCGCTTGACTTGCACCACGCATTGCTGGAGCAGCTCTTCGAGGCTGTCGGCGTTGTGCAGGCTGCTGACGAACCCGCGCACCAGTGGGTAGTAGTCGCCCTGGTCGGTCACGTCCGCAGGCAGGCGGAAGGGTTCGAACTCGGCGATCAGCACCTGGTCGTGACGGTGGGTCAGCAGGCGCAGTGTGTCGCTGCACGGCGCGCCCTCGCGCAAGCGCACATCGCCGATGTGGAACGGGAACGCTTCGTCGTCCGGCAGGCGTTCGAGCTGGGCGCGGAGGTCGAAGCGCTCGCTGACCAAGTCAGCGAAGGTACAGCCGATCAGCTCCCTGGCCGGTACACCCAACCAGCGCTCGATGTTCTCGCTGGCCTGGAGGATACGCAGGTCGTGTTCATCCAGCACCAGCAGAAAGCCGTGCGGCTGGATACTGCCGGGCACCTGGATCGGCTCTTCGGCGCAGCGCTCCACGGCGGCGTCGAGCGCTTTGTCTGCAGTCATTGGTGGAAACGCTCCTGTGAAGTTCTTCCATGCATGCCGCCGGCAACGGACGCGGGCGGTTGGCTACCGGCCACCCTAGCAGAATGCCGATCGCTTTGTCGGCCCATGGCCATTGGAGGCATGGGATGGCCCGGGGTTCGCCGGGATTGGGAAATTTCTTGCTGGCCTGCTACCGCTTTGGCGTTAGCACAAAAGAATGGCACCCAGCCATCACGGTTCTGTCACCTGCTGCTACGCTCAGAATCACACGAGAGAAACAAGGAACATCCAGTGACGGAACGCTTTCTGGCCGCGCTGTTTGGCCTGTTGTTGAGCGGCAGTGCCGTAGCGGCGGACTTCCTGGTCGAGGTGCGGGTACTGGTGCAGCGCGGCTGCATGCTGATTACCCAGCAGCGTGACGCGGGCGCCCAGGCCTTGGGTCGGATCGACCTGGGTGCTGCCGCACGCCTGGACGGCCCGGATGCGCCATTGAGTGGCGTATTGCTCAGCCAGCGCCCGCCACGGCTCGAGTGCAACCCTGACACAGCTTACCAAGTGCGCGTCGACGGTGGCCAGCATGGCGGCGTCGGCGAGCTGCGCTTTCTCGCCAGCGACGACACCAAGGCCAGACCGATCCCTTATCGGCTATTCCGTGATGCTGCCTGGCGCGAGCCGGTGGTTGTCGGTGAAGCGCATGCCGCGCGTGTGCCGGATACCGGGTCGGTCGAGCTGCCGCTCTACGCCCGCATCGACAAGCTGGCCTGGGTGCCACGCGCCGGCCAGTACGCCGACCGGCTCAAAGTCACGGTCACCTGGTAGCGAGGCACCCGGCACATGTTGAACCGTACCTCGATCCTGCTGCTCAGCCTTGGCCCGTTGCTGTTGCCCAGTAGCGCGGCACATGGCACCACCACAGGGTTCATCCAGGCGCGGCTGGTGATCAGCGCTGCCTGCCAGATCAACAGCGGTGACCAGCCGCCAGCCACGCTGGGCAATCCAGGCCTGATGGATTTCGGCGAGCGCGGCCCGAACTGGGACACGCCGCTGCGCAGTCGGGTCGACGAGGCGGGTGGCGAGGGCAGTTTGCGGATCAGTTGCACGCCAGAGGTGCGGGCGTTCAATGTGCGCATCAATGGTGGCCTCAATGGCGACGATGGCGTCCGTCGTCTCAGCAATGGCCGAGAAATGATCCCCTATCAACTGGCAGTCGATCCGGGTGGCAACAGCCGCTACGGCATCGGCCAGGCCCGTGCCTTTACCGTCAGCAGTTCCGAGCAGATCCCTATTCCCATCTACGGTGTGGTAGTGGCGCAGCCGCGCGCACTGCCGGCTGGGCTGTACCGCGACACCCTGAGAGTGACCCTGGACTGGTAAACGACGCAAGGAGACTCCGATGCGCACGACTTTTTCCCGTTGCATGCTCGCCGGCCTCGGCCTGGCCATGGCAGCTCACACCCAGGCCGCTACGGTGACCGGGACCATCTCCTCGACCCTGACCCTGACCTCGGCGTGCCAGGTCAACGGCGCCGGCGGTACCTCGGGGCTGAACTTCGGTACCCTGAACTTTGGCACCCAGGAAGCCCTGTTCACCACCGCCAATGCCCAGGTGCTGGGCGGTGGCGGTGGCGCCATGAGCATCCTCTGCTCGGCCGGCACGGTGCCGGCGATCCGTGTGCGTGCCGGGTCACATGATGGCCAGTCGACCGGCGGCACGCGTGCGCTGGCTGACGGCGCTGGCAATTTCGTGCCCTACGACTTCTACACCGATGCCGGGCGCACCACGCTGCTGGCCATCGACGGCACCATCACCTTGCCGACCAGCACTGGCGTGGCGCAGACCGTCAACCTGTATGGCCAGGCGCGGGGCAAGGCGGGCCTTCCTGCCGGGACGTACACCGACACCGTGGCAGTCGAGTTGTCGTTCTGAACCATGCTCAGCGCCATGCGTTACTGGCTCACGGGTTGCCTGACGGGGCTCGGCATGGGGCTGCCCGTGCCCCTGGATGCCGCGACCAGCAGTACCTTCCAGGTCAGCGCGCAGGTCGTTGCCGGCTGCCTGGTGGTGGGCGGGGTGACCAGCTACGGCGCGCTCGATTACGGCACCCAGTCGGCACTGTCCACCGGCCTTCTCAGTACCTCGCTGGGCGGTGCCACGGTGACCTTCCAGTGCACCCCGGGGGTGACCATGAGCATGAGCCTGGACGGCGGCCAGAACAGCACCAGTGGTACGCGCAACCTCAAGCGTTCGGGCGGCACCCAGGTGCTGGCCTACCAGTTGTACCGGGACGCGGCCTACAGCCAGGTCCTGGGCATCGGCCAGAGCGTGACGGTGAGCTACACCGACGCCACGGCCATCAAGTTGCCGGTGTATGGCCGCACCCAGTTGCCCGGCACTTTGCCGGCCGGGACCTACACCGATGTGGTGCAGGTATCGGTGACCTGGTGAGCACACCAGCACCCAAGAAAAAAGACCAAGGAGAGTGGCATGGGGGGAGGCGCGAAGTGGGCGCAAGGTGCGGTCGGTCTGTTGCTGTTGGCGAGCCTGCCGGCAGGGGCGGCCACCTCGGTGCTGATCTGGCCGATCGACCCGGTGCTGGAGGCTGACCAGAAGGCCGGCGCCCTGTGGCTGGAGAATCGCGGCACGGCGCCGGCCAGCCTGCAGGTACGGGTGTTCGCCTGGCGCCAGGGTGACTATCAGGAGCAGTTCCAGGCCCAGCGCGAGATCATCGGCAGCCCGCCGGTGGCCACTATCCCCCCCGGGCAAAAGCAGCTGATCCGCCTGACCCGCACGGGCAGTTCGCCGGCCGGCCAGGAGCAGGCCTACCGCATCATCATCGACGAGATCCCCTCGCCGATGCCCACCGACACTGCCAGCCAGGGCACCACCGCAGCGATCCGCCTGCAGATGCGCTATTCGGTGCCGTTGTTCGTCTATGGCGAAGGCTTGTGGGGCAAGCCCGACCCGCAAGGCAAGCGCAACGCCGACAGCGTCGGCAAGCCGCAGCTCAGCTGGCGCGCGGTGACGGTGCAGGGCAAACCCTATGTGGAAATGCGCAATACCGGCCCGGTGCATGCGCGCCTGACCGATGTGGTGGTGCAGCAGGGTGGTCAGGGCAAACCCTTGGCCGAAGGCCTGCTTGGCTATGTGCTACCCGGGGCCAGCATGCGTTGGCCGGCGCCTGTGGTGCCGAACGCGGGCAGCGTGATCAAGGGGAGGGTGAACGGCCAGGAGGTGGCCGAAGCGATCCGGCAAGGGCAATGAGCCCGCTGAATGAGCGGCAAGCGCCATGGAGGACGTGGCAATGGTCGGAATCCGTGTGTGAAATGGCTGTCGCGGGCTTCGCGCCGCTGGTGCCTGGGGCTGACCTTGTTCGGCCCCTGGCTGGCGCTGGCCGACGACCTGCCACCCCCGCCCAGCGAAACCATGGCCGTTGCCGACGCTACGCTGTACCTCGACTTGCTGGTGAACCAGATGCCCAGGGCTGAGCTGGTGGCCGTGCAGCAACGTGCCGGGCGCCTGTACCTGGACAGCGATGTGCTGCGCAACCTGGGCATTCAGCTGCCGGGCGATCCGCAGGGTGAAATTTCGCTGGACGATGTGCCGGGCCTGCACAGCGATTACGACAGCCAGAACCAGCGCCTGCTGCTGCAGGTGCCGCCGGCCTGGCTGCCGGACCAGCAGGTCGGTGATCGCGGGCTGTACCCGGCCACCGAGGCGCGCAGCAGTTTCGGCGCCTTGTTCAACTACGACCTGTACCTCAATGACACCGACGATGGCGGTTCCTACCTGGCAGCCTGGAACGAGCTGCGCGTGTTCGACAGCTGGGGCACGTTCTCGACCACCGGCCAGTGGCGCCAGTCGTTCAATGGTGCGCAGAGCGATGCCAATCGCCAGGGCTTTCTGCGCTATGACACCACCTGGCGGTTCACCGATGAACAGCGCCTGCTCACGTACGAAGCCGGTGACTTCGTGACCGGCGCCTTGCCCTGGACCAGTTCGGTGCGGGTGGGGGGCGTGCAGCTGTCGCGTGACTTTGGCGCCCGCCCGGATCTGGTGACCTACCCGTTGCCGGCCTTCGCTGGTGAAGCCGCGGTGCCGACCTCGCTGGACCTGTTCATCAATGGCTACAAGTCCAGCACCACCGAATTGCAGCCAGGCCCCTACACGCTGACCAACGTGCCGTTCATCAACGGTGCCGGCGAGGCCGTGGTGGTGACCACCGATGCCCTGGGCCGGCAGGTGTCCACGACCTTGCCGTTCTACGTCACCAGCAGCCTGCTGCAGAAAGGCCTGTCGGACTTCTCGGTGGCCGCCGGCAGCCTGCGCCGCGACTACGCCGTGGAAGATTTCAGCTACGGTAACGGCGTTGCCTCGGCCAGCCTGCGCCATGGCCTCAGCGACAGCATCACCCTGGAAACCCATGTTGAAACCGCGCAATCGCTGCTGCTCGGCGGCCTGGGCGGCAACATGCGCCTGGGTAACTTCGGCGTGCTCAATGCCGCCTTGGCACAGAGCCAGTTCGAGGGCGAGAATGGCCACCAGGTCGCCCTCGGCTACCAGTACAACAGCCAGCGCTTGGGCTTCAATTACCAGCGCCTGCAGCGCCATGGCGAGTATTCGGACCTGACCCGGGTCGACACCCCTGACATGCAACTGAGCCAGCGCAGCGAGCAGGTGACCCTGAGCGTCAACCTCGACCAGTACGGCAGCCTCGGCGCCGGCTATTTCGATGTCCGTGCTGGCGACGACACGCGCACCCGGCTGATCAACCTGAGCTGGAGCAAGCCGCTGTGGGGCAACAGCAGCCTGTACCTGTCGGCCAACCGCGAGGTCGGCGACAGCAACTGGGCGGTGCAGGCGCAGGTGGTGATGCCGTTCGACTTCGGCGGCACCCTGGCGGTGGGTACTGAACGCAGCAAGGATGGCGAGCGCCTGCAACGGGTCAATTACAGCCGCGCCGTGCCGGTGGGCGGCGGCGTCGGCTACAACCTCGGCTATGCCAGCGGCAGCGACCGCGATGCCTATCGCCAGGCTGACGTCACCTGGCGCCTGCAATCGGTGCAATTGCAGGCCGGCGTTTACGGCAGCAGCGGTGAGATGACCCGCTGGGCGGACGCCAGTGGTTCGCTGGTGTGGATGGATTCCGGCGTATACGCCGCCAACCGCATCGATGATGCCTTCGTGGTGGTCAGCACCAATGGCTACGCCGATGTGCCGGTGCGTTACGAGAACCAGGAAATCGGCCGCACCGACCGTAGCGGCCACCTGCTGGTGCCGTACAGCAGCGGCTACTACCGCGGCAAGTACGAAATCGACCCGATGAACCTGCCGCCCGACGTGCTGGCCGCCGAGGTCGAGCAGCGGGTGGCGGTGCGCCGTGGCAGCGGCTACCTGCTGGAGTTTGCGCTCAAGCGTGTGCTGGCGGCGAGCATCGAGCTGGTCGACGCCGATCAGCAACCGCTGAAGCTCGGCAGCAAGGTCAGCCATCAGGAAAGCGGCAGCCAGGCTGTGGTGGGCTGGGACGGGCTGGTCTACCTGGAGAACCTGTCGGCGCACAACCGCCTGCGCGTGACGGTGGAAGGAGGAGGGCAGTGCCAGGTGGAATTCGATTTGCCCGATTCGCCAGGCAGTGTTCCGCTGATCGGCCCACTGGTGTGCCGATGAAGCGGCTGTCGTGTGCCTTGATGCTGTTGCCGGCAGGTTCGGCCTGGGCGCTGTGCTCGTCGGTGGCCACCACGCCGGCGGCGTTCGGCACGATCAACTCGACCCTGGTACGTACCACGATACAGAGCGCATCGAGCACCAATTCCGGGCTGCAATGCACCGGTTCGCTGCTGAGCCTGCTCAGTGCCAGCGACCATTTCTATGCGACCATCACCTCGTCCACCAGTGGGCTGGTTGGCCCAACGGGCGACGTCATTGCGTACACCCTGTATGCAGACAACAGCACCAGCTATCCGATCACCCGCGGTGTCGCTTTCGATTTCGCCCGAAATGGCATCCTCGATCTACTGGGGTTGTTGAATGGCACCACGCCCAAGGCGGTGCCGCTTTACATGAAGACCCAGGTCGGCAGCAATGTCGCGGCGGGGTTGTACCAGGAAACCCTGACCATCGCCTGGAGCTGGAACTACTGCTCCGGGATCGGTGCCGGCAGCCTCTGCCTGGGGCGGGATATCGGCTCCGGCACCCAGACGATGACCGTCAACCTGACGGTGAGCAACGACTGCCAGATCACCACCCCCAGTATCAGCTTCGGCAGCGCCCCGGTGGTGGCCGGGTTTGGCACCGTGAGCCAGAGCGTGAGCCTGTCGTGCACCAAGGGCAGTGCCTATACGGTGGGCTTGAATGATGGGGAGAATGTGTCCGGCGGGCGGCGGCGGATGAAGTCCTCGGCGGGCAACTACCTGGCCTATGACATCTTCAAGAGCGCAGGCACCGTGCGCTGGGGCTCGCTGACCACCGCCCGGCGAGCGAGCAGCGATGCCGATGTGAACCCCGGTAACGGTACCGGGACCGGAAGCCAGTTATTCAACTACAACGCCAAGGTCTACACCGACCAGGCCACACCGCCAGCGGCCAGTTACATCGACAATGTGATTCTGGATGTGCAGTTCTGATGGTGTAGTCCTGCACCGGCCTCTTCGCGGGCACGCCCGCTCCCACAGGTGAAATACAGGTCTTGAGTGTGGTGCTTTCCTGTGGGAGCGGGCTTGCCCGCGAAGAGGCCGATCCTGCTCAGCGCAAGTCGTCGATCATCGTCAGCAACGTCTCCAGCACCGCCCCGGCCAACGCCTTGGACCGCGCCCCAGACCACTGGGCCAGCGGCTCCGGTGCATCATCATGGTCCTTGAATGGCATCTCGAGGGTCAACGACAGGCAGTCATACGCCATCCCCACGGCATTGCACGCCAGCGTGGTATTCGCCTGCCCCGGCTCGTCCCGCGTGTAGCCATGCACCGTCTGGAAGTCCCTGGTCATGCTGCACAAGGTCGTACGGAACTGCTCTTCCAGCTTGGCCAGCCGCGGCGTGTACCCCGGGTTACCCTCGCAGGCCGCCGTGAACACATGGGGGATTTCCTCATCCCCATGCACATCGATGAATGCATCCACCCCGTACTGCTTCATCTGTGCCTGGGCAAAGAACACCTCCGGGCTGAGCTCGACACTGGCATCCTGCCAGGCACGGTTCAGGTCCTTGCCCTTGAAGTTGGTCCGCAAGTGGCCGAGGAACGCACCGTCCGGGTTCATGTTCGGGATCAGGTACAGGTCGGCCTTTGCCAGCAGTTCCTGAACGGTCGGGTCATTGGCTTGCAGCCGGTCGATCACCCCCTCCATGAACCACTCGGCCATGTGCTCGCCCGGGTGTTGCTGGGCAATCAGCCACAGCTTGCGCTTGCCTGCCGCGCCATTGCCGGCGCGCAGCAGTGGGATATCCCGGCCTTGCACGCTGCGGCCGTGGGCCAGCAGTTCGACGCCAGGGATCTGCTGCGCCCGTTCGATCAACTGGTTGTGGCGGGCACGCGGGTAAGGTTGGAAGTAGGCGAACCAGACCTGCGCATGTTCGGCCTTGAGTTCGAACGACAACGCCTTGCCATCGAACTGGCTTGGCACGCGGAACCAGCGCTGCTGGTCGTAGGAGGCCACGGCGTTGTAGCCGCTCCAGGCGTTCTTGTAGGAAGACTCGCCGGCGTTGTCCAGGCTGAAGCGGTGGACCTGGCCCACGGTGAGGCCGCTGACCTTGAAGTGAAACCACTGGAAGTGGCCGCTGTTCGTGTCCGGGCGGATGGCCAGGTGCACCTGGGCCGGGTTGCTGGCATCCAGGACCTGGATGTTGCCGGAGTCGAAATCGCAGTCGATTTGCAGGGGGGACAGCGTCACGGTCATGGGCGGGCTCCTTGGGATTTGTTGTGGGCGTACTGTACACCGCTTGAAGGTGGGCGTGTGGGTGGACTATCGGGTGCGCGTGTCTGAGGTGCGGGAAGTTTCCTACAAGTACTAATGGCTTTTCCTTCAAAGTTGCATCTTGTGCTTCTTGCTTTAACGGCGAATTATCTGGCGTTGCAATGGCGCGCTGCTAAATGAAGTGGTCGGGTTCGATTGCATCCTATTTATAGGGTTTGAGAAAAAAGGTTGGCACGATGAATAGGCGAGACGCTTCGCGGTCCACCCGTTGTTATGTTTTATTGCTCCTCCTCATCAGCCTCCTCGGGGTGTTTCCGCTCGATGTGATTTTGCCCTCCGTGCCGTTGCTGGCCCGGGACTTTGATGTTGATGCGCACTACATTGCGTATTCGATCAGCCTTTTCGCGGTCGGTGTCGCCATTTCGCAAAGCATCATCGGTCCGCTTTCTGATCGAATGGGGCGAAAACGACTGCTGATCGCTGGTCTGATGGTTTCCATTACAGGGGCCGTGGGGTGCATCTTCGCAACCAGTTACGAAGGCTTCATGGCCTTTCGTTTTCTACAGGCGGTGGGCTGCGGGTGCTTCGTACTTGGCCAGGCGCTGGTGCAGGACAAGTTCAGTGGCCATGAACGCAATGCGATGCGAATCCTGATGACCAGTGCAAGTGGCTTGTTTATTTCGTTGTCACCGCTTGCAGGCAGCGTGCTCCAGCAGTATCTGGGGTGGGCAGGCAGCTTTCAGGTCTTTGTAGTGCTGGCCATTGTTGTGCTGGCGCTTGTGTTGAAGTTACTGCAAGAGAAGCCGACATCATCTGGCAGTGCAGGCGTTTTAGATAGTTATCAGGTTTTACTCAAGGACCGCGCTTTTCTCGTCGGTTCGCTATTTTCATGCTTGGCGTTCGCTTGCCATTTTTCATTTGTGGTCGTTTCCCCATTGTTGCTCATCGAGCAACTTGGCCTGACGGAGTTCGCCTTTTCCATGGTCTTTATCGGATATGGGCTGGCTTACCTGATCGGCGGCTTCATTGCCAGTTGGCTGAATTGCCGCATCGCGATGCATGCGCAGGTGGGGTGGGGATTTGCACTCATCGGTCTGGCTGGGCTAGCTCTTTGCCTGGTTGTCACCCTGCATGAGCTTGGGGTTTTCAGCCTTATGCTTCCATTGGTGCTCTGTACCATCGGTACAACCATTGTGCGGCCAGCTGCAACGAGTCATGCGCTGGGGTTGCACCCGGAGCGTGCTGGTGCTGCGGCGTCGCTCAACAATACGATGCTGTTTGCATTCGGTGGGGGCGCCAGCATGCTGGTGGCATCCATGAGGAGTAGCTTGCCGATGAGCCTGGCACTGGGCTTTGTCGCCTGCAGCCTTGCGGGCTGGTGCTTGCTTATCTATCTGAAAGGTTTGGAGCGGCGCCAGCGGGTTTGTGACTCAGGCCCAATACCCAAACAACAGTAGCGCAGCCAAGCCCAAACCAACCGCCACCGAACACCCACCCACCGAAATCGCCGCACGCCCTTGCCGATACCAGCCATCCTGCCCCAGCTCCCGGGCCGGGGCGAGCAGGCTGCGCCAGCGCAGCTCGGTATCATGAAACGCCTGCAGATGCGCAGGTGCTGCATCCAGCCAGCGGCGAAAGTCGATACGCTCGCACGACGTCACGTCCGGGCTCTGCAGGCGTACATACCATTGCCCGGCCACACTGGCCAACGCATCCCCGCGTGGTTGCAGCACTTGCAGCGCCTGGTTCATGTGGCGTTCGATGCTGAGCAGCGGAAGGTCGAGGCGGGTGGCGATACTGGCGAAGTCCAGTTGATCGAGGCGGTTGAGCAGGAACACTTGCTGCACGCGCCGGGGCAGGCGCTTGAGTGCGAACAGCAGCTCATGTTCGGCAGCATGGTCGCTGGAGGGCGTAGGGTGCTCGAGGGGCAGCAGCAGACGGCTCATGGACAGCTCCTTGCTCGGGGTAGGGTGGGGGCATCGTCCTTGATGCAGAATCAGCCTAGTCAAAACGAGATTGATTCTCAAGTGCTGATTCCGCAAAGATTTGTAATGAGCGTTCACGCTCTGAAACACTTTTGCTATCATGCGCGCCATCAACGATCTTCATTAGCCTGAAGAGCCAAAAAAAATGACCCGACAAAAGCCGGGTCAAAACCGTGATTAGCCTGATGAGGAGATAATCTGGAGCGACCTAAGCTCCGGGTTATCCAGCAGATCTTGCGATCAGCTGAGTGCAATAATAATCGTTATCATTTGCCAGTCAAATGAATTTTCAGTTATCCGGTAAAAAGATTTTACCGGCGCGCTTCCTGATCCCGGCAAATGGGGCCTTTTGCCGAGATCCGGCCATCACGTTTCTCCCGTCTTTTTTGCCTATAAGCCGTTCTGCAGGGCGCGTCTGTGCTCCAGCAGGGCCCTGGCCATGTCGATCATGTGCATCAGCGCAAACGTCAATTCGCGGGTGCTGCCTTCCTGATGGGTGGCGGTTTCGTGGGCTGTGGCGGCGGCGCAGCGCAGCAGCTCGGTGGCGTGATCCTGGGCCTGCTCGACGGTGACGCCTTCGTGCAGGGTCCAGATCCGGTTGTTCGCGCTAGGGCGCGTGGGGTTCGGATTGAGGTAGTAATCGAGCGCGCGGCGGGCCGCTTCGCTGTCGAGATCTGTTACGTCGTCTTTCGGTGGTTTCATCCTGATACCTGCGCAGGCCAATGGGAAAGGGTTCTGCCTGAGTTTAATACCTTGGGTATTTATGTGCTTTTCTAGAAATAATACTGAATGTTTATTGAGCGCCAGAAGGCAGTCCGTATCGTGCCAGCGATGAATATGGATAAATGGATTGCCCTCGTCCGTGACAGGATGGAGGAGTTGAAGCTCACTCAAGAGCAGCTTGCCGAGCGCGTTGGCGTGTCTCAAGGCAGCGTGGGGCATTGGGTGAACAAGCGGCGCCAGCCGAAGATCGAGTCGATGAACCGCACGTTCGTCGAGATTGGCATGCCTCATTACAGCGTCAGCCTGCAGTTGCGCATTCAGGGGCAAGTGGGTGAGGAGCGTGGCAGCTACGAGGTGGATGACGACGATGACGAACTTGATCTCATGCAATACATCGTGTGTTTTCGCTACCCCGTTTTGGCGTGGGATGAGCTAGGTGCCGCAGAGGTTGTCGAGCCTGGCGTATTCGAACAGACGGACTACCTGGCCCAGGGCAAGGCGTTCTGGTTGACGGTGGAAAACGACACGATGAGCTCAGCCAGTGGCCGCAGTGTGCCGCAGGGCATGCGGATACTGGTGGATCCGGGGCTGGAAGCGGAGCCGGGGCGCTTGGTGATTGCCCGGCAGCCGGGGAAGACGGCGATCCTGCGTGAGCTGACCGAGGAGGGTGGGCAGCAGTACCTGAAGGCGCTGAACCGCAGTTATCCGACGCTGGTGTGTGAAGAGGGGTGCGAGTTTCTCGGGGTGGTCGTGCGGGTGCATGGGGTCTTTTAGGGCGTGGCATTCGATTGAGGGCTGGCAGGTGCATGCCGCAGCATTTTTAGCGCCTGTAAGATCGAGCGCCGCCCGCGCGGCGCATCGCGGATAAATCCGCTCCTACAGTTTGTTTCGGGCCAGTCTCTCCTGCGAGGTCATCGCTGTTCGCCTTGTTTGTTCCCTTCGATATCGAGGTGGGCACCAAGGCGGTCCCTGTTGGCGGCACAGGAATGATTGGCCCGAAACAGATGTAGGATTTATCCGCGATGCGCCGCGCGGGCGGCGCTCGATCTTACAGGCGCTAAAAATGCTGCGACCCACACCCGTCGGCCGCAATCCAACCCACCACCTCACTCCACCAGTTCGACCAGCACCGTCCCTTCGCTGACCATATCCCCTTCCTGACAGAACAGCGCCTTCACGGTCCCGCCATGGGGCGCACGGATGCTGTGCTCCATCTTCATGGCTTCCAGCACCACCAGTGCCGTTCCAGCCTCCACCACTTGCCCAGGCTCCACCAAAACCCGCACGATGCTGCCGTTCATGGGCGCACCCAGCCCACCCTGATGGCTGTGGCTGGCCTCGGCCTCGGCGATCGGGTCGAAGGCTTCGACGGCATGTACCTCGCCATCCCAACGCAGGAACAGCGTGCCCCCGCGACGTACCGCCAGATAGCGGCGACGGATACCGCCCTGGTCATGGCCCAGCTGTTCGCCCTCCAGCTGCCAGATCGACGCGGCACTGCACTCCAGGGCAACCGCCTGGCTTTCACCGCCGCTGACCAGGTGCAGGCTGCTGCGCGCCGGCAGCCCCAGGCGCAGGCCATTGCGCGCGGCCCACGGCGAACGCCCATCGTCGGCCCGCTGGTGTGGCGACTGGCCTTGTAGCCAGGCTTCTGCTGCAGCCTCCCAGAAGCCCGCAGGCAGTGCCTGGGGGGCAGGCAGCAGCACGTCCTGATGCCGGGGAATGAAACCGGTATCCAGCTCGGCGGCGGCAAAGGACGGGTGGGCCAGGATGCGGCGCAGGAAGGTGATATTGGTCTTCAGCCCGCCGATGGCGAACTCGTCGAGCATGGCCAGCAAGCGCAGGCGCGCCTGCTCGCGGTCCTGGCCCCAGGCGATCAGCTTGCCCAGCATCGGGTCGTAGAACGGCGACACCACGTCGCCTTCGCTGACCCCGCTGTCCACCCGGCGACCTTCGCCCGGTGCCGACTCGCGGTACAGCGTCAACGTACCGGTGGCCGGCAGGAATTCATTGGCCGGGTCCTCGGCATACAGCCGCACCTCGATGGCATGGCCGATCAGCGGCACCTGTGCCTGGGTGATCGGCAGCGGCTCGCCGCAGGCCACGCGGATCTGCCAGGCCACCAGGTCGAGGCCGGTGATGGCTTCGGTGACCGGGTGCTCGACCTGCAGGCGGGTATTCATCTCCATGAAGAAGAACTCGCCACGGGCGTCCAGCAGAAATTCGACGGTACCCGCGCCGACATAGCCGATGGCTTGGGCCGCGCGTACCGCCGCTTCGCCCATGGCCTGACGCAACGCGGCGGACAGGCCCGGCGCTGGGGCTTCCTCAACGACCTTCTGATGGCGACGCTGGATCGAGCAATCCCGCTCGTTGAGGTACAGGCAGTTGCCGTGCTGGTCGGCGAACACCTGGATTTCCACATGGCGTGGCTTGAGCACGTACTTCTCCACCAGCATGCGCGCATCGCCAAAGGACGACTGCGCCTCACGCTGGGCCGAGGCCAGGGCGTCGGCCAGCTGGCTTTCGTCCTCGACCACTTTCATGCCCTTGCCACCGCCACCGGCGCTGGCCTTGAGCAGCACCGGGTAGCCGATGCGCTCGGCGGCGGCGCGGAAGGTGTCCAGGTCCTGGGCTTCGCCGTGGTAACCGGGCACCAGTGGCACCCCGGCCGCTTCCATCAAGGCCTTGGCCGCCGACTTGCTGCCCATGGCATCGATGGCGCTGGCCGGTGGGCCGAGGAAGATCAGCCCGGCCTGTTCGACGGCGCGGGCAAAGCCGGCGTTCTCGGACAGGAAGCCATAGCCCGGGTGGATGGCCTGGGCGCCGCTGGCCTTGGCCGCAGCGAGAATCTTGTCGACCACCAGATAACTGTCGGCGGCCTTGCTGCCGCCCAGGTCGACGCGAATATCCGCTTCGCGGCTGTGACGGGCGTCACGGTCGGTGGCGCTGTGCACGGCAACGGTGGTCAGGCCCATGGCCTTGGCGGTGCGCATGACCCGGCAGGCGATCTCGCCACGGTTGGCGACCAGCAGGGTGGTCAAAGCGGGGCGGCTCATGGGCGCGGCTCCTTCTTGTCGTCGGTTTGCCAGGCGGGGCGGCGTTTTTCCAGGAAGGCGCGCAGGCCCTCCTGGCCTTCGGCGCTGACGCGGATGCGGGCGATGGTGTTTTCGCAGTAGCGGCGCAGGGCCGGGCTGAGTTCGCCGTCGTCCACTTCGCGCAGCAGGTCCTTGGTGGCGCGCAGCGCTTGCGGGCTGTTCTGCAGCAGGTTGTTCACCCAGGCTTCGACCTGCGCGTCCAGTTCACTGGCCGGGTACACCTCGGCCAGCAGGCCCAGCTCGCGGGCCCGCACGCCGCTGAAACGCTCGGCGGTGAGGGCATAACGGCGTGCGGCGCGTTCGCCGATGGCCTTGACCACGAACGGGCTGATCACCGCCGGGGCCAGGCCGATGCGCACTTCCGACAGGCACAGTTGCGCGTCTTCGGTGCCAATGGCCATGTCGCAGCAGCTGATCAGGCCCAGCGCGCCGCCGAAGGCCGCGCCTTGCACCACGGCCAGGGTCGGCGCCTTGAGGCGGTGCAGGGCGTACATCAGTTCACCGAGCTCGCGGGCGTCATCGAGGTTGGTGTTGAAGTCCAGCTGCGCCGATTGCTGCATCCAGGCCAGGTCGGCGCCGGCGCTGAAGTGCCGGCCGCGGCCGCGCAGCAGCAGGAAGCGCAGGCTGGCATCTTCGGCCAGTTGGTCGAGGGCAACGATCAGTTCGCGGATCATCAGCGCGTTGAAGGCGTTGTTCTTGTCCTCGCGGCTCAGCCACAGGGTGGCGAAGCCGCGAGGGTCGCGGATCACTTCGAGGGTGCTGAAATCGCTCATGGATCACATCCGGAAAATGCCGAAGCGGCTCTGTTCGATCGGGGCGTTCAGTGCGGCTGACAACGCCAGGCCGAGCACGTCGCGGGTTTGCGCCGGGTCGATGACACCGTCGTCCCACAGCCGGGCGCTGGAGTAATAGGGATGGCCCTGGTGCTCGTACTGGTCGAGGATCGGCTGCTTGAGCCTGGCCTCGTCTTCTGCGCTGAAGGCCTGGCCGCTGCGCTCGCTCTGCTCGCGCTTGACCTGGGCCAGCACCCCGGCGGCCTGCTCGGCGCCCATCACGCCGATCCGCGCGTTGGGCCACATCCACAGGAAGCGTGGGTCGTAGGCGCGGCCGCACATGCCGTAGTTGCCCGCGCCGAAGCTGCCGCCGATGATCACCGTGAACTTCGGCACCTGGGCACAGGCCACGGCGGTGACCAGCTTGGCGCCGTGCTTGGCGATGCCGCCTGCTTCGTATTTCTTGCCGACCATGAAGCCGGTGATGTTCTGCAGGAACAATAGCGGGATGCCGCGCTGGCAGGCCAGTTCGATGAAGTGCGCGCCTTTTTGCGCGGCTTCGGCGAAAAGGATGCCGTTGTTGGCCAGGATCGCCACCGGGTAGCCATGCAGGTGGGCGAAGCCGCACACCAGGGTGGTGCCGAACAGGGCCTTGAACTCATCGAACACCGAACCGTCGACCAGCCGCGCGATCACTTCGCGCACGTCGAACGGCTGCTTGGCATCGGCCGGGACCACACCATACAGCTCGTCGGCGGCATACAGGGGAGCCACCGGTGCCTGGCATTGCAGCTTGCCGAGCTTGTGCCAGTTGAGGTTGGCCACGCTGCGCCGGGCGATGGCCAAGGCGTGTTCATCGTTGTCGGCGTAGTGGTCGGCAACGCCGCTGGTGCGGCAATGCACATCGGCGCCGCCGAGGTCTTCGGCGCTGACCACTTCACCGGTGGCGGCTTTCACCAATGGCGGCCCGGCGAGGAAAATGGTCGCCTGCTCGCGCACCATGATCGCCTCGTCGGCCATGGCCGGCACATAGGCGCCGCCCGCCGTGCACGAGCCCATCACCACGGCGATCTGCGGGATGCCCAGCGCGCTCATGTTGGCCTGGTTGAAGAAAATCCGCCCAAAGTGCTCGCGGTCGGGGAACACTTCGTCCTGGCGCGGCAGGTTGGCGCCACCGGAATCCACCAGGTAGATGCACGGCAGGCGGTTCTGCAGGGCAATGGTCTGCGCGCGCAAATGCTTCTTCACTGTCAGCGGGTAGTAGGAACCGCCTTTGACCGTGGCGTCGTTGGCGACGATCATGCATTCCACGCCTTCGACGCGGCCGATGCCGGCGATTACCCCGGCGGCCGGCACGTCTTCGCCGTACACCTCATGGGCCGCCAGCTGGCCGATCTCGAGGAACGGCGAGCCCGGGTCGAGCAGCCGGTCGATGCGCTCGCGCGGCAGCAGCTTGCCACGCGAGGTATGCCGCTCCTGGGCCTTGGGCCCGCCGCCCTGGGCCACCTGGGCGAGCAGCCCGCGCAGGGCCTGGACCTGTTCGAGCATGGCCGCGCGGTTGCCGGCGAACTCCGCCGAACGCGGGTTGATCTGGGTGTGCAAGGTAGCCATGTGCGCCCGTCCCTTGTGCTCAGCGGGTTTCGTTGAACAGTTCGCGGCCGATCAGCATCCGGCGGATTTCGCTGGTGCCGGCACCGATCTCGTACAGCTTGGCGTCGCGCAGCAGGCGGCCAGCCGGGAATTCATTGATGTAGCCGTTGCCACCGAGAATCTGGATCGCTTCCAGGGCCATCTGCGTGGCACGTTCTGCGGTGTAGAGGATCACCCCGGCGGCGTCCTTGCGGGTGGTCTCGCCACGGTCGCAGGCCTGGGCCACGGCATACAGGTAGGCGCGGCTGGCGTTGAGCTGGGTGTACATGTCGGCGATCTTGCCCTGGATCAGCTGGAACTCGCCGATGCTCTGGCCGAACTGCTTGCGGTCGTGGATGTACGGCACCACCAGGTCCATGCAGCTTTGCATGATGCCGGTCGGGCCGCCGGACAACACCACGCGCTCGTAGTCCAGGCCGCTCATCAGCACGCGCACGCCGCCGTTGAGCTGGCCGAGGATATTCTCTTCCGGCACTTCGACGCCGTCGAAGAACAGCTCGCAGGTGTTGGAGCCGCGCATGCCCAGCTTGTCGAACTTGTTGCTGCGGCTGAAGCCTTTCCAGTCACGCTCGACGATGAACGCGGTGATGCCATGCGGCCCCTTGTCCAGGTCGGTCTTGGCATAGATCACATAGGTGTTGGCGTCAGGGCCGTTGGTGATCCAGGTCTTGCTGCCATTGAGCACGTAGTGGTCGCCGCGCTTTTCGGCGCGCAGTTTCATCGATACCACGTCGGAACCGGCGTTGGGTTCGCTCATGGCCAGGGCGCCGATGTGCTCGCCGCTGATCAGCCTGGGCAGGTACTTGAGCTTCTGCTCGTGGGTGCCGTTGCGGTTGATCTGGTTGACGCAGAGGTTGGAGTGGGCACCGTAGGAGAGGGCGACCGAAGCCGAACCGCGGCTGATCTCTTCCATCGACACCACATGGGCCAGGTAACCCAGGCCGGCGCCGCCGTATTCCTCGGCAACGGTGATGCCCAGCAGACCCATGTCGCCGAACTTGCGCCACATGTCGGCAGGGAACAGGTTGTCGTGGTCGATCTGTGCAGCGCGCGGGGCCAGTTCGGCGGCAACGAAGGTGCGCACCTGGTCGCGGAGCATGTCGATGGTTTCGCCCAGGGCGAAGTTCAGGGAGGGGTAATGCATGCTGGGGCACCTTGTTGTTCTTGAAATTGGGTTACACCGTAGCCGAGGATCTTGCGCCGGACCCTGTGGGAGCGGTGTCAAGCCGGGGCAGGTGTCGTTCATCACCTTTACGTTAACGTAAACCTGCATTCGGTCACTGTCAATCCGCTCGTCACCTTTACGTAAACGTAAATCTGCGCCACAGTATTCCCAGCTCACTTCAGCCGTGCCCAGAACAACCACAAGAAGGGACACCCATGAGTCAACCAAGCTACACCCGCGGTCGCCAGGACCAACCGTTGCTGACCCTGACCATCGGCCAGGCCTTCGATGCCACCGTGGCCCGTTGCGCCGACGGCGAAGCGCTGGTGGCGCGCCACCAGGGCCTGCGCTACAGCTGGCGGCAGCTGGCCGAACAGGTCGACACCCATGCCCGCGCCCTGATGGCCCTGGGCGTGAACACTGGCGACCGGGTCGGCATCTGGTCGCCCAACTGCGCCCAGTGGTGCATCTTGCAATTGGCCAGCGCCAAGGTCGGTGCGATCCTGGTCAACATCAACCCGGCCTATCGCGTGGGTGAACTGGAGTACGTGCTACGCCAGTCTGGCTGCCGCTGGCTGGTGTGTGCCGATGCGTTCAAGACCTCTGATTACCATGCCATGGTCCAAGCGCTGGTGCCGGAGCTGGCGACCGCCAACCTTGGCGAGCTGGCCAGTGAACGCCTGCCCGAACTGCGCGGGGTGATCAGCCTGGCGGCCAACCCCCCCAGCGGCTTCCTGCCCTGGCAAGCGCTGGCCGAGCGGGCAGGGCAAACGCCGGTGGAAGCCTACGTGGCTCGCCAGCACAGCCTGCAGTTCGACCAACCAGTGAATATCCAGTACACCTCCGGCACTACCGGTGCGCCCAAAGGGGCCACGCTCAGCCACTACAACATCCTCAACAACGGCTTCATGGTCGGTGAAAGCCTCGGCCTGAGCGACCGCGACCGCATGGTGATCCCGGTGCCGCTTTACCATTGCTTCGGCATGGTCATGGCCAACCTCGGCTGCATCACCCACGGCAGTACCATGGTCTACCCCAATGACGCCTTCGACGCCGAACTCACCTTGCGCGCCGTCGCCGAAGAACGTGCCAGCATCCTGTATGGCGTGCCGACCATGTTCATTGCCATGCTCGACCACCCATCGCGCACGCAACTGGACCTGTCGACCCTGCGCAGCGGCATCATGGCCGGCGCCACCTGCCCGATCGAGGTGATGCGCCGGGTCATCGACCACATGCACATGGCCGAAGTGCAGATCGCCTACGGCATGACCGAAACCAGCCCGGTATCCCTGCAAACCGGCCCGGACGATGAACTGGAGCTGCGCGTGACCACTGTTGGCCGCACTCAGCCGCAGCTGGAAACCAAGCTGGTGGACGCCGATGGCTGCATCGTCGCCCGGGGTGAGATCGGTGAGCTTTGCACTCGCGGCTACAGCGTGATGCTTGGCTACTGGGGCAACCCCGAGGCCACGGCAGATGCCATCGACCCGGCTGGCTGGATGCATTCGGGCGACCTGGCGGTGATGGATGAGCACGGGTATGTGCGCATTGTCGGGCGCAACAAGGACATGATCATTCGCGGTGGCGAGAACATCTACCCACGCGAGCTGGAGGAGTTCTTCTACACCCACCCGGCAGTGGCCGACGCACAGGTGGTGGGCATTCCGTGCAACCGTTATGGCGAAGAGATCGTGGCCTGGATCAAGCTGCACCCGGGGCACAGCGCCACGGCTGAGGAGCTGCAGGACTGGTGCAAGGCACGTATTGCGCACTTCAAGGTGCCACGGTATTTCCGCTTCGTTGACGAATTTCCAATGACGGTGACCGGGAAGGTGCAGAAGTTTCGCATGCGGGAGATCAGTATCGAGAGCCTCTCCTTGCGGGAATGATGACGATGGAAACAGGTCGGTGTTCCGGCCTGTTTCCTGTCAAGCAATACCTCAAGGCGTGCAGAGCGTTTCGATCACATCGCCAACGGTCATCGCATCGCTATAAATTAAAGGTTTGCGGGTGGCCACCCGAAGCGCTTTCAAGTACAAGCGTAGTGTCTTCTCGCCGAGTGCTTCCCTTAGCAGCAGTTCATCGTGAACCTTGAAATCCTGCAATAACTCGCTGACGCCATAGGCTCTGGTGTGTTGCAGCAGTTTGTTGGACAGCATCTTCTGAAGGCTTCTGACTACGAGCTTGCGATATTGATACATGATGGCGTCTCCGGAGGGCGCGAAGGCTTGGTTTGAGGTCGCATGGGCGGACTTCTGGCCTATTGGGCGCTGATGATGTAGTCGATTGCGTCTTGCACGGTGGAGAGTGTTTCCGCGTCGTCGTCGGGTATTTCCATCTCGAACTCTTCTTCCAGCGCCATGACTAACTCTACGGTGTCGAGCGAGTCTGCACCGAGGTCCTCGGAGAATGATGAAGAGAGCGTGACCGCTTCAACTTTGACGCCCAATTGCTCTGCAACGATTTTCTTTACGCGTTCCTCAATGGTGCTCATCTCATGCTCCCGCTGATGGCTGGTGTGCCTTGTATAGCGCGCAGGAGAAAGTACCGAAACTGGTAAAAATGACAGTTGTCGAAGGCCCATTGGGTGCTTGCATATTGAAGTATTCGGGCTACCCGCCCTTTCGCGGGTAAACCGCTCCGGCAGGTGCTGCGCCGAATACTGTGGTAGCGGGTTTACCCGCGAAGAGGTCAGCATGCTCAGAGCAGCTCCATGGCCTTGCAAAGCCCGGCGGCAAGCTCGGCAACGGTCTGGTAGTCACGGCGCAGCTGCACGCCGTAACGTGCCTCCAGCCCCATCAGGGCGAACTCGCATTTATCCCTGTCCTGATGCGCGAGCCAGGTCCCCGGCCACGGATCGACTACCCCGGCATCCTGCAAGTAGTCGATCACTTGCCGCTCGAATTCCATGCGCAGCCAACGGGTCGCGATAGGCACGATGGGGGGCTCCTTGGCATAAATAGGGAGCCCCAATTTTCAACACCGCCGGCAATTGCGCTACTGGCAAAAATGTCAGTCCGCCGTCGTCTACCCTTAAGCCTTCACCGGTGGTTCGTCACTCGGCGGGTCACCCACCGTCGGCGGCATGGTCGGCTTGATCGGCAGCTCGTCCGGGTCGTCCTCCGGCACGGGCGGTGGCAGGCTCGGGTCGTCGACGTTGGGGTCGGGTGTTTCCGGTGGAATGGGAATGTTCATGGCCGGGCTCGTGTAGATGCGCGTGGGTGGAATTGAAGAGGTCCTGCAGGCTCTGACCGCTGGCAGTAGCCATTCGCTCCAATTTTTTTGAACCCCTTGACGTGCGCCCGGCTCTGAACCCTTACCGCCATCAGCTGAGGGAGCAAGGTCGATGTCACGCAACGAGCCCTTTGAAAGTGCGCCCACGGCGAATGATCACCCGGACCAGGCCATCAGCCTGTCCCAGGCGCTAATGGCGCCACGCATCGTCATCGAAGACACCCAGCCTGTGCTCGACGCCGGCAGCTTCGCGGCCAAGGCCATCAGCGGCCAGCCTGTGGCGGTCAGCAGCAAGGTCTACACCGATGGCCATGACCGCATGGCCGTGGTGCTGACCTGGCGCCAGTCGCAAAGCCGCCGGGTGCACTGCGTGCCCATGCAGTCGCCAGGCAATGACCTGTGGCTGGCCGAGTTCACGCCCACCGAGATCGGCCCGCACGTGTTCAGCATCGAGGCCTGGATCGACCCGTTCGCCACCTATTGCCATGACCTGGAGAAGAAGTACCACGCCGGCGTCGACGTCAAGCTGGAGCTCGAAGAAGGCCGGCTGATGCTCGGCAAAGGCATCGAACTCAGTGAAGGCGTGCTTCGCGACGAACTGCAACGCTTGCAACAGCAATTGGGCGAGCTGCACACCGATGATCAGGTAGCCCTGTTGCTGGGCGCCGAAGCGTCGCGGCTGATGGCCGAAGTCGAGCACCGTAGCTACCTGACCCGCAGCATCGAATTCCCGCTGGACGTCGACCGGCCGGCGGCGCAGTTCGCCAGTTGGTACGAACTGTTCCCGCGTTCGATCACCGACAGCCCGGAGCGCCACGGCACCTTCAACGACGTGCACCAGCGCCTGCCGATGATTCGCGACATGGGTTTTGATGTGCTGTATTTTCCGCCGATCCACCCCATCGGCAGCAAGCACCGCAAAGGCCGCAACAATGCACTGCAGGCCGAGCCCGGTGACCCGGGCAGCCCCTATGCCATCGGCAGCCCGGACGGTGGTCACGACGCGATCCATCCGCAGCTGGGCAGCCGTGACGACTTCCGCCGCCTGGTGTCTGCCGCCGCCCAGCATGGCCTGGAGATCGCCCTGGACTTCGCCATCCAGTGCTCCCAGGACCACCCGTGGCTCACCGAGCACCCGGGCTGGTTCAGCTGGCGACCGGACGGCACCATTCGCTACGCGGAAAACCCGCCGAAGAAATATCAGGACATCGTCAACGTCGATTTCTATGCGCCCGACGCGGTACCCAGCCTGTGGCTGGCCCTGCGTGACGTGATCATCGGCTGGGTCGAGGAGGGGGTGAAGACCTTTCGTGTCGATAACCCGCACACCAAACCGTTGCCCTTCTGGCAATGGCTGATCGCCAATGTGCGTGCTCAATACCCCGACGTGATCTTCCTCGCCGAAGCCTTCACCAAGCCCGCGATGATGGCGCGCCTGGGCAAGGTCGGGTACGCCCAGAGCTATACCTACTTCACCTGGCGCAATACCAAGCAAGAGTTGCGCGAGTATTTCGAGCAGCTCAACCAGCCGCCGTGGAGCCAATGCTACCGGCCGAATTTCTTCGTCAACACGCCAGACATAAACCCATACTTCCTGCAGCATAATGGCCGCGCCGGTTTCCTCATCCGGGCGGCGCTGGCGACCATGGGCTCGGGGCTGTGGGGCATGTACAGCGGCTTCGAGCTGTGCGAAAGCGCAGCGCTGCCGGGCAAGGAGGAATACCTGGACTCGGAGAAGTACGAAATCCGCCCCCGGGATTTCACCCAACCTGGCAACATCATCGCCGAGATCGCCCAGCTCAATCGCATCCGTCGCCAGAACCCCGCGCTGCAGACCCACCTTGGGGTGGCGTTCTTCAACTGCTGGAACGACAACATCCTGTACTTCGCCAAACGCACGCCAGCGCGCGAAAACTTCATCCTGGTTGCGGTGAGCCTCGATCCGCACAACGCCCAGGAGGCGCATTTCGAATTGCCGCTGTGGGAACTGGGCCTGGATGACAATGCCGAAACCCATGGCGAAGACCTGATGACCGGCCATCGCTGGTCCTGGTACGGCAAGACCCAGTGGATGCGCATCGAACCCTGGAACCTGCCGTTCGGCATCTGGCGCATCAGCAAGGCCCGATAGGGCAAGGAGTCGCACATGGCCAAGCGGTCCCGCCCGGCAGCCTTCATCGATGACCCGCTGTGGTACAAGGATGCCGTGATCTACCAGCTGCATATCAAGTCGTTCTTCGATTCGAACAACGACGGCATAGGCGACTTCGCTGGCCTGATCAGCAAGCTCGACTACATTGCCGAGCTGGGCGTCAACACCCTCTGGCTGCTGCCGTTCTACCCGTCGCCACGGCGTGACGATGGCTACGACATCGCCGAGTACAAAGCCGTGCATCCGGACTACGGCAGCATGGCCGACGCCCGCCGCTTCATCGCCGAGGCGCACAAGCGCGGCCTGCGGGTGATCACCGAACTGGTCATCAACCACACCAGCGACCAGCACCCGTGGTTCCAGCGCGCCCGCCACGCCAAGCGCGGCAGCAAGGCGCGGGACTTCTACGTGTGGTCGGACGACGACCAGAAGTACGACGGCACGCGGATCATCTTCCTCGACACCGAAAAGTCCAACTGGACCTGGGACCCGGTCGCCGGGCAGTACTTCTGGCACCGCTTCTATTCGCACCAGCCGGACCTCAACTTCGACAATCCGCAGGTGCTCAAGGCGGTGATCGGGTGATGCGTTTCTGGCTCGACCTGGGCGTCGATGGCCTGCGCCTGGACGCCATTCCGTACCTGATCGAGCGCGACGGCACCAACAACGAGAACCTCGCCGAGACCCACACGGTGCTCAAGGCAATCCGCGCCGAGATCGACGCCAACTACCCTGACCGCATGCTGCTGGCCGAGGCCAACCAGTGGCCCGAAGACACCCGCCCGTATTTCGGCGAGGGGGATGGCGACGAATGCCACATGGCCTTCCACTTCCCGCTGATGCCGCGCATGTACATGGCGCTGGCCATGGAAGACCGCTTCCCGATCACCGACATCCTGCGCCAGACCCCGGACATCCCGGCCAACTGCCAGTGGGCGATCTTTCTGCGCAACCACGATGAGCTGACCCTGGAAATGGTCACCGACCGCGAGCGCGATTACCTGTGGAACTACTACGCCGAGGACCGTCGCGCCCGCATCAACCTCGGTATCCGCCGGCGTCTGGCGCCGTTGCTGCAACGTGACCGGCGGCGCATCGAGCTGCTTACCAGCCTGTTGCTGTCGATGCCAGGCACGCCGACGCTGTACTACGGCGATGAACTGGGCATGGGCGACAACATCTACCTCGGTGACCGCGACGGTGTGCGCACGCCGATGCAATGGTCACCGGACCGCAACGGCGGTTTTTCCAGAGCCGACCCGCAACGCCTGGTATTGCCGCCGATCATGGACCCGTTGTACGGCTACCAGACCGTCAACGTCGAGGCCCAGGCCCACGACCCGCACTCGCTGTTGAACTGGAACCGCCGGCTGCTGGCAGTGCGCAAGCAGCAGAAGGCCTTTGGCCGCGGCAGCCTGCGTACGCTTACGCCGAGCAACCGGCGCATCCTGGCCTATATCCGCGAGTACACCGACGCCGACGGCAATACCGAAGTCATCCTCTGCGTCGCCAACGTTTCCCGCGCCGCCCAGGCGGCGGAGCTCGAACTGTCGCAATACGCGGGCAAAGTGCCGGTGGAGATGCTCGGTGGCAGCGCCTTCCCGCCGATCGGCCAACTGCCGTTCCTGTTGACGTTGCCGCCGTACGCCTTCTACTGGTTCCTGCTGGCTGCCCATGACCGCATGCCCAGCTGGCACATCCAAGCCACCGAGGGGTTGCCGGAATTGACCACTTTAGTGCTGCGCAAACGCATGGAAGAACTGCTGGAAGCGCCTTCCAGCGACACCCTCAACGACACCATCCTGCCGCAATACCTGCCCAAGCGCCGCTGGTTCGCCGGCAAGGAGGGCCCGATCGACCAGGTGCGCCTGCGCTACGGCGTGCGTTTCGGCACCGCTACCACCCCGGTGCTGCTCAGCGAGATCGAAGTGCTCAGCGATGGCGTAGCCACCCGCTACCAGTTGCCGTTCGGCCTGCTTCCGGAAGAGCAGATCAACTCGGCGCTGCCACAGCAGTTGGCGCTGTCGCGGGTGCGCCGTGGCCGTCAGGTCGGCCTGATTACCGATGCGTTCGTCCTCGAACCGTTCATCCGTGCGGTACTGCGTGCTTGCCAGGACGGCACGCAGCTGCCCTGCGGCAATGGCCAAGGCGAGTTGCGCTTCGCCTGCACCGCTCAGCTGGCCGGGCTTGAACTGAACGAGGAAAGCCAGGTGCGCTACCTTAGCGCCGAGCAATCCAACAGCTCGGTGGTGGTTGGCGACCGGGTGGTGCTCAAGCTGATTCGCCGGGTCAACCCAGGCATTCACCCCGAGCTGGAAATGAGCGCCTATCTCACCGCCGCCGGCTTCGCCAACATCTCGCCGCTGCTGGCCTGGGTCAGCCGCATTGATGAGCAGGGCGCGCCGCACCTGTTGATGATCGCCCAAGGCTACCTCAGCAACCAGGGCGATGCCTGGGCCTGGACCCAGAATACCCTGGAGCGGGCCATCCGCGACGAGATGGAACCCGGCACTGCCGATCCAGAAGTGCATACCGACGCGCTGGCCGAACTCACCGGCTTCGCCGCCTTGCTCGGCCAGCGCCTGGGCGAGATGCACCAGCTGCTCGCAGCGCCGAGCAACGACGACGCTTTCCGGCCGCGCCCCAGCGACGCCGACGACAGCCAACGCTGGAGCGCGCAGATCAGCGCCGAACTGGACCATGCCCTCGACCTGCTGGCGCAGCACCGCGAACACCTCGACAGCGACAGCCAGGCCCTGGTCGACGACCTGCAACAGCAGCGTGACGGCCTCGCCCAGCACGTCGCCAGGCTCGCCGAACAGGCCCAGGGTGGCCTGCTGATGCGCGTGCACGGCGACCTGCACCTGGGCCAGGTGCTGGTGGTGCAGGGCGATGCCTACCTGATCGATTTCGAGGGCGAACCTGCCCGTCCGCTGGACGAACGCCGGGCCAGACACAGCCCGTACAAGGATGTCAGCGGCGTGTTGCGATCCTTCGACTATGCTGCTGCGATGATCTTGCGCAGCGCGTCTGCCGTAGACCTTTCCGACCCGGCCCGGCAAGCCCGGCAACGGGTTGCCCGGCAGTACCTGCACCAGTCGCGGCATGCCTTCGTCGAAGCCTACGGCCTGGCCACCGCCGCCATGCCCCACGCCTGGCAACAGGCCGAGGGCGAGCGCGCCGCACTGGAGTTGTTCTGCCTGGAAAAAGCCGCCTACGAAATCACTTACGAAGCCGAAAACCGTCCAAGTTGGCTGGCCGTACCTTTGCATGGCCTGCATGGACTGATCAGTACCTGGGGAGAGTCATAGATGAACGCAACCACGCGTGAAAACGGCGGCCTTCGGCAACGGGACCTGGATGCCCTGGCCCGCGCCGAGCACGCCGATCCATTTGCAGTGCTGGGCCCCCACGGCGACGGGCAGGGCGGCTTGTTGGTCCGCGCCTTCCTGCCCAATGCCCTGAGCGTGCGGGTGCTGGCGCGCCATGACGGGCGCATCCTTGCCGACATGGTGCAGGGCAGCCTGCCTGGGCTGTTCACTGCGCACCTCGATGAGGCACACCCGTACTTGCTGCAAATCGGCTGGGCCGGTGGCGAGCAGGTGACCGAAGACCCTTACAGCTTCGGCCCGCAACTCGGCGACATGGACCTCTACCTGTTTGCCGAAGGCAACCACCGCGACTTGTCCGGGCGCTTCGGCGCTCAGCCGACCCAGGTCGAGGGTGTCGATGGCGTGTGCTTCTCGGTGTGGGCACCGAATGCGCGGCGGGTGTCGGTGGTCGGCGACTTCAACAACTGGGACGGCCGCCGCCACCCCATGCGCCTGCGCCACAGCGCTGGCGTGTGGGAGCTGTTCGTGCCGCGCCTGGGTGTGGGCGAAACCTACAAGTTCGAAGTGCTCGGCAAGGACGGCATACTGCCGCTGAAGGCTGACCCGCTGGCCCGCGCCACCGAGCTGCCGCCGAGCACCGCGTCCAAGGTGGCCGCCGAGCTGAGCCATGCCTGGCAGGACCACGACTGGATGGCGCACCGCGCCCAGCGCCACGCCTACAGCGCCCCGTTGTCGATCTACGAACTGCACCCCGGCTCCTGGCAATGCGAGCTTGACGAGCTGGGTGAAGTGTCGCGCTACTACAACTGGCGTGAGCTGGCCGAACGCCTGGTGCCTTACGTGCAGCAACTGGGGTTCACCCATATCGAGCTGCTGCCGATCATGGAGCACCCGTTCGGAGGGTCTTGGGGTTACCAGCCGCTGTCGATGTTCGCGCCGACCTCGCGCTACGGCAGCCCTGAGGACTTCGCGGCCTTCATCGATGCCTGCCATCAGGGTGGCATTGGCGTGATCCTCGACTGGGTACCGGCGCATTTCCCCACCGACGAACACGGCCTGGCCCGCTTCGACGGGACGGCACTGTACGAGTACGACAACCCGCTCGAAGGCTACCATCAGGACTGGAACACGCTGATCTACAACCTCGGCCGCAACGAGGTGCGTGGTTTCATGATGGCGTCGGCCCTGCACTGGCTCAAACACTTCCACATCGACGGTTTGCGCGTCGATGCGGTGGCCTCGATGCTGTACCGCGACTACTCGCGCAAGCCGGGCGAATGGGTGCCCAACCGCCACGGTGGGCGCGAAAACCTCGAGGCCATCGATTTCATCCGCCACCTCAACGGTATCGCTGCCCACGAGGCACCGGGCGCACTGATCATCGCCGAGGAATCCACGGCCTGGCCGGGCGTGAGCCAGCCGACCGAGCAGGGCGGCCTGGGCTTCGCCTACAAGTGGAACATGGGCTGGATGCACGACACCCTGCACTACATCCAGAACGATCCGGTGCACCGCACCTATCACCACAATGAGATGAGCTTCGGCCTGATCTATGCCTATTCCGAGCACTTCATCCTGCCGATCTCTCACGACGAGGTGGTGCACGGCAAGCACTCGCTGATCGACAAGATGCCCGGCGACCGCTGGCAGAAGTTCGCCAACCTGCGCGCCTACCTGACCTTCATGTGGACCCACCCGGGCAAGAAGCTGCTGTTCATGGGCTGCGAGTTCGGCCAGTGGCGGGAGTGGAACCATGACCACCAGCTGGACTGGTACCTGCTGCAGTATCCCGAGCACCAAGGCGTACAGCGCCTGGTAGGCGACCTCAACCGCCTGTACCGAGAGCTGCCGGCACTGCATGAGCAGGATTGCCAGCCCCAGGGTTTCCAGTGGCTGATCGGCGATGACGCGCACAACAGCGTGTACGCCTGGCTGCGCTGGAGCAGCCAGGGTGAGCCATTGCTGGTGGTGGCCAACTTCACCCCGGTGCCGCGCGAGGGCTACCGGATCGGTGTGCCGTTTGGCGAGCGCTGGCAGGAGTTGCTGAACAGCGATGCCGAGCTGTATGCCGGCTCGAACGTGGGCAATCTGGGAGCGGTGGCGAGTGATCAGGTGGCCAGCCATGGGCAGCCACTGTCACTGGCGCTGAACTTGCCGCCGCTTGGCGTATTGGTGATGAAGCCGGCTTGATCGATGCTTGTGCTGGCCTCATCGCGGATGAATCCGCTTCTACAAGGATCGCATGGTCCGTGTAGGAGCGGATTTATCCGCGATAGGGCCAGACCTGCCTACCACCGCATCCGCACCCCGAGGCTGCCTATCAGCCCATTCAGGTCGTTGCCATCCACATCGCTGCTGTAGTCGGCACTGACGAACAGCGCCACCTTGGGTGTGACCCGTGCCACCAAGCCCAATCCCAGTTCTACCGTGGTCGAGTATCGCGAGCTGGAGATCTTGTCGACCTGGTCCAGCTTGACATCGCTGGCGTCGTTGAAGTCATACCAGACGTTGGTCCGCACATAGGGCTCGATCGGCATGCCTTTCACTTCGTAGCGCCCGGACAGCTTGGCACCGACCCGGCCGCTCCAGCTCGGCTGGCTATCGAAGGCCTGCAAGGTCTCTGCCTGCACCTGGTTACCCGGGAAGAACTGCTGGTTGATCAATTGCGCCTGGGGCTCGATCACCCAGCCGCCACCCAGGCCTATCGGGTAACCGCCTTCTACCGAAAACGTCATCGCATGGCCGCTGTCATTCAGGCGTTGGCCACTGTCGCCGCGGCCCATCACCTCGATGCGTGAGCCCATGGCCACGGCATCCAGGTGCCAGCCTCGCTCATGGGTCATGCTCCAGAATACCCCCAGGCTTTCGCCACTGAGGTTGACTGCGTTGCGCTGCTTGTCGCCCAGCAGCGGCCGTACGCCATTGAAGCTGCTTTGCAGGTTGTTGTGGCCGACGAAAATTCCCGCACGGTGGACATTGCCCTCGGCGGTTTCCCGCACGAACAGATCCGGGCCGATCATCAACTGCTGGCTGGGCGCTTCCAGTTGCTCTGGTGCTCGCGCTCCAGGCCTAGGCGTGGTGCCAGGGAAGAACTGTGCCCACTGGCCGCCTACCCGTTCGGGGGCCGGCAGGTTGTGGCGCTCGCCCATTTTCTCGCTGAAGGCGTTCAGCGTCCCCATGTTCAGGCCGCTGGCAGTAACCGGGTCTAGCGATATCGTCGGCACCGTCGCTTGCTGCAGGTAGCTGGGCGAGATCGGATCTTCCTGCAGTTCGAACGCGAAGGTTTCCACTGGGGTTGCCAGAAGCATCGACGTGGAAACCGCATAGAAAATAGGTTCGAAGCGCAGGGGATTCGAGGTTCTTTTCATGGCGGATCTCCTCTGTTTTTTTTTGGTGTAAAGCCCAAGGACCTGGCCTGTTGTCACGAGCTGTACGACAAAAACAGAGGGCGACCCAAACCAGCACGTCGGCGTTCGCAGGCGCGCACAAAGGCGCGAGCTAGAGGCCCGGCGCGAGTTCTTACATCTAGTGATAGTGTTCAGCTAAGGAGAGTCAGGCGCTTGCGTCAAGAAAACGTGAAAGGTCTGTTCAAGCCCTGTGGACGACAGTAAACCTTTGATTAGCCGAATAAATTTTCCGTATATAGCGATGATCGCTATTTCTGCGGCGCTGGCTATGCCGAATCATTGTTACAACCTGACCTCCACGGCCAGTGGCAAGTGGTCGGAAAGGTGCGTCCAAGGTTTGTGCCCCAGTATCTGCGGCGCATGGCTATCGGCGTTGCGCAGGTAGATACGGTCCAGGCGCAGCAGGGGCAGGCGCGCCGGGTAGGTGCGGGCGAGGTGGCCATGGTGGCGTTCGAAGGCCTCGTGCAGGTCGCGCTGCAGGCCAAGGGTGCGGTTGCCATGGGACTTCCAGTCGTTGAAATCGCCGGCAATGATCACCGGTGCCTCGGCAGGCAAGGAATCCAGCAACTGACGCAGCAGCTTGAGCTGCTTCTGTCGATGGTTTTCCAGCAATGACAGGTGCACGCAGATGGCATGCACGTTGTGCCGGCCGGGGACGTCGAGGATGCAGTGCAGCAGGCCGCGCCGCTCGGTGCCGGTGATCGACACGTCGAGGTTGCGGTGCTCGATGATCGGGTACTTGGACAGCAGCGCATTGCCGTGGTGGCCGTCGGGGTAGACCGCGTTGCGGCCATAAGCGAAGTCGCTCCACATGCTGTCGGCAAGGAATTCGTACTGCGAGGTCTGCGGCCAGCCGGGGTAGCGCGCGGCATGGCGGTCGTGGCTGCCGAGCACTTCCTGGAGGAACACGACGTCTGCCTGGGTGCTGCGCACCGCCTCGCGCAGCTCAGGCAGGATGAAGCGCCGGTTGAAGGCGGTGAAGCCCTTGTGGGTGTTCACCGTCAGCACCCGCAGGCGGTCGACGGGCGGGGCCTGACGGGTGCTGGCGAAACCTGGGCTGCCGGCTTCGAGGTTCACAGTGGCTCCTCAAGGCTACCGATACAGATAAAACAGGGTGAGCCGGTTCCGGCTCACTCTTCCTCGCGCTGCAATGCCAACAGCAGCAACGACCGCCCCTTGACCTCGAAGGTACTGTCGAACTGCAGATGCTGCGGCTTGCGCAGCTCCGGCCGGTCGGTGTCGATCAGGCAGCTCCAGTAGTCACCTTCCGGAACCGCCGGCAGCAAGAACGGCACCACATCGTGGTGCGCATTGACGATCAACAGCATGGTCGCCTCAGACCCAGGGCGGGCAATACCACTGACCTGGGCGCGGCCATCGATCAGCATGCCCAGGCAACGGCCGTGCGGGTCTTCCCACTGCTCCACGCTCATCTCGTTGCCATCGGGCGCCAGCCAGGTCACGTCCTTGACCCCGATCGCTTCGTTGTAATCGCCGACCAAAAAGCGCGAGCGGCGCAGCACCGGGTAGGCCAGGCGCAGGCGGGTCAGGCGCTTGACGAAGGCCAGCAGTTGCTTGCCTTCGTCATCCAGGTCCCAGTTGACCCAGCCGATCTCGCTGTCCTGGCAATAGGCGTTGTTGTTGCCATGCTGGGTGCGGCTGAATTCATCGCCGGCGACGATCATCGGCGTACCCTGGGCCAGCAGCAGCGTGGCGAAGAAGTTGCGCATCTGGCGCATGCGCAGGGCGTTGATTTCAGGGTCGTCGGTCGGGCCTTCGGCACCACAGTTCCACGACAGGTTGTTGTCGGTGCCGTCCTGGTTGTTCTCGTCGTTGTCTTCGTTGTGCTTGCCGTTGTACGACACCAGGTCGCGCAGGGTGAAGCCATCGTGGGCGGTAATGAAGTTGACCGAGGAATACGGCCGCCGCCCGCGGTTGTTGAACAGGTCGCCCGAAGCGGTGATACGTGCGGCGAAATCGGCCAGCTGGCCTTCGTCGCCCTTCCAGAAGGCCCGCGCCGTGTCACGGAAGCGGTCGTTCCACTCGGCCCAGCCCGGCGCGAAATTGCCGACCTGATAGCCACCTGGGCCGCAGTCCCAGGGTTCGGCGATCAGCTTGACCTGGCTGAGCATCGGGTCCTGGCGGCAGGCGACCAGGAAGCCGTGGCGCTCGCTGTAGCCGTCGTGATAGCGGCCAAGGATGGTCGCCAGGTCGAAGCGGAAACCGTCGACGTGCATTTCGCCCGCCCAGTAGCGCAGCGAGTCGGTGACCAGCTGCAGTACGCACGGGTGGCTGAGGTCGAGGGTGTTGCCGGTGCCGGAATCGTTGATGTAGTAGCGCTTGTCGTCGGGCATCAGGCGGTAGTAAGAGGCGTTGTCGATGCCACGCATCGACAGGGTCGGGCCGCGTTCGTTGCCCTCGGCGGTGTGGTTGTAGACCACGTCGAGGATCACTTCCAGGCCTGCGTCATGCAGGTGGGCGACCATCTCCTTGAACTCGGCAATCTTGCCGCTGGCCAGGTAGCGTGGGTGCGGTGCGAAGAAGGCGATGCTGTTGTAGCCCCAGTAGTTGTTCAGGCCCTTGTCCAGCAAATGCTGGTCGTTGACGAAGGCATGGATCGGCAGCAGCTCGATGCTCGACACGCCCAGGTCCTTGATGTGCTTGAGCAGTTCGTCGTTGGCAAGGCCGGCGAAGGTGCCACGCAGCTCTTCCGGCACGGCAGGGTGGCGCATGCTGATGCCGCGAGTGTGGGCTTCATAGATGATCGTGCGCTCCCAAGGGACCTGCACGCGCTGGTCGCGGCCCCAGGTGAAGGCCGGGTCGATGACCTTGCACTTGGGTACGAATGGCGCACTGTCGCGTTCGTCGAACGACAGGTCGCCATCCGGGTGGCCAATGGTGTAGCCGAACAGTGCCTCGGACCATTTCAGGCTGCCGACCAATTGCTTGGCATAGGGGTCGATCAGCAATTTGTTCGGGTTGAAGCGGTGGCCGTTTTCCGGCTCGTAGGGCCCGTACACGCGGTAACCGTAGACCAGTCCGGGATGCGCATCAGGCAAGTAGCCATGGTAGATCTCGTCGGTGTACTCGGGCAGCTCGATGCGCTCGAGCTCGTGCTCGCCGGTGGAGTCGAACAGGCACAACTCGACCTTGGTGGCATTGGCCGAGAACAGGGCGAAATTGACCCCCAGGCCGTCCCACGTCGCGCCGAGGGGGAAGGGCAGGCCTTCGCGGATGCGCGTTGGGGCGACGGAGCGGGTTTTCTTTGGGGTGCGCGGGCTCATGGCAATCCTCGATTGGCCGTTGTGGAGGGTATGTAGCGCAGACCTGCAGCGGCCTCTTCGCGGCTAAAGCCGCTCCCACAGCAATTGCATTGCCCTCAAAGGCAGTGGAGAACCCGTGGGAGCGGCTTTAGCCGCGAGAGGGCCGGCCGGGCTCAACCAGCAGTTGGCTTTTTCACCGCCCGAGGCTTCTTGGCAGCCACCGGTTTGCTGGCGCCAGGCAACGCCGCCGCCTTCGGCTCAGCCGCCACCTTGGGCTTGGCCGGCGCCCGCTTGCGCGGTGCCGCCTTCGGCGCCAGCGCTTCGGCCTCGGCAAGCTTGCGTGCCATGTCCCAGTGGCGTTCCTCCTGACCCTCCGGCTTACCCTCCGACTCCCAGATCTGGTAAGCGAATTCGCGTACTCGTTTTTCTTCGACACTCATCACGACGCTCCTGAATGCTATGCATGTTCAATCAACAAATTGACTGGGAATTCCGCCAAGACCGCGCTCAACATCAGCTCCCTTGTAGGGCTGACAGCGGCGCCGCCGAAAAGTCCAGTCCAAGTGGCAGGCGACAAGGCAAACGGCAGGATCACCCGGGTATCGTCCCAGTTCTGTGCCGGGATCAACGGTGTAGTGGCGCCGCCGAGCAGGCCGCAGGCCAGCCGCGGGGCGACGACAATGGCGCGTTGGCCTTCACCCAGGCGGGCGAAGGCAATGACCTGATCGGCATGCCGGCCCTGCACCTGCAGCGGCAGGTAGGCCCCGCGCCGGAACAGCTCGGCGTGGGCCTGGCGGCAGTCCAGCACGCGTGCGATCAGGGCCTGCTTGATGCGGCCGTCACGCCAGTGCGCCAGCAGCTCGCCGGGCGTGCTGGCATCGTCCAGGGTGCGACGCCTGCAAGCGTAGTCCACGGCGCGGCGGTTATCCGGGTCGACCAGGCTGAAATCCCAGTATTCGTTGCCCTGGTACAAGTCGGGCACGCCCGGCACGGTCATGCGCAGCAGGCTCTGGACCAGACCGTTGAGCGCGCCGGGGCAGGCGATCAGCTGTGCGGCATCGGCCAGTGACTGGCGCAACTGCTGGTTCTCCCGGTCCAGCAGCACCCCGTCGACATAGGCGGCGCAGGCCGCTTCATAGGCTTCGTTGGGCGCGCTCCAGCTGCTGCGCAGCTTGGCTTCGCGCAGGGCCTTCTGCTGCCATTGGCGGATACGTTCGGCGTACTGGCGCAGTGCGTTGTCATCCTGCAGGTCGAGCGCGAGTGGCCAGCTGCCCAGCAGCGTCTGCCACAGCAGCAGCTCGTCGCCGGGGCTGGGGGCCACGCCGTCATCCAGTTGCTCGCGCAGCGGGGCGGCCAGCTCGCGCCAGTGTTCCACGCGGCTGGCGAACCAGGGCCCACGCTCGCTCAGCACGGCCAGGCGAGCACGGCTGTCCTCGCCGCGCTTGTGGTCGTGGGTGGCGGTGGCCAGCAGGTTGTCGGGGAAGTCGCGCAGGCGGCGCTGAGCCTCGTTGTGGAAATGCTCGGCGCCTGCGCTGAAGCGCTCGGCCTCGAAGCCGACATCGTTGCGCGACAGCAGCCGTGCCGAGCGGTAGAAGGCGGTGTCTTCCACAGCCTTGGCGGCACTGGGTGCGGTGAGCTGCTGGAAGCGCACGCAGGCATGGCGCAGGTGCTTGCGTGGCCGGCCCGGTGGCAGCTGGCGCCAGGGCTGGCCACCGAGCCATTGCTCGAGCTGGTCGAGCAACGGCCAGTCGGCTTCGCCAAGGTCCTGGCGGGCATTGGCCAGGGCTTGCTGGAAGAAGCGCTCGTCCTCGGCCGGGCGCCCGCAGGCATTGAAGTAGGTGCGATACACCGGGTAATGCGCAACCAGCGCTTGCAGTGCGCGGCGAATCGCGCCTAGGGTCAGGTCGCGGGTCATCAGGTCGTCACGGGCGACCTGCAACAACGCCTGGGCGACGGATTCGCAATCGCCGGCAAGGCTGGCATTGAGCACCAGGTGGCGCGCCAGCCGCACTTCCTCGGGGAAAGCAGGGCGCTCGCTGACCGCCGCCCACAACTCGGTCAGCGGCGCTTCACCGGCCGGGTCGTGTTGCAGCAGCGAGACCTGGTTCATGAACTCGTAGCCGGTAGTGCCGTCGGTCAGCCAGTCGCGGTGCAGGTGTTCGTCGGTGCCGAGGATCTTTTCCACGTAGATCGGGAAGTGTTCCAGCGCAGCCTGCAACGGGCGCCTGGCGAGCAGGCCGTCGACCCGGCGGCGCAGCTTGCGGCAATAGCCGCGCGGGTCGGCCAGGCCGTCGATATGGTCGATGCGCAGGCCGTCCACCAGGCCGCGCTCGATCAGTTCGAACAGCTTGGCGTGGGTGGCTTCGAACACTGCGCTACGCTCCACCCGCAGGCCGCCCAGTTCGTTGATGTCGAAGAAGCGCCGCCAGTTGATGTCATCGGCGGCAGTGCGCCAGCTGGCGAGGCGGTAGGTCTGGCGTTCGAGCAGCAGGTGCAGGCGCTTGAAGCCGCTTTCGCTGCGGCTGTCGAAGGCAATCAAGGCCGACTCCAAGTCCGCGCCTTCACGGACCAGGCGCGCCAGTTCGGCGTGCAGTGGCAAGGCGTTTGCCACGGGTTCGGGGGATTCGCGCAAGGCCGTGAAATGCTCCGCCAGGGCCTTGAGAGCAGGCTCGGGGCTCTGTGCGAGGATCCAGCCATAGTCCAGCGGGCAGATCGGGAAGCGATGCTGATAGTGGGCGATCTGCAGCACGCCCGATTGCGCGTCGAATTGCAGCGGGATGTCGCCGTTCTTCAGCGCCACGCCGTAGTCGCTGCCGAGAAACGGCAGCAGCAACTGCCCCGCCAGCAGCGGGTCGCTGGAGTGCCACTGGATGTCGAAGAACTCCGCGTAGGGGCTGCGCCGGCCCCAGGCCAGCAGGCTCTGCCACCACGGGTTGTCGGCGCCGCCCACGGCCATGTGGTTGGACACGGTATCGAGGATAAGCCCCATGCCATGCTGGCGCAGCGCAGCCACCAGCCGTTGCAACGCAGCCTCGCCACCCAGTTCGGGGTTGACGCAGGTCGGGTCGACCACGTCGTAACCGTGGCGCGAGCCGGCGCGGGCCTTGAGGATCGGCGAGGCGTACAGGTGGCTGATACCCAGCCGGGCGAAGTACGGTACCAGTGGCACCGCGTCATCGAGGCTGAAGTCGCTGTGAAATTGCAGGCGTAGCGTCGCGGTCAGTGGTTTCATCGGTCACGCTCCCAGGCTTGTTCGCGGGCCTGGGCCAGCAGTTCGAGGCGCCGTGCGGCGTCTTCGTCGTCGAGTAGTTCGTGCACCGGAGCGGCGAAGCGCCGGCGCCAGTTGGGGTGGCCGCTGGTGGTGCCGGGCAGGTTGGGTTGCTCGTCGCTGCCCAGCAGGTCTTCCAGTGGGATGAGCACCAACGGGGCGCGGGTGTGGCCGACGTAGCGGATGGCGGCATCGATCAGCGCGTCATTGTCCGCTTGCGGGCCATAGTTGGCCTCCAGCGTGCGGCGCAGGCCTTCGCGTTCCTTTTGCCGATAGTGGCGCCAGTGCAGCTCGGTGGCGGCGTCGATCAGGTTCAGGCGCTGGCTCCAGTCGATGTCGCGGCTTTGCAGCCAGCCGGCCAGTGGCGCCAGGTCATGGGTGCCGGTGGTGGCCAGGGCATCGTCCGGCCAGTCGAGGATCGGTTTGAAGTGGCCGGGCTGGGTCTGTTCGAACGGCAATACGCGCATGCCCAGTATGGCCTTGGCCGCCAGCTGCTCACGCAGGCCCTCGGGCACGGTGCCGAGGTCTTCACCCAGAATGATCGCCTGGTGGCGCACCGACTCCAGGGCCAGCAGGCGCAGCAGGTCTTGCACCGGGTAGTCGAGGTAGGCGCCCTGGTCGGGCTTGCAGCCACGCGGGATCAGCCACAGCCGGCGCAGCCCCATCACATGGTCGATGCGCAGGCCGCCGGCATGGGCCAGGTTGGCTCGCAGCATCTCGATGAAGGCGCGGTAGCCGTTGCGCTTGAGGCCTTCGGGTGAAAAGGCGCAAATGCCCCAGTCCTGGCCCGAGCGGTTGAGGATGTCGGGTGGCGCGCCGACCTTGAGGTTGGCCAGCAGCTCGTCCTGGCGGCTCCAGGCCTGGCTACCGGCGCCATCGGCACCCACGGCCAGGTCGGCGATCAGGCCGATGGCCATGCCATTGCTGCGTGCGGCGTGCTGGGCGCGTTGCAGGCTGCGTTCGGTCAACCACTGGCAGAACGCGTGGAACTCGATCCTGGCCGGATACGCGTTGGCAAAGGCTTCGACTTCCGGGTGGTACGGGTCGTGCCAGGCGCTGGGCCAGTTGCGCCAGTCGGCGCCCAGGCCATGCTCGACGGCGTGCGCCTGCAGCACTTCGAAGCGGCAGTGGTGCTCCAGGGCCTGGCCACGGGCCTCACGGAAGCTGTCGAAGTCTTTGCGCAGCGGGTGGTCGGCCTGGCTGAAGTCCAGGTAAAGCGCTTCGAGTAGCCGCAGGCGGGCGTCGGCGGCGCGGGGCCAGTCGACCAGTGGGCGTTGTTCCAGGTCTTCGAGTACCTGTTCCAGGCCGCAGGCCTCGATCGCCATGCGCACGGCGCGCTCGCCCAGCAGCGCGGCGGGGCTGGCATACAAGGTATTGAGCAGCAGGCGGCTGGACGGCGAGTAGGGGCTGTAGTGTTGCTGGTCGATGGCTGACAGGGCATGGATGGGGCTGATCGCCAGGGCGTCGGCGCCGCGCTCGGCGGCGCTGCGTGCCAACTGCTCCAGGGCCAGGCAATCGCCATACCCGCCGTCGCCTGGGCGGCGCAGGCTGTAAAGCTGCACGGCCAGGCCCCAGCAGCGCGGCGGTGGTTCGCTGACGGCGTCAGCCAGGCTCCAGCAACGCGGCGGTGCCACGGCGATGGTGAAGCTGCGGTCGTTGACCTGCAGCAGGTGATAACCCACCGGCAAGCCGCCGGGCAGGTTGCCCTGGGCATCGAGGGTCAGGTACTGCAGGCGGTTGCTTTCCAGGGTACAGCGCACGGCGCTGCCTGGCGGGAAGTAGCGCCCCAGGGGCAGCGGTTGGTCAAGCTCGGCAGTGATCAGCGGCGGCAGGTGCTCGGCGTCTTCGGCGGCGTCCACGGCGCGCAGGCTGGCCTGGATGGCAGACTCGTCGCCAGCAGGGTGGCCCAGGCCGTCGAGGACCTTGCGCAGGACCTCGTCGCTGACCTGCTGCGGCCGGTTGTTGGCGTCGATCCAGTCGCGGGCCAGCCCTACGCGGGCGGCCAGTCGGTGCAGGGCGGTTTCGCTCATGGGAGCTCCTGGCCAGGTGGAAGCAGGCTGACCACGCAGCTGTAGGCGGATAGCGCGGTATCGGGGTGGCGGGTGTCGCTGCTGTCGAACAGGCGCCAGGGTGCGGCGGGCAGTTCAACGACCTGCGGCGTCGCGGCCAGGTTAAGGTCGATGCGCAGGATACGGCCGTCGCCCAGGCGCCAGCGTGCGGTCAGGGCCTGGTCGCCCAGCACCACGGCGCCCAATGCACGGCTGCCGGGCAGGTGTGGGATGACATGGCGCTGGCGCACGTCGAGCAGCTGCTGATACAGGCCGTGCCAGCCCGCGATGACCTGCTTGCACTGCGGCCGCGATGCCTCGAAGGTCTGCTCGGCGTTAGGGTCGGGTATGTGTTCGCGTTGCTCAGGGTCGGCGAACGCCTTGAAGTGGGCGAACTCGCCGCGCCGGCCCTCGCGCACGGCATCGGCCAGCTCGTCGTGGAAGTCGGTAAAGAACAGGAACGGCTGGCAACTGCCATCTTCATCGCCCATGAACAGCAGCGGGATCATCGGCGCCAGCAGCAGCAGGCCGGTGGCCGCACGCAAGGCCGCTGGTGCGCACAGGCGAGTCAGGCGTTCGCCCAGGGCGCGATTGCCGATCTGGTCATGGTTTTGCAGGAACAACACGAACGAAGAGGGTTCCAGGTGCCCGCTGGGTTCGCCGCGGGGCGTACCGTGGCGGTTGGCCTGACCTTGGAAGACGAAGCCTTCGGACAGGCAGCGGGCCAGTTTTTCGATGGGTTTTTCCTGGTAATCGGCGTAGTAGCCTTCGGTTTCCCCGGTCAACAGAACGTGCAAGGCATTGTGGCCATCGTCGTTCCACTGGGCATCGAAGCCCTGCTGCAGCAGCGAGGCCTGGTTGTGCTCGTTCTCCAGCACCAGCCACACGTGCCGTCCCGGTTCCACCGCCGTGCGCACCCGTTGCGCCAGTTCCACCAGAAAGTCCGGCTGGTCGATGGCGTGCACCGCGTCCAGGCGCAGGCCATCGCAGCGGTAGTCGCACAGCCACATCAGGGCGTTCTGGATGAAGTACTCGCGCACCTCTGGGCGGCGGAAATCGATGGCGTCGCCCCAGGGTGTCTGGCGGTCTTCCCTGAAGAACGGGCTGGCGTACTGGTGCAGGTAGTTGCCGTCCGGGCCGAAGTGGTTGTAGACCACATCGATCATCACCATCAGCCCGTGGCCATGGGCCTGATCTACCAGCGCGCACAGCTGCTCCGGGCTGCCGTAGCTGTGTTGTGGCGCAAAGGGCAGTACACCGTCGTAGCCCCAGTTACGCTCACCAGGGAACTGCCCCAGGGGCATCAGCTCGATGGCGCTGATGCCCAGCTCGGCCAGCCTCGGCAGCCGCCGGGCGACCCCCTGGTAGCCCTCGAGCACGCCGACGTGCAGTTCCTGGATCACCGCTTCGTGCCAGGGCCGCCCCTGCCAGGGGTGCTGCCAGTCGAAGGCGCCGACATCCACGACCTGGCTCGGCCCGTGCACCCCTTCGGGTTGATAGCGCGACGCCGGGTCAGGCACTTGCAGCTCGCCGTCGATACGATAGTGATAACGGTCACCGGCCCGGCACGGGGCGACCCCGGTGTACCAGCCGCCGTCTTCGGGCAGCAGCTCGATCGCCGGCTGCTGTTCCAGTTCCAAGCTCACGCTGCGCGCATCGGGCGCCCACAGGGCGAAGCGCGCCGACGTGGCGTCCATCAGGTGTGCGCCATGCCTGTGCATCTTCCAACCCCGCTCAGTAGTGGCTCAGGTGGGCCTGCTTGACCAGGTCCTCGTAGAGGCGCGCGTAGGGTTCCACTGCCTGGCACCAGTTGAACGGCTGGGTCATCGACAGGCAGCGCATGGCATTGAGCAGGTCCTTCTTGCCGTAGGTATAGAAGGCTCGGCTCAACGCTTCGCGGTAGCTGTCGACGGTCGATTCATCGAACAGGAAGCCGGTAACGCCGTTCTCGATGGTGTCGGCCAGGCCGCCGGTGTTGCGTGCCACCGGCAGCGAACCGAAGCGCTGCGCGTACATCTGGCTCAGGCCGCAAGGCTCGTAGCGCGAAGGCATCAGCAGGAAGTCGCTGCCCGCGAACATGCGCCGGGCGTCGGTTTCGTTGAAACCGATGCGTACCCCGATGCGGCCAGGGTAGCGCAGGGCCAGCTCGCGCATGGCCTGTTCTTCTTCCGGCTCACCGCGGCCGATGATCGCGATCTGGCCGCCTTGCTCGACGATGTAGTCGGCAACGCCCAAGGTCAGGTCCAGGCCTTTCTGGTAGACCAGCCGCGAAACCACGGCAAACAGTGGCCCTTCGGAAGGTTGCAGGCCGAACAGCTTGCGCACGGCGTCAGTGTTGCGTGCCTTGCCTTCCCAGTCGTTGATGCTGAAGTTGTGCTCCAGGTGCTTGTCGGTGGCCGAGTCCCAGCTTTCGTCGATGCCATTGGGGATGCCGCCGAGCAGGCCTTGCTGGGCCTTGCTAGCCAGGAAGCCATCGAGCCCACAGCCGAATTCCGGGGTGGTGATCTCCTGGGCGTAGGTGGCGCTGACCGTGGTGATGTGGCTGGAGTAGGCAAGGCCGGCCTTGAGGAACGACAGCTTGCCGTAGAACTCCATGCCTTCTTGCTGCATGGCATGGTCGGGTATCGCCAGCTCCGGGCTGCAGCCGCGGCTGTAGACGCCCTGATAGGCCAGGTTGTGGATGGTGAACAGGGTCGGTGTGTTCAGCCCGCGCCAATGCATGTAGGCCGGCGCCAGGCCGGCGGGCCAGTCGTGGGCATGCACCACTTCGGGCTTCCAGTGGATCATGCCTTCGCCGGCGGCGATCTCCGCCGCGGCCAGGCCCAGGCGGGCGAAACGGATGTGGTTGTCCGGCCAGTCGCGACCGTTGTTGGCGCCGTAAGGGGTGCCGTCGCGCTGGTACAGCTCGGGGCAGATCAGCACATAGATGACCAAGCCGTCGGCCATGTCCATGCGGCCGATCTTGCAAGGCGGCAGGGCAGCGTGGCCGCCGAGCTCGCCGACGATGTGGATGGGATTGTCGCTTTCCACCACCTGCGGGTAACCCGGGATCAACACGCGGACATCATGCAAGTGCGCCAGGGCGCGTGGCAGGGCCGCGGAAACGTCGCCGAGGCCGCCGGTCTTGACCAGGTCGGCGATTTCCGAGGTGACGAACAGGATCTTGCGCTTGTTGGGGTTGTGCTGGCGCTGGGCGCCGGGTGCCGTGCCTGTCTTGGCGAAATCCGGGGTAAGCGGCTCGCGGTTGTCCGGTTTGAATGACTCTACGTGAGGCTCGACAGCGGCACTGATCATACTTCTCTCCGTCCCTAAGTGTTGGCAGGGTGCTGGCACCCTTGGTGTTATCTCGTGCGGGTTCTCTCTGATTCGGCAATTGCGTGATGCTATCCATGCCCCGAAGTCGTGCGTGCAGGCACAACGCGATCAGCATTCCGGCCGAAGGCGCTTGGACTGGTTGGGGTAGGTCGGCCGTGCGAAGGAAGTCCTTTGCGATTGGCCTACTTAGTTGCTGACCCGCCACCATTTCCAAAAGTTCGACTTTTTTACGTCGCTCTTCCTCTGAGCAAATGGCGGGCCGAAACCTGAGTGTAGGAGAGAGGGAGATAAAAAGGTGACCCACTGGTCACTTCGGTTATGACCGAGATAGACGCAAACGTTGGCGAGTGTGACCGGATATGAACAGGGGTGTTCGAGGGTGGGGCAGGGCTGGCTCACGCGTGCGCCATCAGGTAACCGAGCGACGTGAAGCGCACTAGAATGGGGCGGGGTTACAGCATTGTGGGAGCGCGAAGCTCCCACCGGGAGAGGGGGATGAATCAGAAGCCGACGGTCTTGCCGTCGTCGCTACGTGCCTGTTCCAGCAGCATGTGCAATTGAGCGACCTGCTGGCGCAGCTGGTCACGTTCGTCCTTCAACTGGCGCAGCTCGTCGCGGCGCACGGAGACATAGAGGGTCTGGGTTGGAGTAGCAGGCATCAAGGTACCCATGGCACACCTCGCGGTTTTGGCTGGTGACAGTTAAAGCGTAGTCGCTTCACGCGGCGCGCATTCTGAATTCTTTCTCTGCCTAAGGGAACTTTTTTGTTTAACGTTGTCACGCCGTTCGTCGCTGAACCCTCAGGCGCCGTGCTGGACTAATCTGAAAAGCTGAACTGTGGTTGTCATTTATTGGGTAAGGGGAGCATCGGCTCATGCAATTGGGAATCGTCGGGCTGGGCCGCATGGGCGGCAATATCGCAAGGCGGCTGATGCGCGCCGGCCACCGCACCGTGGTCCATGACCGTAACCGTGAAGCCGTGGTCGGGCTGGAAGGCGAAGGCGCCCAAGGTGCCCACGACCTTGGCGCACTGGTGCAGAAGCTCAAGGCGCCCCGGGCGGTGTGGGTGATGCTGCCAGCCGGCGAGCCTACCGAGCAGACCATCGCTCAGCTGGCCGAGCTGCTGGAACCCGGCGATGCCATCATCGACGGGGGCAACACGTTCTACAAGGATGACATGCGCCGAGCGGCCGAACTGGGCAAGCGCGGGCTTCATTACCTGGATGTCGGCACCTCCGGCGGTGTGTGGGGCCTGGACCGCGGCTACTGCATGATGATCGGTGGCGAGAAGGCGGTGTTCGAGCGCCTCGAACCGCTGTTCAAGGCACTGGCACCGGGCGTCGGCGACATTCCGCGTACCCACGGCCGCAGCGGTGAGCACGAACGTGCCGAGCACGGCTATATCCATGCCGGCCCGCCTGGCGCAGGGCACTATGTGAAGATGGTGCACAACGGTATCGAGTACGGCCTGATGCAGGCCTATGCCGAAGGCTTCGACCTGCTGCGCAGCAAAGGCGGCACCGAGCTGCCGGAAGACCAGCGCTTCGACCTCAACGTGGCCGAGATCGCCGAAGTCTGGCGCCGTGGCAGCGTAGTCACCTCCTGGTTGCTTGACCTCACTGCCGATGCGCTGGTGGCCGACCCGCAGCTGGCGCAGTTCAGTGGCTCGGTGTCCGACAGTGGCGAAGGCCGCTGGACCATCGACGCCGCCGTCGAACAGGCGGTGCCGGTACCGGTGCTGTCCAGTGCGCTGTTCGCCCGCTTCCGCTCCCGCCAGCAGCAGGGCACCTATGGCGACAAGATCCTGTCGGCCATGCGCCTGGGCTTCGGTGGCCACGTCGAGAAAAAAGACTGATGACCCAACAGACCATTCCTGCTGCTCCGCCCTGCACGCTATTCCTGTTTGGCGCCAACGGTGATCTGGTCAAGCGCCTGCTGATGCCGGCGCTTTACAACCTCAGCCGTGACGGTTTGCTCGACCGCAACCTGCGCATCGTCGGCGTCGACCACAACCCCGCCACGGCCGCTGAATTCGCCGAGCGCCTGCATGGCTTCATGCAGGCGCGCGACAAAGGCGGCGAGGGCGCTGCCAAGTGCCTCGACGAAAAGCTCTGGGCACGGCTGGCCAAGCGCCTGGACTACCAGACCGGCGACTTCCTTGACCCGGCGACCTATGCGGCATTGGCCAGGCGCATCGAGAAAACCAGCCATGGCAATGCCATTTTCTATCTGGCCACTTCGCCACGTTTCTTCCCGGAGGTGGCTCAGCGCCTGGGCGACGCCGGGTTGCTCGACGAGTCGGCCGGTGGCTTCCGGCGCGTGGTGGTGGAGAAGCCTTTCGGCACTGACCTGGCCAGTGCCGAGGCGCTCAATGCCTGCCTGTTGAACGTGATGAGCGAGCGGCAGATCTACCGTATCGACCATTACCTGGGCAAGGAAACGGTGCAGAACATTCTGGTCAGCCGCTTCTCCAATGGCCTGTTCGAGTCGTTCTGGAACAACCACTACATCGACCATGTGCAGATCACTGCCGCCGAGACAGTCGGAGTGGAAACCCGCGGTGCGTTCTATGACAACACCGGCGCGCTGCGCGACATGGTGCCCAACCACCTGTTCCAGCTGCTGGCGATGGTGGCCATGGAACCACCGGCGGCGTTTGCCGCCGATGCCGTGCGAGGCGAGAAGGCCAAGGTGATCGGTGCCATCCGCCCCTGGTCGGCAAAAATGGCCCTGAAGAACTCGGTGCGTGGCCAGTACACGGCGGGCAAGCAGGGCCGCAAGCAGCTGCCGGGCTATCGGCAGGAAAACAACGTCGCTGCCGACAGCCAGACCGAGACCTACGTGGCGCTCAAGGTGATGATCGACAACTGGCGCTGGGCCGGGGTGCCGTTCTACCTGCGCACCGGCAAGCGCATGAGCGTGCGCGACACCGAGATCGCCATCTGCTTCAAGCCCGCGCCGTACGCGCAGTTTCGCGAGTCGGAGCTGGAGCGGCCCAAGCCCAACTACCTGAAGATCCAGATCCAGCCCAACGAAGGCATGTGGTTCGACCTGCAGGCCAAGCGGCCGGGGCCGGAACTGGTGATGGAGAACATCGAGCTGGGCTTTGCCTACAAGGACTTCTTCAAGATGACCCCGGCCACCGGCTATGAAACGCTGATCTACGACTGCCTGACTGGCGATCAGACCTTGTTCCAGCGGGCCGACAACATCGAGAACGGCTGGCGCGCGGTACAGCCATTTCTCGATGCCTGGGCCCAGGGCGGCGAGGTGCATGAGTACCGTGCGGGTGAGGATGGCCCCGAGGCAGGCACTGAATTGCTGACCCGCGACAAGCGTGAGTGGCACAAGCTGGGTTGAAAGAGCCTTGTTGCCTGTGCCGGCCTCTTCGCGGGTTTACCAGCGAAGAGGCCGGCACAGGCAACCCATCAAGGAGGTGCAATGCCCGCCCCTATCGAAGACTACGCCCTGCTCGGCAACTGCCGCAGCGCCGCCCTGGTCAGCCGCGACGGTTCGATCGACTGGCTCTGCCTGCCGCGTTTCGACGCCCCGGCCGTGTTCGCTGCATTGCTGGGCAACGAAGAGAATGGCCGCTGGCGCCTGGCCCCCAGCGACCCCATCGAACACAGCAGTCGCCAGTACCTGGGCGACACGCTGGTGCTGGAAACCACCTGGGTCACTGCCAGCGGCCGCGCCCGGGTGCTCGACTTCATGCCGCTGGGCGAAGTCAATTCGGTGGTGCGCATCGTCGAGGGCGTCACCGGTGAAACCCACTTCGAAATGGACCTGGTGCTGCGCTTCGACTACGGCCGCAGTGTGCCCTGGGTAGAAAAACTCGACCCGCTGACCCTCACTGCGGTGGCCGGCCCCGACCGCCTGATCTTGAGCAGCAGCGTGGAGCCCCATGGCCTGGACCATCACACCGCCGCCCGTTTTCGCGTGGGTGCCGGCGAGCGGCAGGTCTTCAGCCTGCGTCACCAGTCTTCGCATCTGCCGGTGCAGCCCGACTGCGGCATCGACCAGGCGCTGCAATACGCCCTCGCGCATTGGCAGGCATTCGCCGACCGTTGCCCTGAGGTCGGTCCCTACACCGGCCTGGTGCGCCGTTCGCTGCTCACCCTAAAGGCCATGACCTATGCGCCCACCGGCGGTATCGTCGCAGCGGTCACCACCTCGCTGCCCGAACGCATCGGCCACGAACGCAACTGGGACTACCGCTTCTGCTGGCTGCGCGACGCCACCATGACATTGCTGGCGTTCATGAACCTCGGCTACTTCGATGAAGCCCAGGCCTGGCGTGAATGGTTGTTGCGCTCGGTGGCTGGCAACCCTGAACAGATGCAGATCATGTACGGTCTGGCTGGCGAGCGTGACCTGCAGGAATACACCTTGCCCTGGCTGGCCGGCTACGAGCGCTCGCAGCCGGTAAGGGTGGGCAACGCGGCTGCTGAGCAGAGGCAGCTGGACATCTATGGCGAACTGGCCGATGCCATGGCCCAGGCGATCAAGGGCGGTTTGCCGCGTCACCCGCGCAGCGCAGCGATCTCCCGGCTGATCCTGCCCTATGTCGAGCGGATCTGGCGTGACCCGGACGAAGGCATCTGGGAAGTGCGCGGAGGCCGTCAGCATTTCGTCCATTCCAAGGTCATGGCCTGGGTCGCCTTCGACCGTGCCGCGGGGCTGGCCGACACCACCGAAGAAGGCCGCGAGCAGGGCCGTCACTATCGGCAGGTGGCCGACCACATTCATCAGGAGGTCTGCGCCCGCGGGCTCGATGCCAGCGGCCAGCATTTCGTCCAGGCCTATGGCTCGACCGAGATGGACGCCAGCCTGTTGCAGATCGCCCTGACCGGCTTCCTGCCGGCCGAGGATCCGCGCTTTCAGCGCACCCTGGTGCAGATCGAGCAACGCCTGCTGAAGAACGGCCTGCTGTTGCGCTACGACAGCGACAGCTGCAGCGACGGGCTGACGCCAGGGGAGGGCACGTTCCTGGTGTGCTCGTTCTGGCTGGCCGACGTGTACGTGCTGCTGGGGCGCGAGGCCGAGGCCCAGGCGCTGTACGAAACGCTCACCGGGCTGTGCAACGACGTCGGCCTGCTGGCCGAGCAGTACGACCCTGCCGGCAAGCGCATGCTCGGCAATTTCCCCCAGGCGTTCAGCCACATCGGCATCATCAACACGGCGCTGAACCTGCACCGGGCACGGAGCCCAGTGCGTGATCGGGCACGATGTGACTAGGGGCGTCGTCAAGTCCCGGAGTAGACTAGGGCAAACCCATTCGGCAAGGAGTAGGCATGAACGTCAGTGGCCATGATCGAGAGACCCAAGCCTGATGGCCAACCACAAGATCGAAATCCGCCGTCGCAATATCGAGAAGATTCTGGTCGCAGCAGAAAAGGTGTTCGCCGAAAAGGGTTATGGCGCCACCTCGATGGGTGACATCGCCGAACAGGCCGAGCTGCCGCGTTCCAACCTGCATTACTACTTCAGCACCAAGGATGAGTTGTTCCGCGCAGTGCTGCAGGACCTGCTGGATGTGTGGAAGCAGGATGCGCTGTGCTTCGAGAACTTCGAAGACCCGCGGGTGGTGCTGACCAGCTACATCCGCGCCAAGATGGGCCATTCGCGGTCACGGCCGCTGGGCTCGAAGATCTGGGCCGAAGAGATGCTGCACGGGGCGCCGGTGCTAGGGGTGAACCTCAGTGAGAGCCTGGTGCCGTGGGCAAAGCTCAAGGAGGACAAGATCCGCCGCTGGGTGGCGGAGGGGCGCATCCTGCCGGTGGAGCCTTCGGCATTGCTCTACATGATCTGGGCGTCGACGCAGCACTATGCCGACTTCGGCTATCAGGTGGCCTTGCTGAACGAAGGTGAGCCATTGTCCGACAGGGCGTTCGAAAGGGCGGTGCAGACGGTGACCTGTGTGATCTTGCGCGGGATCGGGCTGGAACCTTGAAGCGGCGTTGCAGGCTACCGCGGCCCTTTGTGGGAGCGGCCTTGTGTCGCGAAAGGGCCGCGCAGCGGCCCCGGCAATTTATGCGGCGAAGCTGAAAACTGGGGCCGCTGCGCAGCCCTTTCGCGACACAAGGCCGCTCCCACAAGGTCAGGTAGCAATCAGCTTCAACTGGCCTCGCGGTAGGGATTGCGCGGATCCTGGGTCCAGTTCAGGTAAGGCTTGCCGGTGTCCTGCGCGACCATCTCGATGCAGCCCTCCACCGGGCAGGTGATCTGGCACAGGTTGCAGCCCACGCATTCGTCCTCGATCACGCTGTAGGCATGGGTCCCGTCAGCTTTCAAGGTGCTGGCAATCGCCTGGTGCGATGTGTCCTCGCAAGCGATGTGGCAGCGGCCACAGCCAATGCAGGCGTCCTGGTCGATATGCGCCACCGACTTGTAGTTGATGTCCAGGTACTTCCAGTCGGTGGTATGCCCCACGGCCTGCCCGCGGAAGGCTTGCAGGTTGCGGTGGCCGTGCTGGTCCATCCAGCGCGCAAGGCCATCTTTCATTTCTTCGACAATGCGGAAGCCATGCAGCATCGCCGCCGTGCACACTTGCACCGCACCGCTGCCCAGGGCGATGAACTCGGCGGCGTCGCGCCAGTTGCCGATCCCGCCGATGCCGCAGATCGGCAAGCCGCGGGTTTCCGGGTCGCGGGCGATCTCGGCGACCATGTTCAGGGCAATCGGCTTGACCGCCGAGCCGCAGTAGCCGCCGTGGGTACTCTGGTCGCCGACGATGGGGTGGGCGACCATGCGGTCCAGGTCGACGCTGGTGATCGAATTGATGGTGTTGATCAGCGACACCGCATCGGCGCCGCCGCGGTGGGCGGCCCGGGCCGACTGGCGAATGTCGGTGATGTTCGGCGTGAGCTTGACGATCACCGGCAGCGAGCAGTGCATCTTGCACCAGCGGGTGACCATCTCGACGTATTCCGGCACCTGGCCGACCGCCGCGCCCATGCCGCGCTCAGGCATGCCGTGCGGGCAGCCGAAGTTCAGCTCGATGCCGTCGGCGCCGGTGGCTTCCACCAGCGGCAGGATGAATTTCCACGACGCCTCCACGCACGGCACCATCAGCGACACGATCAGTGCGCGGTCGGGCCAGTCCTTCTTCACCTGGGTGATTTCCCGCAGGTTGATCTCCAGCGAGCGGTCGGTGATCAGTTCGATGTTGTTGATGCCCTGCACCTGGCGATTGGGGCCGTAGTGCGCGGAATAACGTGACGACACGTTGACCGCCGCCGGGTCCTCGCCCAGGGTCTTCCAGACCACGCCGCCCCAGCCGGCCTCGAAGGCACGGACCACGTTGTAGGCCTTGTCGGTCGGTGGCGCGGAAGCCAGCCAGAAGGGGTTGGGCGCCTTGATGCCGGCGAATTCGATGGACAGGTCGGCCATTTACGCTGCCTCCACGTTGAGCATGAGTTGGGCATGGATGGCTTCGGCGGCCAGCTTGCCGTGTTGCACGGCCTGGACGGTGAGGTCCTGGCCCAGGGCGGTGCAGTCGCCTCCGGCGTACACGCCCGGGAGGCTGGTGCGCAGGTTGTCGTCGACGCGGATGCGTTCGCCGTCTCGCGCCAGTTGTGCGGCAACCGGGTCGCCGAGGCTGGCGTCGTCGAAGCGCTGGCCGATGGCTTTGAAGATGGCATCAGCAGCCAGTTCATAGGTCTCGCCCGTGTCGCGCAGGCGGCCGTCGGCCAGTTCGGTGCGCATGAAGCGCATGCCACGCACGCGGCCATGGTCATCGAGCAGTACGCCGTCGGGGCGGGCCCAGGTGTGCAGGCGCACCTGGTTGGCCTTGGCGATGTCCTGCTCATGGCCGGTAGCGCCCATGTCGGGGTAACCGCGACGGTACACCAGGTTGACGTCGCGGGCGCCCAGCCGGCTCATCTGCACGGCCATGTCGATGGCGGTGTTGCCGGCGCCGATCACCAGGCAGCGGTCGGCCAGCGGCAGTTGCGCCAGGTCGTCGGCCTGGCGCAGTTCGCGGATGTAGGCCGTGGCGGCGAGCAGGCCGGGGGCTTGTTCGTCATCCAGGCCAAGCTCGCGCACGGCGTTCAGGCCCAGGCCGAGGAACACCGCGTCGAACTGCTCGCGCAACTCGCCCAGGCCAAGGTTGGCGCCCAGGCGCTGGCCGTGGCGGATCTCGATACCACCGATGCCGAGCAGGAATTCCACTTCGCGCTGGGCATAGTCGTCCACCAGTTTGTAGCGGGCGATGCCGTATTCATTGAGGCCACCGGCCTTTTCGCTGGCTTCGAACACCACCACGTCATGGCCGTGCATGGCCAGGCGGTGGGCGCACGACAGCCCGGCAGGGCCGGCGCCGACCACGGCAATGCGCTTGCCGGTCGCCGGCGAACGTTTGAACGGGTGCTCGGTGAAATGGGCATTGTCCAGGGCGTAGCGCTGCAACTGGCCGATCAGCACCGGGGCGCATTCTTGAGCATTGTTGCGCACGCAGGCTTGCTGGCAGAGGATCTCGGTGGGGCACACGCGGGCGCAGCTGCCGCCGAGGATATTGGCCGACAGGATGCGCTCGGCGGCGCCTTGCAGGTTCTCGTCGCTGATGCGGTGGATGAACGACGGGATGTCGATTTCGCTCGGGCAGGCGTTCACGCAGGGGGCGTCGTAGCAGTACAGGCAGCGGGCGCTCTCGACGGCAGCCTGGCGGGCGGTGAGCGGCGGGGCCAGGTCGGTGAAGCGCTCGGCCAGTTGGTCGCTGCCGGCACGCGGGCGCGGCAAGTGGTTCAGGGCATCGATCACAGGGGATAGCCTCTCTTCTTTTATGTATGCAGGCGGCTGAATCGCGGTGGATTCTGGGGGTGCTGCGCACCCCATCGCGACGCAAGGCCGCTGCCACAGGGGCTGCCTAGCAGCCCCGAAGGCCTCAGCGCTGAACGGGGGTCGGGCGCTGTTGCTCGGCGCGTCGGCCCAGCACCTCGTACACCGAGGGATAGGCCGGGCGCTCCACGTAACGACCGGCGCCAGGCTCGGCGCGCAGGTCGCCATCGGCCCAGAGCACCTTGCCCTGGCTGATGGTGTGGCTGGGGATGCCGCGCACGGTGCGGCCTTCGAAGATGTTGAAGTCGACCCGCTGGTGGTGGGTCTGGGCGGAAATGGTGCGCGTGCCCTGCGGGTCCCACAGCACCAGGTCGGCGTCGGCGCCGACGCGGATGGCGCCCTTGCGCGGGAACAGGTTGAAAATCTTCGCGGTGTTGGTCGAAGTCAGGGCGACGAACTCGTGCATCGACAGGCGACCGCTGTTGACCCCGGCATCCCACAACACTGCCATGCGGTCCTCGATGCCGGCCGTGCCGTTGGGGATGCGGCTGAAGTCGTTGCGGCCCATGGCCTTCTGCTCGGCGCAGAAGCAGCAGTGGTCGGTGGCGGTGGTGTGCAGGTTGCCCGATTGCAGGCCACGCCACAGGGCCTCCTGATGCTCGCGCGGGCGGAACGGCGGGCTCATCACATAACCGGCGGCGGTTGCCCAGTCTGGGTTGCGGTAGACGCTGTCATCGATCAGCAGGTGGCCCGGCAACACCTCACCGTAGACCGGCTGGCCCTTGGCCCGCGCGTAGGTGATTTCGTCCAGCGCCTCACGGCTGGAGATGTGCACCACGTACAACGGCGTACCAATGGTTTCGGCAATGCGGATGGCACGGCTGGCGGCTTCGCCTTCGACTTGCGAAGGGCGCGACAGCGGGTGCGCTTCAGGCCCGGTCAGGCCCTGGGCCAGCAGTTTTTGTTGCAGGTGGTAGACCAGCTCGCCGTTCTCGGCGTGCACCGTGGGCACGGCGCCCAGTTGCAGGCAGCGTTCGAAACTGGCCACCAACGTGTCGTCGGCCGCCATGATGGCGTTCTTGTAGGCCATGAAGTGCTTGAAACTGTTGACCCCGTGCTGGCTGACCAGCTCGCCCATTTCTTCGGCGACCTGCTCGCTCCACCAGGTGATGGCAACGTGGAAACCGTAGTCGCAGGCACTCTTCTGCGCCCAGCCGCGCCAGGTGTGGAAGGCCTCGAGCAGAGACTGCTGCGGGTTGGGGATGACGAAATCGATGATCGAGGTGGTGCCACCGGCCAGCCCTGCAGCGGTGCCGCTGAAGAAGTCCTCGCTGGCGACCGTGCCCATGAAGGGCAACTGCATGTGGGTGTGCGGGTCGATGCCGCCAGGCATCAGGTATTGGCCGCTGCCGTCGAGGATCTCGCAGTCGGTAGGGGCTTCGAGGCCTTTGCCGATGGCACGGATCTGGCCGTCGACACACAGGACATCGGCGAGATAGCGCTCTTCATGGGTAACTACGGTGGCGCCACGGATCAACAGGGACATGCCGTCTTCCTCGCAGGCTGACCGGTCTGAGCCGGCTTTTGGAATTGTTATGCGCCAGTGGCTGAAGGAGGGGTTTTAATCCTGTCAGTCCTGACAAGATTGGAATCTAGATGCGTTTTCAGGATTGTTCAAGAAAAAATATTATAGGCTTATATCGTTTATATCTTATTGATAAATAAGGATAATTTATCAAGATCCCCAAAATGGTGAGGCCTTTCACCATTTTGACTCACTTGACAAGAAGCCAAATTGGTCAAGATTTTCCATGCAAAATCAGCTGCTTGATTCCTGGCTTCGAGGCGCACGCCGCGCCGTTGAAAAAACAGGCTGCACCAGTTTGAAACCTGATGCAGGGGCCAGGGCCGGCCCAGGGTGGCGCAAGCGGCAGGCGAGGGAACAACCGTGCCCCCACCTGCCGCGCAACAATGCTTTGCAGATCAGTTAATTACCTCCGGTCGGCGGCGGCCGGCCGGGTTGGCGCAGGCCAACCCGGCACGCAATTTGAGTACGGCCACAACCGCCAGGCCGGACCGGAGGAGCATTACTGGTGGTGTGTGTACTCCGGCCATCGCGTTAGCCCGATGAGCAAACAACTAGAAGAAATCTGGAGAAGGCCCCATGCAACAGAGTAGATCGCAAGTGATCGAGCAGGCAGGCCTGTTCGAGCTGTCCGCAGGCAGTGACGTCCTCGACAGCCCGCGTTATAACCACGACATCGCGCCGACCAAGGTGCACCAGCGCACCTGGAACAAATGGCACATCACCGCGCTGTGGGTGGGCATGTCCATCTGCGTGCCGACCTACACCCTCGGCGGCGTGCTCACGGCCTATTTCGGCCTGAGCGTGGGTGAGGCGCTGCTGGCGATTCTGCTGGCCAACCTGATCGTGCTGATCCCGCTGACCCTCAATGCCTTCCCTGGCACCCAGTACGGCATCCCGTTCCCGGTGCTGCTGCGCTCGTCGTTCGGCATCCTGGGCTCCAATGTGCCGTGCCTGATCCGCGCGGTGGTCGCCTGTGGCTGGTTCGGCATCCAGACGATGTTCGGCGGTTTGGCCATCCACCTGTTCCTCGGCTCGATCTTCGACGGCTGGAAAGCGCTGGGCGGTACCGGCGAGGTGGTTGGCTTCATGATCTTCTGGGCGCTGAACCTGTGGGTGGTGCTGCGCGGTGCCGAGTCGATCAAGTGGCTGGAAACGCTGTCGGCACCGCTGTTGGTCGCGGTCGGTTTCGGCCTGCTGTTCTGGGCCTTGCCGCACATGTCGATGAGTGAATTGCTGGCGCAGCCGCCCAAGCGCCCGGAAGGGGCCAGCGTGGTCGGCTACTTCTGCGCCGGGCTTACCGCCATGGTCGGCTTCTGGGCCACGCTGTCACTGAACATTCCCGACTTCAGCCGCTACGCCAAGAGCCAGAAGGACCAGATCCTCGGGCAGATCTTCGGCCTGCCGCTGACCATGTTCCTGTTCGCCTCGCTGGGGGTGGTCATGACGGCGGCGTCCGCCTCGCTGGTGGGCGAGACGGTGTCCGACCCGGTCAGCCTGATCGGCAAGATCCATAGCCCTGGCTGGGTCGCGCTGGCCATGGCGTTGATCGTCATCGCCACGCTGTCGACCAACACTGCCGCCAACATTGTCTCGCCGACCAACGACTTCCAGAACATCGCCCCGCGCCTGATCGGGCGTAGCCGCGCGGTGTGGCTGACAGGCTTCATCGGCCTGGCACTGATGAGCCACGAGTTACTGAAGAAGCTCGGCTGGATCGTTTCCGACCTGAGCCTGGAGAGCGTGTATTCCAACTGGTTGCTGGGGTATTCCAGCCTGCTCGGGCCGATCGCCGGGATCATGGTGGTGGACTACTTCCTGATCCGCCGCCAGCACCTGGACCTGGCCGGGCTGTACCGCGACGACGTGTACCCGGCATGGAACTGGGCGGGCTTCGCCGCTTTCGCCGTGCCGGTGGCGCTGACCGTGCTGGCCATCGGCAACAGCCGTTTCAGCTGGTTCTACGACTATGGCTGGTTCACCGGGTCGCTGCTGGGCGGGGTGCTGTACTACGCCCTGGGTGGCGTGGCGGTGCGCGGGCCGGCGATTGCGCCAGTACACACCAATAAGAATGCCTGAGGAGAAACACCATGAGCCAATCCCAGCATGTTTTGAAATCCACCGAGCGCCACGTCGACAGCGCCCGCCTGTGGCAGTCGCTGATGGACCTTGCCCGCCTCGGCGCCACGGCCAAGGGCGGGGTGTGCCGGCTGGCACTGACCGACCTCGACCGCCAGGCGCGCGACCTGTTCGTTCAGTGGACGGAGGCCGCCGGTTGCACCGTCAGTATCGATGCGGTGGGCAACATCTTCGCCCGTCGCCCAGGGCGCAACCCCAAGCTGCCACCGGTGATGACCGGCAGCCATATCGACACCCAGCCAACCGGCGGCAAGTTCGATGGCTGTTTTGGCGTGATGGCCGGGCTGGAGGTGCTGCGTACCCTCAATGACCTGGGCATCGAGACCGAGGCACCGCTGGAAGTGGTGGTGTGGACCAACGAAGAAGGCTCGCGCTTCGCGCCCTGCATGATGGGCTCGGGTGTGTTCGCCGGCAAGTTCACCCTGGAAGAAACCTTGGCCAAGCGCGACGCCCAGGGCGTTTCGGTCGGCGAGGCGCTGGACGCCATCGGCTATGCCGGCCCGCGTGCAGTGCTTGGCCACCCGGTGGGTGCCTACTTCGAAGCCCATATCGAACAGGGGCCGATCCTCGAGGACCAGGCCAAGACCATTGGTGTGGTGCTCGGCGCCCTGGGCCAGAAGTGGTTCGACCTGACCCTGCGCGGCGTCGAAGCCCATGCCGGGCCGACACCGATGCACCTGCGCAAGGACGCCCTGGTGGGCGCCGCAGCCGTGGTCGAAGCGGTCAACCGCACCGCCCACGCGCATCAGCCCCACGCCTGCGGCACAGTCGGGTGCCTGCAGGCCTACCCCGGCTCGCGCAACGTGATCCCTGGCGAGGTGCGCATGACCCTGGACTTCCGTCACCTGGAGGGCGGCCAGCTGGAAGCGATGATCGCCGATGTGCGCACGGTGATCGAGGCGACCTGTGCCAAGCATGGCTTGAGCCATGAACTGGTCCCCACGGCGGACTTCCCGGCGCTGTACTTCGACCGCGGTTGCGTCGATGCCGTACGCCAGTCGGCGCAGGCCCTGGGCTTGCCGCACATGGACATCGTCAGCGGAGCAGGGCATGACGCGATCTTCCTGGCCGAGCTGGGGCCGGCGGGGATGATTTTCGTGCCTTGCGAGAATGGCATCAGCCACAACGAGATCGAGAACGCCACGCCAGAGGACCTGGCGGCAGGCTGTGCCGTGCTGCTGCGGGCCATGCTGGCGGCCTCGGAGGCGATCGCCAGCGGGCGGCTGGCGGCATAGCAACGCGCTGAACGGGGCTGCAAGGCAGCCCCGGCAATCTCAAGACGAAACGGCCACCAGGCGCCCATCACGCCCGATATGGTAGCGCTGCAGATCCCGCGCCAACGTCAGGTGCCCGGTGTAGTGGGCCAACGCCTCATCCTGCACATCATCAATGCACGGGCTGCGCTCAGGGTCCCCCTGGTACCGCGCACTGAAATGCGTGAGCACCAGGTTGCGCACGCCCGCAGCTTCCGCGAACTGCGCCACTGCCGCCGCCGTGCTATGGCCAAACGTATTGCCGCTACGCTCGACAATGGGTTGGGTATAGGTCGCTTCATGGACCAGCACATCCGCGCCTCTGGCAACCTCGGCGAGCAGTGGCGGGTTGTCGTTATCGCCACAGACGATCACCCGCCGCGGCGGTCGCGAGGCTTTCAGGTAGTCGCGCGGCGCAAGCTGCCGCCCGTCATGCTCGGCCGCCAGCCCCTTGGCCAAGGTACCCCACAACGGCCCACGTGGAATCCCTTCGGCTTCCAGCCGTTGGGTGTCCAGGCGTGGTTCAGGGTTCAGTTCGGTGAACACGAAGCCAACGCTCGGGACCCGGTGCGACAACGGCACGGTACTGACCTGGATGTGCTCGCTTTGCCATTGCCCCAGGTGCTCGACACGCAACAGCCGCAGTTCGAACGGCAGGTGGGTTTCGCTGGCCGCCAGGCTCAGGCGCACCCAGTCCTGCAAGGCGGCGGGCAGGATCAGGTCCAGGGGTTCGCTGCGCCCGCCCATGCCGGCACTGGCCAGCAGCCCCGGCAGGCCGAAACAATGGTCGCCATGCACATGGGTGATGAAGATGCCGCGCAGGTCGCGTACCGAGAGCGAACTGTGCAGCAGCTGGTGCTGCGTGCCTTCGCCGCAATCGACCAGGTACCAGTGTCTGCCGCTGGCTTCGATGACGGCGGTGGCGCTGACGTTGCGGGCTTTGGTGGGCACCCCGGAGGAGGTGCCCAGAAACTGCAGGTCCAATGCTTTGCTCCATGCGTGGGGGAGCCACACCTTAGACCGATTGCTGCGGGGCGTCGATGCTCAAGGCTCGGCGGGGGTATCCTGCCGCCAGATCAGCTTGCTGGTGTCGTAACCCTGCTTCTGGGCAATCGTAACCAGTTGGTCACGCGTCTGGTCGGTAATTGCCGGTGTGCGCGACAGCAGCCACAGGTATTCGCGGTTGGGGTGGCCAACCAGTGCCACGCGATAGTCCTTGTCGTGGTACAGCACCCAGTATTCACCCTTGGTCAGCCCCGGCGCGAGGCGGCTGAACCAGTTATCGAAGCGCACCCAGAGCTTGTCGGTCCGGCCCGGCACCTGGGCTTCGGCAATACCACGGGCTTCGTTCAAGGTGCCGTCCTTTTCCTTGCAGCGGTTGGTCACGTCGATACGGCCATCTTCGCGCAAGCCGTAATGGGCTTCGGACTGCACGCAGTTGCGCTGGAAGAACATCGGCAGGCGTGCAAGCTCGTACCAGGTGCCCTGGTAGCGTTGCAGGTCGACCTGTTCGGTGGCCGGCGGGGTGTGGTGATCGTCGTTGGAACCGACGCAGCCCATCAGGGCCACGGTCATGCAGGAAAGCATCAGGGCCGTGCGCATCGCCATGGCGAATCTCCTGTCAGCGAGTGTGGAGCTTACCTCTTGTTCGATGCAGGTAGGGGGTAAAAGTTGTATCGGTTCGCCTTGGCATTTTTAGCGCCTATGAAATCGAGCGCCGCCCGCGCGGCGCATCGCGGATGAATCCGCTCCTACATCTGTTTCGGGCCAATCTCTCCTGTGAAGCCAACAGGGACCGCCTTGTTTGTCCCATTTGAAATTGTGGTGGCGCTACTGCTTTTCATCGATTTGCAGTCATGCACCAAGGCAGATCCTGTTGGCGGCACAGGAGAAACTGGCCCGAAACAGATGTAGGAGCGGATTCATCCGCGATGCGCCGCGCGGGCGGCGCTCGATCTCATAGGCGCTGCAAATCTGTCGGCAGGCACCTGTCAGCCCTCACCCATTCTCCGGCGGCAAATCAAACGATCCCGTTTCGACTTCCCCCTTACGCACATAACGGGCAATGATCACGCCCTTCGGCGTTACCTGCGAATGTTTCAGGGTGAAAACCCCAGGCGCCGCATTATCACTGAACAACCGCTTGCCATGCCCCAGCAACACCGGGTGAATGAGCAACTGAAGCTCATCGACCAGCCCGGCGGCGAACAGTTGCTGCACCAGATTGGCACTGCCCTGGGTCAGCAGATCAGCGCCGTCCTGCTGCTTCAGGGCTCGCACCGCTGACACAATATCCGCGCCCAGCCCATGGCTGTCATGCCATTCGAGGCTGTCCGGATCATGGGTGGCGACATGCTTGGCCACGCTGTTGAACAGCCTGGCGATGGAGAAGTCCTCGGTATCGTCTTTCACGTTCGGCCAGTAGCCGGCAAAGATGTCATAGGTGCGCCGCCCCAGCAGCAATTCGAACGGTTGGCTGAACAACGCCTGCATCGCCTGGCCGAACACTTCCTCGGCATGGGGCACCAGCCAACCGCCAAAGGTGAAACCACCGCTGGTGTCTTCCTGTGGGCCTCCGGGGGCCTGCATGACGCCGTCGAGGCTGACGAAGGCGGCTACGATGAGTTTGCGCATGGCGCTCTCCTGAAAGGCTTGTCGATGTGATGATCCACCTTATGGTCGAACGGCGCGCGGCGATTTCGACAGGGCAGGCAGTCCCGTTTTTGGCACAAGCACGGTCACCTGCCTGGGTTACCATCCATGCCGTGAATCCTTTTCCCACAGGAGTGCCGCCCGTGACCGAATACACCGCGCTCAAGGTCGAACTGACCGACAACATCGCCCATGTGCAGATCAACCGCCCGGAAAAGATCAACGCCATGAACGCGGCCTTCTGGACGGAAATCGTCGATGTCTTCCAGTGGATCGACGACACCGAGGCCGTGCGCGCAGTGGTGATCAGCGGTGCCGGCAAGCATTTTTCCGCCGGTATCGACCTGATGATGCTGGCGTCGCTGGCCGGGCAGATGGGCAAGGATGTTGGCCGCAATGCCCGCTTCCTGCGCAAGACCATCCAGCGCCTGCAAGGGTCGTTCAATGCCGTGGACAACTGCCGCAAGCCGGTGTTGGCGGCGGTGCAGGGTTACTGCATTGGCGGCGCCATCGACCTGATCTCGGCCTGCGACATGCGCTATTGCAGCCGCGATGCGCAATTCTCGATCAAGGAAATCGACATGGGCATGGCCGCCGATGTCGGCACCTTGCAACGTTTGCCACGCATCATCGGCGACGGCATCATGCGTGAGCTGGCCTTCACCGGCCGCAATGTGGAGGCCGAGGAGGCGCTGCGCATCGGCCTGGTCAACCGGGTCTATGATGATCAGGCCGCATTGCTCGACGGGGTCTTTGCCATTGCCCGCGAGATTGCTGCAAAATCGCCGATCGCCGTGGCCGGCACCAAGGAAATGCTCAGCTACATGCGTGACCATCGCATCGACGATGGCCTGGATTACATCGCCACCTGGAACGCCGCGATGCTGCAGTCCGAAGACCTGCGCGTGGCCGTGGCAGCGCACATGAGCAAACAGAAACCGACGTTCGCCGACTGACCGGGCCGGGGGACGCGCAGTAAAGGAACCCCCGACATGTCAGCTCGCTGGACTACCGCAGTACTCGACCCACAGCTCACCGGGGGGCTGGCCGTGGCCCGCAGTCCGGAAGGGTTCCTGGTGGACGCCAACGGCGCGCTGTTCCCCCGCGACTGGCTCAAGCGCCAGGACCTGGACGTACTGTGTGAGCACGGCATCGGCCATTTCGATGGCGAGCCGGTCTTCCTGCTGGAACTGCGCACCGCGACCGAAGTGCCGGGTTGCAGTTGGCGTGGCCTGCGCGCGTTCATGCTGGAGGGCGACTTCGACACCTATAAAGTGCTCGGCTATGCCGCGCAGATCGGCACCTGGGCGCGCGAACACCGCTTCTGCGGCAGCTGCGGCCAGGCGATGACGCAGATCCGCTGGGAGCGGGCGATGTACTGCCAGCCCTGCGACCTGCGCAGTTACCCGCGCATTTCGCCGAGCATGATCGTGCTGGTGACCCGTGGCGACGAGATCCTGTTGGCCCGTTCGCCGCGCTTCGTCACGGGGGTGTACAGCACCCTGGCGGGCTTTGCCGAGCCGGGTGAATCCGCCGAAGACTGCCTGGTGCGCGAGGTGCGCGAAGAGGTGGCGGTGGAGGTGCGGAACATCCAGTACGTCGGCAGCCAGTGCTGGCCGTTCCCGCACTCGATGATGCTGGGCTTCCATGCCGAATACGCCGGGGGCGAGATCGTCATGCAGCCGGACGAGATCGAGGATGCCAAATGGTTCAGCGTCCATGACCTGCCGCCATTGCCGGCCGGGCGGTCCATCGCCCGCTATCTGATCGACCTGTATGTGGCGCGGCGGCTAGGCCTGCCCGAACCAGTGCTGCCACGCTAGGCGCACGGTCAACGCCAGCACCACGGTGATGAACACGGGGCGGATGAACTTGCTGCCGCCGCTGATCGCCGTGCGTGCGCCGAAGAAGGCGCCGACCATCACCGACAGGCCCATGCACAGGCCGACGATGTAGTCCACCTGCCCGGAAATGACGAACACCGTCAGCGCCGCGATGTTGCTGACGAAGTTCATGCTGCGCGCCACGCCGCTGGCGCGGACCAGGTCGATGGGGTAGAGCAGCAGGGTGCTCACGGTCCAGAACGCACCGGTACCGGGGCCGGCCACGCCATCGTAGAAGCCCAGGGTGAAGCCTTGGGGAAACTGCCATTTCTTTTTGATTGGCGCATCGACATCCAGCGGTGCCTTGGGCGTGCCGCCGAACAGCAGGTAGACACCGCAGGCGAAGACGATCACCGGCAGCATCTTGTTCAGCCATTCGGCCGGCATGTAGTGGGCGATCACTGCGCCGATCGAGGCGCCGACCAGCGTTGCGAACAGGGCCGGGCGCCATTGCGCCGGATGGAACAGCTTGCGCCTGTAGTAGGTGAAGCCGGCGGTGGCCGAGCCGAAGGTCGAGCTGAGCTTGTTGGTGCCCAGTACCAGGTGTGGCGGCATCCCGGCGGTGAGCAGCGCCGGGGTGGTCAGCAGGCCGCCGCCGCCAGCGATGGCATCGATGAAGCCCGCGACGAAGGCGACCAAAGCAAGTATCAACAGGGTGAGCGGTTCTACGGTGAGTTCGAAAGGCATGGGTGTCTGGCAGGCAGGGGGAGCAGGGCATGCGGCAAAAGGCCGCGCTAGAAGGGGGACATGGTAGTCCTGGGCGCAAACGGTTGCCAGTGCCGGCCTCTGTGGGAGCGGGCTTGCCCGCGAAGAGGCCGGTACAGCAAACCCCATCAGCCTTGGATGAACGCCAGCAGATCCGCGTTGATCACATCGGCATGGGTAGTCGGCATGCCATGCGGATATCCCTTGTAGGTCTTCAAGGTGCCATTGGGCAGCAGCTTGGCCGACAGCGGGCCGGCGTTTTCATAAGGCACGATCTGGTCATCATCGCCATGCATGACCAGCACCGGCTGTTTGATGCCCTTCAAATCCTCGGTGAAATCGGTCTGCGAGAACGCCACGATGCCGTCGTAATGCGCCTTGGCGCTACCGATCATGCCCTGGCGCCACCAGTTGCCGATGATGCCTTCCGACGCTTGCACACCCGGTCGGTTGTAGCCATAGAACGGACCCGTCGGAACATCCCGGTAGAACTGTGCGCGGTTGCTGGCGACCTGGGCCTGGAAGTTGTCGAACACCGACTTGGGCAGGCCGCCAGGATTGGCCGGCGTCTGCACCATCAACGGTGGCACGGCGGCGATCAGCACGGCCTTGGCCACCGGGTCACCCGGATACCGGGCCATGTAGCGCACCACTTCGCCGCCACCAGTGGAGTGGCCGACATGCACTGCGCCCTGGATGCCGAGGTGGGCGACCACGGCTGCGACATCGTCGGCATAGTGGTCCATGTCGTGGCCGTCCCACACCTGGCTGGAGCGCCCGTGGCCGCGGCGGTCATGGGCGACCACGCGAAAGCCCTTGGCGAGGAAGAACAGCATCTGCGCGTCCCAGTCGTCAGCGCTGAGCGGCCAGCCGTGGTGGAAGTGGATGACCTGCGCATCGCGCGGCCCCCAGTCCTTGTAGAAAATCTGAACGCCATCCTTCGTGGTTACGTAGCTCATGGTCGTCTCTCCTCAGTGCACGAACCGAAGTGAGCTATTGAGAATAGGAGGGATTTCGCACAGCATCGGAATTTGTGGTGGCAGTACCGGCTTCTTCGCGGGTAAACCCGCTCCCACAGGTCCTGCGCTTGCCTCAAGGTCTGTGCAATACCTGTGGGAGCGGGTTTACCCGCGAAGAAGCCAAAATCTGTGTCACAGGAACCAGCGGTACTCCCGCGCACTGACTTCCTGCATGAATGCCAGATGGTCCTGGCGCTTGTTCTCGCAGTACACCATCACGAACTCTTCCCCCAGCCCTTCGTTCACTGCCGGGTGGCTGCGCATGGCCGCGACCGCGCCGAGCATGTCCTTGGGGAAATCGATGCCGCTGCTGCGATCTTCGTTCAGCGGCGCAATCGGTTCCTGCGCGGCATCCAGCCCATGCTCCATGCCACACAGGATCGCCGCCAGCACCAGGTACGGGTTGGCATCCGCCCCCGCCAGCCGGTGCTCGATACGCAGGTTGCGCGCATCCGACTCGGGGATACGAATGCACGCATCGCGGTCCTCGAACCCCCAGCTCGCACGGCTGGCGGCGTTGACCATGGCGCCATAGCGGCGGAATGCATTGTGGTTGGCAGCGAAGATCGGCATGCAGTGCGGCAGCAGCGCCAGGCAGCCGGCCACCGCGTGGCGCAGCGGGCGTTGCTGGTTGGCGGCCAGCAGGTTGTTGCCAGCGGGGTCGTAAAGGCTCACATGCACATGCATGCCACTGCCCGGCGCCTGCAGGTAGGGCTTGCTCATGAACGAGGCGCGCAGCCCGTGCTTGAGCGCGACACCCCGGGTGCTGCGGCAGAACAGGGCGGCCCAGTCGGCCGCCTGCAGGCCGTCGTCGCAGTGGCCAAAGTTGATCTCGAACTGGCCGGGGCCGAGTTCGGCAGTGATCACGTTCGCGTCCACGCCTTGCGCATTGGCGGTTGCGACCATGTCGCGCAACACCTCGCTGAAGCGCGACAGCCGTTCGATGTGCATGTTGGGCTGGTCGTCGGGGTCATCGCTCAGCGGATCCCGCGGGAACTGCGGCAAGCCTTGCTTGAGCGCGCGGTCGAACAGGTAGAACTCCAGTTCGAACGCCACCACCGGGCGAATGCCGCGTCGTTCGAGGCGCTGCAGCACACGGGCGAGGACCTCGCGGGGTTCGAATTCGATGGGCGCGGCAGTACCGTCGGAGCTGATCAGCATCTGCCCCAGTGGCTCGCGCTCCCAGGTCACCGGCTTGAGCGTGCCAGGGATCAGGCGGCGGATGGCATCCGGGTCGCCGTCGTTGAAACAATAGTCGCCGATCGGGAACAGCCCACCTTGGACACCCAGCAGTACGCAATTCTGCGGCAGTTTCAGCGGGCTGCCGGCGGCAACCTTTTCCAGCATGTCAATCGGGTAGCGCTTGCCGTAGAAGTGCCCAGGGATGTCCAGGCTGAGCAGGTCGACATGGCTGACGTCGGGGTGGCGGGCACGGAACGCGCGGACTTCACTGAGCAGATCGGGAAAGCCTGTTGTTAGGGTCATGCTGTGCTCTCATCGGAAGACCCAGAGGACGCGGGTCGTCTGGTCGGTCAGGTTGGCGTAGCGAAAGTGGCGGTTGGGCGGCAGCTGGAAGCTGTCGTTAGGCGCCAGGGTCACGGCCTGTTCGTCATCGGCAAGCCAGAGGGTGAGTTCACCTTCGAGGACGAAACCACCTTGCTCGGAGCTGTCGTCCAGGTGCCCCTCGCCACTGCTGGCGCCGGGCGCCAGGTAGCTTTCGAGCATGGCGAAACGGCCGTTGAGGGTCGGTGAGACCAGCACGTCGCTGATGCCTTCGGCGTAGTAGAGGGTGCGCCGCTCGCCGGGGCGGGTGACCCAGTCCAGCGCGGGTGGCTGGCTGGCCTGGTAGAAGTAGGTGGTCGGCACCTGCAAGGCTTCGCTGATGGCCGTAAGGTCGGCCACGGTCGGCTGCGACAGGCCGCGTTCGACCTGGGACAAGAAACCCAGCGAGCGTTTGACCTTGCCCGCCAGCTCATCGAGGGTCAGCCCGCGGTGCTTGCGCAAGTCGCGAATCAGCAGGGCCAGGCGCTGGGCGTCTTCAGACATGATCGCGCATCCTGTACCAGGCCTTGGCCGCTGCCTCCAGCGGTGCGGCCAGCAGGTCACCGCCCGGGAAGCGGCCGTTGTCGATGCCCTGGTACAACGCCAGCAGGCCGTCGTCGCCGAGAATGGCATCGCTGACCGCCCGCGCGGCGGCCAGGGTCGGCAGCACGCCATGGCCAGAGAAGCCTTGCAGCCAATAGCGCTGGCCCTCGCGGCCGACGTCCGGGGTGCGCTGGATGCTGCAGTCGATGTGGCCGCCCCAGGCATAGTCGATGGCCACCCCGGCCAGTTGCGGGAACACCCGTTCCAGGTAGGGGCGCGTGGCGCTGGCTACGTCCTTTGGAATGCCGCCCAGGTAGGTGCAGCCACCGCCGAACAGCAGGCGGTGATCGGGGGTGAGGCGGAAGTAGTCGGGCACGAACTGGTTGTCGATCACGCAGCTGTTGCGCGGCAGCAGCGAGCGGGCGAACTCGGCATCCAGCGGTGCGGTAGCTACCTGGTACGACCCGACTGGCAACAGCCGGCGCGACAGGCTGCGGTCGAGGCGGTCGATGTAGGCATTGCAAGCCAGTACCAGCACCCCGCAGCGCACCTCGCCATGCGCTGTGCGGGCCACGTAGCCGTTGGCGCTGGGCTGATAGCCGAGCACCTGGCTCTGCTCGAAGATGCGCCCGCCATGGGCTTCGATCGTGGCGGCCAGGCCCTGGGCGAGTTTCAGCGGGTTGAGGTGCGCACCCTTGGCGTCATACAGCGCGGCCTGGTAGCGCGGGCTGTCGATCCATTGCGCCAGCTCGTCGCGGCCGATCAGGCGCAGGGCGTCGTAGCCCCATTTGTGTTCGGCATCGTGCAGGGCTTCTTCGAGCATCTTTACGCGCCGGGGCAGCACGGCGGTCCACAGGCTGCCGAGCCGGTAATCGATGTCGAAGCCATGGCGCAGGGGCAGCTCGCGCATTTCGTCGGCGGCCCAGCACATGCTGTCCCACAGGCGCCGGGTGCGTTCAACGCCCAGCGCTTTCTCCAGGGGCGGCATATCGCACGACCAGCCCAGCAGCGCCTGGCCACCGTTGCGCCCGGAAGCGGCCCAGGCCACCCGGCTGGCTTCCAGCAGGGTCACGCGCTTGCCGGCCAGGGTCAGGCGCAGCGCGGTGTGCAGGCCGCTGAAACCGGCGCCGATGATCAGCACATCGGTGTCGTGCGAGCCTTGCAGGGTAGGGCGCAGGGGGATGCTGGAGGGGTAGGTCCGGGCGTAGTAACTGGCGACGTGTTGGGCGGATTGCTTGAACATGCCTTGGCCTCGTGAAATTTATTGTGATTATTTTCATGAAAATCTAGCAGTGAATTTTCATGGCGCCAGAGCCGTTCGTCTTTTCTGTGGGGTTGGCTATATGATCCGGGGGCTGCTGCGCAGCCCTTTCGCGACACAAGGCCGCTCCCACAAGGACCTGTGAACGCCGATCAATGTGGGAGCGGCCTTGCGTCGCGATAGGGCCGCAAAGCGGCCCCCTTGGCCCTGACAGGAAAAACAATGCGCCGCCTGCCTTCCTTGACCGCCCTGCGCACTTTCGAATGCGCCGCGCGCCATGGCCATTTCGGCCGCGCCGCTGCCGAGCTGTGCGTGACCGACAGTGCCGTCAGCCATCAGATTCGTCAGCTCGAGGAGCAGCTTGGCGTCGCCCTGTTCGAGCGCGTCGGCCGCCAGGTGCGCCCCAGCGCCGAAGCCGAACGCTTGCTGCATCACCTGCAGCAGGCCTTCGAACTGATCGGCAAGGCCTGTGACGAACTGCGCGACCCGGCATCGCAAGCGGTACTGAGGGTGGCGGTCACAGCTGAGCTCGCGCAGAAATGGCTGGTCGCGCGCCTGGCCGACTTCAGTAGCCGTTACCCTCACATTACCCTGCACCTGCACGATCAACCGATCGATGCCGGCGCCCCGGCGCTGGACGTCGACCTGGCCATCACCTACGGCACCGGTGCGCTGGACGCCAGCACCCATTTCGTCCGGCCCCTGCCGCTGCTGCAGTTCTTCCCGGTGTGCAGCCCCGGCCTGTTCAACCAGGGCGGGCTCAAGCGCCCACGCGACCTGGTGCGCCATTGCCTGTTGCACGATGACCAGGACGGCCGCACCTGGACCACCTGGCTGGCCACTCACGCCGAGGACGCCTTGCCTACCCGGCAGCTGTATTTTCCCCATGCCGCGCTGGCGCTGGAGGCTGCGCTGCTGGGGCAGGGCGTGGCGATGGGCGACAACCTGACCTGCCAGGCCGACCTGCAGAGCGGCCGGTTGGTACGCCCGTTCAGTGCCAGCGTCACGGCCCAGGGGCAGTACGCGCTGGTGTGCGAACGGCTGCGCCTTGAGCGGGCACCGGTGGCTGACTTCATCGAATGGTTCATCGAACAGCTGGGCGATAGCTGAATTGAATTCAGCTATCGCTGAGTTTTCATCGTTGGATGCCGCAAGCGAGGCGGCGTAGCGTGCAGCCATCACCCACCGATACGAGGTTGACCCATGGCACGTTCGCTCACCACCATCCCCAAGGCCGATGGCTTCCGCCTGCCCGGCGAATTCGAGCGCAAGGCGGGTTGCTGGCTCGGCTGGCCAGAGCGCCCGGATGTCTGGCGCAATGGCGCCAAGCCTGCGCAGAAGGTCTGGGTCGAGATCGTCACGGCAATCGCCTCCAGCGAGCCGGTCACGGTCTGCGCTTCCGCTGGCCAGTACGCCAATGCCCGGCGCCTGCTGCCACCGCAGGTGCGGGTGGTGGAAATGACCTGCAACGACACCTGGTTCCGTGACAGCGGTCCATGCTTCGTGGTCAATGACGACAGGGGTGAAGTGCGTGGTGTCGACTTTGAATTCAACGCCTATGGCGGCCTCGATGGCGGCCTCTACTACCCGTGGGACAAGGACGACCAGATCGCCCAGAAAATCCTCGAGATCGAAGGCCTGGACCGCTATCGCGCGCCGCTGATCGCCGAGCTTGGCGGCATCCAGAGCGACGGCCAGGGCAGCCTGCTGACCACCGAGCAATGCCTGCTGAACCGCAACCGCAACGCCCACCTGGGCAAGGCCGAGGTGACCCGTCGCCTTGAAGACTACCTGGGAGCCGAGCAGGTGATCTGGCTGCCGCGTGGCTGCAAGTTCGACGAGACCGATGGCCACGTCGACGACCTGGCCTGCTTCGTGCGCCCCGGTGAAGTGGTGCTGCAATGGACCGACAACCGTGACGACCCGCAGTGGGAAATCTACCAGGAGGCCTACGACATCCTGCGCAGCACCCGCGATGCCCGTGGCCGTGAACTGAAGGTGCACAAGCTGCCGCAACCCGACGTGCTGCAATGGACGGCCGAAGAGGCCGCGGGGCTGGATCAGGTCGAAGGCACTCACCTGCGTGAGGCCGGTACCCGGATCTGTGCCTCGTACATCAACTATTACGCGGGCAATTCCGCCATCGTCGTACCGCTGTTCGGCGACCGCAATGATGCCATTGCCCAGGCGACCCTGGCCGAGCTGTTCCCCGATCACCGCATCATCGGCATCGAGAATTCCCGCGAAATCCTGCTGGGTGGCGGTAATGTCGCGTGCATCACCATGCCGCAATACGCTGGAGGCCGCCGCTGATGAAGCCGAGCGCACTGACCCTTGCGCTCGCCCTGGGCTGCGCCGCTACTGCGGCCCAGGCTGCCGACGCACAACAGCCGACCGTCAACCTGTACATCTGGGGCGAGTACCTTGCCCCCGATACCTTGACCCGGTTCGAAAAGGAAACCGGCATTCGTGTGGTGGCCGACCACTTCGACTCGCTGGAAACCGCCGAGACCAAGCTGCTGACCGGTGGCAGTGGCTACGACGTGGTGCTCACCGCCGGCCAGCACCTGAGCCGGGCCATTGCCAGTGGCGCCCTGCAGCCGCTGGATAAGGCGCAACTTCCGCACCTGGCCGGGGTGGGTGAAGAGTTCCGCCAGCACATGGCCGTGTTCGACCCGGGCAACCGCTATGCCGGGACCTATGCCTGGGGCACCACAGGGGTGGGTTACCAGCAGCAGGCGGTGACTGCGCGTATGGGCGATGCGCCGCTGGACAGCTGGGCGATGCTGTTCGACCCGCAGGTGGTGGCGAAATTTGCCGATTGCGGGGTGAGCCTGCTCAACGACCCCAATGAAGTGTTCGCCGCCGTGATGCGCTATATGGGCCTGGACATCAACCAGCAGCGTCTTGAAGACCTGAAGGCGGCGGAGGTGCAACTGCGCAAGGTGCGCCCGTACATTCGCTACTTCGACAATGACCGCAACATCAACGACTTGGCCAATGGCGAGACCTGCGTGGCAATGTCGTGGAACGGCAACGTGGCCATCGCCCAGGGGCAGGCGCAGCAGGCGGGCAAGGCGTTTGAGCTGGACTACAGCATCCCGAAGGAGGGCACGTTGATCTGGCTGGATGCACTGGTGGTGCCCAAGGATGCGCCACACCCGGACGCTGCGTGGAAGCTGGTGGATTACCTGATGCGACCGGATGTGATCGCGCCGATTACCGACACCATCCACTACGCCAATGCGATCACGGCGGCGGATCAGCTGGTGGCTGCGCAGATCCGCAATGCGCCGGGGACCTACCCGCCGGCTGAGGTGCGGGCGCGGTTGTATGGCAAGAATGACAATGGCAAGGCGTTCAACCGCGAGCTGACCCGGGCGTTCAGCCGGTTGAAAAGTGGTACCTGACAGGCATGTTGTGTTGCCCGTGCTGGCCTCATCGCGGGTAACCCATCAGCTTGGAGCTTTGCGCCTTGGTTTGCGGGCAGTGTTTTTGCCTTCGGCCGCCTTGCCTTTTGTGGCACCGCTGCGCCGCTTCTTCTTCCACGGCGCCGCCTTGCCTACCGCCGGGCCAGTAATGGTCATGCGCATCCCGCGGCAACGTTCCACCAGCTTGCCCATCCACGCCGACTGCCGGGTGACGAATTCTTCCAGGCTCATCTCGCCGCTCTGCACCATGTCCAGTGCTTGTTCCCAGATGGCCGTGGTACCAGGGTCGGCAATGGCGCGGGGCACGGCGTCAATCAGGCTGAACGCGGCCGGGGTGGCAGACAGGGCCTTGCCGTTCTTCACCAGATAACCGCGGTCGAGCAAGCCCTGGATGATGCTGGCACGGGTCGCTTCGGTGCCGATGCCGGTGGTTTCCTTGAGCTTCTGTTTCAGCCGTGGGTCGTCCACCAGCTTGGCGACGTTCTTCATCGCCTTGATCAGGTCGCCTTCGGTAAACGGTTTCGGTGGCTGGGTCCACAGGTCCTTCAGTTGCAGATCATGCACGTTGCAGTCCTGGCCTTCGCGCAGGGCCGGCAGCACCTGGGCTGGCTGGGCCTCGCGGCCCTTGGCCGGGGTCAGTGCTTCGGGGAGGGCGCGGCGCCAGCCGGGTTCGACGATCTGCTTGCCGACGGCGCGCAGGGCATGGCCGGCGCAAGCGAACTCGGCCTGGGTGCGATCGTACTCGTGGTTGGGCAGGAACTGCGCCAGGTAGCGGGCACGGATCAGGGTATAGACCGCCTTGTGCTTGGCCGGCAGGCGTGCCGGGTCGCTGGCGGGTGCCGTGGGGATGATGCCGTGGTGGGCACTGACCTTGGCGTCGTTCCAGGCGCGGGAGCGGCGCTGCGGCTCCAGGTGAGCCTGCAGCGGCGCCAGGCTGGCGTCCGCCCGCTGCAGCGCCGCGAGGATGGCGGGCGCCTCGCTGTGCTGGCTGACGGGCAGGTAGCCGCAGTCGCTGCGCGGGTAGGTGATCAGCTTGTGGGTCTCGTACAGCGCCTGGGCGATGTCGAGGGTTTCCTGGGCGCCGAGGCCGAACTTTTTCGAGCACAACTCCTGCAGGGTACCGAGGTCGAAGGGCAGCGGTGCGGCCTCGCGCACGCGCTCGGTGGCGACTTTCGATACCCGCGCCGTACCGGCATCGTGCATGTCGCCAGCAGCCTGCCGGGCCAGCGCCTGATTCAGGCAGCGGCCTTGGTCGTCGCAGGTGTCTTGCGGTGCGCGCCACTGGGCGTTGAAAGCCTGGCCGGCACTTTCCAGCTGGACATCGATGGCCCAGAACGGCACGGGCACGAAATCAGCGATACTGCGGTCGCGGTCGACCACCAGGCGCAGGGTAGGGGTTTGCACCCGCCCCACTGGCAGCACGCCCTGGTAGCCGGACTGGCGGCCGAGCAGGGTGAACAGCCGGCTCATGTTCATGCCGATCAGCCAGTCGGCGCGGGAGCGGCCCAGGGCCGAATGGTAGAGGTTGAAGGTTTCCTGGCCGGGCAGCAGGCGCGCCAGGGCCTTGCGGATCGAAGCGTCGTCCAGGGCCGACAGCCACAGGCGCTGGATCGGGCCGCGGTAGCGGCAGTGCTCGACCAGCTCGCGGGCAATCATTTCACCTTCGCGGTCGGCGTCGGTGGCGATCACCAGTTCGCGGGCTTCGCCGAGCAGGCGCTTGACCGCCTTGAACTGGCTGGCGGTCTTGGGCTTGACCAGCATCTTCCACGTTGCCGGGATGATCGGCAGGTCGGCCAGGTTCCAGCGCTTGTAGCGGTCGTCGTAGCTGTCGGGCGGGGCGGTTTCCAGCAGGTGGCCGATGCACCAGGTCACGCAGACGTCAGTGCCCTGCCAGCAGCCGTCGGCCTTGCGGTTGGCACCGAGCACCTTGGCGATGTCTTTGGCCTGGGAGGGTTTTTCGCAGAGGAACAGGCGCATGGCCGGGAACGCTTCATCGGGGAATGATGGGCACTAGGATGCGCAAGCGGGGGCCCGGAGGCAAGTTTTATCTGGATGGATGTACAGGTTGATTTTTGCTGGAAGTTAGCGCGATCCCTGTGGGAGCGGCGAATTGCTGGATCAGGCGCGCGAGTCGCGCACCATGTCCACGTGCGGAATGCCGGCTTCGAGGAACTCCTCGCTGACTACGCGAAAGCCCAGGCGCTCGTAGAACGGCGTGGCATGCACCTGTGCACTGAGCATCTGCTGCTTCAGGTCACGGTTCTGCGCTTCGACGATCACTGCATTCATCAGTGCATCGCCGACCTTCAACCCACGCCAGTCCTTGAGCACCGAGACCCGGCCAATGGTGCCGTCAGGCAGCAGGCGAGCCGTGCCGATCGGATAGTCGCCTTCCAGCGCCAGGAAGTGCGCGGCGCCCGGATCGTCCGAGTCCCACTCCAGCTCTGGCGGCACATGCTGCTCGGCAATGAACACGGCTTCGCGGATACGGCGGATATCAGCGTTGTCCTTGTGCCAGTCGGCAAGACGCACACGAATCTTATTCATTGGCGAATCCCAGGCTTCCTTGTTTGATCAGCTGCTGGACCAGCATAAGGCCATCTTCATCCTGCAACCACTGCTCGAGGTTGTCGATGTGTAACGCATCGGCCGAGCACACCAGCTTCAGCAGCTCGCGCAGCTTGGCCGGCAGTGGGCAGCTACGGCCGCTGGCGAACAGCATCAGGTCGTCGCCGAGTTCGGACCAGGCCAGCCGCGCGCTCGGGTTGCGGATCAGGATGGCGCCGTCTTCCAGCGCTTCGATCAGCTCGTCTTCGTCCATTTCCTCACCGACCACCTGCTCCGGGTAGCGCGGCTCGGTCATGAACTGGCCGAACCAGGTCAGCAGCAGGTCCTTGTCGTTGGTGTGCTTGTCGATCAACGCCTTGAGGCGGTCGAGGGCGTCGTGCTGGATCTGGTGCGGGTCGCTGGCAGGTTGTGCGTCGGCGTCGCTGTAGCGCTCTTCGTCCGGCAGGAACTGGCCGAGGAAGTCGGTGAAGTGGGTCAGCACTTCGGCGGCGCTTGGGGCGCGGAAGCCCACCGAGTAGGTCAGGCAGTTGTCCACGGCGACGCCGTAGTGGGCCAGACGCGGGGGCAGGTAGAGCATGTCGCCCGGCTCCAGGGTCCATTCGCCGCTCTGTTCGAACTCGGCGAGGATGCGCAGGTCGGCGTGCTCCAGCAGCGGGCTGTCGCTGTTGCACATCTGGCCGATCTTCCAGTTGCGCTCGCCGTGGCCCTGGAGCAGGAACACGTCGTAATTGTCGAAGTGCGGGCCGACACTGCCACCTGGGGTGGCGAAGCTGATCATCACGTCATCGATACGCCAGCTCGGCAGGAAGCGGAAGTGCTCGAGCAGCTCGGCGACTTCCGGTACGAACTGGTCGACGGCCTGCACCAGCAGGGTCCAGTCCTTCTCTGGCAGTTCGGCAAAGGTGTCTTCGCTGAACGGGCCGCGGCGCAGCTCCCACGGGTGGGCGCCGTGTTCGAGGACGATGCGCGACTCGACTTCCTCTTCCAGGGCCAGGCCGGCCAGCTCGTCGGGGTCGATCGGGCTTTCGAAGTCCGGGAAGGCCTGGCGCACCAGCAGCGGCTTCTTCTGCCAGTAGTCGCGCATGAATTCGCGGGCCGAGATGCCGCCGAGCAGCTGCAGTGGAGTATCAGGATTCATGTTCAACCTATTGAAAAAACGTAATTTTCGTCCGCGAATAAAAACGCCCGGCCAGGCCGGGCGTTGAACGCGACGGTCAGCTTAGATGCGTTTGGCCTGGGCTGCCGCGTTACCGATGTAGGTAGCCGGAGTCAGCAGCTTCAGTTCGGCCTTGGCGTCGGCCGGCATGTCGAGGCCGTCGATGAAGGTCAGCAGCGCTTCTGGCGTGATGCCCTTGCCACGGGTCAGCTCCTTGAGCTTCTCGTAGGGGTTCTCGATGTTGAAGCGACGCATCACGGTCTGGATCGGCTCGGCGAGGACTTCCCAGCAGGCATCCAGGTCGGCGGCGATGCGGGCTTCGTTGACTTCCAGCTTGCCGATGCCTTTCAGGCTGGCTTCGTAGGCGATGACGCTGTGGGCGAAGCCCACGCCCAGGTTGCGCAGCACGGTGGAGTCGGTCAGGTCACGCTGCCAGCGCGAGATCGGCAGCTTGCTCGCCAGGTGCTGGAACAGCGCGTTGGCGATGCCCAGGTTGCCTTCGGAGTTTTCGAAGTCGATCGGATTGACCTTGTGCGGCATGGTCGACGAGCCGATCTCGCCGGCCACGGTCTTCTGCTTGAAGTAGCCCAGCGAGATGTAGCCCCAGACGTCGCGGTCGAAGTCGATGAGGATGGTGTTGAAGCGAGCGATCGCGTCGAACAGTTCGGCGATGTAGTCGTGCGGCTCGATCTGGGTGGTGTACGGGTTGAACTGCAGGCCCAGCTCGTCTTCGATGAAGGCGCGGGCGTTCTGTTCCCAGTCGATCTGCGAGTAAGCCGACAGGTGGGCGTTGTAGTTGCCCACGGCGCCGTTGATCTTGCCCAGCAGCGGCACGGCGGCAACCTGGGCGATCTGGCGTTCCAGGCGGTACACGACGTTGGCCAGCTCTTTGCCCAGGGTGGTCGGCGAAGCCGGCTGGCCGTGGGTGCGCGAGAGCATCGGCACGTCGGCATGGGCATGGGCCAGGGCGCGGATGGCGTCGGCGATCTGGCGCATCAGCGGCAGCAGCACATCGTCACGGCCGGCGCGCAGCATCAGGGCGTGGGACAGGTTGTTGATGTCCTCGCTGGTGCAGGCGAAGTGGATGAACTCGCTGACCTTTGCCAGCTCAGGCAGCTTGGCGGCCTGCTCCTTGAGGAGGTATTCGATCGCCTTGACGTCGTGGTTGGTGGTGCGCTCGATTTCCTTGACGCGTTCGGCGTGCTCGAGCTTGAAATCGGTGGCCAGGCTGTCCAGCAGGGCATTGGCTTCGGCGGAGAACGCCGGCACTTCGCCGATCTGCGGGTGCGCGGCCAGGCGCTGCAGCCAGCGCACTTCGACCAGGGCGCGGAAACGGATCAGGCCGAATTCGCTGAAAATGGGGCGCAAGGCCTGGGTTTTGCCGGCGTAACGGCCGTCTACAGGGGAAACCGCAGTGAGCGAAGAAAGCTGCATGGGGTGTTCTCGGACAGTCAGGCTTTTGGAAGGGCGCATATCATACATGAATTTCGCGCCCGAGTCGGGTGGCTGACCAAAGGTCGGCTCAATAAATCAATGCGGTCGTGCCTTTGTGGGAGCGGCCTTGCGTCGCGAAGGGGCTGCGTAGCAGCCCCAGCAATCTTGAGTCAGGCTCGAGACCCAGGGGCCGCGCTGCGGCCCTTTCGCGACACAAGGCCGCTCCCACAGGGTCAGGACGGCGAACGCATCATGTCGTACAGTTCGTTGAGCAGCTTGCGCCGGCTGAACACCAGCTGCCAGCGATGCCCGCCCAGCTGACGCCACAGGCGTGCGGCACGGATACCGGCCAGCAGCAGGGCGCGGATTTTCGAGGCGTTGCTGGCCTGCTGCAGGAAGCGCATGTCGCCATGCACCTGGATGCGCTGGCGCAGGGTGCTCAGGGTGTCCTGGTACAAGGCTCCACTGGAAGCGATGACGTTTTCGTGAACCAGGCCGAAATGGTCGGCCTGGGACTGGATTTGCGGCAGGCGGTTGCCGATGGTCTCGAGCAGGTCGCCGCGCTTGTTCAGCTGACGCTCAAGACCCAGCATCGACAGTGCGTAGCGCAGGGGTTCGCGTTGCAGGCTGCTGGGGTCGCGCTCGAGGGCGCCGACCAGGGCGCGGTAACCGTCGCGCAGGTTGAGGTCGTCGCCGCCGAACACCTCCAGGGTGTCCTTGGGGTCGCGCACCAGCAGGCTGCCCAGCATGCAGCCGATGTTGGCTTCGCTGGCCTGGCCGGTGCGGGCGATGCGGTCGACCAGCACGGCGGCCTGGAACACGCCGCCCAAGGCAATCAGCTGCTCCTGCAGGTTGCTCATGCGCGCGGGCTCCACGGCTCGGCGGTTTCGATCACGCCGCCGCCCAGGCACACCTCGCCGTCATAGAACACCACCGACTGGCCCGGGGTCACGGCGCGCTGCGGCTCGTCGAACACGGCGCGGTAGCCGGTTGCGGTCAGCTCCAGGGTGCATTGCTGGTCGCTCTGGCGGTAGCGCACCTTGGCGGTCAGCCGGCGTGGGCTGCTCAGGTCGACCGGGTTGACCCAGAAGATTTCCGAGGCGAGCAGGGCACGGGAGAACAGCCACGGGTGTTCATTGCCCTGGCCGACCACCAGCACATTGCGGGTCAGGTCCTTGTGCAGCACGTACCACGGCTCGTCGCCGGCGTCCTTCAGGCCGCCGATACCCAGCCCCTGGCGCTGGCCGATGGTGTGGTACATCAGGCCGTGGTGGCGGCCGATCACTTCGCCATCAGTGGTCTCGATGTTACCGGGCTGGGCCGGCAGGTACTGCTTGAGGAAATCGCTGAAGCGGCGCTCGCCGATGAAGCAGATGCCGGTGGAGTCCTTCTTCTTGGCAGTGGCCAGGCCGTGTTTTTCGGCGATGGCGCGCACTTCGGGCTTTTCCAGTTCGCCGACCGGGAACAGGGTACGGGCGATTTCCTTGCCGCCAACTGCATGCAGGAAGTAGCTCTGGTCCTTGTTCGGGTCCAGGCCCTTGAGCAGCTCGGTCAGATCACCTGTGTCGCGGCGGCGCACGTAGTGGCCGGTGGCGATCAGGTCGGCACCCAGCGACAGGGCGTAGTCGAGGAACGCCTTGAACTTGATCTCGCGGTTGCAGAGGATGTCCGGATTGGGCGTGCGGCCGGCCTTGTATTCCTGAAGGAAGTGCTCGAACACGTTGTCCCAGTATTCGGCGGCGAAGTTGGCGGTATGCAGCTTGATGCCGATGCGGTCGCACACGGCCTGGGCGTCGGCCAGGTCTTCACGGGCGGTGCAGTATTCGGTGCCGTCGTCTTCTTCCCAGTTCTTCATGAACAGCCCTTCCACCTGGTAGCCCTGCTCCAGAAGCAGAAGGGCGGAGACGGAAGAGTCCACGCCGCCGGACATGCCGACGATGACGCGGGTCTTGGCGGGGTCTTTGAGTGCTGGGCTGGTCATGGGTACCGGTGTGTATCAAGGGGGAAAAACGCCGATTCTAGCAAAACCGGCGCGGCGCGTCAGTCACGCAGCAAGTCAAGGCTGTGCAGCGGGCCGGCGAGGTAATCGTCCAGGCAGCGCGGCACGAGTTCGCTGCGCCAGCGGGTGGGGTCGGCCAGCAGTTCGTCACGGGTCAGCCACACAGCGCGGACGATGTCGCTGTCCAGGGCCAGGTCGGCATGCTGGCGCAGCGGGCGGGCGGCGAAGCAGATGCGCTGGTAGGTCACGCCATTGCTCGGGGCGGTGTAGAGGTAGATGCCGACCACGCCGGTGAGCTCGACTTCCCAGGCGGTTTCTTCCAGGGTTTCGCGCAGGGCGGCCTGGGGCAGGGTCTCGTTGGGTTCGAGGTGGCCGGCGGGTTGGTTGAAGACGTGCTGGCCGGCTTTGAATTCCTCGACGAAGAGGTATTTGCCGTCGTGTTCGACGATGGTGGCGACGGTGATGTGCGGTTGCCAGGTCATGAACAGCTCCAAAAGGGCTGGCACGAACCCTGTGGGAGCGGGTTTACCCGCGAATGCGATGGCGAGGCAAATGACGCATTCGCGGGTAAACCCGCTCCCACAGAGTTCGCGTTCGCCGTTAGAAATCATTTATCCAGAAAGCACAAACCCCGGTGCGTGGCCGGGGTTTGTGCGGTTACTTCAAGCGAACCTTACAGGGCGGCAATGGCGCTGTTCAGGGTCTGGCTTGGGCGCATCACCTTGGCGGTCAGCTCGGCATCCGGGGCGTAGTAGCCACCGATGTCGGCCGGCTTGCCCTGAACGGCGTTGAGCTCGGCGACGATGGTCTCCTCGTTCTCGGTCAGGGTCTTGGCCAGTGGGGCGAAGCGCGCCTGCAGGGCGGCGTCATCGCTCTGTGCAGCCAGCGCCTGGGCCCAGTACAGGGTCAGGTAGAAGTGGCTGCCGCGGTTGTCGATACCACCGACTTTGCGCGAAGGCGACTTGTTGGTGTCGAGGAACTTGCCGGTTGCCTGGTCCAGGGTGTTGGCCAGGACCTTGGCGCGCGGGTTGTCGTAGGTGTTGCCCAGGTGCTCCAGGGAAGCGGCCAGGGCCAGGAATTCACCCAGCGAGTCCCAACGCAGGAAGTTCTCTTCCACCAGCTGCTGCACGTGCTTCGGAGCCGAACCGCCGGCGCCGGTTTCGAACAGGCCACCGCCGTTCATCAGCGGCACGATCGACAGCATCTTGGCGCTGGTGCCCAGTTCCATGATCGGGAACAGGTCGGTCAGGTAGTCGCGCAGCACGTTGCCGGTCACCGAGATGGTGTCCTTGCCTTCGCGGATGCGGGCCAGGGAGAACTTGATCGCGTCGACCGGCGCCAGGACACGGATGTCCAGGCCAGTGGTGTCGTGGTCCTTCAGGTACTTCTGTACCTTCTCGATCATCACGCCGTCGTGGGCGCGGGCCGGGTCCAGCCAGAACACCGCCGGGGTGTTGCTCAGGCGGGCACGGTTGACGGCCAGCTTGACCCAGTCCTGGATCGGCGCGTCTTTGGTCTGGCACATGCGGAAGATGTCACCGGCTTCGACGTTCTGCTCCAGAACGACGTTGCCTTTGCCATCGACCACGCGTACTACGCCGTCGGCCTGGATCTGGAAGGTCTTGTCGTGGGAGCCGTACTCTTCGGCCTTCTGCGCCATCAGGCCGACGTTCGGCACGCTGCCCATGGTGGTCGGGTCGAAGGCGCCGTTGGCCTTGCAGTCTTCGATGGTGGCCTGGTAGATGCCGGCGTAGCAACGATCCGGGATGATCGCCTTGGCATCCTGCAGTTCACCGGCGCTGTTCCACATCTTGCCCGAGTCGCGGATCATCGCTGGCATCGAGGCGTCGACGATGACGTCGCTCGGCACGTGCAGGTTGGTGATGCCCTTGTCGGAGTTGACCATGGCCAGGGCTGGACGCTCGGCGTACAGGGCCTGGATGTCGGCTTCGATCTCGGCCTGCTTGTCGGCTGGCAGGTCCTTGATGCGGGCGTACAGGTCGCCGATGCCGTTGTTGGCGTTGAAGCCTACTTCAGCCAGGGCTGCTGCGTGCTTGGCCAGTACCTCGTCGTAGAACGCTTCGACGATGACGCCGAACATGATCGGGTCGGAAACCTTCATCATGGTGGCTTTCAGGTGCACCGACAGCAGTACGCCGGAGGCCTTGGCATCGGCGATCTGTTCGGTGATGAAGGCTTTCAGGGCCTTGCGGCTCATGGTGGCGCAGTCGACGATTTCGGCGGCTTTGACGGCAGTCTTGGCTTTAAGCACGGTGGTGCTGCCATCTTTGCCGACCAGCTCGATGCGCAGGTTGTCGTCAGCCTCGATCAGTGCGGCTTTTTCGCTGCCGTAGAAGTCGCCGTTGTTCATGTGGGCAACGTGCGACTTCGAGTCGGCGGCCCAGGCGCCCATCTTGTGCGGGTGCTTGCGGGCGTAGTTCTTGACCGAAAGCGGGGCGCGGCGGTCGGAGTTGCCTTCGCGCAGCACCGGGTTCACGGCCGAACCCTTGATGCGGTCGTAGCGGGCGCGGGATTCTTTCTCGGCCTCGGTGGATGGCTCGTCGGCGTAGTCAGGGATGTTGAAGCCCTTGCCCTGCAGTTCCTTGATCGCGGCCTTGAGCTGCGGTACCGAGGCGCTGATGTTCGGCAGCTTGATGATGTTGGCTTCAGGAGTGGTGGCCAGCTGGCCCAGTTCCGCCAGGTGATCGCCTACTTGCTTCTCTGCGCCCAGTTGCTCCGGGAAGGCGGCAAGGATACGGCCAGCCAGGGAGATGTCGCGAGTTTCGACGGCGATGTCAGCGGAAGCGGTGAAGGCTTCGACGATCGGCAGCAGCGAGTAGGTGGCGAGGGCGGGGGCTTCGTCGGTGAAGGTATAGATGATCTTGGAACGGGTGGGCATGCGGGTTAACTCTCTGTGTGCTGAGCGTGCTCGAGTCTCGTGGTGCGCAGGGTAGGCGCATCGCCCTGGCAACGCCATGAGCGGAAAGTCGAGAGGCTGCGAGCGGTGATGGTGGATGCATCAGTCGAGCGTCAATGCTGAGCTGCGGTAACAGTCCAGACTTTTCTGGCCAGGCCTGGTGGCCATTCCTGGCCAAGGGCGGTCCGCATTTTCCTGGGATTCGCCCCGATGACCCTTCGGTCGCGGCGGAGTATACCAAACCATTCGGGCTAATCAGCAAGGCGAAGTGACATCGGTGCCATTTATAAGACCAAAGACGTAGGGGCAATGTGGCGTAATGACGCACCGCTTGCAGGTCGACGGATGTGGTTTAGGCTCATTGGATCGCATGATGTCCAATCACACCCGACAGCGGAGTAGTGCAAGCATGGGATACCAGAAAATCAAGGTTCCGACCGACGGCACCAAGATCACCGTCAATGCCGACCATTCGCTCAACGTGCCCGACAACCCGATCATTCCTTATATTGAAGGTGACGGAATTGGCGTCGACGTCTCGCCAGTGATGATCAAGGTGGTCGATGCCGCCGTGCAGAAAGCCTATGGCGGCAAGCGCAAGATCGCCTGGATGGAGGTGTATGCCGGCGAGAAGGCCACCCAGGTGTACGACCAGGACACCTGGCTGCCCCAGGAGACCCTGGATGCGGTGAAGGACTACGTTGTCTCGATCAAGGGGCCGCTGACCACGCCGGTCGGCGGGGGTATCCGGTCGCTCAACGTGGCTTTGCGCCAGCAGCTCGACCTCTACGTGTGCCTGCGCCCGGTGCTGTGGTTCCAGGGCGTGCCCAGTCCGGTGAAAAAGCCCGGCGATGTCGACATGGTGATCTTCCGTGAGAACTCCGAAGACATCTATGCCGGCATCGAGTGGAAGGCCGGCTCGCCTGAAGCGAACAAGGTGATCAAGTTCCTCAAGGAGGAAATGGGTGTCACCAAGATCCGTTTCGACCAGGACTGCGGCATCGGCGTCAAGCCGGTCTCGCGCGAGGGCACCAAGCGCCTGGTGCGCAAGGCCCTGCAATATGTGGTGGACAATGATCGCGAATCGCTGACCCTGGTGCACAAGGGCAACATCATGAAGTTCACCGAGGGTGCCTTCAAGGATTGGGGCTACGAAGTGGCCCGCGACGAGTTTGGGGCCGAACTGCTCGACGGCGGCCCATGGATGAAGTTCAAGAACCCCAAGAGCGGCCGTGAAGTGATCGTCAAGGACGCCATCGCCGACGCCATGCTCCAGCAGATCCTGCTGCGCCCTGCCGAGTACGACGTGATTGCCACGCTCAACCTGAACGGTGACTACCTGTCCGATGCCCTGGCGGCAGAAGTGGGTGGCATCGGCATCGCGCCGGGCGCCAACCTGTCCGACACCGTGGCCATGTTCGAGGCTACCCATGGTACCGCCCCGAAATATGCCGGGCAGGACAAGGTTAATCCGGGCTCGGTCATCCTGTCGGCGGAGATGATGCTGCGGCACATGGGCTGGACTGAAGCGGCCGACCTGATCATCAAGGGCACCAATGGTGCGATTGCCGCCAAGACCGTGACCTACGACTTCGAGCGCTTGATGGAGGGTGCCACGCTGGTGAGTAGCTCAGGTTTTGGCGATGAAATGATCAAGCACATGTAATGCAATAAAAACCGGCCGCTCCACAAGGGGCGGCCGGTGCGTTCGTTTGCCGGCAGAGCGGGATGGCTCAGGCGTTGGCGACGACGACCTCCGGAACGGGCTCCGGCCTGACGCTGGCGTTACCGGAAATGTTCACCGCGTGCTTGCCCTTGGGGCCCTGCACGATGTCGAACACCACCACCTGTCCGGCCTTCAGGGTCTTGTAGCCGTCCATCTGGATGGCGGAGTAATGGGCGAAGAGGTCTTCGCTATCGCCGTCAGCATTGATGAATCCGTAGCCCTTGGCATTGTTGAACCACTTGACTTTACCGCTTGCCATCCCTATGTCCCTCTGCAAAGGACTCCATCACTGGAGTATCATCCACTTCATCCGCATACGAACCATGCGAAAAATCTGGTTGACTGCGCGGATCTTTATCGACCACGGTGGGTTCTTATTGGTTGTAACACCGTTTTGCCGTTAGTCAAGGTCAGGTGGCGCGTGCGCCAGCGGCCGCCAATGCAGTCAACCCACAACCTTAACCTGACGCTCATGATGAAATTCTTTCCATGCATGCACCCAGTGAGATTCGACTAACATTCAATCAGGATCGCCCGCAAACGAATGAGGACGACGGCTCAGGGCTTGCGGTACAGGAAGCCAAGCCGATCCTGCAGGCGCCACCGATGTACAAGGTGGTTTTATTCAACGATGACTACACGCCGATGGATTTCGTCGTCGAAGTGCTCGAAACGTTCTTCAGTCTGAACCGCGAGCTGGCGACCAAGATCATGCTGACCGTCCACACCGAAGGGCGGGCAGTGTGCGGATTGTTTACCCGTGACATCGCCGAAACGAAGGCCATGCAGGTCAACCAATACGCCAGGGAAAGCCAGCATCCGCTACTCTGTGAAATCGAGAAGGACGGTTAATCGCCGACCACTTGGGTATGAGGTGAAGCTATGTTAAACCGCGAGCTCGAAGTCACCCTCAATCTTGCCTTCAAGGAGGCTCGTTCGAAGCGTCATGAGTTCATGACCGTCGAACATCTGCTGCTGGCACTCCTTGACAATGAGGCTGCCGCGACCGTTCTGCGCGCCTGTGGCGCGAATCTCGACAAACTCAAGCACGACCTGCAAGAGTTCATCGATTCCACTACCCCGCTGATCCCCGTCAACGACGAAGACCGCGAAACCCAGCCGACCCTGGGCTTCCAGCGGGTGCTGCAGCGTGCCGTGTTCCACGTGCAGAGTTCCGGCAAGCGCGAAGTGACCGGCGCCAATGTGCTGGTGGCGATCTTCAGCGAACAGGAAAGCCAGGCCGTGTTCCTGCTGAAGCAGCAGAGCGTGGCCCGTATCGATGTGGTCAACTACATCGCCCATGGCATTTCCAAAGTGCCGGGCCATGGCTCGCATTCCGAAAGCGACCAGGACATGCAGGACGAAGAGGGCGGCGAAACCTCCTCTTCGAGCAACCCGCTGGACGCCTACGCCAGCAACCTGAACGAACTGGCCCGTGCCGGCCGAATCGACCCGCTGGTGGGGCGCGAGCAGGAAGTCGAGCGTGTGGCGCAGATTCTGGCCCGGCGGCGCAAGAACAACCCGCTGCTGGTCGGTGAGGCCGGTGTCGGCAAGACTGCCATCGCCGAAGGCCTGGCCAAACGCATCGTCGACGGCCAGGTGCCGGACCTGCTGGCGCAGAGCGTGGTCTATTCGCTGGACCTCGGTGCGCTGCTGGCGGGTACCAAATACCGCGGTGATTTCGAAAAACGCTTCAAGGCGCTGCTCGGTGAGTTGAAAAAGCGCCCGCAAGCGATTCTGTTCATCGATGAAATCCACACCATCATCGGTGCCGGTGCGGCGTCAGGCGGGGTGATGGATGCCTCCAACCTGCTCAAGCCGCTGCTGTCGTCCGGTGAGATTCGTTGCATCGGGTCGACCACCTTCCAGGAATTCCGCGGCATCTTCGAGAAGGACCGTGCCCTGGCGCGGCGCTTCCAGAAGGTCGATGTCAGCGAGCCGTCGGTGGAAGACACCGTCGGTATCCTGCGTGGCCTGAAAGGCCGCTTCGAGAGCCACCACAACATCGAGTACAGCGACGAAGCCCTGCGCGCCGCCGCCGAGCTTGCCTCGCGCTATATCAACGATCGCCACATGCCGGACAAGGCCATCGACGTGATCGACGAAGCGGGCGCCTATCAGCGCCTGCAGCCTGAAGCCAGCCGGGTCAAGCGTATCGATGTGCCGCAGGTCGAGGACATTGTCGCCAAGATCGCGCGGATTCCGCCGAAGCACGTCACCAGTTCCGACAAGGAGTTGCTGCGTAACCTCGAGCGCGACCTGAAGCTGACCGTGTTCGGTCAGGACCAGGCCATCGACTCGCTGGCCACCGCCATCAAGCTGTCCCGGGCCGGCCTCAAGTCGCCGGACAAACCGGTCGGTTCGTTCCTGTTCGCCGGCCCGACCGGTGTGGGCAAGACCGAAGCGGCGCGGCAGCTGGCCAAGGCGCTGGGCGTCGAGCTGGTGCGCTTCGACATGTCCGAGTACATGGAGCGTCACACCGTGTCGCGGCTGATCGGTGCGCCGCCTGGCTACGTTGGCTTCGACCAGGGCGGCCTGCTGACCGAAGCGATCACCAAGCAACCGCACTGCGTGCTGCTGCTCGACGAAATCGAGAAGGCTCACCCGGAAGTCTTCAACCTGCTGCTGCAGGTGATGGACCACGGTACCCTGACCGACAACAACGGGCGCAAGGCCGACTTCCGCAATGTGATCCTGATCATGACCACCAACGCCGGCGCCGAAACTGCCGCGCGGGCCTCGATCGGCTTCACCCATCAGGACCACGCGTCCGATGCCATGGAAGTCATCCGCAAGAGCTTCACGCCGGAGTTCCGCAACCGCCTGGACACCATCATCCAGTTTGGCCGCCTCAGCACCGAGACGATCAAGAGCATCGTCGACAAGTTCCTCATCGAGTTGCAGGCGCAGCTGGAAGACAAGCGGGTGCTGCTGGAAGTCAGTGATGCCGCCCGCGGCTGGCTGGCTGCTTCCGGCTACGACGTGCAGATGGGTGCACGGCCGATGGCGCGGCTTATCCAGGACAAGATCAAGCGGCCGCTGGCTGAGGAGATCCTGTTTGGTGAGCTGGCCGAGCACGGTGGCGTGGTGCACGTCGACCTGCGCGATGGCGAACTGGTGTTCGACTTCGAGACCACGGCTGAGGTTGCGTAAATCGTATGGGGCCGCTATGCGGCCCATCGCGGCTCAAGCCGCTCCTACAGGGGATTGCGATATCCCTGCAGGAGCGGCTTTAGCCGCGACGCGGTTTCAGCAGACACAAAAAAGCCCGGCACATGGCCGGGCTTTTTCATGGCTTGAGCTTAGCGCGCACGGTAAGTGATGCGGCCCTTGCTCAGGTCGTAGGGCGTCAGTTCGACGCGGACCTTGTCGCCAGTGAGAATGCGGATGTAGTTCTTGCGCATCTTTCCGGAGATGTGCGCGGTTACGACGTGCCCGTTTTCCAACTCCACGCGGAACATGGTGTTGGGCAGGGTGTCGACGACAGTACCTTCCATTTCGAAGCTGTCTTCTTTCGACATGCAGTAGAGCCCTCGGATCCAGTGTTGGCCCGACGCATACCGCACCGGGCAAAAAAGTGGCGTGGATTATGCCCGAAAACTGTGTGTCAAGCCAATGCTTTCAGTTGAGGGTGACCCAGCGCTGGTTTATCAACAACTCGATAGGCCGATACTGCGTCTTGTAGTTCATTTTCTTGCAGTTCTTGATCCAGTAACCCAGGTACACCGCTTCCAGATCCTGGCGCAAGGCTTCGGTGATCTGCCAGAGGATGGCAAAACGCCCGAGGCTGCGGCGTTCTTCTTCCGGCTCGTAGAAGGTGTATACCGCCGACAGGCCATTGGGCAGCAGGTCACAGACGGCCACTGCCAGCAGGCGGCCTTCGAGGCGGAACTCGTAGAACCAGCAAAACGGCAGGTCGCGGACCAGGAAGGTGGAAAACTGGTCGCGGCTCGGCGGGTACATGTCGCCATCGGCGTGACGGGTCTCGATGTAGCGCCGGTACAGGTCGAAATATTCTTCCTTGAACGCCGGGCGCGCCGCCGTCACGGTCAGGTCGGCATTACGCTTGAGGATGCGCCGCTGCTGGCGGTTGGGGATGAAGCGCGCGGCGGGGATGCGCGCTGGCACGCAGGCATTGCAGTTCTGGCAATGCGGGCGGTACAGGTGGTCACCGCTGCGGCGAAAGCCCATTTCCGAGAGATCGGCATACACATGCACGTCCATCGGCTGGCTGGGGTCGAGGAACAGCGTGGTGGCCTGTTCGTCCGGCAGGTAGCTGCAGGAGTGGGGTTGAGTGGCATAGAACTTCAACCGCGCCAACTCTGTCATGATCAACCCCCTCGGTGAGACTTTGCTTTAAGTGTAAGCCAGCTGGCAAAACTCGCCTAGCAAACCCAGGTAGCACTGTTGGGCTGGTCGAGGTGGCGCGCCAGGTAGTCGGCGAAGCGGCTACGGCTGATGGCCCGGGCGCCCAGGCTGTGCAGGTGGTTGGTGGGCATCTGGCAGTCGATCAGCACGAAGCCGGCCTGGCGCAGGTGTTCGACCAGCGTCACGAAGCCGACCTTGGAGGCATTGTCGGCACGGCTGAACATCGACTCGCCGAAGAACAGCTGACCGATGGCCAGGCCATACAGGCCGCCGACCAGCACGCCGTCTGCGCGCACTTCTACCGAATGGGCAATACCGCGCCGGTGCAGTTCGCAGTAGGCATTGCGCATGGTGTCGGTGATCCAGGTGCCGTCGGCGTAGTCGCGCGGGGCAGCGCAGGCGGCGATCACCGCAGGGAAGTCGGTGTCGAAGCTGACCTGGTAGCGGCCCTGGCGCATCAGTTTGGCCAGCGAGCGCGAGACGTGCAGCTCGTCAGGGAACAGCACGGTGCGCGGGTCAGGTGACCACCAGAGAATCGGCTGGCCGTCCTGATACCAGGGAAAGCAGCCATGCCGGTAGGCCTGCTCCAGGCGCTCGGGGCTCAGGTCGCCGCCAGCGGCGAGCAAACCGTTGGGGTCGTGCAGGGCCTTTTCCAGGGGCGGGAAGGTCAGCGAGTCGCGGGTCAGCCAGGTGAGCATGGTCTATCGTGCGGTGGGGGAGGGGAGAGGGCAGCATGGCTTGCAGGGCTTGCGGGGTCAATGCTGGCAGGCTCAACAGTGATTGGCTGGCAGCAGAATAGGCAATTTCCTACACATTCATGAAGGCATAGGCACCATCCGCTACATTTGCTGTCACACCTGTGCAAAAACACAGCATAAGCCTTTGTCACAGAAGGCAATGCATGCTCAAATTGCACCTATACGAAAGTCGCCCCCACTCGAGCTCCATACGGCGTGCCGTCATGGCGGCTGGCGGGCAGTAATGTTAAAAGTAGTGGTTCATTGGCCAGACACCGGCCGATCACTACTGGACGCGCAGCACGCGCAGGAATAGACGCGTTTTGAAGAAATCCACCGCAACTCCAGCTCCCTTGCCCGTGCCCCTGTGGCGGCAGCAGCTGCATTACCGCCTCAAGGAAGGTGCGTTGATCGCTGTCGGCGCCCTATGCCTGTACCTGTGGATGGCACTGCTGACCTACGACACGTCGGACCCGGGCTTCAGCCACACCAGCAACGTCGACCAGGTGCAGAATGCCGCCGGGCGTGCCGGCGCGTACTTTGCCGACATCCTGTTCATGGTGCTCGGCTACTTCGCCTATATCTTCCCGCTGCTGCTGGCGATCAAGACCTGGCAGATCTTCCGCGAACGGCACCAGCCGTGGCAATGGAGCGGCTGGCTGTTCTCCTGGCGGCTGATCGGCCTGGTGTTCCTGGTGCTGTCGGGCGCGGCGCTGGCGCATATCCATTTCCATCCGCCGGCGAGCCTGCCGTTTTCCGCGGGCGGTGCGCTGGGCGAGAGCCTCGGCGACCTGGCGCGCAACCTGCTGAACGTGCAGGGCAGCACCCTGATGTTCATTGCCCTGTTCCTGTTCGGCCTGACCGTGTTCACCGACCTGTCATGGTTCAAGGTGATGGACATGACCGGCAAGATCACCCTCGACCTGTTCGAACTGGTACAGGGTGCGGCCAGCCGCTGGTGGGAGGCACGCAACGAGCGCAAGCGCCTGGAGGCGCAACTGCGTGAAGTGGACGACCCGGTGTTCGATCTGGGAGCAAAGGCCAGCGACAAGCGTGAGCCAGCCAAACCGGCGCTGCGCGAGCGCATCTTCAAGCGTGAGGAAGCCCCGGCCCAGCCCGTCGAGCCGCGTGAACCGACCCTTTCCCGTGAGCCGACACTCGCCCGCGAGCCTGTAGTGCCTCGCGAACCAACCCTCGCCCGCGAACCTGTCGTGCCGCGCGAGCCTGTGGTCTCCCGCGAGCAGCCAGCAGCGGCCCCGACCATCGTGGCCCCGGCCGCGGCCAGGGCGCCGGAGCCGAGCAAGCGGGTCATGAAGGAGAAACAGGCGCCGCTGTTCGTCGACAGCGCCGTGGAGGGGACCTTGCCGTCGATTTCCATCCTCGACCCGGCCGAACAGAAGAAGATCGAGTACTCGCCAGAGTCCCTGGCCGGTGTCGGCCAGTTGCTGGAAATCAAGCTCAAGGAGTTCGGCGTCGAAGTCTCGGTGGACTCCATCCACCCGGGCCCGGTGATTACCCGTTACGAAATCCAGCCGGCCGCTGGCGTGAAAGTCAGCCGCATTGCCAACCTGGCCAAGGACCTGGCGCGTTCCCTGGCGGTGACCAGCGTGCGGGTGGTCGAGGTCATTCCCGGCAAGACCACCGTGGGTATCGAGATCCCCAACGAAAACCGGCAGATGGTGCGCTTCTCGGAAGTGCTCGCGACGCCGGAATACGACGAGCAGAAATCGCCGGTCACCCTGGCCCTGGGCCACGACATCGGCGGCAAGCCGGTGATCACCGACCTGGCCAAGATGCCGCACCTGCTGGTGGCCGGTACTACCGGTTCCGGTAAGTCGGTGGGTGTCAACGCGATGATCCTGTCGATCCTGTTCAAGTCCAGCCCGGAAGACGCGCGGCTGATCATGATCGACCCGAAAATGCTCGAGCTGTCGATCTACGAGGGCATTCCGCACCTGCTGTGCCCGGTGGTCACCGACATGAAGGACGCCGCCAACGCCCTGCGCTGGAGCGTGGCCGAGATGGAGCGGCGCTACAAGCTGATGGCGGCCATGGGCGTGCGTAACCTGGCTGGCTTCAACCGCAAGATCAAGGACGCCCAGGAAGCCGGCGAGATCATCCACGACCCGCTGTACCGCCGCGAGAGCATGGACGACGAGCCGCCGGCGCTGAAGACCTTGCCGACCATCGTCGTGGTGGTCGACGAATTTGCCGACATGATGATGATCGTCGGCAAGAAGGTCGAAGAGCTGATCGCCCGTATCGCCCAGAAGGCGCGGGCCGCCGGTATCCACCTGATCCTCGCCACCCAGCGCCCGTCGGTGGACGTGATCACCGGCCTGATCAAGGCCAACATCCCGACCCGCATGGCGTTCCAGGTGTCGAGCAAGATCGACTCGCGGACCATCATCGACCAGGGCGGCGCGGAACAGTTGCTCGGCCACGGTGACATGCTGTACATGCCGCCGGGCACCAGCCTGCCAATCCGTGTGCACGGTGCGTTCGTCTCCGACGATGAAGTGCACCGCACGGTCGAGGCGTGGAAGCTGCGTGGCGCGCCGGACTACAACGATGACATCCTCAATGGCGTCGAAGAGGCTGGCAGCGGCTTCGATGGCGGCGGCGGCGGTGGCGATGGTGACGATGCCGAAACCGATGCCCTGTATGATGAGGCCGTGCAGTTCGTGCTGGAAAGCCGCCGCGCTTCCATCTCGGCCGTACAGCGCAAGCTCAAGATCGGCTACAACCGCGCCGCGCGGATGATCGAGTCGATGGAGATGGCCGGCGTGGTCACCCCGATGAACAGCAACGGCTCGCGGGAAGTGATTGCCCCGGGTGGCCCGCGCGACTGATGAACACCCTGCCGGGCGCCAACGGTGGCGCCCGGCCTTTTCAATGCTCAATGAGGATTCCCATGCGCGCGATTCGCATGCTGTTGGTTTCTGCCCTGACCCTGGGCTCGGTTACTGCTTATGCCGGTGAGCAAGATGTACAACGCCTGACCCAGTTGCTGGAAAAATCCCAGACCATCGAGGCCAACTTCTCCCAGCTGACCCTGGACGCAGGCGGTACCAGCCTGCAGGAAACGTCCGGCAAGATGACGGTGAAGCGCCCGGGCCTGTTCTACTGGCACACCAATGCGCCGCAGGAGCAGGTAGTGGTGTCCGACGGCAAGAACGTCACCCTGTGGGACCCGGACCTGGAGCAGGCGACCATCAAGAAGCTCGACCAGCGCCTGAACCAGACCCCGGCACTGCTGCTGTCCGGTGACGTGTCGAAGATCAGCCAGAGCTTCGACATCACCTCCAAGGAGCAGGGTGACGTGATGGACTTCACCCTCAAGCCGAAGACCAAGGACACCTTGTTCGACTCGCTGCGCGTGTCGTTCCGCAAGGGCCTGATCAATGACATGCAGCTGATCGACAGCGTCGGCCAGCGCACCAACATCCTGTTCAATGGCGTCAAGGCCAACCAGGCGGTGCCGGACAGCCAGTTCAAGTTCGACATCCCCAAAGGCGCCGACGTCATCAAGGAGTAAGCAGAGCTCGCCATGGACCTGTTTCGAAGCGAACCCGTCGCCCAGCCTCTGGCGGCCCGCCTGCGCCCGGCCAACCTGGACGAATACGTCGGCCAGGAGCACCTGCTGGCGCGCGGCAAACCGCTGCGCGAGGCGCTGGAGCAGGGGGCGCTGCACTCGATGATCTTCTGGGGGCCGCCGGGGGTGGGCAAGACCACCCTGGCACGGCTGCTGGCGCACTTCTGCGATGCGCACTTCGAGACGGTCTCGGCGGTGTTGGCGGGGGTCAAGGAAATCCGCCAGGCCGTCGAAGTGGCCAAGCAGCAGGCCGGCCAGTATGGCCGACGCACCATCCTGTTCGTCGACGAAGTGCACCGCTTCAACAAGTCCCAGCAGGATGCCTTCCTGCCCTATGTGGAAGACGGCACGCTGCTGTTCATCGGAGCCACCACCGAGAACCCGTCGTTCGAACTGAACAACGCCTTGCTGTCGCGGGCGCGGGTCTACGTGCTCAAGAGCCTGGACGAAGCGGCGCTGCGCAAGCTGGTCAAGCGTGCGCTGACGGAAGAGCGCGGGCTGGGCAAGCGCAACCTGCGCGTCGGTGACGACGCCTTCAAGATGCTCATGGCTGCCGCCGATGGCGATGGCCGGCGCATGCTCAACTTCCTGGAGAACGCTGCCGACCTTGCCGAAGATGGCAGCGAGATCGACGTCGAGATGCTGCAAAGCCTGCTCGGCGACAGCCGGCGGCGTTTCGACAAGGGCGGCGAGGCGTTCTACGACCAGATTTCCGCGCTGCACAAGTCGGTGCGCGGCTCCAACCCCGATGGCGCCCTGTACTGGTTCGCGCGCATGCTCGACGGCGGCTGCGACCCGCTGTACATCGCCCGTCGCGTCGTGCGCATGGCCAGCGAGGACATCGGCAACGCCGACCCGCGGGCCCTGAGCCTGTGCCTGGCCGCCTGGGACGTGCAGGAACGCCTGGGCAGCCCGGAAGGCGAGCTGGCAGTGGCCCAGGCCATCACCTACATCGCCTGTGCACCGAAGAGCAATGCCGTCTATGTGGGCTTCAAGACCGCCTTGCGCGAGGCGGCCGAACATGGCTCGCTGGAAGTGCCGCTGCACCTGCGCAACGCGCCGACCAAGCTGATGAAGCAACTGGGCTATGGCGAAGAATACCGCTACGCCCACGACGAGCCCGATGCCTATGCCGCTGGTGAGGATTACTTCCCCGAGGCGCTTGAGCCACGCCAGTACTACCAGCCCGTGCCGCGAGGCCTGGAGCTGAAGATCGGCGAGAAACTGCGCCACCTGGCCGAGCTTGACCGCAACAGCCCCCGACAGCGGAGAAAACCATGATTGCCCTGATCGCTGCAGTCAGCGCCGGTGGTATTGCCGGGACCTTGCTACGCTTCGCCACCGCCAATTGGGTCGCGGCCAACTGGCCACGGCACTTCTATCTCGGTACGCTGGCGGTCAACCTGGTGGGTTGCCTGCTGATCGGCCTGCTTTACGGCCTGTTCCTGCACAAGCCGCTGGCGCCGGTCGAACTGCGCGCCGGCCTGATCGTCGGCTTCCTCGGTGGCCTGACGACCTTTTCCTCCTTCTCGCTCGATACCGTGCGCCTGATCGAAAGTGGGCAAGTGCCCCTCGCCTTGGGCTATACCAGTATCAGCGTGGTGGGCGGGCTCCTGGCCACCTGGGCCGGCCTGTCCCTGACCCGATTCTGAACCAACACTTATCCATAACGAGAGAACGATATGCTCGATTCCAAACTGTTACGCGGCCAACTTCAGGAAGTGGCGGATCGCCTGGCCTCCCGTGGCTTCAGCCTGGATGTCGCGCGCATCGAATCACTGGAAGAGCGCCGCAAGGCGGTGCAGACCCGCACCGAGCAGCTGCAAGCCGAGCGTAACGCCCGTTCCAAGTCGATCGGCCAGGCCAAGGCCAAGGGCGAGGACATTGCCCCGCTGATGGCGGACGTCGAGCGCATGGCCAATGAACTGGCCGCTGGCAAGGTGGAGCTGGATGCTATCCAGGCCGAACTGGACAGCATCCTGCTGACCATTCCCAACCTGCCGGACGCCAGCGTACCGGTCGGTGCCAGCGAAGACGACAACGTCGAAGTGCGCCGCTGGGGCACGCCGACCGCCTTCGATTTCGAGATCAAGGACCACGTCGCCTTGGGTGAAGTCAGCGGCGGCCTGGACTTCGAAGCCGCGGCCAAGCTGTCTGGCGCGCGCTTTGCCGTGCTGCGCGGGCCGATTGCCCGCCTGCACCGCGCCCTGGCGCAGTTCATGATCAACCTGCACACCGGCGAGCACGGCTACGAGGAACACTACACCCCGTACCTGGTGCAGGCCCCGGCCCTGCAGGGCACTGGCCAGTTGCCGAAGTTCGAGGAAGACCTGTTCAAGATCACCCGCGAAGGCGAAGCTGACTTCTACCTGATCCCGACCGCCGAAGTGTCGCTGACCAACCTGGTTGCCGGCCAGATCCTCGACGCCAGGCAGCTGCCATTGAAACTGGTTGCCCACACCCCTTGCTTCCGCAGTGAAGCCGGTGCGTCGGGCCGTGACACCCGTGGCATGATCCGCCAACACCAGTTCGACAAGGTCGAGATGGTTCAGGTCGTCGAACCGTCCAAGTCGATGGAAGCCCTGGAAAGCCTGACCGCCAACGCCGAGCGCGTCCTGCAGCTGCTGCAGCTGCCCTACCGCGTGCTGGCCCTGTGCACCGGCGACATGGGCTTCGGCGCTGTGAAGACCTACGACCTCGAAGTGTGGGTGCCGAGCCAGGACAAGTACCGCGAGATCAGCTCCTGCTCCAACTGCGGTGACTTCCAGGCACGCCGCATGCAGGCTCGCTGGCGCAACCCGGAAACCGGCAAGCCAGAGCTGGTGCACACCCTCAACGGTTCCGGCCTGGCCGTAGGCCGTACCTTGGTGGCCGTGCTCGAGAACTACCAGCAGGCCGACGGTTCGATTCGCGTACCGGACGTGCTGAAGCCGTACATGGGCGGCGTCGAGGTCATCCGCTAAATGGATTACCTGCCGCTGTTCCACAAGCTGCAGGGCGGCCGGGTGCTGGTCGTCGGCGGCGGTGAGATCGCCTTGCGCAAGGCGCGGCTGCTGGCGGATGCCGGCGCTGCGCTGCGCGTGGTGGCGCCGGACATCGACGGTCAGCTGGCCGCGTTGGCCCGGGAAGGTGGCGGTGAGGTGCTGGTGCGTGGCTATCAGGCGGGTGACCTGGTCGGTTGCCGTTTGGTGATCGCAGCCACCGACGACCCTGGGCTCAACGCCCAGGTGTCGGCTGACGCACAGGCGCTGAGCCTGCCGGTCAACGTGGTGGATGCGCCGGCCTTGTGCACGGTGATCTTCCCGGCCATCGTCGACCGTTCCCCGTTGGTGATCGCGGTGTCCAGTGGCGGTGACGCCCCGGTGTTGGCGCGCTTGATCCGCGCCAAGCTGGAGGCCTGGATTCCGTCGGCTTACGGTGAGCTGGCCGGGCTGGCAGCGCGGTTCCGGCACAAGGTCAAATCCCTGTACCCGGATGTCAATCAGCGCCGAGGCTTCTGGGAAACCGTGTTCCAGGGGCCGATTGCCGAGCGCCAGCTTGCCGGGCAGGGCGCCGAGGCCGAGCGCCTGTTGCAGGCGATGGTCGAAGGTGCCCCGGTGCAGCAGGGCGGTGAGGTGTATCTGGTGGGGGCGGGGCCGGGTGATCCGGACTTGCTGACCTTCCGAGCCTTGCGCCTGATGCAGCAGGCCGACGTGGTGCTGTATGACCGCCTGGTGGCACCGGCCATCATCGAGATGTGCCGGCGTGATGCCGAACGTATCTATGTTGGCAAGCGCCGCGCCGACCACTCCGTGCCCCAGGACCAGATCAACCGCCTGTTGGTCGACCTCGCCCAGCAGGGCAAGCGTGTGTTGCGCCTCAAAGGCGGCGACCCGTTCATCTTCGGCCGGGGTGGCGAAGAGATCGAGGAGCTGGCCGAGCACGGTATCCCGTTCCAGGTGGTGCCGGGGATTACTGCAGCGAGCGGATGTTCGGCCTATGGCGGCATTCCGCTGACTCACCGTGACTATGCACAATCGGTGCGCTTCGTCACCGGTCACCTCAAGGATGGCACCAGCAACCTGCCTTGGCATGACCTGGTGGCGCCGGCTCAGACCTTGGTGTTCTACATGGGGCTGGTGGGGTTGCCGACCATCTGTGCCGAGCTGATCCGCCATGGGCGGGCGGCCAGCACGCCAGCGGCCCTGGTGCAGCAGGGGACTACGCGCAACCAGCGGGTGTTTACCGGCACCTTGGCAGATTTGCCGGAGCTGGTGGCACGGCACGAAGTGCATGCGCCGACCTTGGTGATCGTTGGGGAAGTGGTGCAACTGCGCGACAAGCTGGCCTGGTTCGAAGGCGCGCAAAACAGCTGAAATCGTTGGGGCCGCAAAAGCGGCCCCGGCTATCTCAAGCCTGATAAATCCCTTTGCCCGCCAACCGTTCCCGATCATGGGGCTGATTGAAGTCCTGAAGCGGGCCCTTGGGCACGATGCCGTTCGGGTTGATGGTCTTGTGGCTCATGTAGTAATGCTTCTGGATATGCTCCATATCCACAGTGCCTGCGATGCCCGGCCACTGGTACAACTCGCGTAGCCAGTTGGACAGGTTGTGGTAGTCGCTCAGGCGGCGCAGATTGCACTTGAAGTGCCCGTGGTACACCGCATCGAAGCGTACCAAGGTGGTGAACAGGCGCACATCGGCCTCGGTCAGGTATTCGCCGGCCAGGTAGCGATTGCGGCCCAACAGCTGTTCCAGATGGTCCAGTTCGTTGAATACGTCATCGAAGGCAGCCTCGTAGGCGTCCTGGGTAGTGGCGAAGCCTGCGCGGTACACGCCGTTGTTGACTGCCGGGTAAATGCGCTCGTTCAGCGCTTCGATGGTCGGGCGCAGCGGCTCGGGGTACAGGTCCAAGGTGTTACCGGTCAGTTCGTTGAACGCGCTGTTGAAGATCCGGATGATCTCCGACGATTCGTTGTTGACGATGCGTTTTTCTTTCTTGTCCCACAGCACGGGCACGGTTACGCGGCCGGTGTAGTGCGGGTCGTCCTGGGTGTAGCGCTGGTGCAGGTATTGCAGGGCGTCGAGGTGGTCGCCAGTGGAGCCTTGCTGCTGGTCGAAGGTCCAGCCGTGATCCTGCATCAGCCAACTCACCACCGATACGTCGATCAATGGCTCAAGGCCCTTGAGTGCGCGCACGATCAGGGTGCGGTGGGCCCATGGGCAGGCCAGCGAAACGTACAAGTGGTAGCGGCCGGCTTCCGCGGCGGGCAGCTGATTGCGACGCTGGGCGTTTTCGCGTTTGAAGGTGCCGTCCTTGCCGTTTTCATACCACTGGTCGTGCCAGCGGCCGTCGATCAAAAGGCCCATGTTGAGCTCCTCGGAAACAAAGTTGTTAAGCGTTGGAGCCCAGTCTAGGGGAAAACGTTCGAATAACTAGCGCAAAGAACGCCCCTTGATTATCTAGTTATTCGATTGGTTGCGTGCAGCCCAGTAGCCCTGTGCGGATGCGAAGGCCTGTTCGCGGCCCTGGCCCAAGCCCCGTAGCGCGAGGGCCATGGTTGCCACGACGGCCATTTCGCCGTAGCTGTCCTCGGCCTCGCCGCGCCAGACCGCGAGTAAATGCTCGGGTTGCAAGCTTGGTGGTTTTACATGGCGGCGTTCGCTCAGCGCCGGCCATTCGTCGTCCCAGGCTTCGCCTGCGCGGGTGCCGTAAAGGTGGCTGATGACATCGGGGTTGATCTCGATTTCGCCGCCATCACCCTTTATCACCACGGCATGGTCGCCGAGCAGGCGGCTGGCTTCACGGTGCACCGCCTGGTAACCGGGGTGGAAGATGCTCTGCAGGCCGCAGCGCGCAGCCAGCGGATTCAGCACTCGGGCCAGGGAATGGATGGGCGAGCGCAGGCCCAGCGTGTTGCGCAGGTCGATCATCCGCTGCAGCTGTGGCGCCCAGTCATGCAGCGGGGCGAAGGCCAGGCGCTGCTGATCGAGGGCCTGGCTGACCGCCGCCCAGTCGCGGCACAGCGGGATCTCCAGCAGCACCAGCAGCTGTTCGGTGTACAGGCGCCCGGCGGTATGTGCGCCGCCGCCGTGCATGAGGATACGCACACCGTTGGCGGCCAGGCACTTGGCGCTCAGCAGGTACCAGGGCAGGTGGCGCTTCTTGCCGGCGTAGGTCGGCCAGTCGACATCTACGGCGATACTCGGCGCTTGCAGGTGCGCGCGCAGGGCTTCGGTGAAGCCGGCGAGTTCTTCTGCGCTCTCTTCCTTGTGCCGCAGCAGCATCAGGAAGGCACCGAGCTGGGTGTCTTCGACCTTGCCTTCGAGCAACAAGGTCATGGCGGCGCGGGCTTCCTCGCGGGTCAGGCCGCGGGCGCCGCGTTTGCCTTTGCCAAGGATGCGCACGAATTCGGCGAACGGGTGTTCGGCCGGTGTTTCCAGGGTCAGCGGACGGGCGTCGGTCATATGCAATTGGTCGGCTTGGGCAGGCCCGCCAGCTTGGCGGCGAGTTTGGCGGGGGTGCCATTGAACAGGCGGTTAAGGTGCGGGCTGTTGCCTTTTTCCGTGCCCAGCTTGAGCGCGGCGTACTTGATCAGTGGGCGAGTGGCTGGCGACAGCTGATATTCGTTGTAGAACTGGCGCAGCAGTTCGAGGATTTCCCAGTGGTCGGCGGTCAGGGCGATGCTTTCGCGCTCGGCCAGGGCTTCGGCGACGGGGCGCGACCAGTCTTGCAAGTCGACCAGGAAGCCGTCCTTGTCCAGCGCAATGGCGCGATCGCCAATGTTCAGCGTACTCATAGCCAGCTGTTGACCTTGTCGTAGTGCAGTGACAGCTCGACGAAGGCCTGGTAGTTCACGGCCTCGGCCAGCGCGCTGCTGATGCCACGGGCGAGCAGGTCTTCGTCGAGGGCGAACAGGCGCTGTGCCAGGTTGGCAGCCTGCAGTTGGCGCTGGCTGTCACTGCCGTCGCGCAGCGCATAGACCGCATCGCCACACAGCAGCACGCCATCGTCAGCGCCCAACAGGCGCAGGCAGCTGTCCAGGCGTTCGTCGCCGAACGGCGAGTGGGATAACACGTGCAGGGTTGGCATCAGAGCGTCACCACTTGGTCGAAACGGGCAATCAAGGCTTGCAGGGCTGCGTTGTCCAGCACCTCCACCGGCAGCTCCAGGCCATCGGCGGCCAGGCCGCGGCGCGCCAGGCTGTGCTGGCAGGCAAACAGCTCCTCGACGCCAAACATCGGCAGCGCCTGCAGGTTGGCGGCGAGGTTCTTCTGCTCCACGGCGGCAGGTTGCTGACCGGGTGCCAACTGGAACACGCCGTCATCGAGGAACAGCATGGCCAGCGGCAGATCGAAGGCGCCGCCGGCCAGGGCTATGTCCAGCGCTTCGCGGGCAGCCGGGCCGTTCCAGGGGGCCTGGCGGCTGATGATCAACATGGATTTGGCCATTTCAGTCGCCTCCGAAGCAGACCAGGCGGTCGGCAGTTTGTGCGGCTTCGTGCAGCTGGCCGAGGCCAGACAACTCCCACGGCTTGGGCAGGTTGACCGCCGGGCGCTGGTAGCGGTTGGCTTCGGCGTCATCGAGCACGCCGCGGCGCAGCGCGGCGGCGATACACACCACTGCGTCGAGGCGGTTCATTTCGATGAAGGTCCGCCATTGGGCGGCGATGTCCTGTTCATCCTGGGGCGCGACCACGTTGGCCGAGGCGCTGTGCACCCCGTCCTGGTAGAAGAACAGCCGGGCAATCTCATGCCCGCCAGCCAGCGCTGCCTCGGCGAAGCGCAAGGCGCGGCGCGAAGAGGGCGCATGGGCTGGGGAAAAAACCGCGATAGCGAATTTCATGGACAACTCGTGCAAAGGAATGCCGCCATGATAAAGCAAAAAGCCCGCGCAAGTGGGCGCGGGCTTGGTCGGCGGGGCAGGCGCGGTTCAGGCGTTTTCCTTGCTTTCCGGCAGGAACCAGTTGAGCACCAGGGCGCAGATACCCCCGGTGGCCACACCCGACTCCAGCACATTGCGGATCGCAGCAGGCATGTGCGCGAGGAACTCCGGCACCTGCGCCACGCCCAGGCCAAGCGCCAGCGACACGGCGATGATCAGCAGGGCGCGACGGTCCAGGCGAGTACTGGCCAGAATATTGATGCCCGACGCGGCCACCGCGCCGAACATGACCATGGCGGCACCACCCAGCACCGGCTCAGGTACCGCCTGGATCACGCCGGCCACGCTCGGGAACAGCCCCAGCAGCACCAGCATCACGGCAATCCAGATACCGATATGGCGGCTGGCAATGCCGGTCAGCTGAATCACGCCGTTGTTCTGGGCAAAGATCGAGCTGGGGAAGGTGTTGAACAGGCCAGCCAACAGCGAGTTGGCGCCGTTGACCAGCACCCCGCCCTTGATGCGCGACATCCACAGCGGGCCTTCGACCGGTTGGCGCGAAACCTTGCTGGTCGCGGTCACATCACCGATGGCTTCCAGCGAAGTCACCAGGTAGATCACCAGCATCGGGATGAACAGCGCCCAGGAGAAGCCCAGGCCGAAATGCAGCGGCATCGGCACCTGGAACAGCGCGGCTTCGTGCATGCCGGTGAAGTCCAGGCGGCCGAGGTAGCCGGCCAGGGCATAGCCGACTGCCAGGGCAATGACGATCGCGCAGCTGCGCATCCAGACCACCGGGATGCGGTTGAGGATCACGATCACCGCCAGCACGGCACCCGACAGCATCAGGTTTTCGCCGTTGGCGAAGGTGCCATTGGCCATGGCGCCGAAGCCGCCACCCATGCTGATCAGGCCGACCTTGATCAGGGTCAGGCCGATCATCAGCACCACGATGCCGGTCACCAGTGGGGTGATCAGGCGTTTGACGAACGGCAGGATGCGCGACACGCCCATTTCGACGAACGAGCCGGCAATCACCACACCGAAGATCGCCGCCATTACGCTTTCCACCGGCGTACCTTGCTTGACCATCAACGCGCCGCCGGCAATCAGTGGCCCAACGAAGTTGAAGCTGGTGCCCTGCACGATCAGCAGCCCGGCACCGAACGGGCCGAAGCGCTTGCACTGGACGAAGGTGGCGATACCGGAGATCACCAGCGACATGGAAACGATGAGGTTGGTATCGCGAGCCGAAACGCCCAGCGCCTGGCAGATCAGCAGGCCGGGGGTAACGATCGGTACTATGATCGCCAGCAGATGCTGCAGGGCTGCCAGCAGGCCGATCAACAGCCGTGGCTTGTCCTCAAGGCCAAGTACCAGTTCGTTGGCAGGCGCCGCCGCGCCTGGGCTGTGTTCGTGTGAGCTCATCAGTGAAGCTGCCCCGGAAGAAAAAGGAGCGCATTCTACGGGCAGAAGGGCGATTGCGGTAGGGCAATGCACGATGGCGGCATGATCGGCGACCATTTCCCTTGTTTCCTGACTTTTAAGTCAGCGTACTAGCCCAGAACATTTCCAACGCGCAAAGAAAAGCCCGCCGAAGCGGGCTTTCCCAATCAGCAATCAATCAGTCATCACGACCCATGATGCCAAACAGCTGCAACAAGCTGATGAACAGGTTGTAGATCGACACATACAGGCTGATGGTCGCCATGATGTAGTTCCGCTCACCGCCATGAATGATCGCGCTGGTCTGGAACAGAATGCAGACCGACGAGAACAGCACGAAGCCGGCGCTGATCGCAAGTTGCAGGCCGCTGATCTGGAAGAAGAAGCTCGCGACCACGGCACCCAGCAGCACAAAGAAACCAGCGGTAATGAAACCGCTGAGGAAGCTCATGTCCTTGCGGGTGATCAGCACGTAGGCCGACAGGCCACCAAACACCAGCGCCGTCATGGCAAACGCCGAGCTGACCACTTCAGCACCACCGGCCATGCCCAGGTACCGGTTGAGGATCGGGCCGAGAATGAAGCCCATGAAACCGGTGAGGGCGAAGGTGGAAACCAGGCCCCAGACCGAATCACGCAGTTTGGCAGTCAGGAAGAACAGCCCGTAGAAGCCGATCAGCACGACGAACACATTCGGGTAACCGACGCGCATCTGCTGGGCAACGAAGGCCATGACACCGCTGAAGGCGAGGGTGAGTGCCAGCAGGCTGTAAGTGTTGCGCAGGACCTTGCTGACCTCCTGCTGCTCGGCTTGCTGGCCGTGGTGTACGGCATAATCCTGTTCGCGCATGGCGACACTCCTTATGAATCCATGGTTTTGGACGTTCAGATGCAGGCAGTCTAACAGACGCTCCGCAACCCGCGACACAGAGAGTTTGACAGCTTGTTTCATTACGGTATTATGGCGGCCGCAAAACGAGCTGGAAGCGTGGCCGAGTGGTTTAAGGCAACGGTCTTGAAAACCGTCGATGGGCAACTATCCTAGAGTTCGAATCTCTACGCTTCCGCCACATTTCTCATTAAAGCCCCTGAAAATGGGGCTTTTTTGTGAGTGGCGGTTTTTCTACCCATGTTTGTACCCATTTCAAAAAATCTGCCATTGGCAATGGTTTAGGCTTGAAATCGAGCTAAGTGTCCTGACGAGGGCGGGCTGGAGGTGTATAATTTGGCAAATTTTGTCAAATTCGGATAAAACCATGAGCACCATGAACATCTCCCTGCCGGATGCCCTCAAGTCCTTTGTCGATGATCAGGTTAGCCAGCGAGGCTACAGCACCAGTAGCGAATATGTGCGGGAGCTGATTCGCAAGGACCAGGATCGGCAGCATCTGCGTAGCTTGCTACTGGCTGGGGCTGAATCGGCCCAGGCTGCTCCTGCGGATGGTGACTATTTCGAATCTCTGCGCGCGAAGGTTCGTAAGGCTCGAGGATGAAGGTTAAGCCCGTCATTCCACGAGCGCTTGCCAACCAAGACGTAGAAGACGCTATCAGCTATTACCTTGCTGAGCAGGCCGAGCAGGCTGCACTCGGTTTTATCGATGCCTTGGAAAAGACTTATACCCACATCAGTCGGCATCCGGCCCTGGGTTCAGCTCGGTACGCTCATGAGTTGGATCTGCCGGGATTGCTCTATTGGCCGCTGAAGCGCTATCCCTACTTGGTGTTCTATGTTGAACGCGATGACCATATCGATGTCTGGCGCGTTTTACACGGTATGCGGGATATTCCTGAATGGTTGGTTGAAAGCGCTTCCCATTAGTGGCAGTAGAGGTTGTGCTTGGATGGTGGATGTCTTCTGCTTGCGCTCAATTGGTTTCGATAAGCAGTCTGTCGCTAGGGACGCATCAGCTCTGATTTGGTTGAGCCTTATCGGGTTGTCTATTCAGTCGTGCTTGATTGTAAAGATGTGAACCCATGACTGACTACCTTTGGTGTACGAGTCATCGAACTTTCCGATAGCACCCGCCCAATTCGCATCATTCCCACCGCTGTCATTGGCCTGGCCTGCTCCGGCGACGATGCTGATGCAGCTACTTTCCCCCTTCGACACCCCTGTCCTGGTGTTCAACGTGCAGCCTACGGTCGGCAAGGCCGGTACCACCGGCAGGCTGAAAAGCAGCCTGCAGGCGGTCGCCGACCAAACCAAGCCCTACGTCATCGTCGTGCGCGTCAAGGAAGGCGAAGCCGAGGCGAGACCACCAGTGCGCTTATCGGCACCACCACTGCCGAGAGTAAATACACCGGCATGAGGGCGCTGCTGCAGCCAAGGCCAAATAACTCCATACAGGAGTCTAGAGTAAGGTCTAGCTAGGAAATAATATCATCACGCTCTTCAACCAACTCAGCCGGTGGCTCCGGCACCCCCATTGAGTCAGCTACGATGGCTTGCGCACTTATACCTTCTTTATCCAGTACAAACTCCAATCCCAGCCACTGGATTTTCTTTGCTACATCACCAATCTTCAAGCCCCAACGCTTCTCCATAAACTCTAGCAAATAAATACCTCTACGCAGAATCTGCCTAGCCCCCCAATCTTCCGACATGGCTACCTGAATCTCAGATAAACAACCGTAACTGTATCCGACTTGGTTCCGCTCAGAGCCTTTCTTAACGCGAAACGCTCTATTACTAAGCGAAGCATTTTTGCCATGTGAGACAGGCAAGAGATTTCCAAGAGAGTTTCTTAACTTATTTCGCTCCGGTACCGAATACTTCGCAAACTGAGTCTTCCAATAATTATCATTCGCGCGCTGAGGGTAAATATGCTCTACAGTTTTAAAATCTTCGTCATAAGCCTCACGGATATTCCCTTCAATCCACGGAAGCAATTGCCTGCTCGTTTTTGAAAGCTCACGCAGATGCTGCTCATATTCATACATAAAGTAGCGCGTAAGGAACCAACCATAAAATCCATTACTGGCCTTCCCAAGATTCCGCATTGTATCTTTGAATTCAGCATTCTTAATTATTTTGTCGGCAAATTCCTCTAGCACCTTCGTCAGGTTCTCGGGCGACTCTTCCTTTGTAACGGCCCTAATAACCAGCTCAAAAAGTTCGATATCAAAATGATAGGAAAATGCGCGAGAAACAAACCCGAATCTTTCCGCCGCAACGAATAACTCTTCGCGCCCCTTAGACTTTTTGAAATTTACCGCGCCGACCACTATAAGCAAAAATAAATTGTAGTTTGCCAGTCGATTGATCTGGGCTAAGGCTTTGGATTCTACCGGGGTCCAGTCTGCGGCATCAGGGTATGCAACATGATAGAAGGTCTTGACTGCCGCTTTCATACTTGACGCGTAGTCATATACCTCTTCAATGCTCAATGGATTTTCGGCATCTGCATGTAGCCGCTTAGGCGTGAAAAAACTTTCCAGCAACTGATCTTTATAAAAATGCTCTGTGCGCAGATAACGCCTCAGTCGTTTAATTTCCGAATCATCACCATCAGCATTCTTAAATCTGTGCCCAAAATAAATCACATAGTGCGTGCGCAAGAAGACATCATCATTAAACTTCTCGCTATCTACCAGTCCGAGATAGTGATATACAGACTTCCAGCTCTCATTTATCGCCTTCCGAAGGTGTTCGCTCTCCCGTTTTTCCACATCAAACTTGGTCGAAAGATAAATCAATCTATTTTTTAACAGTTCAAGGTGAGACAACAATTTTCCACGATTATTCATCGTCTCAAAGGTAATGAATACATCAAGATCTTTTTCTATGTAAAAGATATTGAACTGCAAATGTTGAGTGAGCTTAGTATAAATAGCGCTCAGCGCTTCGTCATCAAGATCCTTCAGCTTGCCCTCAAAAAACTTCTTGGCTGCAATTAAGTTCTTTGTGTATATTGTTTCCTCGCATAGTGAATGATTAATAGACTCATCGCCATATATATTTTGCTTTAAAAATTCATAGCTAGGATTGTCTTTTTCGTAGCCAAAAAGATAAGACTTAGATATGCCCCGCCCTTTGATTTCACAAATATATTTCTTGCGAATTTCGTCCTTGTCTGTAAAGTTTACAAACTGATCCTCTCGCATCTTGTCAAGGATCGACTGTATAAGTATAACGGCAGTTGTTAAGCGTTGCTGGCCATCCACGACATACATCGGGCTGTAACGCTTAGACTCGATAATCCAAACATCATCATCCCAACGCTGATAGCTTTCTTGGGCGACAGGCTCCAGCGTAAGAACCCCGGTATAGTGACTTTTGGACTGACCCAACTGCTCTATATCGCTCCAGAAATCTTTGAGCTGCTTTTCGCCCCAAGAATACCCTCGCTGATAATCAGGGATCCTGAAAATTACTTCCGTGAATATCTTGGAAAGTGACTTCAGCTCTGACTGCATGACTACTCCATTAGCTAAAACTTACTTAATTATTCAATTCTGCGAAATACAGACAATTGACCAACACCGCGAAGCTCAATTACCTATTTTGCCCGTCGCTGCAAACTACAGCCCAAGCCCTATTTAACTCGGACTCCGGTCGTTCACAGCCGCAAAAGCTGAAGCCATTCGTAGGAGAATGGCCAGATCCGTCTTTTGAATCCTTTGACTCAAATGCAGCAGCTCAGCCCCCTCTGAGCTGAGCTCATTCACAGGCGTAGGCTGGCGAGTGCCAGTGACCACATAGAGAACATCTACTCCACGATTCGCCACTGCCGCTAGGTAGCGAGCGTCTGGGCTGCCTGCGCCTTTCTCGTAGTTAATCTGTGTGGTTTTTCCCACTTCAGCTACTGCGGCCAAGTCTGTTTGACTTAGGCCCAGACGCGACCTCTCTTCCTTCAGTCGATCGCCAATGGTCATATTTTTTGAACCTCAGGCATTGATTGGTTCAATTATCTGAACCGGTATCGATTCATCACTACGCGAAATCACACGAATTTGAACTATGCACGCCACCTATGCACCCGAGCAAGCGTGCGAGGCCGCTAGAAAACGCCTGGAGCTGCAAGGAGGATCAGAGCCAAAGCCTTCGCTATCCAGAATGGCTAACATCCCTCTACCGTTTTATGCGGACCTGAACGGACAGAAGAAATGTCTATGCGGGAGTCCACCGGTCAGCTGTGCTACTCGGAATCAAGAACGCCGAGCCAAAAGTTAAGCTGCCGGCTTCAAGGAGGAAACCAGAACATGAATCACCCCGTTCTAGAAAACCTGCGTTAGGTCGTTAGTGCCGTTGTATGCACCTACCTGGGCAGCGTGAATGTGCAACAGCGTGTCTTCAATTCGTGTCTATAGCATGTTTCATAGGGCGCGCAACAGAAGCGCCTGAGATTGGAAGGTCAATTACGAATGCTCCCGTTCGGTTGTTATGGTATTTCTGAAGGCGATGTAGTCTAGGGCGTCCTTGACCTCCTTCATTCTGGGAGCAACGAGTTTTTTGACGTCATCATCGTTGGCTGCAGGTGGCTTATCGTCCGGCCACATCAGTTCCCAGCGAGCAAGAAGCTCTAGACATCGTTCCAGGTGTTTCAGTGCCTCATCCAACTGAGCTGTTAGGAAGGCAGCACGCTGCTGACCATTTTTGCGTTCCAGTGCGACTGCGGTCTTGAGCTGCTTCTCATAATTCTTTTGGGCTTCGAGGGCTTCACCCTCTTGAACTATGAGCGCAGAGACCAGAGCTGCCTCGCTAACTTTGTGTCGTCTGGCGAGAGATGTCAGTTTGGTGATTGTCTCCTTGCTAAGGGTGAGCGTCAGCGGTCTCCTGCCGTTGTTGTCCGAGCGATAGCGGCGCTGTCGAATGTGCCCTTGCAGTTTGAAAACAAGCTCCGGCTGTTTCGTCTGGAGTTTCCTGATAACGGAAACCACGCTTTTGTAGGTCTCAAGGCGATTGATTGGATTGGACTCTAACGACTTTATGTCCTCAGGGCCGAGCGCTTGCACGAGATAGTCGGCAGCCCACCGCCACTCACCTTCTGGCTCGCGTAGCCACTTCAATGGTTTTTCATTTTCTGACATTCCATCCTCCTAGCGGGGGAAACCGGCCATGTGACGGCCTCTGCGCTCAGCGAGCATATTCGTTACTGTAACGTTTCTCAACGTTTCTCGAGGTGATTTTGTCGCGTTAGCGCTGCGTCTGCAATCGTTACGTGCTTCGTTACGGTTATTTACTTTCGTGAATATAGGGTATATTTACGTCGTAAAAATGAGGTGTTTTTCGATGCTATCCAGGATTCTTGATGCAAAGCTAAGGTTCGTTGATCACGATTCGAAGTTCTTCCTACTCGCGTTCTGGAGATGCTACGGGCTCGTCACTCCTCATAGCTGCTCGGTGAAACAACTCGTCGAAGACCTGAGGCTTCCGGCGCAAGCTGTCTCCGAGTCGTTGTCTCAGTTGATTGAGGCCAAGGTGCTGACGGTATCCGCGCGACCAGAAGGAAAGGGGAGACCCAAATGCATCTTCGAGGTAAGTGAAGCCGCTCAATCTCAGCTACGGGAAATTGAGGTGAGGCATTTGGGGCATCCGGAGTTGCTTGAGCGGCTTTTGAGTGGTGAGCGCATCAGGGCAACTTGGGCCGGTTGGAAGGAAGGCCTCGACCCGACATCAGTCTCCAATCCTGGTACGCGGGAAGGAAAGCAAGTGGCGCCTGTGCGGTTGGGACAACTCAGTTTGGCGAATCGTTTGCTACTCATGATCTTGATCAGCCAAGCAGATCCGTTCGGGGTTGTCAGGGGACTAAGCAGTCGAGAGCTCGGTTCAATGGCTGGGATGGAGGGCAACTGCTTGAAGCAACGCTTGCGAAGACTGATCGAGCTGGGCTTCATTCGTAGGCATATCCCTGGGATTGCGAGCTCCGTCTTTGCCAGGAAGTTAACCAGCATCTATTTGCTCAATTTGAACCACCTACAGCTATCTCCGGTGCGTGATGTGGTATCCACCGCTGTGCATCAGGCCCTTGATGATCCAAATCGAGACTGTAATCACGTGACGGCTGTTCGGCGGGATCGGGAATCCTTCTTGAAGGGGGGGGTGTACCAAGTGTGTCAGAGCGTGGTGCGCCTTTTCAGGAAGGCGCCCAAGCACGCATTTGATCAGCTTGAATTCTTTATCTGCGACTGCGCATCAGGCTTCCTCTCGCGCCACTGGGCTGGTGCTGATCCAGCCGCGTGGAGAAAGGTGCGTGGTGTTGATTTCGCGGTGAAACAGCAGATCGCTGATTTCTTTCGGCAGCCGATGGTCGATCCGAAGAATGGGATGGCCTTGGATCACGACGAGCTTATCGACTTTTTCGAGCGACTGGTGTTTCGAGTCGCAAGAGAGTACGCCAAGCGCTTTTCAGAATTAGCCGCCGTTTCCTTTGATGAAGTCGACTTTATGCTGTTGCCGGTCCATGTGTCGATTGGTCACGAGCACGTTGCTATGTTGTTCAAAGGACCGCCAGATCGTGATCAGGAGCATTGGCTGGTCACTAGAGCGTATGAGGATCCGGAGGTTACGAGAGTCTCCAGAGAGGCGGATATCGAATTGGACATTCGTGAAAAGGCGGGGCTACTTACACCGCCTTGAGCGGTTGGGGAGGCAGCGTTTTTTTATACCGACCTTGCCCATCCTCTGAACGAATACGAGGAGCCCGTTCATGAGGATCATCCGCCTGAAAGAAGTCATTGACTCGACCGGCTTGGCCCGGTCGACCATCTACAAATACATCGGGGAGGGCACTTTCCCGAGGCCGGTCCCACTGGGGGAGCGTCGTGTCGCCTGGGTCGAAAGTGAGGTGCATGACTGGATCCTGGCAAGGATTGAGGAGCGCGATTCGACCGATAGCCGCCTGGGAGTTGTCGGTTAACCATCAATCATAATTGCCATGGCTGGCTGAGGCTGGTCATGGCAATTATGCGAGGTGAGACGGTAGGCCTTAGCAGCCACTGTCATTCGATGAGCCGTCAGCGCTGCACCTCATTGTGGTTCCAACGGGAGGGTAAGAGGTATGGATCTGGCTGTGTCAGGTTCGACGATAGATGGTTTATTTCCGGAATGACTCAGGATGAAAACTCCTCGGCGTGGCCGAAGAAAAACACCTCCCGACCACGGTTTGGCCGGGAGCATCATGTGCGGTGTGGGTAATATGCTTTTACTAGCTATTTCTGATGTCCGGCATTATAGACACAGTGCTTACTACCGGTAGGCTCACCGCGGTACACCAGGCAGCTAGGACGAAATCACAGTAAAAAAATCCATAATGTCAAAAAGGTTATGAGTCTCACCAGGAATCATAACCATGTCTAGCGTTCTCAATACCTCTAACCGTCACTTGCTTCGTCATCCCGACAACGCAAACCTCAGACTGTATTACGACGACACCTTTGAAGGTTTTCCCCTGATGGTCGAGAAGGGGCCCTTCATTCGAGAGTATTTGTCCCGCCTCCGACACACCATCGAGTTGGCTATGGCTGAGTATCCGAGGCTGTTGGTATTCCGGGTGGATCTACGGTTACCTCGAGATCTCGATCTACCTGAATACGCCTATACGAATGAGGTCATCAGCAGGTTCTTCGAGTCCTTCAAGGCGAAGATCGAGTACGATCGGATCAAGGCACGTGGGCTCAGTCGTTTTTCTCGGGGAAGCAGAGTTCGTTACGTCTGGTCCAGGGAGCATGGCCGGGGAGGGAGGCCGCATTACCACGTACTGATCTTGCTCAACCATGATGCCTACCATGTGGTTGGCAAGTTACTCTCCCGAAGGGCCAACAACCTCCGCCGAATGGAGGAGGCGTGGGCCAGTGCACTGGGCTCGTCTGTGGAGCAGATGGATGGGCTGGTGAACATCCCTGAGTGTGCTACATACCGGATATTCCGGGAAACCTCTGAGGATGAAGTGGACGAGTTATCGCAACTGTTCCACCGTGCCAGCTACCTGTGCAAGGCGGCTACGAAGTCTTACGGAGATCGTCAGAGAGGGTTCGACACCAGTAGGGGGTAGACCTGAGGTCGTTAGTAGGGGATGCCGTTCAACTCTCCGGTACGAGCAAAGGTTTGCCAAAAGCGACCGCGGCCCATGTGATTAGAATTAAGTTTGGCGCCTAACTACACCAAGCAAATTTTTCTACACTGCTTGGCCAAGCGTTTGTCGCCCTCGGTCCGGCCACTCCCGAAGATCCTATGTCATCGAAGGAGGCAGCGTGCCGAATGATGAAACACGGTATGTATTAGACTGCAGTGGGTGTAAATTTTATTCGAAATAAATAAGGCACCGCCCCCGGTAGGCCTTGGTCCGCACATATCACAAAAGCTGAGGCAGAAGCAGCTGTGGAGGTGGCTGGTGTAATTGCGGGATATATGTTGGATAAGTTGAACGAGAATTAACCCAGATTTTAAAAGCCAATCTGATCGAGATACGGAGCCCAGAGCTATAGAGTTGGACTAGCGAGCTGTCTCGACGGAAAACCGGATTCCCAGGCTTGACGTAGGAATTGCACGAACGTAGACACCGCTAGCGGGACATGGGGGGCATATGGCCGAACTGCGTAGAGTCGCTCGGCAAAGGTTCCCACTGGCACCCACTCCGGAAGTACCTCCACGAGGTTACCTGCCTGTAGCGCGGCTTGTGCGCTGAAGTCGGGTAACAGGGCGATGCCCAGCCCCGCGATCGCCGCATCGCGAAGGGCCTCGCTGTTGTTGGCGGCGAATGGCCCCTTTACCGCTACAGTGGTGCGTTCGGAGTTGGTCCGGTCCACGGCGGGCTCGAACGCCCAAGTCGGCGTTTCCTGGGCGCGCGGGTAGTACAAGCACGCGTGTTCAGACAAATCTTGCGGGATGCTCGGAGCCTTGTGGCAGCGCAGATAATCGCGGCTGGCGACCAGCATCGTTCGCGTAGTGCACAACTGCCACGCGACATGCGTATCGGGCACCGACGCAGCGTGCCGTATCGCCAGGTCAAATCCTTCCATCGACAGCGAACTGATGCGGTCGGACAACTCAAGTTCCAGACGCACCTGTGGATTGGCTCGCGAGAATTCGGCCAGGCGCGGCACCAGTTGCTGACGGGCCAGGGCGACCGGAGCGGTCACACGCAGCAGACCGGTCGCCTCACCAGTCAGGTCTCGCACCCCTGTGAAGCTGTGGGCGATGCGTTCGAACGGCATGCGTACTTCCTCTACGAGGCGCTGGCCCACCTCGGTTAGACGCATGCTGCGCGTAGTGCGACGAACCAATGGCATGCCCACGGCTCGTTCAAGTTCCGCGATCCTCTGGCTCATTGCGGCCTTGCTCACGCCCAAGCGCGAAGCGGCGGCGGTATAACTGCCTTGTTGTTCCAGGATTACCAACCAATGCAGGTGCGCCCAGAGCACATCAATATTTTTTTCTTTCATGCCTTCATTGTTTGCAAAACTGAACAATAAGTTCAAGTTTGTGGCGTTGTTGGGCGACAGATGATCCCATAACCTCGAACGGCACCTCCGATTTCCCCTCAAGCGAGAGCCGTCATGACCGCCATCAGCCATATCCCAGAAATTGCCCAGTACATCCATGGGGAGCTTGTCCCCGGCAATAGCATCCGTACCCAGCCGGTGTACAACCCGGCCACCGGCCAGGTCACCGCGAAAGTGCGCCTGGGCAGTGTCCAGGACATCGCCAGCGCGGTGGCATCGGCCCAGGCTGCGTTCCCCAAGTGGGCCGACACCCCGCCGATCCGACGGGCGCGCGTGCTGTTCAAGTTCCTCGAGCTGCTGAACCAGCACAAGGAGACGCTGGCCCACATGATCACTGCCGAACATGGCAAGGTGTTCACCGATGCCATGGGCGAGGTGGCACGTGGCATCGATATCGTGGAGTTCGCCTGTGGCATCCCGCAACTGCTCAAGGGCGACTTCTCCGACCAGGTATCGACTAACCTGGATAACTGGACGATCCGACAGCCCCTGGGTGTGGTGGCTGGTATCACGCCGTTCAATTTTCCGGTGATGGTACCAATGTGGATGTTCCCAGTCGCGATCGCTGCGGGAAACACGTTTATCCTCAAGCCCAGCCCGACCGACCCCAGCGCCAGCCTGTTCATGGCCGATCTGCTTAAGCAGGCCGGTTTGCCGGATGGCGTCTTCAACGTGGTTCAGGGCGACAAGGAAGCGGTGGACGCACTGTTGACACACCCGGATGTGAAAGCGGTGTCGTTCGTGGGCTCGACTCCGATAGCCAACTACATCTACGAGACTGGCGCGCGCCAGGGCAAGCGTGTTCAGGCCCTGGGTGGTGCGAAGAACCACATGGTGGTCATGCCCGATGCAGATGTCGACCAGGTAGTTGATGCACTCGTCGGCGCAGGTTACGGGTCTGCTGGCGAGCGCTGCATGGCGATCTCGGTCGCAGTACTGGTAGGCGATGTCGCCGATAAGGTCGTGCCCAAGCTGCTGCAACGCACGCGGGACTTGAAGGTACTTGACGGCACCAACCTGGATGCTGAGATGGGGCCCATCGTGACGGCTGCCGCGCATGCGCGCATTTGCGAATACATCGAGTCGGGCGTGAAGGATGGTGCACAACTGCTGGCTGACGGCCGAGACTTCCAGAGCGAGCAAGCCGGCGACGGCTGTGAGGGCGGCTTCTGGATGGGCGGTACGCTGTTCGATCATGTTACGCCCGATATGCGTATCTACAAAGAAGAGATCTTTGGCCCAGTGTTGGCCTGCGTGCGCGTACCGGATTTCGGGACCGCCGTGCAGTTGGTCAACGACCATGAGTTCGGCAACGGTGTGGCTTGCTTCACCCGTGACGGTAACGTGGCGCGTGAGTTCAGTCGGCGCATTCAGGTCGGTATGGTAGGCATCAACGTGCCGCTGCCGGTGCCCATGGCATGGCATGGTTTCGGAGGCTGGAAGAAGAGCCTGTTTGGTGATATGCACGCCTATGGCGAAGAGGGAGTGCGCTTTTACACCAAACAAAAGTCGGTCATGCAGCGCTGGCCAGAAAGCATCGCCAAGGGTGCGGAATTCGCTATGCCCACCTCGAAGTAAACGTACACAGTCGCCACAAGGAAGTGGCATCGAAAAAATACTTGATTATCTAGACGATCAGTCTAATAATCCTGGCATGGACAAATCACTAGCTACTCCCCGCAGACGCGGTCGCCCGGCGAAAGCCGCCGGCGACTACCGCGAAACACGTGAAACCCTTTGTCGCGCCGGTGTGGCCGCGCTGACCGAGAAGGGTTTTTCGGCAACTGGTATCGACGAGGTACTGAAGTCGGTGGGAGTTCCCAAAGGCTCTTTCTATCACTTCTTTGCAAGCAAGGAAGCCTTCGGCGCCGAATTGATCAAGCTGTACGCCCAATACTTCGTTCGCAAGCTGGATCGCTTCTTGCTCGATGAAAGCCTTGCTCCGCTGGCTCGGATCGAGGCGTTCTGTGAAGACGCGGAGCGCGGTATGGCTCGCTACCAATTCAGTCGTGGTTGTTTGGTGGGTAACCTTGGCCAGGAAATGGGCGCGCTCCCCGAGTCGTTCCGCGCCCAACTTACCGATGTACTGGTTGACTGGCAGGCGCGTTTCGAACGCTGCCTTGAGCTCGCCAAAGATGCGGGAGAGATTCCTGCTTCCACCGACTGCGCTCACTGGGCGGCTTTTTTCTGGATCGGTTGGGAAGGCGCCGTGCTCCGCGCCAAGCTTGAGCGTCACGCTGAGCCGCTGCAATTATTCGCAAGGGTATTCATGAATAGCCTGAGGTTATGAGGCTATTTTTTTTGCTTATTAATATACGATCGGTCTAATTAATCGACGGGCTTGTCTGCTTGTCATTTACAGGGTGTCACGATGAATACGCCTATCTTCGATTACATCATCGTCGGCGCTGGCACGGCGGGCTGCCTACTTGCCAACCGTCTTAGCGCCGACCCGAACTGCCAGGTACTGCTTGTTGAAGCCGGTCGCCCAGACAACTACCCCTGGATTCACATTCCGGTCGGCTACCTTTACTGCATTGATAATCCACGAACCGATTGGCGCTTTCGCACCGCGGCTTCCCCAGGTTTGAACGGCCGTGAACTGCTATACCCACGTGGCAAGACCCTTGGTGGTAGCTCCAGCATCAACGGCATGATCTACATGCGCGGTCAGTCCCACGATTATGAGCACTGGGCGCAGGTGACCGGGGATGACGCCTGGAACTGGGAAAGCTGCCTCAACGATTTCCGTGCTCATGAAGATCACTACCGTCTCGATGCCGCTGCGGTTGGTAGCCTGGGCAACCAACTCGAACGGTTCAAGGCTTTGCATCGGGCCGGGGGCGAATGGCGCATAGAGAAGCAGCGCCTGCGCTGGGACATACTCGATGCTTTTGCTGAGGCCGCGCAGCAGGCCGGTATCCCTGCGACCGATGACTTCAACGGGGGTGACAACCGCGGCGTCAGCTATTTTGAAGTCAACCAGCGCAGCGGTTGGCGCTGGAATGCTTCCAAGGCGTTTCTAAAGCCCATCCGAAAAAAGCGCCCGAACCTGACGATCTGGACCGAGTCGCAAGTGCAGCGTTTGCTGTTCGAGCCGGACGAGCAGGGCCAGCCGGTTTGCTGTGGCGTGGATCTGGTCCAGTACCGTCAACACTACAAGGTACAGGCCAGGCGCGAAGTCATCCTTAGCGCGGGTGCTATCGGAACGCCGCAGTTGCTTCAGCTATCTGGAGTAGGGGATGCCCGGTTGCTGAACGGGCACCAGATTCCGGTCGTTTGTAACCTACCCGGGGTGGGCGAAAACCTGCAGGACCATTTGCAGATTCGCTCTATCTACAGGATCCACGGCGCACCTACGCTCAATATCCAAGCGACCAGCCTGTGGGGGAAGGCCGCGATCGCGTTGCAGTATGCTCTCAAGCGCAGCGGCCCAATGAGCATGGCGCCGTCACAGCTGGGTATCTTCACCAGCAGCGACGATAGCTATCAGCAGCCCAACATCCAGTATCACGTGCAACCACTGAGCCTGGAGGCATTCGGGCAACCGTTGCACACTTTCCCCGCCATCACCGCCAGTGTCTGCAACCTTCGCCCGACCAGTCGCGGCAAAGTCTTCATTCAAAATGCCGACTTCCGCAGTGCGCCCATCATTGCCCCCAACTACCTGAGCACCGACGAAGATCGCAAGGTTGCGGCCGATTCATTGCGGGTCACCCGCAGGATCGCCGCGCAGCCGGCCATGGCCCGTTACTACCCCGAAGAATACAAGCCGGGCGTTCAATACGAAACGGACGAACAATTGGCGCGCCTGGCTGGGGACATCGGCACCACGATTTTCCATCCAGTGGGTACCGCTCGCATGGGGCGTGCTTCCGACCCCAACGCCGTGGTGGACAGCCACTTGCGAGTTCGGGGCATTCACGGTCTGCGCATAGTCGACGCTAGCGTCATGCCGACGATCACAAGCGGTAACACCAACAGCCCGACTTTGATGATTGCGGAGAAAGCCGCGCGCTGGATCATCGCGGGTATCTAAACCACCAATAGCGGAATCAACAATATGGCTCTCCCTCTCGGCGTACCCGCGAAAAAAGGCCCGTTGGCAGGCATCACCGTCCTGGACTTCTCGCGTGTCCTGGCCGGCCCCTATTGCACGATGATCCTGGCCGACCTGGGCGCGCGGGTCATCAAGATCGAACGCATTGCGACCGGCGACGATACCCGGGCCTTCGGGCCTTTCCTCGACCATGAGTCTGCATACTTCATGTGCTTCAACCGAGGTAAGGAAAGCATCGCCCTGGACATCAAGAGCCCACGTGACCGAGCGCTGTTGGAGCGAATGCTCGACGACGCGGATGTGCTCGTCGAGAACTTCCGCCCAGGGGTTATGGATCGCCTTGGCTATGGCGCCGAGCGGCTTGCGCGCACCCATCCGCACTTGGTATACGCTTCGATCTCCGGCTTTGGCCATACCGGGCCCTTCAGCGACCTACCTGGCTATGACATGGTGGTGCAGGCCATGGGGGGGATCATGAGCCTGACTGGCTGGCCTGATGGCCAACCAGCGCGAGTCGGCACGAGCTTTGGCGACCTGAGCGCCGCATTATTCGCGGTCATCGGCATCCTTTCGTCGCTCTACAAGCGCACCCAGGATGCTCAAGGCACGCGGGTGGACATTGCGATGCTGGACTGCCAGGCGGCTCTGATGGAAACCGCCTTCGCCCGCTACGACGTGGAAGGGCAGGTGCCCACGCGTACTGGAGATTGCCATCCTTCGCTGGCACCTTTCGAAACCTTCGCCGCGCAGGATGTCCGCTTCGTCATCGCCGCAGGAAACGACCAGCTCTTCATGCTCATGGCCGACGCCTTGGACATTCCGCAGTTGGCGTTGGACGTGCAGTTCATCAGCAACGACTTGCGTTGCCGCAATCGGCCGGCGCTGGTCAAGGCCATCGAGGCGGTAACTCGCACCGCCCCTGTGGCACAGTGGATCGAGCGCCTGAATGCTGCGGGCGTACCATGCTCCCCGCTAAACACGATCGACCAGTTGTTCGACCATCCGCAACTGGACGCACGCAACATGATCATCCAGGTGCAAGGTGCCGCCGGACGTGCCATCCGTACTGCCGGCAATCCCATCAAGCTGGGCGCTTACGCCGACATCGACGTCGCTGTGCCCCTGCGCGCGCCGGCGCTCGACGAGCACCGTGAGCAAATTCTTTCGCAATTGATGGCGAGAACGGGTGACTACGCACCTTTATCGTCCGCCAACGAAACCTCCCCGACGTCCGTTACCCATCTGCCATGACCCCCTGGTCTACGCCCTTGCGGGCTGGTCCCTCCACAGGAGATATCTTGATGTCAACGCCCGAAGCTTCAACCACCAAAACCTCGGTGGCCAAGAATATCAGTGTGCCCGCTGAGGCGGCGAAGGCCGAGAAGGCCGAGAAGGAACCGGTCGTGGCCGTCGAGAACGCCTCGACTCCACGTTACGAAACGATCCTGGTGGAGCGGCGTGAACGCGTAGGTTTGATCACCTTGAATCGGCCAAAAAGTCTCAACGCATTGAACATACGCATGTCGCAGGAAATCGTTGGCGCGCTGCGGACGTTCGATGCTGACGATACTATCGGTGCCATCGTCATTGCTGGCAGTCCGCGGGCGTTTGCCGCCGGGGCGGATATCGAGGAAATGGCTGACAAGCGCTTGGTGGACTTGCAGGCTCACGATATCTTCGCGGCCTGGGCAGATGTGCAGGCTATTGCCAAGCCGGTCATCGCGGCGGTCAGCGGTTATGCATTGGGTGGCGGGTGCGAACTGGCGTTGATGTGCGATTTCATCATCGCCTCGGAAGACGCGCATTTCGGCCAGCCAGAAATCAAGCTGGGCATCCTTCCAGGCATTGGCGGCTCGCAACGCCTCACGCGGTCGGTCGGTAAGGCCTTGGCGATGGATCTGATTCTGACGGGGCGCAGCATCAATGCCTACGAGGCAAAGGCAGCAGGGTTGGTAGCGCGCGTCGTAGCCCCAGCGGATCTATTGCAGACTGCACTGGAAGCGGCTCATACGATCGCAGGCTATAACGCCCCAGCGGTACGGATGGCCAAAGAGGCGGTCAATCGTTCCCAGGAAGTCGGGTTGACGGAGGGCATGCGCTACGAGCGTCGCCTGTTCCAGGCCGCTTTCGCTACGGATGGCCAGAAAGAAGGCATGCAGGCCTTCCTCAGCAAGCGGGCCCCCGTGTTCCGCCACCGTTGACGCCGCTTTATGCTGCGGGTAAGCGTGGTGTTTACCCGTAGCTCTTATGAGGCCGCCATGAGCTTGCCGATCGCCTCGGCGACTTCTTCGTTGGCTGGGCTATACACCAGCATCGCTAAGTCCGGACGTCCGTCGACAATGAAGGTGGAGTACTCCAATGCCAGGAGGCCAGCAACAGGATGGTGGATCTGCTTAATTCCCTCACCTAATTGCTGAACTACATTGTCGCACCATAACCGCGCGAAATCGGGGCTGGCCGCGCACAGTTCCTGCGCCAGCGCCTGCATGTCCGTATTGGCGCCCGCCCGCGAGGCATCGGCACGAAATACCGCGACCATAAAGCCGGCCACCGCCTCCCAATCCAATTGGGCTGCCTTGGTTTTCGGGTCCAGAAACATGCGGCGAAGCACGTTGCGTTCGCGTGGTTCCAGGCTTGGATAGTCTGTCAGCACCACGGTTGCGGCACGATTCCAGGCGACGACATCCCACATCGCATTACGCACCATCGCAGGTGTCGTGCCGAAGGAATCCAGGACACGCTGTAGTCTCGGCGTGATGCCTTCGACGGGGCGATAACATATTTCCGGAGAGCGCCCAAGGGCGAGAATGAATGCATGTTCACGCTCTACCTCTGTCAACATCAGTGCCTCAGCTATCCGGTGGAGCACCTCGGCTGAAGGTGCTCCACCACGGCCCTGTTCTAGCCAGGTGTACCAGGTGGCGCTGATGTTCGCGCGTTGCGCGACTTCTTCTCTGCGCAGTCCAGGAGTGCGCCTGCGGGTATCGGATAAGCCGAGTGCGGCGGGATCTAGCCGGTTGCGGCAATTGCGTAAATAAACCCCTAGGGACATGGTATCGGCTACGGTCGCGGGCTTGGGCATAGCGGTTATCCGGGTACTGTTTATACCAGTATAAAGACACAACTTTACCGGTGTAAGTGCGTGATAGACAGTGGCTGCCTCTTAACAGGAGGGCATTAGCCATGTATGTATTCGTTACTGGGGCTACCGGATGGGTAGGGTCCGCCGTTGTCAAAGATTTGATTCAAGCAGGTCACGAGGTATACGGTTTAGCGCGGTCGCCCGAGAAAGCTGGCATGCTGGCGGATAGCGGGATGCGGGCGGTGCAGGGAACGCTTGAGGACCTCGATTTGCTCACGCGTACTGCAGAGCGATGCGATGCGGTGATTCATACCGCTTTTGATCATGACTTCTCACGCTTTGTCGAAAACGCTGAACAGGACCGTCGAGCCATTCATGCATTGGCGGCCGGTCTCGCTGAGGGCGGGCGTCGATTGATCGTGACCTCTGGTGTTGCCGTTGTGAACCCTGGGCGGGTCATCACGGAAGACATGTCGCAGGAAGATAGGTCGCACCCGCGCCAGTCTGAGCAACAAGCGCTGATCGAACAGCAGTCAGGCTTACATGTATCAGCCGTTCGGCTGGCTCCTTCGGTGCACGGTAGAGGTGATAAGGGCTTCGTGCCTTTACTGATCGATTTGGCGCGCCGCACCGGTGTATCGGCGTATATCGGTGAGGGTAATAACCGTTGGCCGGCGGTGCACCGTCTGGATGCTGCGCGGCTATACCGATTGATCCTGGAAACAGCTCAACCAAGCTTCGCCTACCACGGCGTTGCTGAGCAAGGCATCCCCTTCAAGGACCTTGCGACTGCCATCGGGCGAGGGTTAGGGCTCCCGGTGGAAGCTCGCTCGGCGGAGCACTTCGGGTGGTTTGCCCGGTTTGCTGGTGGAGACTTCCCGGCTTCCAACAAGTCTACTCGCGAGATACTTGGTTGGTCACCACAACAGCCGGGTTTGTTGGCTGATCTTGACGGGTCGGAGTATTTTCAAGGTTGAGGCACGAGTTTAGCTGGCGGCCCAGCAGAGCGAACGCACCTGAGGCCGCTCGGCCACTCATTGGTAATCAGCCTAGATCTTTTCTTTTAGGGCCTTGAAAAAGGCCTCGATGTTTTCCTCGTGGCGTTTGTAGTACGTCCAAGGACCGATCCGCTGGGAAGTTACCAGCCGCGCGCGTTGCAGAGCGGTGAGGTAAAGCGAAGTCGTGGACTGCGATAAACCGGTGCGCTCCTGGATGATGCTGACGCACACCCCGACGGTCCCCGGGTCGACTTCCTGTTCAGGAAAGTTCGTTCTTGGATCCTTGAGCCAATTGAGGATGTCAAGGCGCATTGGGTTTGCCAGCGCCTTGAGTACCTCGTTGATATCAGTATTCATGAAGTTGCCATACCTATTTTTCGCGATATTGCAATATTCTCCTCGCCTTGACGAGGAATTGGAAGGCCCCCAGGGAGCATCCCTGCGCCACTTGTCGAAAGCGGCAGCAAACGTGCGCGAATCTTTCGGCTTGCAACGTACACGTTTAGGCTTGTGATCCATGGCCTGGGAAATGGGGGAGAACATACAGGCCAAGCTCTTCGATCACCTCGGCCGCGGGCCGTCTGCCATATTTCAAATTTAGAATGACGTGGTCCACGCCGATATCCTGGAGTGTCTGCAATAATGCGCGTAGGTGTGTACGGCCCAAGCGGAATCCAAGGTGTATGGGGGACGGCGGTGTCGATGAGCGAGCATCCAGATCGATATAGAGCGACTGCACGAAGGGTTTGTAGACTGAGCCGCACTGCTGCAGGACCGCTTCCTTCCAATCCTCCACAATCAGTCGCTGTATCTTCGGTGGCCGTGGATAGTTAATCCAACCATGACTTTCGCGAGCGATCCAGTCGAGAGGCTGGCGGCTGTGCCCGGTCACGAACAGCGGGATCTCCCGCGTCGTGGGTTTGGGAATCACGTCTGCGCCGAGCAACTCACCTTCGCTCCAATGGAGGGGGGCGAAATGGCGACCATGGACCTGGCGTATCACCTCGCAATACTCTCGAAAGCGCTCGCCGCGCTTCTCGGGGTCGACGTTGAAGGCCGGAAACTCTACTGGCCGGTCACCGGAAGCCACACCGAGAAGCAACCGTCCTTTGCTTAGCTGATCAATGCTCGCGGCAGCCTTGGCCGTATGCAAGGGATGGTGCAACGGAAGGGCGATTGAGGCGGTACCCAAGGCAATGTTCTTCGTGTGGGCGGCGATATAACCCAGGTATACCCAAGGGTCGAAAACCTGGCCGACATCTCCGAAGCTTGGATCCCTAAGAGGGACGTCGCGAAACCACAATGCGGAAAAGCCCAAAGCTTCTGCGCGTTTGGCCAATGTCACCTGATCGAGCATGCTGGGGGTGTCGCCCTCGAAAGCTTCCAAGGGAAAGAACAAACCCAGACTTAGATGGCCTTGCCTGAAGGTTCGTCTGAAGCCTAGATGTTCGTGGTGAGAATCCGTGCTGGGTTGATACATGGCGATTGTCCTGCTTAGTTGGCATGAGCCGCGCCTTGGGCGTCCAGGGCGCGGCTTCGTCCGCTCAAACGCTGTAGGTGGGGTAGTCGGTATAGCCTTTGTCGGTGCCGCCATACATGCTGGTTGGGTCGACCGGGTTGAGCGACCAACCGTTGGCTAGACGTGCGGGCAGGTCGGGATTGGCGATAAAGGGGCGTCCGAAGGCGATAAGGTCGCCCCAGCCAGCCTGGATCACCCGGTTGCCACGTTCGGCGGTGTACTTGCCGGCGTAGAGGATCTTGCCGCTGAAGGTCTTACGGACATCCTCGCGGAAAGTCTCGGGCAGCTCGGGCGCGTTTTCCCAGTCGGCCTCGGCGAGCGACAGGTAGGCGATACCCACGTCCTGCAGGACCTTCACCGCTTCGATGTAGGTGCGGTGTGGATCCTCCTCCACCAAGCCCAGGTAGACGCGATCTTCATCGGTGGTGGCGAACAGCGGAGCGAAACGCACGCCCATGCGTTCCTTACCCACCACGGCGGCGACCGCCTCGGTAATTTCACGCAGGAAGCGCAGGCGGTTGGGCAACGAGCCGCCGTATTCATCGTCGCGCCGATTGGTGTGGGCGGAAATGAACTGGTTCACCAGGTAGCCGTTCGCGCAGTGCAGTTCGACCCCGTCGAAGCCTGCTTCCAGGGCGTTACGAGCGGCCTGGGCGTAAAGTTGGACCAGTTCCTTCACTTCAGCGTTCGTCAATTCCCGTGGCGGCGATGGCTCGGCCAACGCACCGGCACCTGGGGCAGTCTCGATAAACACCTTGACGCTGTCCGCCTGGATGGCCGAGGGGGCGACAGGCGCTGCACCGCCAGGTTGCAACGAGGTATGCGACACCCGACCGACATGCCAGAGCTGGGCGAAGATAACTCCGCCTTCGGCATGCACGGCTTCGGTAACCTTGCGCCAGCCGGCGACCTGCTCGGCGCTATGGATGCCAGGAGTCCAGGCGTAGCCTTGGCCGCGGGGCTCGATCTGCGTGCCTTCGGTCACCATGAAGCCGGCACCGGTACGTTGGCGGTAATAAGTGGCCATCAGATCGTTCGGAATGTTGCCGGGCTGGGAACTGCGCGAACGAGTCAGCGGTGGCAGGACGATCCGATTCTTGAGAGTGTAAGGGCCCAGTTGGGTGGGCTTGAACAACGCGGACTGTTTCATCTCATATACCTGCATATCTAAAATAATCGATATTTGAGCTCAAATCTATGAGCCGTATCTGGTCAGAACAAGCCCAGTGGCGCTTCGTTGAGGCTGATGTAGACGTTCTTCTTCTGGGTATAGGCTTCCAGAATCGACTTGTGGGTTTCACGACCCAGGCCGGATTTCTTGTAGCCGCCGAAGGGGGCATGGGCAGGAATTTCATGGTAAGTGTTGACCCACATCCGTCCAGTTTCCACAGCTCGCGATACCCGCAGCGCACGGTTGATATCCTGGGTCCAGACCGCGCCGGCCAGTCCATACTCGGAGTCATTGGCCATAGCGATGACTTCTGCTTCGTCTTTGAATGGAATCACGCAGAGAACAGGGCCAAAGATTTCTTCGTAAGCCACACGCATGTCGTTGCGCACGTCGACCAAAATGGTCGGTTGGATGAAGAAGCCATTGTCGTAATCAGGCCCTGTCAGGCGTCCACCACCAAGCAGCACTGTGGCACCTTCCTGCCGGGCGATATCGATGTAGCCCAAGATGCGCTCCATCTGGGTCTTGCTGACTTGGGCGCCCATCATAGTGTCCGGGTGCAGTGGGTTTCCGACGCGCACGGCTTCGAACTTCTGTTTGACTTCAGCCAGGAAGCGTTCGTAGATCGACTCATGCACGAACAGCCGGGCACCGGATTCGCAGACTTGACCTTGGTTCCACAGAATGGCGAGGGCCGCGCCTTCCACGGCCTTATCCCAGTTCGCATCAGGGAAGACAATGTTGGCCGATTTACCGCCCAGCTCAAGGGTGGCAGGGATGAGCTTCTTCGCTGCTGCGTCGGCTACACGTTGACCTACACCTGTCGAGCCGGTGAAGGCCAGCTTGCTCACATTCGGGTGGTCAAGCAGCGCTTGGCCAGCTGAAGCGCCGGTACCGGTGACGATGTTCACCACGCCCGCTGGCAGTACCTGGGCGAAGATCTTCGCGAGTTCAAGAATGCTGACTGGCGTCAGTTCCGACGGCTTGATTACTACGGTATTGCCTGCTGCGATTGCTGGAGCAATCTTCCAGGCCGCCATCAGCAACGGGAAGTTCCACGGTATCACTTGGCCGACCACGCCCAAGGGTTCGCTGAGCACGATGCTGAGGGTCTGCTCGTCCAGCATCACCGCTTCGTCAGAGTGGCTGCGGATCACGCCGGCAAAATAGCGGAAGTGATCTATCGCCAACGGGATGTCCACCGTGGTGCTTTCGCGGATGGGTTTGCCGACGTCCAAGGTTTCCAGGACAGAGAATCGTTCGGCATCGGCCTCCATCAGGTCGGCGATCTTCAGCAGGGCATTAGCGCGTTCGATCGGAGTGGTGGCCCGCCAGGTTTCGAAAGCGCGTTGCGCGGCCTGTACTGCACGGTTGATATCGATGGCATTGGCATTCGGGATCTGGGTGATAACTTCGCCATTGGCGGGGTTGAGAATATCGAGTGTTTCGCCACTGTCACTGCCAACCCACTGGTTGTCGATGAACAGGCCGTAGCTGCTGTCGGGGCGGTAGTTTTTACGGATATCGTTGGACGCTTGCATGATGTACCTCCAAGGGCACTAGGGGTGAGTTCGAGCACAGATTATTTGCGATATTGAGATATGTCAATATCTAATTTTTCGGTTTTCCTTGCGATTTTTCCCCAGTGCTTCAGCACCATGCCGTCCAAGGGAAGCTTCCGCTTGACTTTAAAGACGATCGGTCTAATTATTGATCCAAAAGGCCCCGCAAGCCTAAAAATGTCATAGACGAACGGTCTAAATGGAGGTGAATGTGTTTAAGGCAATCATGGTTAACAAGGACGCTTCTGCGTACCTGGCCCAGCTGGCCGACCTCAGTGAGGAGCAACTACCCGATGGCGACGTAACCGTGTGTGTGTCCTACAGCACGCTCAATTACAAGGACGGACTGGCGATCACCGGCAAAGGCCCGGTGGTCCGACAGTTCCCAATGGTGCCGGGGATCGACTTAGTCGGTACGGTGGAGTCGAGCGCTGATAGCCGTTACCAGCCGGGCGATAAGGTGCTGCTCAACGGTTGGGGTGTTGGCGAAGGGCACTGGGGAGGCCTAGCACAGAAAGCCAGAGTTAAGGGTGACTGGTTGATCCCACTGCCTACCGGCATTACCGAGCTCCAGTCTATGGCTATCGGTACAGCAGGTTACACATCCATGCTGTGCTTGATGGCGCTTGAGCGCCATGGTGTCCACCCAAAGCAGGGTAAGGTGCTGGTCACTGGGGCTAACGGCGGGGTGGGCAGCTTTGCGATCGCGCTTCTAGCGCGCAATGGCTTTTCAGTTATCGCCGCGACAGGCCGGCCTGAGGAGGCGGATTACCTCAAGCAACTGGGAGCGGAAACGATCATCCACCGCTCCGAATTATCTGAACCAGGTCGCCCGTTGGGTAAGGAGCGCTGGGCGGCTGCCATCGATTCGGTGGGGAGCCACACTTTGGCTAATGTCTGTGCTGGCACCTTAGCTGAAGGTGCTGTTGCTGCCTGCGGTCTAGCCCAGGGAATGGAACTGCCCGCCACTGTAGCACCTTTTATCCTACGGGGCGTGAGCCTGCTCGGTATTAATAGCGTCACGCAGCCCTACTCACGACGGATTGAAGCTTGGCGACGCCTATCCGTCGAACTGGACTTGGAAAAACTCACCGATATGACTCGTGAGATCACGTTAGCGGAAAGCATTCAGGTAGCGCGGGATTTATTGCAAGGGAAGGTAAGGGGTCGTGTAGTGGTTGACGTGAACCACTAGACCTACTTACGGGCCTTCAGCGAAGCTCCGGACAATGTCGAGTTACATAACTCTCAGCAATATATTTCTATCTTGATTTATTTTTTGAGGGGTGCATGAAAATAGGGTAAGTTTAAGATGGGCGTTATGTATCTTGATTCTCTATTGGTGCACTTAATATGTTTCCCAAACTCGGCTGATATTGAGGCTCTTCGGTATAAGTGTTGGTGTTTTAGTTAATGTGGGTGTTGTCACCTTGGGGGCTGATTGCTCGCTGCGCCTTACGCCACACTGAAATACATTAATGGTGTCGGTTAAGGGTCATTATCGCAATGATTCAGGACAAACGCGTATTACAAGCTTGCGTGTGTCCTGACTACCTCAGAAACTCTCGAGGTACAGCTCCAGTGAGGTAATGAATGCATACCGTGGCGTTGGTGGTTTACCCGCAGTTTCAGTCAATGAGTCTCGCAGTTAGCTCGGTGTTCGAATGCGCTAACTTGTTATATGGGGAGCCGATTTATGTCTTCACTCTAGTATCAGAGGAGGGGGGGGCGGTCGTGTCCTCCGAAGGTTTTTCAGTGAATACCCTGCGACTAGATAGGTCCAGTTACGACACCATTTTCGTCGCCGGCTTCCTTGGAATGGGTGTACACAGCCCAGGGCTGATAAGCAGTCTTGTGGAAGTCAGTCGTAAATCAAGGCGTATAGCTTCCTTATGCACCGGAATTTTTGCATTAGCTGAAGCCGGGCTCCTTGCGGGAAAACGTGTGACCACTCATTGGTTACATGTACCTGAGTTCAAGAGGCGTTATCCTGCGGTCCAGTTAGAAGTGGATCGATTATTCGTCGTCGATGGCCAGATTTGGACTGGTGCAGGAATGAGTGCTGGTGTGGATCTAGCATTAGCTATGGTTGAGAATGACCTGGGTTCGACTTTAGCCCGCGATATCGCGCGTAAGCTGGTCATCGTTCAGCGGCGAGGCTCCAAACAATCCCAGCATTCTGCCTTACTGGATCTCGATCCGAAGTCCGACCGAATACAACAAGCGTTGGCTTACGCACGTGATCATCTCAGTAGTGATCTCTCCGTCTCGGTGCTTGCAAAAGTAGCAAGGCTCAGTCCAAGGCAATTTAGTCGAGTGTTTCGTGAGGAGACGGGGAAGAGTCCAGCGAAAGCCATCGAGATTCTACGAGTGGAGTCTGCACGAGTGATGATGGAAACAAGTCGCCATCCGATAGAGGTCATTGCTAGAGAAACAGGCTTTAAGGATCGTGAACGTATGCGACAAGCTTTCCTTCGAGCCTTTGGCAAGCCTCCACAATTAATGCGTAGTGCACTTTGTGAGTCTGCCGCTGACAGCAGCTGAACAATTATGTGACAAAAAATCTAAGATGCCGAGGCTTGCGGAGCGGAATAGGTATGGCAGGACCGTTCGAAGATATAGTTTTCGGAAATCACATAATTTCATTCGATGGATATGTGGATGTCTGTCTTGCGATACTTAAGCATGCCACCGCTCCGTTGGCTCAATACTGCCGTCATCTCGGCGAGGATGGCGAGGGCCACACTTTCTGGTGTTTCACCTCCGATATCTAGACCCATTGGGTAGTGGAAGTTTTTCAAAGCAGATAACTTGGCAGTTGATGTGCATATTTCTGCGAGCAAGCGCTCGGTACGAGCGCGTGGGCCTAGTTGACCAATATAAGTGGGATTACCTTGTAGCAGCCCCTCGAGCCAATGACGATCTTGGCTATAGCTGTGGGTCATCACTGCGACGAGAGCGTGGTCGGTAAGTCTGTGCAGGGTATAAGGAGGACGAGCATCCACTTGCAGCACGGCGTCAGCGTTGGGGAAACGGTCGCTGCGGGCAAAGTGTGTGCGGCCGTCGATTACGGTTACGTGCCAGTCCAGCAACTTTGCCATGTGTACCAGAGGCTGAGCATCGTGCCCTGCTCCGAATATCACCAGTCGTTGTTGTGGTGCAATGTATTCGTGGAAAATCTCGACCTCGCCTTGGGAGGTGCTGTAAACGCGTAGAATCGAACGGCCATGGCTCAACGTGTCGGTCAAGTCTGCTTGTACCTGGTCGTCAAGGGTAGAGTCTAGCAGACGTGCTCTACCAGAATGATCGGGGTGTAGTAGCCATTGATCGCCAACGCGGATGCTGGCGTTTTGTTGGCAGGCAATCACGCTGGCCAGTACACCAGGCCGGCCGCTTCTGCGTACTAGGTGCAGCAACTCGAATGCGGGTAGCGGTTTTTTCGCGCTATGACGCTGTAGCATCACGTGGACAGTGCCATTGCAGCCGAGACCGAAGGTTTGCGCCGAATCGTCGTCATCGTCCTGAGCGTCTGTACTGTACCGACGTACTACTGCTTCTGCCCTATCTGTCAACCACCATGCTTTTTTTGCCACCTCGGATTCCAAGCAGCCACCACTTATGGTGCCGATAGAGGCACCGTAGATTGGTACAAGCATGCGAGCACCCGGCTGTCGATAGGAAGAGCCCTCGATCTTGACCAATGTGGCTAATACGGCCTCGCGATTATATTTTGTCACGGTGGCAACTGCATCTAACAGAGCACTTATCCCAGTTAGCATAGTGTCTCATTCCTATATTCAGAGATGTCTTCTTTGAAATCTGGGAGCGTAAACTTTTGTTGATGAACTATATTTTCTTGCCTAACGAAGCGGGGCACGGTGCTCCGGCACTAGTCCATAGCTTCATGGCTTCGACCAGTTGAGCGTGAGTCCCCGGTGCGGGACTTCGTCCGGGGCCAGGTTGCCACGCCCATCGGACGAGCGGGTCGTCGCTCACGTGGTGAACAAACTCTTTCTTAAAGGTTTCGAGGTCATCTCGTCCCCCCCTCACCGCAAGAAAACTATTTCTGGCGGGATCTAGGAATTGGTCACATAATTGTTGCACGCTCATGGTTCTATTAAGAATCATCGTCGGAGGAGGCATATGCCATACGAATCCTGGCATCAAGTCGTTTGCGGCGCCGGGAGGCATTCCAGGTGCATCACCATTGACGTCCTGGTGGCAGCTTCGGCAATTGACAGGCTGGGAAGAGTTGGCTATTTCAGCGAACTTCTTGCCTTCGACCCGCAAGCGAAGGTTATGCATGACGGAGATGTTCATGGGGTGCAAGCGACCCTCTTCACCCACCGTAGGACGTTGAACACCACCGCTGATAACTCCGTGACAATTCACGCATCGCTGATGTGTAGTCACTTGGTGTATGTATTTGAATGCTGTCGCGGGTGACGGGGCGTCCACGTAATCTTTAAAAGGGTCAGCAAAGGTTACGCGTGAAAGCCCAACTAACGCTAACGCGCATAAAACCGCACGAGGTCTAGCCATTATTAAACCTCCTGCTTTTTCAATGAGTTGAGAATATGTTCCGGCTTCATCGGAAGCGTGCGAAGCCTCACGCCTACCGCCTGGAAAATGGCATTTCCAATAGCCGGCGCTATTCCGATCACGCCTTGTTCACCCAGCCCAGTCGGGAACTCTTCGCTATCGATGAGCTTGATGGTGATCTCAGGTACTTCATTCATGCGAATCGGGGTATAGGTGTTCAGATTCACGTCCCGGACCTGGCCATTGGCAAATTCTGTGTGCTCGTTAAGCGCCAGGCTGACTCCCCACAAGGCCGCTCCTTCCAATTGAGCGCGCGCACCATCTGGGTGAATGATGACGCCCGCATCCACTACCATCACAACTTTTTTGACCTGGATTTTCCCAGTGTCCGAGTCGACACGAACATGCGCAGCTGTGGCGATCAAAGTCGCATTGGTACGCTCTTGACCGGAGGACAATGCGATTCCGAGCCCTTCGTTAGGCCCCAGTTTTGAGCCATAATCGACCTGCTTTGCGAGTACCTCAAGTACGTGTCTGAGCCGAAGCGCTCCGCCCGAGGTTTCGGGGGGAATGCCCGCTTGCTTGCCCTCGCCATTCAGCATCTGCAAGCGGAACGCCACTGGATCAACTCCGGCTCGATGAGCGGCCTCATCGATAAAGGATTCAAGGCCCCAGACGATCCATCCCTGTCCGACGGATCTCAACCAGCCCGGTAGGAATGTTTTCTGTGCAAGTGCGTTATTGATGGCGCGAGCCCGATGGTGTTCCAGTGTGTACCAATGATCGGCGCCACTGGTAGAGAACGGATCGAGCTTGCCTTGTTTGTCGATGCTGTCAGCCAGCAGGTCCGGCGCCATCGTTAAAGTTGGCCATCCGGCCGAGAAGGCGTGATCGAGCGCCACCAGCTGATTGGTTTCGTCGAAGTTGGCCTGGAAACGCTGGACAGAGGCCGACCTGACTTGGTCGAACCGCGAGTCATCCACGCGTGTAAAAATCAACTTAACCGGTTGCCCGAATTGCTTGGCGGTCAGCGCGGCGGGGATCATGTAGTCCCCCCATAGACGACGGCCAAAGCCACCGCCGAGGTAATACTGATGAATCACGACTTGAGTTTCATCGACCTCAAGCGCTTTGGCCAGAGATGGCAAAGTGAGCGACTGCCATTGATTACCACCATGAATGTGCCAGATACCTTCCGAGAACAGCGCAGTAGTGTTGAGTGGCTCTAGCGCGAAATGCATTGCTGTGTGCGTCTTGTAGATTGCATCTATGGAGTTTGGATTCTGCTTTTTCGCTGCATCGACATCGCCAGTGTCGACGAACAGGTACCCTGTACTAGGGGCCTTAACCTGGCGTTCACCCTCTTGCAATATATCGTTTTCACTGACGGTGGCTGTGGGACCTACCTGGTATTGCACGTCAATTAGGTCGCCCGCTTTTATTGCGGTGGGATAGTCCTTAGCCAAGACCGAAACCCACCCCTGAATAAGGCCGCTTGGGTCTTTGAGAATGACATGACCTAAGTAGCCTGACAGTGGCTTGGCGCGGCTATCATCGACGCTGATCACGCGGCTGCCATACCGAGTTGGCGGGACGACAGGGCGAGCGTATACCATGCCTTCGACTTCGACGTCGATTCCGTATACAGCTGTTCCATTAGTTTTTTGTGGAATGTCCAAGGCTTTGTGGTCAGCCCCAATAAGCACATGCTTGCTTTTTGGCTTTGGATTGAACTTGGCCAATTCCTCAGCAGTAAATGCACGATTAAAAGTTGCTCTTTGCACGACTTCGCCGAAACCGAGATTACCCGCAGGCGTTACCACGTACCCGTTTTGGGTATCGCATTGTGACGGTGGAATTCCTTTGAGCTTTGCCGCAGCCTCAATGAGGGCCTGTCGTCCCGCCGCTCCTGCCTGAGAGAGTGTTACGAAGGAGGTATTCACCGACCATGATCCACCGGTAACCATGAACCCCCACTTTGGGTGGGTATCTACATGGACGATCTTGACATGCTCCCAATTGGCTCCAAGCTCATCGGCAACAATGCGTGCAAGGGCACTCCCCACATGTTGACCCATTTCAGCCTTAGCAATATTAATAGTAATCTCGCCCTCATCGTTTATTTGGAACCAAACGGTAGGGGAGAACAGTTTTTTTTCCAACGCTTCACTTGCGAATACGGTTTGTACTGAGAAGTCAGACGTGAAAGCCATGATCAAAGTTCCGGCCACCGTCCCCACCAAGAAATTACGGCGCGACAAGGTGGCCGGCTCGGAATGAAGTATCGATTTTTTGATGTTCATTTATTCTCCACCCTCATATCAACCGAAGCCTGGGAGCGAGTCGGAATCGAGCCCGCGTGCTTAATGGCTTCTTTGATGCGTCGGTAGGTCATGCAACGACACAAATTAGAACTCATGTGATTGATGATGTCGTCTTCTGTGGGATGGGGTATTTGCTTCAGCAATGTCGCCGCCTGCATAATCTGGCCAGACTGGCAATAGCCACACTGCGGTGTTTGCTGCTCCACCCATGCCCGCTGTAGGGGATGGTCGCCGAGCCCTTCGATGGTTGTAACATACTGGTTTCGAACCATCGCGAGTGGGTACACGCAAGATCGAACAGCGGACTCTCCTACATGGAGCGTGCATGCACCACACATGGCAATACCGCAGCCGAACTTGGTGCCTTTGAGCTTGAATTCATCTCGAATTACCCACAGTAATGGAGTGTCGTCACTGAATTGAGACTGGACTTTCTGGCCGTTCAGATAGAATTCGATCACAGCGACCTCCGCAGGCGTTTTGTAGGTTTGCTAATGAGGCAGCGTAAGGTTGTGGTAATTTGCTATCAAGTATGGTGCTAGCGATAAGTGGTTGAACTTGTCAATGGAGCCGATACTTTCTATGTGAATTAAGGCTAGCACTGTGCAAAGCGCTAGCAATGTCAAAAACGCAATGATTTGAGACATTTTAGGCGGTCGAGGTAGCTAGAAAGGCCTCTAGTGGTCTTTCTGAGGCAATTCGGTTCGCTTAAGACCGACTAGCATATCGCTGGGATATGTGCAGGATTTCCGCCAGCGCATATCGCTAACAAAATTCTCAAAAAGCTGACTGACATCCCTGTCATTTAGAAAGACTAAAATAAAATCAACACAGGCTTCCTGATGCATCGTCTACCGATGTTCGGAATAGAGCTCCCATGGCCGTGGGCGTTAGTGGCGTTAGGTTTTAGTTAAGTCAGGCCAGCTCGCGAGTGCGAGGTGACGGCTGCGGAGTGCCAAGTCTGCTTCTGACCTTTAGTAGTTAAAGCGTTAGAGTAAAGAGCAGAGAAAGCCGCCCGTTCCTCAGCTGCTATGACTTTTGTCGATCTTTCTTCCCCTGGCGCCGCTGGAGTTTGTATAAGTACGCACACAGCATGTCGGCCAGCGCATCTGCATATACCTGAATCTCCTCGATCGAGCGAGGTGTGGTGGAAAATTGCTTGCCCACGCAGCTCAGCGTGGTGGTTATTAGATCGCCCGCTAGAATCCGATCGTGCTGAGGTGCGTCCGGCAGAGTTTCGTCCATGAAGCGTTCGATGGCTTGCTCCGAGGACGCTTTGGCCTCTTGTGCTTCAGGGGCATTGCGATAAAGCGGAGCAGCATCATTCAGCGCCACTCGAATTAGTGCTTCTTCACATTCGGAGTGGACGAACGTATGGACGAGCGTGCGCAAACGCTGCAGGGGTGGTGCGGCCAAATCTTCCAAAATTTGGCACAGCATCTTCGATGTCTGCTGCCACTCATCGTTCTGTAAGCGGAACAAGATCGCCGCTTTGTTGGGAAAGTACTGATATAGCGATCCAACGCTCACGCCAGCCTTCTCTGCCACGCGCGCCATAGTGAAGCGCGTAGCTCCTTCCTTTGCCAAAACCTGAATAGCAGCCTCCAAAACAGCTGAGACCAGCTCGTTGGAGCGAGCCTGCTTAGGCTCTTTCCGCGAGGAAATTTGGGGGTTCGAGCGCTTTGCCATGACGCGTCAGTACCTTGAAGTTGGATGCGAATATTAAATGCGATTAATTGCTCATATTCTTGAAAGCGACGAAATGATCACATTTTAGTCCTCAATTGAAACGCTCTTCAATTCTCTCAGGATCGCTTTCATGAACACCGTTTTCGACAGGTCGTCTCTATGACCAGCACATCTCTTGAATCCGTCGCACAGGAACAGTCATCCAAAGTGGTCGTGCTCAGGTTGTTGCTACTGACTCTGGCCGTTTTTATCGCTTTTTTAGTAATTGGCATGCAGCTCCCGGTCCTGCCGCTGCACCTGCATCATTCTCTCGGCATGAGCACTTCTGTAATCGGTCTGGTGGTTGGGGCTCAGTTCATTGCTGCTCTGTGCTCTCGGGCGTGGGCAGGGAATCTCGCAGATATGCGTGGGGCTAAGTGGGCGATGACTCTGGGGCTATTGTTGGCGAGCTTGTCTGGAGTCGTTTACCTCTCGTCCCTAGCGTTCACGCAGGTTCCGTTTGTATCTGTCTGGGGGCTGCTGATTGGGCGCATCGTCCTAGCTCTTGGGGAAAGCCTTGTAGTGACTGGTGCTCTGGGCTGGGGGATCGGAAAAGTTGGGCCGCAGAATGCCGGGCAAGTTATGGCCTGGAATGGGATGGCCATGTATGGAGCCTATTCCCTAGGGGCGCCTTTGGGGGTAGCGATTAATTCTGCTTGGGGATTCGCTGGCGTTTCGTTGGGATCCGTCTTGATCCCGCTGCTGGCATTGCTCGCTATTGCACATATCAAAGGCGTGTCGACCACCGCTACGCGTCGTACGCCTTTTTATCGAGTCATTGGCGCCGTCTGGGTGCCAGGGCTCGGACTAGCACTGTGTAGTGTCGGGTTTGGCGTTATCACAGCGTTCATTGCCTTGTTGTTCTCCGCCAGGGACTGGGGGGATTCGTCTCTGGTCTTCAGTGCCTTCGGCCTAGCGTTCATTACCGCACGGCTCTTCTGCTCTCACCTTCCGGACAGGCTCGGAGGGGCACGGGTGGCAATGGTCTGCGTGGCGATCGAAGCGCTCGGGTTGCTGATGATCTGGGGGGCGGAAGGTACGCCCACTGTCTACATCGGAGCGGCGCTAACTGGCATCGGTTATTCACTCGCATTTCCTGGTTTTGGTGTCGAGGCCGTGCGGCGTGCTCCGCCACAGACCCGCGCCTTGGCAATGGGGGCCTACGTGGCATTTCTCGATATCGCCTTGGGGCTGACGAGCCCTCTCGCCGGCCTGATGGCTCAGTCATGGGGAGTGGCCTCGGTCTATTTGGCCGGAGCAGCCTCTGTCGGCCTCTCGTTTTTTGTGGCGCTGCAGTTGCTGAGCAAGCGCTGAATCACCTGTCTCCAGCTACCTGCTGGGACTCTTCAACCTGAGGAAAACCTATGTCTACTTTGGCCTCCGCTCCCGTTGCACACTTGCTAGATCAGTTGTTCGCCCAAGCCGATGCGGCCACCAGCCCGGCTTTGGCGGGTATGTCCCGTGACGAGCTTGATCGACTAATGCGTAGCAAGACCGAATATTTGGATTTCTATACCCGTCTGAAGGATCTTTGGCTGCCGGTTTCTAGAGAAACCGGTCGGCTGCTTTACAGCCTAGTACGCGGTTCGAATGCACGGACGATCATCGAGTTCGGTACCTCCTTTGGCCTTTCCACGCTGCATCTGGCTGCTGCACTACGCGACAACGGCGGTGGCCGTCTGATTACCACTGAGTTCGAATCTTCGAAAATCGCTAAGGCGCGTCAGCATCTGAGCGCAGGTGGCTTGATCGATCTGGTGGAGATCCGAGAGGGCGACGCCTTGCAGACCCTGAGCCAGGATCTTCCGGATAAGATCGACCTCTTGCTGCTGGATGGGGCCAAGGCACTTTACGGCGACGTCCTTAATCTGCTGGAGGATCGTCTTCGTCCGGGAGCATGGGTCGTTGCCGACAATGCAGATTACAGCCCGGACTATCTCGCCCGTGTTCGAGATAGTGAGAGTGGGTACTTGTCCACGCGGGTTTGCGATGACGTCGAACTTTCCATTCGGCTGGGATAAGGAGGAGATCAAGCAAAGGCTCGCCAACCCAGCTATCTGCAACTAGGCAGATAGCTGGGTAAAGCTAGACCACTCTCAGAAAGCCATTTTCGGTGCACGCTCATGGAGATGAAGGCACCGTCTTCGATCTCCAGATGTACGAGGTCGGTAAGCACCATACGGATGCAGGCGACGCCGTTCAGCGGCTAGTTGCAGCACTCTAGCAGCTTCGACTCACCCTCCCTAGATGCGTGGGGCACGGTGGCTGTATCTGAGGCTATTCAAAATAGCGATCCTCTCTACCGTGTAGAACGGGAGGGCCACACTCAGCAGAGATGCGCGTATAAAGCTGCTCAGTGTCAGCGCCTGTCAGCAACATCTGCGAATGATCTGCACTTTAACGTGGCTGGGTGGCCGTCAAATCCCCGATAGTGGCGGCCGCCTCTTCGCTGGCAGGACTTTAGACGAGAATCGCCAAATCGGGGCGACCGTTGACGATGAACGTCGAGTATTCGAGAGCCAGTAGGTCGACTCGCGAGAAGCCATGCCGCCATAGGCTCCCTGGCTTGTCCCATCCGGTGATAGCCATATGCGGCCTTAGCGACCTTTCGTCGCCCGGTTTTCCTCGTGGGTGTTGACTGGAGCAGGTTTGTTGATGTACTAATATATGCATGAGTCATACATGTGTAGGCGAAAGGAGTGTACAGCCATGATTAATTCCGAACGACTGATAAATCTCCTGGGGGCCCTAGCGGTCGGTGTTACCGATCAGATGCGTGCCGCGGTCAACGACGCCATGCCTTTGGGTGGTGAAACCGTGGCGGCGGTGATTGTGATTGGGCATGTGCCCAGCCTGTCGATTGACCAATTGAGCCGCATCTTGCGGTTGTCACACGCAGGTGCCGTGCGCCTTGTCGATCGACTGGTCGAACGAGGCTTTGTTGAGAAGAAACCGTCGGCGCTGGATCGACGAACAATGAGCCTGGCTTTGACTTTAAGCGGCCGTAAACAGCGTGAAGAGCTTCTCGAACTTCGGCGTGCCGCCCTCAGTACGCTGCTCGCCCCTGTTTCATCTGAAGATTTGAGCGCTCTTGAGCGCATAGCCGAAACGATCGTTGCAGCACTGCCTGACGATGCGCTGACATCGCTGACGACCTGTCGCTATTGCGACGAGCGCTGCTGCACCGACTGTCCGATGGAGGTCTTCGGGCCTCTTCAATCCCTTGGTAACCCGAACGCCACCGCGTGAGGTTGCCGATTCCTTACATGACTGACGAGGAACTGAAAATGACGAACTTTACCCAGCCTAACCAGATTCGCCTGCAAATTGCAGAGAAAAGCCTTGGCTCCTTCAATTATCTAGTGCTCCTTAGATGGACCTTGGTTGTCGTCTTCATCTGGTTCGGAGGCATGAAATTCACGATGTATGAGGCTGAGGGCATTGCGCCGTTCATTGCCAACAGCCCACTCATGAGCTGGCTACATACGCTGTTCGGCATTCAAGGCGCGAGCTATGTCATCGGTGTGCTGGAGCTCTCAACTGCAGCGGCGCTCACCATCGGTGCTTTCAAACCACTGTTTTCGGCTTTGGGGGCGGCGATGTCAACCATGACCTACCTTGTAACTTTGACCTTCTTCTTTAGTACCCCTGGTGTAGCGGAGGCCACGGCGGGAGGGTTCCCGGCCATTTCGGCTGCGCCGGGACAATTCTTGTTGAAGGATTTAGTCCTGTTGGCTGCTTCGTTGTGCCTGCTTGCGGCTTCCGTGCAAGGGCCGTGGGTGAGGGATCAGAATCGATGATACGGCCTCTGCCAATCCTCCTGTACCAACCGTGCCGTTGTGCTTGATGATCGCAGTTTCCCAACTTGACACGCTGTACGTGCCTGGAACCTCTGAATGCGACACTATCTCAATAGTCACGTTAACATTGCCAGCCGTTAAAAGGCTGGCAATGTTATTCTTGATTTCTGAATAGTATGCGATCTATGCGACCGACTGAGCACCGCCACGGGCGGCTACATTTAGCTGCTCAAGAATACTAACAGGTCATAGTTATCGATTCGCGCAGTGAATTAATAGCAGTAGATATGCGGGCTTCTCCGTCGATAAGGGTTCGCGCCTCTCCTCCTTCTCTGATTTAATCGGATTCGCGAAATTTTCGAGTTTAGCCGTATCGTAACTGATAATCTTGAGCAATCTGCCAGGAAGGCTACAGAGCACTACGCACAAAGCGTGAAGAAGCTCTTACCCCAGGCTTGAAGACTACGCTTATGGCATGGACTTGGACATCGGCAAGTTGGTGTACTTCTCGCCCAGCGTGCGGTACTGCAGGAGTGTGAGAAGCATGATTACCTACGAGGACTCGAAAGATGAACCACACTTGGTTCGCTACTTGGTAAAAGGCAAGTGCATCAATAGCGAGTAGCTATCGAAGTGCTGTTAGGGTATTTGGCTCATAACAACTCGATGCCAAATCGGCGTAGCACTAAGGCAATCCCATCGAAACTTGCCATTGTGATGATGATGCTGGCCAGAAACCTAGCTTGGGCAGCAGCACCGGAAATTCAATAAACATCGGCAGTGGCGACAGGGCGTACCAGAATGGCTGAGCCAAGTCTGAAATGGCCTCCTCTGGTTGGGATGTCCAGCTACTTGGTCCCAGAGTTCAATACCTCCGGGCTTTTAAGCGGGCGAAGTCAGGTCAGCGAGGGGGCGAAGCGCCATCAAGGAAGAGCAACTCAGAGTTTCAGCATGGAGAGATCACCATGGGCCAATGCCAGCAATTGGATGTCTGATAGTGGATGTTTTACGTTAGTGGGTTTCTAACTGAGGACACAAAAAAATAAAAGGCACGGAATGTTTCCGTGCCCTTGCATATTAGTGAATGCCGACAGGTTTATCGTTCTTGTCATAACAGATAGGATGCTCGCAATATCCGCCAGCGTTTAGAACTTCCAGTTCATAAATCTCCGGGAGATATTGCTTAAGCTCCGCCTTAGCTACTTTATTTCCGTTGATAGTGCACTCGTCGTCCGCACGTGGGTTGCACCATGCTTCCTTCACATCGATATTTTTTGTGGGTTTTGTCATGACGATTTCTTCAGCCTGAGGGGTAACATCACTGGAAGAGCTAAGCCCAATTTGCGCGTCAAGGCTATACGCTCCGATAGTGTCTTTTGCACTTGTTGAGCTGATACCGTGGTCGAGTAAAAATTCTTGAAGTATTGTTCGTGCTTGCGCGTAGGTTACTTCTTTGCCTTTTTTGTGAGGGCCACCATCCATGCGATAGGCAATCGGATAGCCATCCTTACTTCCTTATATGTAATAGTAAATGGACAGGGTAAAGCTGAGGTTTTGTCCGTACATCCCATAGACGCCCGAGCCATTGGACGCACGACAGGTGCCACGCTGGCATGCGCCGCTTATCTGATTACTGAAGCTAATGTTACGCTGTTGTTGAGCGTCCCACCTGGTAATATTTCTAGGTAGGGTGTACCAAGTGCAGCGATAGAATTTAGCGCCATACTGATTTTTGGCTTCTGCGCAGGGAATTGCATAAGGTAAATCATTCATTGATTTTTCGTTGGGTAGCGTGCTTGGATATAGATACCCATAGTCAACATCCGCCTGAGCATTAAGCGAGAATAATAGTGGTAATAAGCCTGCTGTTTTCAGTATGCTTGATTTGGCTTTCATGTGCTTTGTCTGCGATGATTTGAGAAGGTTTATTTATTTTTTGTTTGCCCTTTTTTTATAGGCTACTTTGAGTTTTTTATTGACGTAATCTTTTACGATTTCATAGTCCGGGTCGTAAGTTGCGAGCGTATGGCCAACCCCCGCTGCTGCGGTCAATGTTGCAAGGGCCAATGTGGCAGGTGTAGATACCACGCTAAAGACTGCTCCTAGGGCTCCGCCTTGGATCAGGGATCCTTTAACATCTGTCCTGACTCGGCACTTCATACCGAGGGCCTCTATCTTGGTTTCTACTAGCTTGATCCCTTCCATGAAATTTCCTCTGAGGCCAACTACCTCGAAGGACGATTTGCCTCTCACGAGGCCTTCAATCTGCGCTTCATTCAGACCAGTTACGACGATCATGCTGCTTTGTGCTCCCTGCTTGGGATTTGAATTGGCGAGAAGGTCGAATATCAACCTTTAGGGTTGAGTCTCGTCTCGCAAGGTCCTTCATGTCAACAGGTTGATGGCCAACCATTCAGGTTGATCTGGAGGACGGCATGTCAAAAACCGATTCGAAGCAGTTGGCTGAGGTTGTGGGCCAAGCGATTGCGCGCCAACGAATGCGTTGTAAGTTGAGTCAGGAACAGGTCGCTGAGCGATTGGGGATCGGTAGTGAAGCCGTATCACGTATCGAGCGCGGGGTCGTTATGCCAAACGTGGAGCGTCTGGTTGAACTCGCTTCGGTTTTCGGCTGCGAGACAGCTGACCTACTGACCGAAGGTAGCTCGCGCCCGGAGGATCAGGCGCGCCGCCTGCAGAACTTACTATCTGTCCTGACGGCGGATGATCGGACACTGGTGCTGGAGATGGTGGAGCGTCTGGTGGAACGTCTCAGCCGCAGCTGACCTGGCTGCTTACGTGGAATGGTCACTGCAAGGAGGTGGTGGCTTTGTCGGTGTTATCTCTGATGTCCGGAACACTTTCAGCAGTTGGCAAAGAGTACAGCATGCCAGCAGCACGGCGATCAGTAGTGGCGGAAAACGCACCAGTAAAATCACCAGCAGCAGGAGCGCCAGGCAGCCAGCGAGAATGCCAACGAACATAAACACGGCGGCCAAGACCCTTAATAGCGTCATCTTCATTTTCTCCTCACAGGTGACCCTGTTCTGCCAACGATAGACAGCCTTCGCGACCTACGATGATGTGGTCCAGCGTCCGCACCCCGACCAGGTTCAGTGCCTCCTTCAGCTTGTGGGTCAGGTTGCGGTCCGCCTGGCTTTCGGGATCCCCTAAGGGATGGTGGTGCACCAAGACCAATGCGGTGGCGTTGCGCTCCAGGGCTGCCTTGACGGCGTCTATCAAGGTGGAGAAGGGCAGAAACCTCATGCTCGTAATCGCCCAGCAGCGCCTGCAGGTGGCTGAACACTGCCTTCGGAGAGGTCAGCGAACGCCCACGGCGCAGACGCAGATTCGCCAACTGCCGGGACACCAGTAGGATGTCGGTTTCGGTGACCAGTGACTCGACCAGGTAGGTGCCGGTCGAGTCACCGGTCTTCAGCTTGTGCAGACGCATACTGGGCTCCTTGGTATTGATCAACCGGTGGGGTATGACGCTGGGCTTGCGCCTCTAGCTTCGCGGCCAAGCTGCTTTTCACAGATCGTTGGAGAATGTTGGCGACAGGGGATTGGCCTTCCTCGACAGGGTAGAACTCCTCGACGATGGGGCCGTCATCTTCCTCGCTATCCTCGAACGCGCCATTGGCGAAGCCACGCTGCGCCGCTTCATCCAGCGCAGCTTGATCGAAGCCAGCTGCTTGTCGCTGCGTATCCAGTTCATTCGCGGATTTCAGCGCTTCGGCCATGTCCATACCGCCGCGTATCGTCAGGTCGACGTAGAAGATCGGGGTACCATGGCTCTGCCGAGTGGACTTGCCACGAAGGCGTAGTTCCAGCGGTAGGCACGCCAAGCGGTTGCCGGAGATGGCCTGGAAGTAATGCAGCCGGGCGGCGAGGGTGCGGATGCTGTTGAAGCCGGTGGTGCGAAACACAAAGCTACCGAGTGGATCCTCATCACCAATGACCACGTTCAGCCGTCCGTAGGGCCTGCAGACATTACCCCTGGCCAATGGGCAGGCATCCGGCGAAGGGCAGGGTAGGGATTGCATACCGTCTTGGGTGACGCGCTTGCAGGTCTCACCGTTACCCACGCACAGAGGTCGTCCGGACTGCCGATCAAACAGCGTGTAGTCGGCACGAAGATTCAGCTCAGGCGCGTTGAACAGCAGGCGCACCGGAATGCTGCGGAGCTTGTCGTCCTTACTCTGACGTAGGCTGTCGTTGAGCGGGTGCAATAGCCAGCCGTCCTTGCTTTGCACTTGGGAGGTGATGGTGAACTGGTCATCCTTCTCCGGCAGGCGCTTGCCGTTCTTCTCGATGACCTTGCCGATGGAGATGCGCCCGAGCACTGGGGGCGTCAGGGCTAAGCCTTTCAGCATGGTGGTTCTCCTGGGAATGAAAAAAGGCCAGCCACGCAGTGCGAACTGCATGGACTGGCCAAGGGGAGTGGAGTGAGGGAGGTGAAAATCAGCCGGCCAGGAAGCGCCGCGCACCGGGTTTCAGCAACGGGTATTTGGCCTGCAGGTACGGCTTATCCTGAAGCAGTCGAGCGACATCGAGAGCGATACTGTCCTTAGCCTTGCGCCAGCTAACATAGCCGCTGGAAAACTCTGCTCGGCTGGCATCACCCATGGCCTGCTGCAGGATCTGCTTCAGCTCAGCCTCGCGTTTTTCCTTATCGGCGATCGACTTGCGTACGGCTTTGAGCTCGATGAAGACGGCGCTCATTCCGGCGTGGTTGCTGAAGTCGATGATCTGGCCGTTATCCTCCGGATAGAGACAGCGTAATGCCCCTTCAGCAGAAGCGGTGCCATCGGCCGGCGGCGGGGTGTCGGTCTCTACGAAGTGCCAGAACCTGCGCTCCAGCTCGATCAAGCGGGCAATCATCTGCTCGTCCTTCTCAATTCGGTGCACCTCTAACTGCTGGCCCCCGAGCAACACGGCGACATCCGCCGCCTGCTTGCCGGTGACGGCGAGTTGGTGCATGACCTGCAGCACCACATATTCGGGCACGCCTTCCTTCCAGAGGCGCGCCCCGTTTATGCCGGCGGTCTTGCATTCGAGAATTTGAACATCGTCGGTCCCGATCACCTCGCGGTCGATATTGGCCAACATCCAGGGGAGTTCCGGATCGGGATGCTGCAATACGGCGTTGATGCGCCGCACCTTGTTCTTCGTGCGCTTGCTGTAATGCCAGGCCACGATGGGTTCCAAGACGTTGCCCCAGTACATCGGGCTTTCCTCATCGTGGGGATCTGCCTTCGGCAGCGTTGTATCGCGCCCAGTCTTCTCCAGCCATAACTCCAACTGCGATTTGTAGGGATTCAGCCCCACGGCAGCGGCGGCATCCGAACTGCCGATACCCTGCTTTCGAATCTGTAGCCAGTCCTCACGGGGCAACTCCTTGGTGCTGACCAGGCGCAGGGCCGGACGTTTCTTGCGAGTACTGCCGTTCAATGACGTTGCTTTCATGCGGTTCACCTTGAAGACAGAAAAACGCCTGACCAGCACAACGCTGACCGGGCGTGAGGAGAGGTAAGGAGGTTTAAGCCGCGAGTCGCAGCGCGGCATCCAAGGCGCGCTGCTTGATCTGAGCGCCCTGGCCGAACCAGGCCGAGTCCATGCGGTACTCGTTGTTGCGCGCACGGCGTTCGTGGTCGACATACTCGGTCACGGCGTTTAGCAGACCCCAAGCGGTGCCGCGGGCAGATTCGAGCTGGCTGCCTCGGCCACGTCCCTCGTACAGCTCCTGGACTTTGCGCAGCGCACGCTCGTTGGGCAGTTGCTCAGGCAACACGCCGGTCGGGCTGGTATCGCATAGCACGGTCATGAAAAATCCCAATGCCTCGTGCCACTGAACTTTGCGTTCGGCCAGCGCGCGCATGCGGTACATGAAGTCGTCCCATTGCGAGACGGCAATGCCGAGCTGTTTCTTCACTACCTTGGGGTCGAAGCGGGTGTTGTGCGGCACCTTGATCGCGCGACTGGTGCCATCCAGGGCTATGGTCAGAGTGTTATTGCACACCACTCGTACGGTGGTGGGGGTGGCTGTGGTGGCAAGGGTGCCGTCGCACGATGTGGCCAGCAGAAGATACCCATTGACTTGGTCGTTGTCCCGGAGCGCGGCGCCTTGTCCGGTACGCGCCAGTGCCCAGAACTTGCGACCTCCCTTGAGCACGCCAGCAGTTTCCAGCTCGTATCCGGAAACTTCGGTGAGGTCGCGGTAGAACTCCAAAACTTCCCGAGGCTGCACGGTGTGGTAACGCTGCGATACCACTGATAGCGGCGCCTTGGTGTCTGAGCGGTAGAGCACCTTCTGTTCCGGGAAAGAGTGGATCGCGCCAAGGTGACCGATGGCATCAGACTTGAAGTGCACGGGGCTTTCCAGGATCTGCCAGTCCATGCCCGCTTCGCGTTGCCAGACTTCGATGGGTTGTTTTTGAGTGAGTTGATTGCCCAGACCGTGCCATGGAGTGGAGCCGGCATAGGCCATGGTTTCGACGAGATGTGCCATGTGAATGATTCCTTTGGGTGTAAGACGGCATAAAGCGCTGTGCGAGGCGCAGCGCCGTCCGGACGAATGAAATGAGGAGAGGGGAGTCGGATCAGGTCGGCAGGTTGAAGCGATGGCCGCAGAGCAGACAGAGGTTGTGAGCCAGAACGTGGCGGTCGAGCGACTCGCCGAGCTGAGCACCGAGCGCGCAGCCGCCTACGCCGCCGGCCAGCCCACCTAGGATGGCGCCCGACACGGTACCAAGGGTGACGCCGACAGGACCGGCGAACGCACCGATAGCTGCGCCAGCTTGGCTACCTGCCAGGGCCGCGCTGACGCCACGTGCAACACCGCCCACGGTACCGATGGCGGCGCTGACTTTCATAGCGTGATGGAAGGATGCGACTTTGGGGGAGTGACAGCGAGGGCAGTGCAATGACATGGGGGTGAGCCTCATTGTTGGTGATGTCATTGCAGTAATGTGTGGCTAAATTTTTTTTGAATCGAAAATTGCCATGGATTCGCTATCCGAAGAGAGCCGATGGCGGCTCTCTCGAAGTGGTTTTTGTAATGTCTTTGGAGATAGCCCCTATTCGAGAACCAACCCATAATCATCGCGAAGCTCACGATCAACTAATCTGAATCGCTGCAGGTCTAAATTCTTCCAGTGACTCTCCTCTACGTGCTCAAGCAGTATCACTTGGAATCCACCATGGTTGTCCATCTTTTTAACAAAGGAGTCAAGTTCTATAAAAACCGCATCTAAGCTTTTTATGTCGTCGGTTGGGGTGCCTGATGTTGTGAAGTAAGGGGTGCTCGGCTGGTCAAATACAACAAATGATGGCATCCAGGAGGTTTTTCGCTCTTTGGCTACTTCGTGTAGCGCTAAGAAGTATGAAAGATGAAGGTAAAGGTAGTTTGAGGCGCTTCCGATGTCCGGCATTTTTTCAATGGCATCATTTTCAGCTGAGTAAAGGTTTATTATTCTCTCTGGCTCAATGAATAAGGCTTCAAATCCCTCGTACCCTTTGAGCTTTAACTTCTCTAGCCTAAGATTTATAAGTTGGTCTAAGCGTCTTTTGGCGATATCGGCCCGAGACTGGTCGTCCTCAAGCTCGGATTTGAGAGACTTAATTTTCTCGTCGATATCTTCATCTGTGAGTTCGTCGGGTAAGGCATCGGACGCATATAAGTCAATTTTTGCTTCTAGTTTTCCGATGTATTTAAAATACTCTTTGGGGGTTGCTCGGAACTTCTCAAAAGACTTAAATTTTTCTAGATCTTTCTCTAGTTTTTCGATTTCTTTTTTGTTTTCTTTTATGATTTCTTTGACTTCACCTATGAAGGGTGCGGTTTTTTTATTTTTTATTAGTTCTCGAACGTTGAGTAGTTCTCTTTGGAGGTGTGATACTAGAGAAGCTGCGTTCTGTGATCGAAAAATATGATTTTGATTTAGGTTTATTATGTCAATCGCTTTAAGCGAGTCTTCAGTGGCCTTGGCTTGATTGATGTAGTCGTTTTTGGCTTCGATGAATTTTGTGTAATTGCGATTTTTGAGCTTCAATGAAAATATTTCTTTTGTTATGACTTCGACTTCACTTTCTTGCCTAAGGGGGATGTCGGCCGAGATAGCTATCTCCTTCAGTACAGACAGAAGTGAGGAGTCTTCTTTCGGGATCGAGCCAAGTGCCCCTACTGTAACTGCTTCCTGAGCTAACTCGGAAAGCTCTTGGTGGAATATGGTACGCTTTTTTTCTAGATGTTCTTTCTTTTTTTCGAGCGATGCTTTCTTTTGTTCAAGATCTACAAGTCTTGATTTGATCAATGAGGTAGATGCGTTTTCGACCCCAAGCGCCATTCTAAATGTACGCTGTACTCGTTCTTGAAATTTCTTATCGCTGGGTTTTATATACAGATAATCAGGTGAGACGATGGTTGTTTGGTCTTGATAGCAGTGGCTTAAAAAGCTTCTGAACGAAACTTTGCTTCCCGCTCTAACAAATTTCCCGCCATACGGAACCTTAAGATCTGAATCTATTCCAAATGCTGTATTTAATATGTTTTTAAGATTTTCTAACTTTATGTTGTTGTTGGGCTCTTCCGGGATCTCGCCAGTGTCACTATAGTAAAAAGCATCTGTTAAGCCGCTGCTAATAGACGGCCGGCCGATAGTAATAATGTTGTCATTTATTTTTAGGCGTAAACCGTACCATTTTACTTTGGAGTCGATGTTTGTCTTGGATATGCCTTTTGCTTCGCTGGAAAGAAGGCAGTAGTCAATTATGTAAAGAACCGATGACTTGCCTTTTCCTGAGTCGCCGGTGATGACGTTTACATGGTTTTCTTTGAATTCCAAGTCGCGGAGAGTGCCGTTTTTCTGCCATAGGAATATATTTTTTATTTGAATGGAACTCATGCGGAAACTCCGAAATTCAAGAAAAGGTTACAAGGCGATTCTTGTAGAATTTTTGCTGCATTGGGGGCTGCGAGAGATATCTCAGCCGCTAAGAGACCGTACGTTTCTTTTGATATTCCAGGAATTTCTCTCTCTAAGATTATAGTTTGTCCCTCATTGATCCCTATCATACCGACATCTATCGCTAAGATAAGAGTGTTGACTGAGGAGAGAGTGGAGTCCAAATATAGATTTGGCATGCTTAAAAAAACCTCTGGATAAGAAACTATCAGGTCTTTCAAGCTTCGAAATTTTACGCGTTTGTCTTTTAGTATGTTTCGTATCTTTTTGTTGAAAAGAAGTGGGAGCACGAAAAGTACGTTGGGTAAGGGCATACATTTTTGAGGCATGTGTGCTAGCGTCTCTTGAAGCGCTATTGCGCCAAGGATCTCGTTTTGTATTAATGCCTTCATTGTCTGTACTTCTCTTCCCAGTCACTTCTCCATCCTAATGATGGCTTATTTGACAGCTTGATTAATTTGCCGCTTCCCATTTCTGTTGGAATTTTTTTGTCGCCGGATGAGTATTCCTTTCTACGAGAGCTACGAAGACATTGTTTTGCTGCTTTTACATGCGCTGTTTCTGTTGCATGTGGTTCTTCATGTGCCTCACCGTGAAAATCTTTCCAAGCTGAACTTATTTGAGTTTCCAAGCGGGTGTCTTCGATGGTGCTGAAATGCCCTTGTTGCTTTAAGTCTTCAATGACTTGTTCGGTTAAGACCATTTCGATACCATGGTCGAATATCTCATTTTTTGAAAAGCCCAAGTCAACAAGCTGCTTGCTAAATACGCCGTCTTTAAAGGATAGCTTGCTAATGTCTAGCTCATTAAAACGGTCGTAATAGCTTTCGAAGTCAGTTGTAAGAGATATGGCGAGTTGTATTATTCTATCAAATCCTATTTGCTTTCTTAGGCAGTCGTAGCTGATTATGGTCTTCTGAGAGGAAAGTACGTTACTGAATTGATAGATGGAAACTGCGCCCGTGAGTTCGTTTCGGACCGACTCTATTTTTTTCTCGGGAATTGCAAACGTTTTAAGTTTTCGATCTATTTTTTCAATTATTTCAATTTGGTTTGACTGGATTTGTAGTCTATCTAAGATGAAATATATGCTTTCTTTGTTGGCGTCGGCGATCGCGCGAACGTATTTTAATATAGGGTTCTCGCTGGGTTTTTCCTTACCCGCCGCTTTCGCTGATTGATTTTTTTCAAGATCTTTAGCTTCAAGGTCTTTTAGGATTTCCTTGGCTTTAGAATGTATTTGCGCTTTATTTTTTGAAGGATTTTGGAAGAGTCTTATAAATTCTTGAGTTCCAAGATTTTTGTTTGTATAGATGACGAGAGTGAGATCTTTTGATATTGGGATTTCGTCAATTGACATGTGCCAATTGAAAAGCGTTTTCCATAGATCGATATCGCGATCAGTCAGATTACCCTCTCCGATCGAGTGTTTTACTTGGATTAACGTAAGTCCCTCACAGGTGAATTTGTGAAGGTCGTCATACACTTCGATTCCCAATTCTTGTTCAGGTTCTAATTGCAATAGGTTGTAAACATAAACAAAGTCTTGATATGTAAATCCTGCGGCGCTTTTGTCGGCAGCTGTATTTTCAAAATGGCTCATTTGCTGGTCCATCACCTTGTGAATGCCAAACTCGTGATACGATGCAGTGTTAATTTATTATAAAATTATTTAAAATTTCCTGATTTTACAGTGCATAATGTCGTTTGGCCATATCTGGCCTTCCGCGAGCCCAACGTCAGCTATGGTCTGCATCATGATGACTCGATTCAGAGCAGTAGTGCGCCCAGTCTTGCATCAGCAAGATGCGCTTTGGCCATAGGGTGCCTCGCTGATAAGCGGCTTCAACGCTATCAGGGAGCTTATGGGCAAGGACATGCTCGCACACCTCGCGAGGGTGATGCGTTTGCTCCGCTGCCCAGATTCGGAAGGTTGAGCGAAAACCATGCTGCGTGAGGTGCCCCACGTCCATACGCCTCAGAACGGCAGTGAGTGACATGTCCGATAGCTGTTTGCCGCGCGGGGATGGGAACACGTATGAACTATCTGCTGTGCGTGGCAACGATTTAAGTAGCTGAACTGCTTCGGATGACAGCGGCACAGAGTGCTCCTTACCTGCCTTCATGCGTGTTGCCGGTATCGTCCATGTCGACTCTTTAAAATTGATCTCGCCCCACTCTGCGCCACGTACCTCACCTGACCGGCAAGCAGTCAGAATTGAAAATTCCAATGCTCTGGCCGAGACACCTTTGCGCTTGCCTAGCTCCCGCATAAAAGCTGGAGCTTCCGCGTAGGGGAGTGATGCGTGATGTACAACCTTCTGGACTTTGCTTCTTGCAGGTAGCTCATGCTCCAAATGACCTTTCCAGCGAGCTGGGTTTTCACCTTGGCGGTATCCGCGGAAAGTCGCCCAATCGAGAATGTTCTCGATCCGGCCTCTGAGCCGGCTGGCGGTTTCTGCCTTCGTGTACCAGAACTGTGCGGGTTCGCTAGGCGAACCGACTTGTTGCTGTAGGAGCTTCAACACCAGGTTCGTGTCGACCGCTCCGATAGCCAGTTCACCGATGATTGGATAGGCATAGGCCTCAAGCGTATTTTCCCACTGCTGGACGTGTTTCGGATTTTTCCAGCCCGCACGGTTGGCTTGGATGTAGGCTAGCGCACACTCTTTGAAGGTCTTATGCCGGGCAGCCTCAAGCTTGGCTTCCTGCTGCTTCGCCTTTTTTGCTTCGAGAGGGTCGATACCCTCAAGCAGGCTTTTTCGATGCTCGAGGCTCTTCGAGCGCGCTTCGCTGAGAGAAACGGTGTGGACAGGGCCAAGTCCCATGTCGCGGGTCTTGCCGTTTCTGGTATAGCGGAACACCCAGGACTTGCCGCCGAGCTTGCTGATCTGTAACCAGAGACCGCCACCATCCCCGTAATAGCCAGGTTCCTTTGCTTTTTGCACCGCGAGAGCGGAGAGTTTGTTGATGCCACGCGCCATGACTCATACCCATTTTTCTACCCACGTTTTATAGCCGGATTTGAGTAGATGATGCAAGACGTTGGTGGACGTTATATGGAGTGGATGCCAGTAAAATCAGGGTCTCCATGGAGGTATGTGGACGTTGATGGATATTGCTCAGGCGGACTACGCTTCCGCCATATTCAAAGCCCTGATTATTCAGGGCTTTTTGCGTTTTTGGGGGCATAGAAAAACGACCCATGGGAACACCCTTGGAATGGTTTATTTCGGACGCGCTTCCGATACTTTCCTACTTGGTCGGTTTCGCCAGAGCTCCAACTCGGCGATAAACCCGCTCGGTAATGTCGCCCTTGGTGTGACCCAGCAGCAGGCTGGCATGGTCGACATCGACGATTTCGGATGCTGCTTTCGGGCGGATGTCACGGAACTGGAATTGGCTAATACGGCCAGCCAGGACCTGGTCACCGGCGGCAACTGCTGCCTTAACTGCCTCTTCCCTCGCATCGTCCCAGCGATGGCGAAGCATGGCGGCCGTGACGCGTTTTCCCGACTCGGTCAGCAGGAGATACGGCGAGCCGTGCGACGCGTTCCGCTCCAGCATCTTCCGGATCAAGGCGCCCAGGGCCGCTTTCGACTCCATCCACCTCAAGCATGATCCTCAGCTTCTTGTGGGTCTTCTTCTGCTTCACGCCGAGGGCTTTGTCCTCGATGTCATCACTTCTCATCACCAGCACGTCCGCCGGACGCTGGCCCGTCAAATACGCCAAGTCCATGGCGTCCTTCAGCTCATTCACCGCCTTTGCATGAACCGCTTTCCAGATCGCATCGTTCGCGTAGAAGTCTCTGGGCACGGCCTTGGCTTCGATCCTCAAGATGACGAGATCGTGGTCGACTTCTTCTGCGGTGGCGGCGGTGCCGGTACCGGGTTGGAAATGGGCTTGGGCCGCCCGGTGGTGGGACGCCAATACGCCCGCATGAAATTGGGCTGAAATGTAGACATGGGTGGTCTTCGCCGGCGAGGCGTCATCGTTTGAGAGGGTGGTATGCTTCGCTGCAAACCATTCAGGGAGAACGGGCTTGAGCGAAGAACAGAAGAGCTGGTTATGGCCTAAATACTGGCGGCTAATCGGCGCAGCGGTGATTGTTGGCAGCGGATATGGTGGCGGATTTCTACCGCATTGGTTGTGGATTATCCCAGTCCTAGGCGCAACGCTCGGGATGTTTTTCATCAGCAGCACCATTGATAGCTACCTGACCTGCCCAGGGGAGTGCCATGACTGGTACTGCCACGAGTACCATTGCAAGAAGAACAAGCCCAAGAGCTGATCCATGGCCGGAGGGTCAGGCCCGGCGAACCTTGAAGCCGAACATGCACTCGATGTCGTGGTACTCACAGCGCTCATAGGCCTTGTACTTGGCCTGCGACGGGGTGCTAGCGAAAACATCGACGATGGTGCGGTTGGTGATGTCCCACCAGTCCCAGCCAGTGACCAGCACCTGGTAGCGCTTCAGGGGAAGCTTCTCGGCCATCTCGCCGTACTGCATTTCCCAGGTGGGGTGGTAGTTGCGGATGCGCTTCTTCGGGTCGCTGTCGAGGATTACGCCGATGTAGGGGCCACGGTCGGCCATGATCACGCCTGGTTCACCGTTGGCGATCACGCGCCGCCCGATCTCGGCCGGCACGTCGTAGTGGCGGCGAACGTAGTCGCAGTTGTAGTTGCTCATGGCTTTCTCCAAACATGCGCCGCCCTCCGTGGCCGGATGCGGCATGGTGGCTATTGGGAGTTGGATTGGGTATTACGGCTTTCCGGTACCTGTCGTGCACTAAAGAGGTATATATGGCAAGTGACCGTGAGGTTGCGCTGGAGCAAGCTCTCATTGCTGTAATTGCAGCGGCGATGGAACAGAACTGCAATGGTAGGAAGCTCGTAGATCGAGCAGCCGGGCTACTCAGAGGAGAGAGCGTGGTGCTGCTTGCGGGGCGTCCCCATGTAGCAATGTCGATTAGGGAAATCGATGAAGCGTTCAATGAAGTGCTGTATCTCCCCGGTTCGGACTGACGCCCATGTCAAATGGTACGCGCCGCCCTCCGTGGCAGGATTCGGCGTGGTGGCAATTTGGTTTGGGATGGGGTATTACGGGTGACCGACATGGGGCCGGAACAGGGAGTGAGCAGTGGGTAAGCGCAATTTAACCGGGGTTAAGAATCCGCGCCGGGTAATGGCTGGGAAAATCGCATATGAGCGCCGTAAAGCGGCACAGGACGAAGCAGACAAGGAGGCGATGAAGTGGATTTCGCCAATCATTCTGGTCCTATTTGTAATCGGCCTGTTTGTCGCGTTAGCAAAGTGAGCATCAGCTATCTGAGGTGAGCCGTAAGGCCTCTCGCGCACGAAAATTCTCAAGCTGCCGCGCCACAGCCAGTGACACCGTGATTTCGTGACGCGGCGATGTCAGCAACGGCAGCGCGCCGCCCATAGAATTGCTACTCGACGATGCAGATCCAGCGATGATTTCGCCGGTATGGCGCTCTGGTAAATGCAACGTCTGTTACGAGTTCCATGCCGCGCTCTTGGAGTGCTTTGGTCAGTTGAGCGAGTGTCTCTGCCTGGATAGTCATTGCTGTTACCTCGTCAGATTTACTGCGTTCATAATTCCTGACCGAGCAGGCAATTAGCTGATTCAATTTTTTTGACTGCTTTGAAGATGCATCGGGGTGTGATCTGGTATTGAGCGCCCCGTATCCGCGTTTCGGCGCATCCATCTAGGCGCTTGGGTTCCAGCGGCCACGTCTCACAGATCACACTCCGATGCAGCCTGCGATGGGGAGCAGGGCATCGGGCAGTTAACGTCAGGCGGACGTGGCGCTGGTTATTCAGTGCTGCAGTGAACCGCGGCCATATGGCTTGAAGCAGCAAGCGCAAACTGTAACCCCCGTCTCCTGCTCGATCTCAATAGCTCGAGCGGCTCTGCGGGCTGCGTAGCCAGAAACGCCTGCGCGCTCTGCTTCTTCAGCCACTTTCAGCCATTGGGCGATTGCAGGATGAGGAACAGGTCGACCCTCAAGATCAATTTCTATCTGCATCGTCTTGCCCTCCAGGGCGTTGATTTCCCGTCTGGCCCTGTGGCCAAGGCCAGCCAGTGAAATCCGTGTTTCTCCGCACCCGCTTACCAGGTCATTCACTCAGTTCGGTCAACACCTCCTCCGCCGTCGCAGTGGGCTGCGCGTGGGCAGGCTTTCGGGCCTGTCGGATCGCCGGTCTGGTTATGGTTCGTTGATTGAATTGTCGGCATTGAGTGCCGGAGCAAACTACGGTGGGCAAATAGCTGTTGACTATGCCACCAGCGAGATGGGGTTCCGTTCACTCATGGGGCCGTCCAGCTTCAGCGCCTGGCGCAAGATCTACCACGATGGCAATACAACCCGTGCCGCCGACGGCACCCTGAAGGCGATCTGACTATGACCCGAGCAGCAATCAACATCTTAGGCAATGGCTCGATCATCGACGTCACTTCGCTTGGGCGGGCTGACCTGACTGTCGAGCACCCTGGCCCGGGGCAATACTTGGTATTTGGCACGCTCGGCATGTGCCCTCCGCCAGAGGGCTGGGGTTATGTGATCAATCAGATGGACGCTGGCGCATCCGTGGCCACCTCGTATGCCGATGGTGTGCTGCTGGTGAGCGTGGCAAAGGAAGGCGAGCCAGCCGACTTGCTGCACAGCATCACCTTGCATGTGTCCGTCGATGAGCTGGCGCCGCCCGCCCTGCCTCCTGTTCAGGAGCTCGATCCTGCCGACGCCCTAGTCCTGGCTCATGCCGAGATTGCACAGCGCCGCGCTGTTGCCGATGCTGCAATTGCGCCGTTGCAGGATGCCGTCGACCTCGACATAGCGACTGACCAAGAGGCGGTCCTTCTGGAGGCATGGAAGCGGTACCGCGTTGCCCTCAACCGGTTACCCGAACAGTCTCAGTATCCCGACATCATAACGTGGCCTACACAGCCTCTTTGATGGTTGTGCGAGATATTTGATATCTTTTGAAAGCGCCACATAGTGGTTTCTCGATAATCGAGAAGCTGACCATTGAAATTCCTAGTGTCAGAGCGCATACGCAGAGCATGAGGACGTAATCATTTACCTGGAATTGTTCTGATATATAAATTGCTAAGCAGATCACAAGTACATGAGAAAGGTATGTGGAGTACGACCAATCGCCAAGTTTGACAAGGAAGTTATGTTTAGGGAAAAACCGCTCTTGGGAAACGGCTGCACACAGAATGACGGCGCAGGGCAGCCCGCTTTTATATGGGTCATGTGAAACTGGTCCTGCGTACGCGATAGTGCAAATTGCCAAAAGAACGGCCGAAACGGCTAGAGCTGGTGTTATGCGGAATATTAGTCCTCGTTGATAGGCGATCTGAATTGCAACTCCTAGCAAGAATTCCCAAACAATAGCGTTCTTGTAGAAAGAGAACGGTTCGCCGGCTTTGCTTGCAGCGAATTGGATCAGTGCTACGCCTGCGAATAGCGAGGCTATTCGCATCTTTTGGGGAAGAAATAGCGAAATGAAAAATACTGCGTAGAAGGATATTTCATAATTTAGCGTCCATCCAACAGTCATTAAAGGATAAAGACCTATGCCTGACGGGTTTTGTGCTGGAATGAAGAAAAGACTTTTTATCAGGAAAATTGGCTCAAGAGATGTAAGCGGTATTGAGTTGGGCGCATAGATCAAGATGGCTGCCGTGATCAGGGTGAATACCCAGTATGCCGGGACTATCCTAATAAGACGGTTTTTTGCGAAGTCGGCTGGCGAGGTGAGTTTTTTAGAGGCTGAAGCGTAGATCACGAAGCCACTTATTATGAAAAAAAGATCAACTCCAATAGCGCCATATTTGTGGAGAATTTCCGACGCGATTCCCGATGTGGAGGACTTATAGTAAAGCTGAATTATATGATGCCCAACTACTAGCCACGCAGCCAGAGCTCTCAGTATTTGAATGGAGTTAAGCATTTTTCTGAGTTCAAAAGAAACGCATTCTACAGCCGTTTTTTGGATTAACCAATCCACAAGGGGCTATACGAAAAAATCGCATGAATAGGACTGATGTAAATCATTCTCAAAGCCCGCGCAGTAGCGGGCATTTTTTTGCCTGGAGAAAAAAGCCATGACTCAATCCCAGCCCCGAGGCGTCCGTAATCGGAACCCCGGCAACATCGATTTCAACCCGCGCAACGACTGGCAGGGAGCCTGGTGGCCGCTTCGCAATCTTCGATACGCCCGAGAATGGCATTCGCGCCCTGGGCAAGTTGCTCATCAACTACCGGGGCAAGGACGGCATGCCCGGCGTGGGCGGGAAGGGTATCGACACGGTGCTCGAAACCATCAACCGCTGGGCACCGAGCAACGAGAACGACACCCAGGCATATGCAGCCGCCGTGGCAAAGCGCATTGGCGTGCGCACCACCGCCCCGATCGACATCCGAAACCCGGCCACGCTGAAGGGAATGGTGATCAGCATCATCATCCACGAGAACGGTGGCAACCCATACCCGCCGGCGGTCATTGACGAGGGCGTGCGGAGGGCCTTGGCATGAAGTCGTGGGCAATCAGATCGTTGATCCTGCTGGCGCTGCTCGCGTCCTATTGGGGCGTGTACCAGCACGGCAGGGCAGTGGAACGCGCCGAAGCCGTCCAGGCTTCAGCCGAACGTGACAGTGGCGACCGCCTGGCCGAGGTGATCGGTGAGCGCGGCGCCCGCCAGGAAGAACAACGACGCGCCCAAGCGCAGGAGGAGATCCCGAGCACAGCAGCGTCCAGATGCTCCTGGCAAGACTTGCAGTTTCAAAATCGATGCATCTATCGCACGGCGCAGACCCTTCCGATCCCGACTGACACCTGCTGACACCAGTCGCCTGCCGCTATCTGCACGGCGCCTGATCCCGACAGCCTCGGGCTAATGGGCGCTTTGCGAGGTGATTTGTCCCCCCGGCCATTGCTAATTTCTTGGGTTCCGCTAAGTTATACAAGACCTGTACAAATGCGAGGTATTGTACATGTTTTGCCAGTGGCCTTTGACCCTGTACTTCGACGGCGCGTGCCCATTGTGCTCCAGGGAGGTGGCCTTCCTGCGCAGGCGCTCCACCGCAGCAAAGCTCATCCTGATCGATATCGCTGGCGATAACTTCGATCCCGGCCCTTTGGGCCTGACGATCGAACAATTGAGATCGTGCTTGCACGCAAGGTTCGCGAACGATCAGTGGGTCACAGGCTTGGACGCAACCCTGTGGACTTGGCGTGCTGCGGGTGTGGGAATCTGGGCAGCTCCACTGGCCTGGCGTCCGCTACGTCCTGTGCTTTCGGTCTTTTACAGATTGTTCTGTCTTTTGAGGCCTAGTTTGGCCTGGCTACCTCATCCCAAGGGTGGGCAACGTTGCAAAGGTGAGGAATCCAAATGTCACGTTCGCTAGCCGAGAATTATCGTGAAATCCTTGTCGGCGTGGGTGAAAACCCGCAGCGAGAAGGCCTCTTGGATACGCCCCAACGTGCTGCTAAAGCGATGCAATACCTCTGCAATGGTTACACCCGGAGCCTGGATGAGATAGTCAATGGTGCCTTGTTCGAAAGTCAGAACGATGAGATGGTCGTGGTTCGTGATATTGAACTGTACTCATTATGTGAGCATCACATGTTGCCGTTTATTGGAAAGGCGCATGTTGCTTATCTGCCAACAGGGCGTGTATTAGGTCTTTCCAAAGTGGCACGCTTAGTTGATATGTTTGCCCGCCGTTTGCAGATTCAAGAGAATTTAACTAGACAGATTGCATGTGCCATACAAGAAGTGACTGACGCTGCAGGGGTTGGGGTAGTGATCGAGGCAAAGCACATGTGCATGATGATGCGAGGTGTAGAAAAGCAGAACTCGGTGATGATTTCATCGGTAATGCTTGGTGAGTTCCGAGAGTCCCCGACTACCCGTCACGAATTCCTGAAGCTCATTGGGCGACACACCTGAACATTCATCCTGAGCCTTAGAGGAGTGACGTACCAATGCGTACTGTTTCCGATTCGTTATCTCCACGTCGCTTTACCGTCTTGGGTTACAGTGGATTGCTGCCATTTGTTGGTTTGACACTGCTGATTTGTTTGGCGGCTGAGTCTCGAGAGTTTCTGTCTATTGCGTTGGTTGGCTATGGGGCTGTGATACTGAGTTTTGTGGGCGCTCTGCATTGGGGGTTCGCTATGATGCTACAGGGCTTGCCTGCGGCTGAGCGGCAGGAGAGGCTCGTGTGGAGTTTGATTCCAGCCCTTATCGGTTGGGTTGGCATGTTGTTACCTGTGCCATGGGGCTGCTTGCTTTTATGCTTTGGCTTTATTGGACACCTTTGGCAAGATCGTAAATTGATGAATATTTTGCCTGAGTGGTATTTTCCTATGCGAATGAGTTTAACGATTGTGGCGAGCTTGTGTTTGATTATTGGTGCGCTGGTAGTGTTTTTTAAGAATTGAAACTACTGTTCCGATGTCACCACCAAAGTAACAATTGAAGTGTCACCATCCAGGCCATACCAGCCCTGTCGTTCGGAAGTGCTGGCTCGGGAAGCTGGCTCTCCAGGCTCTGTACGCAATTCCGAGAAACCCAATCGCCGCCACAAGATTGCTGAGATTTGTAGAGTCCCGCGCCATCAACGTAAAGGAATTCGGTGATGGCAAAGCGTTACGGACTCTCGGACGAGGCCTGGGGTGTGATCTCCGATCTCTTCATCGAAACCCATGGTCGGGGGCGGCCGCGACTGAGCGATCGCCTGATTCAGCACGTCCGCAGTACGCTGGCCCGTCAATCCGCCAGATCCAGGGTGACCTGTCAGCTCATGCAGGGCATATCGGCAAGATCTTCATCGACATTTACGAACGCTAAAGGCGCTACGGCGGTCAATGTTTATGCAGCCAGCGCCCGGGAGGATCTACCCGTATTGGTATCAATTTGCCGGCAGGAGATCATTGAGCTCAAGTCCGCAGCCCGGTGAACCATCACCAATACCCAGGAACGCCTGGATGAGCTTGCCGGTGATGATCCCCACGCAGACATGACGAGCACTGGGCAGCTGATCACGTCAGAGATGAGACAGCGAATCGGCATGAAACAGAAGGAGTAGAGCGATGGACAACTACCACGTCAGCCCCACTGCAGACGGCTGGGAGCTAAAAAAGGCCGGTGCTGAGCGGGCGTCGAAACGCAGCAGCACGAAGCAGGAGCTGGTAGGTTCCCTTTCCGAGTTCTTCGAAGGCAAGACGGCCTCGGTGAAAATCCATAAGGCAGATGGCAGCATTGAAGAAGAACGCACCTATCCTCGCTCCGCTGATCCGAGGCGAACCAAGGGGTGACTCCCGTCACGCCTGCGGGCCTGGGCATTGACTTGCAGGAAGCTCAGAGCCGGGGACTCTACAAGTGGTTGCTCGCCAGCTTCCTCGTTGGGAAGAGGATTCGCTCGACAGTGGCGCTCGAGGCATACCGCAATCTAGTGGATCGACATGGCCTGAACTGCCCCGGAAGGCTAGCTCGGTGCGCTCACCGAGACTTGGTGCGATTGCTGGGGCAGGCTGGCTATGCACGGTATGACGAATCCACGGCGAGGCGGCTCAAGACGCTGGGTGTGCGCCTTGAGTCTGAGTTGCATCAGTTCCACACGCCTGGTCAGCCGATGGATGTCGATAAATTAAAAGTATGGCTTTTGAGCTTCGACGGAATCGGGCCGAAAACCTTGGAGATTTTCCTGCGCGAAGCTGGGCCACTTCTGTACCAGGGATCACCGCAATCCCCGATGCGTTGATCGGATCGGGTGCCAGATGGCTCATTAGCGGTTGCGTAGGGTATCTAGAGCAGGAGACCAGATGGTATGGCCACACCGGGTGCAAGAGACTGAGTCCTGCGCCTCGTGGTAAGTCGGAAATCCGCAGTTCACGCAGCAGTAGAGGCCTGCAGTCTGGGGTGATGCAAACTCTGACCGGTGTTCTTCAGGGAGCACCGATAGGCCAGGACGAGTGTCTTCCGCAGCGTAAAAATAAAGGCTGAGATCCCCATCGGTTTCCAACAGGCCAAGACGTACCTGGCCCAAGTGCTCCACACCTTGTTGACGAAGCTCCATGAACAGTTCATTGGAGGATATGTTCAGGTTCCGCAGAGAATGGATTTCATACATCCCATCCTTCACCACCGTGATGGGTAAGCCATCGATCCACGCCTCACAGGTTTTGCTTCCCCTCATGAGGTAAAGGGTGCCGCGATAGAGCAGCAATAGCGTGAGGAAAACGAGCGCGACCGGAAGCAGGGGCACATCTTCGTAAAAGGTCACATCGCCTGCTGCAGAACCAAGGGTAAGAATGACGACGAGTTCGAATCGGGAGAGCTGTCTGATTCCACGGCGGCCACTGAACTTCAAGAAGAAGAATACGGCCAGGAATGCTACAGAAACCCGCAGGGCAACCTCGAGAAGGAAGGTTAGCGGAAGCTCGCCAATCAGCATCCGTTGCAGATCGAATGTGACCATTCTCTATCCCGTTTTTCATTGTTGTTCAAGCAGCGGGCAGGCCGCTCCTCTAGCGCTGGCTGATCGGTATAGAGAGTCTTGAAACCAACGAAGAATTCAATTCCGGTCGCGATCGGCAACGAAGCATTCGCGCCTGAGCAGCTCTAGAGGCGGCAAGCCAAAAAGCCCAGCAAACGCTGGGCTTTTGAAAACGCTAGGTTTATGCCGCATTGGAGTTGCCAAGTCATCGATCATTCTTTGAAGAAGATCTGACAGCGTTGGATAGACCTCTTGAATTGTGGTCACCTGGAGTCGTTCGTGAGATGGCAGTGGATTTGGCCAAACCGCGAGTGTCTTTGGAGTGAGCGATACCCGAGGTAGTGGTTCCGTGACCATTATCAGTGTTGCGGGAGCTCCCGTAATGGTTGCCGCTTACACCGTGATCGCGTGTGGCCTTGCCAGCGTGATCGCTTCCAGCGCTCTTGCCATTTCCGCTGTTCCCTCCCATACCGCCTGAATGCCCACCTCCATGTCCGCCGCCATTACCGCCACCGTTGCCACCTCCACCGCCATGACCACCACCTCCATCTTTGGCATAGGCGGAACCAATAGGTGAGATATCTGCGGGTACGAATGGAATCATCCCGAGTGCCAATGCACAAGCAAAGACAGCAAGCACGGGTTTTCTCATTTTTTATTCGCCTCCAGAGGCGTGTGGTAGAGCTGAAGGTGCCGATCAGACCGACATTAGAGGGTTAAGTTCTTGAATCCCGACGGAATGCTCGCTCCCTGACTGGCATTGCCTCTACCAGTAGATTAGCTACTCTGTGGTTGGATAAGGTCCCAAGGAATGCTAACCATGAGAAGGAAATTGAGTATCGTCGTAGCTTTCTCGCTGGCTCAGGTTGTAAGCCCGAACTTGCTGGCAGATCCCGGCAAAGGGAAAAGCCACGACAAGGCAGGACAACACGCAAGCCAAGGTCATCAGGGCAACAGCAATGACTGGCACGAAGGGCCTTCCGTCGATTTAGGAGGGGTGCGAGTCATCCTCAATGACAACCGCAATTACTGGAATCCAGGCTCTCCCTTACCGCCAGGTATCCAGAAGAATCTGGCGCGTGGCAAGCCTCTCCCGCCCGGGATTGCGAAGAAGCTGGATAGCCGACTGATCGGGCGACTTCCTCATTACAATGGTTATGAGTGGCAGCAAGCTGGAACTGACCTGCTGCTTGTGGCTATTACTTCAGGTGTCATCTATGAAGTACTACACGATGTGCTTGACTAAGTCCCGTGGACCCATGAACTGGATCTTGTGACCAGGAAAAGCTTGAGCCACCTGGTGCCGAGAAAATGTTTAAGAAGTATCAGGTGATTCTGTGGGGCATGGCTGAGACAGGCCCCGTGAACGTCAACTATGGGTCGTTGGCTGCCGGTCGTAGGTGACCGCTTCCGACCCTACGAAACCAAGAGCGATTCAGTCATGCCGTCGGCGAACCTAATGCAGTAACTACTTCGTCTATGAAGTGCCTGAGCTTCGCGGAGGGGCGGCGGTCCAAGGGGTAGATCAGGTTGACGGGATACGTGGGCCCTTCGAAATCCTCGAAGAGTACGACCAGTTCACCCCGTTGCACGTAAGGCCTCAGTACATCCTCGACGCACAGCGTGATGCCGAAATCCGCTAATGCAGCGTTCACTTTGGCCAGGGTGTTATTGACGTTCAATCGACTCGCAATGGGAATCGTGAACGTCTGCCCGTTTTTGCTGAAGCGCCAGAGTTTGTCCGTCATTCGATCGGAAAACAGATAGCCCAGGCAATCATGGCCCACCAGTTGTTCGGGATGGAGCGGGGTCCCTTTGCGTGACAGATAAGCGGGAGATGCGCAAGCAAACATCCTGAAAGGTCTCAAGCCGCGCTGGACCAATGCCGCGCTGTCGGCCAGCTGGGGTTTGCCCAGCCGAAACACGACTTCGAATCCCTCTTCTACGATATTCACGAACCTGTCCGTCAACTCCAACTCGATTTCCGTTTCTGGGTAACGTGTCAGGTACTGGGTCAGGAAGGGAATGAGTCGATGAGAGCCATAGTTATAGGGCGCACTGATGCGGATTTTTCCGCGCGGCGTCGAGCTTGCTGACAGCGCCAGTTCATCGGCGTCTGCAACGTCACTCAGGATAGCCTTGCAGCGCACGTAATAGTCCCTGCCCACGGCAGTCAGGCTTTGTCGGCGAGTGGTGCGGGTGATCAGTTTAAGGCCTAGCTGAGATTCCAGATTGCTGACCTGCTTGGCTATCAATTGTGGCGTCACGCCTAGTACGGCAGCGGCTGCAGAGAAGGAATCTGATTCAGCGGCTGCTACGAACGCCGCCATGCTTTTCAGCTTATCCATATCTTCAAACGTTAGTTGTTAATGTTATTTGAATTTGAGCATTTATCTTGAAGATCTTCCTGCTTAGCATCCGCTCGGTCAATCAAAAGAAGCGCTGCGCGCGTTACTGAACGGAGAGTCTGAAATGGTGAACATTTCCCATGAAACGGTCGACGCTACGGCGCGTCGCTTGTTGCGCGTCATTACCCAAGCCCATGTGCGGTTCCTCCCGGGCACTTACGCCTTTCTGGAGTTTCCGTTGCCATCGTTTCCTGCTGCCGTCCGCCCCGATGCGCTGGCGCTCGTACGGGATGACCAGGTTTGGAGTCAACTGGTCCCTTGTGCAGATGTCGAGCAAGAGCTGTTCGGTGTGTTCCGATTCCATTTTCCGCAAGGCGCCGACAACAGCGGTTTCGTTGGCTGGTTGGCAATGCACCTCAAGCAGAAGTTTGGCACCGGCGTATTCGTGACCTGTGGCCAGAATCGAGATGAGGGTGGGATCTTTGATTACTGGGGCGTCCCGGCCAGCCTGGCTTCAGAAGTCTTCGCAGAGATCCAGACTTTGGCAGATGGCCAAGCGGACGACGAGGTGGGCGCTTCACGCTAGCACATACGCCGTCAAAGCCTGCGCGGCGGTTATCAGGGGCCTGGTTGATCGCACGATTACCTTTGGATCCTTAAGCAAATGTCACAGGTCATACGCGCTGAACTCCCGTCGATTGGAAGACGTCCCTCGCAAGAATGCCCGCCAAAAAAGGGCATTCACTTCCAATCAGCTTCGAGGGTACAACGATGGAAAAGACCGACCAAAGCTCGACATCTCCACCTGGCAACCTTGAGGACCACGTGCATGCCATCCATCAAGAGGCCGCAGCGGTGCTGGGTGAAGCCAAGCACCAGGGCAGCGAACAATTTGAGCATTATCGCGATACTGCAGCCGACCAGCTCGATTCGCTGAAGGAGGGGGCGCGATCAGCGGCGTCGGCGCTGGAAGGCAACGACAGCCTGGGGCTCTCGCACTATCTGAGCCAGGCGGCTGAATGTGTCGGCGAGTTCGCCGAACAGGTCCGTCATGAAAGCGCCGAGAGCCTGCTGCAACGCGGTGCACAGCTTGCCCGCAGCAACCCGACATTGTTTCTGGCCGGCAGCGTTGCAGTCGGCTTTGCCGTGTCACGTTTCCTCCGAGCCAGTGCCACCCAGAAACCAAGCCGTCCTGCGGCTGATGCTTTCAGCCCGCCGCATCCTGCGCAGCCAGAAACGCCTGACAGAGGCAGCGACATATCCACCAGCACTCTTTACACCCCGAACGATCCCGTTGGTACAGGTGCCGGTACGCCGGTCAGTGGCAGCCCGTTCGAGCGCGACCCGCTCAAAGGAGGTGAATGATGAACAACGATCCTTTGCATGACACAGGCGTACACCCCTCGGAAAACGATGCGCTTGGCGTGGGTGGGCTGCTGCGCCAATTGATGCGCGAAGTGCCCGAGCTGTTCACCAAGGAACTGGCGCTGGCCAAGGCTGAATTGCAGCACAACCTGGCCACCCTGAAGGCGGGTACGGCGGCGGTGGCAGCCGGGGCGATCGTGGTGCTGGCGGGCTTTGTCATCCTCCTGATGGCGGCGGTCTACGCGTTGGCGCTGGTGGTCGCGCCGTGGTTGGCAGCGTTGATCGTCGGCGCAGTCACGGTAGTGATTGGCTTCATCATGCTGCAGTCTGGCAAGAAGCAATTCGAGCCCGGCCACTTGGCACCTGATCGCACCTTGCATGCCATGCAACAGGACAAGGACACGCTGAAGAGGAAATTGCCATGACCACTCCTTTCGAGACTGATGCGCAAAAAGACCCGCAGCTGCTGGAACAGGAAATCAACGCCAAGCGCGAGCATATCAGCGACCTGGTGGATGCCCTCGAACAGCGCCTGAGCCCAGGCCAGATGCTTGACCGGGTGTTGGCCTATTCCAAAGGCCATGGCGGTGAGTTTTTCCACAACCTCGGCACCACGCTTAAAAATAATCCGGTACCCGCGACCTTGACGGTGCTGGGCCTGGCTTGGCTGGGCCTGAACCAGAACCGCCCGTTCAACCCTGGGCCGGCGCATGACGGTCCCGGATTGGGCGAGAAACTCGGCGATGCCGTAGACACGGTGAAAGATGCCTTCGCCCATGCTGGAGCAGCGATGCACGATGCAAGTCAGAAAGCACGCATGAAGGCCCATGACGTACGCGATCGGGCCAGTGAGCTGGGCAGCGGTGCGCGCGATTCCGTAGGTGCGTCAGCTGATACCGTGCGCAGTACCGCACACAGGGTCGCGGACCAGACCACGGCATTGAAGGGGCAGTTCGATCATCTGCTGCAGGAACAGCCGCTGGTGCTGGCGGCCTTGGGCATCGCCCTGGGGGCAGCATTGGGGGCGGCGCTACCGAGCACGCGCAAAGAAGATCAACTGATGGGCGCCAGCAGCGACCGGTTGACCGACACCCTCAAGGCCAAGGGCAGCGAGGTGAAGACGTCGGTCGAACAGTCTATCCATCAGACGGGTGATGCCGGGTCATCACAGGCGGGCCGCCAACCTGAAGGCTCTGACCTGTCTGCCGGGCTGGGTTTCACTCCATGATTGGCAAGCCCATGCATCGCCAGCCCTTTCAGTACGCAAAGGGCTGGTGTTCATCCTGATCGAAGGGTTTTGTGGATTACCGTTCAGGCCAATGCGTCCATCGCCGGGCGTGTCGGGATCATTATGCAGCAGGAGGACCAGCATGATTCATCTGGGGTGTGCGGGTTGGAGCCTGCCAAGTCACTCTGCCAATCACTTTCCACAGTCAGGGTCCCACCTGCAACGCTACGCTGGCCAGTTGAACGCAGTGGAGATCAACAGTTCGTTCTACCGGCCCCATCGGCCAGAAACCTACGCTCGCTGGGCTTCGTCTGTGCCTGAGGATTTTCTCTTCGCAGTGAAAGTACCCAAAAGGATCACCCACGAGCTGCGCTTGCAGGGCTGCGAGAGCCCGCTTGCCGAATTCCTGGCCCAATGCGGGCAACTGGGTAGCCGCCTGGGATGCCTGTTGATACAGCTACCACCGTCGCTGATCTATGAGTACGCCGTTGCGCGGCGTTTTTTCGAACGGGTGCGTGAGCGCTATGATGGCCCGCTAGCTTTGGAGCCGAGGAACAGCAGTTGGCATGACGCACAGGCGTTGTTGATGGATCAGCAGGTAGCTCAGGTTGCGGCCAACCCTGCGCGATTCGGCACCGATGCATCGCCGGCTGGATGGCCGGGCCTCGTCTATTGGCGCTTGCACGGCGAACCGCGGATCTACCACAGCGAGTATTCGCTTGACTACCTCAATGGTCTGGCTGAACAGTTGCAACGCAGTTGCGCAGCCGGACACCGCACCTGGTGTATTTTCGACAATACTGCCTCAGGAGCAGCGACTGCCAATGCGCTGCAATTGCAGCGCTGTTTGTCGATGCAAGCAGGTTGAGCCTGTTCAACGCAAACCCGCAGCCAGTCAAGAAAGGGACGCTGCGGATCGGATACTGAAAAGCCCCAGGAATGTAATGAGAAAGTATCTCACCGTAGCAATCGCACTGCTGGCCCCGCTGGTCCTCTGCGCTTGCTCCACACCCGGCACGGCAAACCCACCCAGCGAAACGCCAGGCACAACGCCCAGATACCTGAAAAGCGACCTGTATGGCGTCTGGTACTCCAACGCCGACGATGGCAGCTCCCAGGCGCTGGCGTTGTTGCTGCTCAGGGCAGACGGTTCGGCCACCGACTTCCTGATCCTCAGCGAGAACAACTCAATGCAGAAGATCGTGCAGCAGTCGTCCTGGTCGTATGATGCTGAACGCAACAGGTTCGAGCAGATCGTCAGCGAAGTTTCCATGCAGAAAGGCAAGGCGCCCGCAGAGGTCACTCATCCCCATGAAGTCATCCGGGCATCGGTCGAGCTGGTCAAGCTGGACAACAAGGTGATGGGCATCAAATTCAAACGGGAAGATGGCGAGGTCACCGGTTACCTCAAGGGCAGCGCCGCCATGCTCGAAAAGCTCAAGCACATTCAGTAAGCGCGCTTTGCCATGGATCTCGCTAGCGACGCAGTTCGGTGGCGAACTGCGCAGCCTTCAGCTGTAGCTGCGCAGGCCCACCCCAGAAGGCCCCGTGGCGCACGATCACCCGTTCATGAATGGCTGCTGCCACCGCCGCTGCTGCATTCGGTGCCTTGAACAGAATGAAGCTGGCTTCATTGCCCACCTTCAACCCGTAATCCTGCTTGCCGATCACCCCGGCGCTGGCCACGGTCGCCATTTCCAGCGCTACGCGCAGCTCCTCGTCGGTGTTGAAACCAGAGCGGTAACTGACCAGCATCGCCCGCTGCAGCATGTCGCCGTTGCCATAGGGCCACCAGGCGTCCTGGATATTGTCGTTGCCCGTGAACACCCGCACGCCACCGGCACGCAGGCGCAGCACAGGCGGGAAGGCGTGGTCACCGGGGGCATTGGTCATGATCGAAACGCCGGCAAGGGCCAGCACTTCGGCAGTGCGGTCAACCACGGCGTCGCTGACATCACCCAGGCCATAGGCATGGCTGACCGCCACCAGGCCTTGCATGCCCAGTGCCTGGGTACGGGCGGCGATACGCTCGAGCTGGGCGATGCAGCTGTCGCCGGGTTCGTGCAGGTGAATGTCCACCTTCACGCCATGGCGGTCGGCAATACCGAAAACGATATCAAGCTGGGCGTCGGCATCGCCGTCCAGGGTGGTCGGGTCGATGCCGCCAACCACCTGCACACCTTCACGCACGGCGGTTTCCATCACCTGCGCGGTGCCAGGGCAGGTCACTACACCGGCCTGCGGGAACGCCACCAGCTCGATGTCGATCAGGTCTTTCCACTTGTCGCGGGCTTCAAGGATAGCGCGCAAGTTGGCCAGGCCAGTGGTGGCATCGACGTCGACATGGCAGCGCATGGCCAGGGTGCCGAACGAGGCGGCCTGGCGGATCAGCGCGTCGGCGCGCTCGACGATCGGTGGGGCGCTGGCAAGTTCGCGTTTTTCCACGGCCAGGCGCTCGCGCAGGCTGGCGACCGGCTGGTGCGGGCGCCAGCGGTCACCGACGAAGCTCTTGTCCAGATGGATGTGGCCGTCAACGAAGCCGGGCAGCACCAGCAGGCCTTCCAGGTCGATGGTCTCGATGGCGGATGTGCGGGCGCGGTGCGGGCCGAGGTGGCTGATGCAGCCTCCGCGCACGGCGATGTTCAGGGGTAGCCCATCGGCGTCGATGGCATTGATGAACTCACGATCGTTCATGAAAGGGGCCTTTGCTTCCCACGCTTGATTAGCGTCATACGGTAGGGATGATCCGGCCCCCTCACAAATTAATTATCAGGATCGACCACAGTGCATTTCTTGATACAGGCAAGGGCCGTTGGCTTATCTACTGCAACGTGGGTGGTTTGGCCTCTGCGGGCAATGCAGCCACCACCGCTTCGATGCGCGAAATTTCCTGCGCCAGTCGTTCAGCGTCCTGATGCTTGCCTTCGGCCCTCAAGCGATCCCGCTCACGACGCAGATTGAGCAGGTTTTTCTGCAAGGCCAGGCCAGATTTGTCGTATTGATCCATGTTGTTCTCGCGGCATTGGCGTCCGTGCCGTTGTAGGAAAAATGGACCGTATCAGTGACAAAATCTTGCAGAAACTGGGGTTTCATACAGGAAAGGGGCGCTGCGGCGATTCTGCCTACCGTGCTCGGAGGAAACGTCCTACAAATCCGCCTGCTAGCTGTTTCAATTCATGTGCATTGAATCTCAGCCAAATGCCCGTATTTGCTGAGCTTCGCGGCAGGCCGCCGTCGCCATGAGCGTGGCCAGCGCAGGCAAGGCGTTTTCACCCTGGCTGCAACTTCATGTAGCAATTGCCGGGCGGCACCATCGCCCGGGTGAATGCAGTTGGCGGCGGTTACTTGAAGAACTGACTGGGCGTGATACCGAACTGGCGCTTGAACATGCTGGCGAATGCACTGGGGCTGTCATAGCCCAGTGTGGCGGCGACATCGACGATACGTTCGCCCAAAGCGATGCGCTCCAGCGCCTGCATCAGGCGCGCCTGTTGGCGCCACTGGCCGAATGTCATGCCGGTTTCCTTGCGGAACAGGCGCTGGATGGTCTTCTCGTCAACGCCCAGGTGCACGCCCCAGTCGGCGAGGGTCGACGTGTCGTGGGGGCGTGCCTGCAAGGCTGAGCAGAGCGTGCGCAGGCGTTTGTCGCTGGGCTGCAACAGTTTCAGCGGCAAGGTCGGCAGCACGCAGATTTCGTCGAGGATCAGGCGCATGATCCGCGCCTCGCGAGAGTCCTCGGCAAAAGGGCCAGCGAAGTCGACCGACGCCTTGATCAGCTCGCTGAGCAGCGGCGAGATGCTGATGGCCTTGCTTTGCAACGGCAGTTCGAGCGCCGTATCAGGGCGCACGAACACGCTGCGCATCTTCACGTCACCAACGCAGCGGATGGCGTGCACCTGCCCGCTGGGCATCCAGATGCCGCGGCTGGGTGGCACAGTCCAGCGCTCGGCCTCGGACTCGACCAGCATCAGCCCCTTGATGGCGTAGATCAGTTGGTGCTTGGCGTGCGAGTGAGGGGCGATGTACCAGTCTGGCGGGTAGTCGGTTGCCCGGCTGCCCACCTCCCAGGTCCATTCATCGACCTCCATCAGCAGTTCGTGCTGGGGTTTGACCATGATCGTGTCCAGTCCAACAGGCGCGGCCATCTTAGCAGCGGGCAGGCCGTGCTTTCGAGCGGGTGGCCGGCAGCAGCGCGGTGGCCAAGCCCAGCAGCGGCAGGAACGAGATCACCTGGTAGACCCACTCGATGCCATGCAGGTCGGCCAGTTCGCCGAGGCCTGCAGCGCCGATGCCACTGATGCCGAACATCAGGCCGAACATCACCCCCGAGACCATGCCGACGCGGCCAGGCACTGCCTCCTGGGCGTACACCACCAGCGCGGCGAAGGCCGACGACATCACCAGGCCGATGGCCACCGCCAGCACCGCAGTCCAGGCCAGGTTGGCGTAGGGCAGGGCGAGGGCGAACGGGGCCACACCGAGGAACGAAATCCAGATCACCGCCTTGCGCCCGATGCGGTCACCGACCGGCCCGCCGGCAAAGGTGCCCAGGGCTACGGCAGCAAGGAACACGAACAGATACAGCTGGCTTTGCTGCACGCTCAGGCCGAAGTGTTCGATCAGGTAGAAGGTGAAGTAGTTGGTGAACGACGCGATGTAGACGAACTTGGCGAACATCAGTACGGCGATCACGCCCACTGCGCGCCACATGGCAGCGGTGGACAGCCCCGGCGCCTGTTGCCCGGCCAGGCCCTTGAGCTGGGTCTGGCCGTGGCGGATGGTCCAGCCAGTGACGCGCAGCAGCACGACGATCGCCAGGGCGGCCGCCAGCATGAACCAGGCGATGGCAGGCTGACCGTGGGGGATGACGATGGCGGCGGTCAGCAGCGGGCCGATGGCGGAACCGGTGTTGCCGCCGACCTGGAAGGTTGACTGCGCGGTGCCGAAGCGCCCGCCGGAGGCCATGCGCGCCACCCGTGAGGCTTCGGGATGGAAGGTCGCCGAGCCGATACCCACCACGGCAGCGGCGAACAGCAACATCGGGTAGCTGTTGGCGAAGGCGAGCAGGGCGATACCCACCAGGGTGAACAGCATGCCGGTGGGCAGCCGGTAAGGCATGGGGCGCTTGTCGGTGTACATGCCGACCCACGGCTGCAGCAGCGAGGCGGTGACCTGGTAGATCAGGGCGATCCAGCCGATCTGGGCGAAGCTCAGCGAGAAGTCGCTCTTGAGCATCGGGTAGATCGACGGCAGCACGGCCTGGATCAGGTCGTTGAGCAGGTGGGCGAAGGCGGCGGCACCGACGATGCGGACCAGAAAGCCCTGGGGTTGGTCGGCGGCGGTGGGTGGGGCCAAGGTGGCGGCAGGAGTCGTCATGGGCGAGGCTCTCTTTCGAATGATGGCAAGGCATTGCCCGACGAAGGTTATCCAGCCGGGCAATGCCTGTCTCGCGCCGAACAGGCACTCACTGTCGCGATTCGGACATTCAGTCGGCGAGTGTCGCGTTATGACGTGCCTGCCCTGGCCATCCACTTCAACAGCATGGCGATCGGTATGCGGCGATGCACTTCGTGGCGCTGGGTATCGCCACCGTCGGCGTAACGTTCCCGATAACGGCTGACGATCAGTTCGCGCCCATCCTCCGAGACGCGGGCTTCGAGTTCGTGCAACAGCACCGGCTGCTCGGCCCCGCACTCCACGCGGCGGAACAGTGACACCGCATTATTCACCGGCAGGCCCTCCCTGGCAGTGGTCGGGGCGCTTGCCTGGCGCGCCGAGCTTGCCCTCGGCAACCCGGTTGGCGCGCTGTTGTGCGGTGAAATCGCGCACGGCCTGGTAGTAATCAGGCAGAGTACGCAGTTGGTCGGTCAGCGGTAACGCCTGCGCCCGGCCATCCACCGTGCCACCGGCCATGGCCACGGTGCCCAGGGTCTCGACCGTATCGCTGTTGTCGCCGAACGGGTCCACCGCCAGGCTCAGTACCCGGCCAGTTGCATCGCGCAGGTTCTGTGAGCCCAGCAGCGGCAATTCGACAATCGGGCCATCGGCGATTTTCCACACGCCAAACGTCTGGCCGAAGTCCGATTCATGGCGGGCCAGCCCCATCTTGCCGGAGACATCGAACAGGCCGGCCACGCCGAGGGTGGTGTTGAAGATGAAGCGGCTCAGGCTGGTCATCGCCCGTTCGCTGTTGCCTTGCAGCAGGTCGTTGGCGAACACCTTGGGCTCGCCGAAGTTGGCCGCAAAGTTGTGTACGCCTTGCTGGGCAAAGTTCGGCAAGGCGGTATAGCCACGGGCAACCGGCGCCAGCAGGTAATCGTCGACGCTGCGGTTGAAGGCGAACACGGCGCGGTTGGCAGGTTCGGCCGGATCGCTGAGCTGATAGGCCATCGGTCCGCAAGCCGTGGCCGGCGGGCGCTGACTGCAGCCACTGGCGACGACCAGGGACAAGGCCAGGACCGTGTTGCGGGCAGAGCACCAAGCAGCAGAAGGGGTAGGCATAGGCACATTCCTGAGCAGAAGGGGCGCCGATGCTGCAGCAGATTGATTGCCTGGGAATGTCCGGATTGTCTCGAATCTGACGCTTTGTTTCCGGGTTGAAATATATGACGGCAGCCTGTGGATGGCCTTAGAGTACGCGCTTGCCTTTGTTTTCGGTGCCTGTTTTGAGCCATTTGCTGATAGTCGACGATGATGTCGAAGTACTCGATCTGCTGCAGAAGTTTCTCCGCCAGCATGGCTATGAAGTCGACGTGGCCCGTGATGGCAAAGGGCTTTGGCAGGCCCTGGAGCGACGGGTGCCGGACCTGGTCATCCTCGATGTGATGCTGCCCGGCGACAGTGGCCTGGTGCTGTGCCAGCGCTTGCGTGCCGAGCACAAGGTGGCGGTGATCATGCTCACCGCCATGGCCGAGCTGAGCGATCGCGTGGTCGGCCTGGAACTGGGCGCCGACGATTACCTGACCAAGCCTTTTGCCGCCCGCGAGTTGCTGGCGCGGGTGCGGGCGGTGTTGCGCCGGGCCGGCGAAGCGGCTGACGGCGCGCTGGACAACCCGCGCACGCTGCTGGAGTTTTCCGGCTGGCAACTGGATGTGGTGCGCCGTGAGCTGCGCTCGCCAGAGCAGGTGATGATCCCGCTTTCCAAGGGTGAATTCGAGTTGCTGCTGGTGTTTGCCGAGCACCCCCGGCGTGTGCTCAGCCGCCAGCAGTTGCTCGACCTGGCCCGGGGTGAGTCGTATGAGGCCTATGACCGCAGCATCGACGTGCAAGTCAGCCGGTTGCGGCGCAAGCTGGAGAGCGACGCGGGTGCCGAACCGTTGATCCGCACGTTGCGCAATGTCGGCTACTTGTTCACTGCCAGCGTGGTCAGGCGATGACGCTGTTGAGCAGGCTGCGCAAGGCCATGCCGCGGCCACGCATCACCATCGCCCGCTGGATTGCCCTGACCACCCTGACGGCGATGTTCATCCTGCTGTTGCTCAAGGGGCTGTTCAGCCTGCTGCTGAGCGTGTGGGCGCAGCCGCCGCTGCTGGAGAGCGGCGTGATCGAGAAGGTCGCCGCGGTCACTCGCATCCTCGATTCAGCGCCCGTCGCACAGCGCCCCGGCATCGCCAGCGCAGCAGGCGATGGTTCTTACTCCGTGCAATGGCTGCGCAGCCGTGACCAGGCCGGTATACCGGATCTGGTCGATGCCGAGTTTCGCCAGGGCGCGCCAACCCTGCGGGCCTTGTTGAAACGGCCTGATGCTCGGATCCAGGCCTTTGAAGCGTCCGAACTGTGGGAGTTTGAACCCGCGCGCGGCTACGCCCTGATGATCGAGCTGAGTGACAAAAGCTGGGTGCTGTATCGCGCCACGCAGCGCAGCTGGGGCCTGGACGAGCTGCCGCGCAACCTGATCATCCTTGCCTTGATGCTGGTTTCCAGCCTGGTGGTGGCGCTGTTCGCCACGCGTTATCTGGCCCATCCTCTGGAACGCTTCGCTGAAGGCGCGCGGCGTTTCGGCAAGGATCTGAATGCTCCGCCCATTCCGGTGGTTGGCCCGCATGACCTGCGCCAGGCCATTCTCGCCTTCAATGCCACCCAGGCGCAGCTCAAGCATTTCGTGAATGATCGCACGCAGATGCTGGCGGCGATTTCCCACGATTTGCGCGCGCCTTTGACGCGCATGCGCCTGCGCAGCGAATTCATCGAGGACGATGAAGTGCAGGCCAAGCTGTTCAAGGATGTCGACGAAATGCAGGCCATGGTCGATGCTGCCCTGGAATTCTTCCGCGACGATGCGCGGCTTGAGCAGACCACGGCGTTCGACCTGGCCGAGATGCTGCAAACGGTGGTGGACGACTTCAAGGACGCGGGTATCAAGGTTGCCCTCGATGCGCCGCGGCGCTGCGTCTACGTCGGGCGGCCGGTGGGTATCAAGCGGGTGCTGGTGAACCTGGTGGACAACGCGGTCAAGTATGGCCTGGCGCCTGAGATGCGGCTGGCGGTAACCGCCGAGCAACTGGAAATCACTGTGCTGGATCGCGGGCCGGGCATCGCGCCAGAGTTGCAGGAGCGCGTGTTCGCGCCGTTTTTCCGCATCGAAGGCTCCCGCAATCGTGACACCGGGGGTGTCGGGCTCGGCTTGCCGGCGGTACGTGCGATCGTGCTGGAGCAAGGCGGCAGCGTGACCCTGGCCAATCGCCCGGGTGGCGGGCTGGAGGTCAAGGTCAGCTTGCCAGTGGGCTGATCAGAGCCCCAGGTCGCTCATGCCGGTATTCATAGGCATGGCGCACGGCGGTGCGGTAGTGGTCAGTGGCAGGTTTCCTCGTCTGTGCCAGTTTTCAGGGCTCGACTTCGTCGACGTACGCATCGAAGAACCAGTCAGGAATCTGTTCAGCCCGGTACTCTAGCTCGGTGCCTTCAGTAATCTCCGCCAGCCATACAGCACACGCACCTGAGTTGTCGAACACGTAGGCGCGATTACTGACTGCGATAGCGTCCGGCAGCAAGTCCAATGCCCGTGCGTAGCGTTCTCTGACTAGATCCGGTCTGACTGGATGCCCACCTTCCTGCACTCGAATGTGTACCCGGTCGATATTGATTTCAGGGTTTTCAGTCGAGACGAAGTAAAGGTAAGTACGGTAGCCCCGCGCTTGGGCACTCCGCATGAACTCGACCTTGCTGGGGTGCGACATGACAGTTTCGAAACTGAAGCTGACACCCTCATCGAGCAAGCGGTGCCGAATGAAGTCAGACAGAACGGAGGCGAAATAGGAATTCACCTTGATCTGTCGATAGTCGACGCTCGAGCCGTGCAGCCCCAGCATTCTGGCTTCATCAGTCAGTTGCTTCTGCCGTATCAGGTAATGATCGGTGTGAAATAGGACAAGCTCAGCCAGGCTGGCTTCGATTTCAAAGTCTGCCAGGTCGATAAAGCCAGTGGCCTTGGCTTCTCTCTCCAATTCATCGGCATTCACGAAAATTCGCGTGAGGGCTGCCGGCAGGTCAGCCTTGATCGTACTTTTTCCAGATCCATTGGGGCCGGCGAATACCCGCAGCCTGCGGGCCTTCACTGGGTCGGATTCTCGCTGACCTTCCTTACGCTGATCTTCTCGCCAATATTGACTCTGCGCCGGGGTTTGGCCTTGGCCACGACTGTTCTGGAGCCGTCAGCAGCAACCCGCACGAGATGGCCATCATCCGTACGCAGTACGCCGTGCCGGCTCACTTGCAGCGCCCGCAGATAAGCGGAATGCGTCGCTTCAGTGGCGCAGTCGGGAATCAACTGCTCCAGTGCGTCGAGCTCGGTTTCAGTGGCATGCTTGGCTTTTGCAGCCATGGGTAGATACCTCCAGACAACCTGAAACAGATTGTGTGCATAGGGGGCATCATAGCGCTGGCACGGTAAAAAGGCATCAAAGGATGGCATCTTGGCGGTCCTGATAAGAGGTCGTGCCTGAGTGTGGCACGAAGGCGCTTAGCTGTTTTCGCCATGATGTGTAGTCCAATTCTGATTCATTGCCCAATTCGGCCGCTGGCCGCTTCAGCGCAATTGCAATCCTTCATCTATCCCCTCCAGCATCACCCTGAAGAACGGATTGGAAGTGGCCCGCGAAAAGCTTCCCGCATCCACGATCAACGCCCCGCGTTCCCCGCGCATGTTCAAATTGCCCAGGTTCACCCCGTAACTTTCCTGGCCACCCGGCTGCTGCCCATACAGCGGATCATCCATGGGAAAGGGCAGTGCCACATGGGACAGCGAGATCAGGCTGGACGGATACAGCGCATCCAGCATCTGCTCGCTGGCCGTGGTTGCCTGGGCCGCGAAGCGTGTCGACTTGAGCTGCGCATTGCCCGGCCCTCGGGTTGCTATCAAGGTTCGTGCGTAGGGGCGGGCCCGAGGGGCGAACATCCTGTCACGCAGGGCCGCCACCGACGGCCTGAGCATCTCGTCGATACCCAGCGAAGCATTGGTATCGAACACCACCAGCTCACTGCCATTGGCGGGCAGGCGGTCGTACAGGTCGTTCTGGATGGCTTCGGTGCTGACCGTGCCATCGACCAGTGATTGATAGGTGAGAACCGCTGGCAGCGTGGCCAGGCGCTGCGGTTCGCGGGCTTCAGTGGCCAGCTGCTGGCGCACGGCTTCGGTCAGCTCGTAGGACTGGCGCGCGGCATTGACCGGAAACGAGTTGTACTTGAACGGGTTGAATTCGGGCAGCACGCTCAGCCAGGCGGCCTTGGCGAACGCCGGGAACAGTGCTGGCAGGCCAGCGATGCCGGCAAAGCGGGCAAAGCGGCTGACGCCAATCATGGGTGAGATCAGCACTAGGTGGGCAGGCCTGGCCAGGTGCGGGTCCTGCAGGGTGTCGAGGCTGTATTTGACGGCGAGTGCGCCACCATTGGAGAACCCGACGATGTACAGCGGGGTGCCTGCGGGCGCGAGGCGGGTAGCTTCGCGTACGGCCAGGCGGGTAGTGGCCATCCAGTCTTCCCAGCGGGCTGCTGTAAGGCCGGCGGGAACTGTGCCATGCCCGGGCAAGCGCGGGGCGACCACCACATAGCCCAGGTCCTGAAAATGCCGAGCGAAGTGGCGCAGGCTGTACGGCGAGTCGGTCAGGCCGTGCAGCAGCACCACCGCGCCCTTGGCTGTCTGCCTGGGCTCGGCGATATAGGAGCGGTTCCAGTCATGGCTGAGATTGCCTGGGTACACTCGGCTGCTGGCCACGAAGCGGTTGTAGGCGGAGGCTGGCTCGCTGGCCAGCTGCTCGCGCATTGCCCGGTTGACCTGGTTGAGCACGCGTTGCTCGGCAGCGAGGTAGTCGCCCCAGCTGGCGTGGTCGATGTCGCTGGCTGGCATCTCGTCCGGCACATAGGTGTGCCACGGCTCCAGCTGAAAATCCGCAATTACGGTGATACGCAAGGCGAACAACGCAGTGACCAGCAGAGCCAGTACCACCAGTACTACAGCCACCAGCAAACGGCGTATCGGCATGGTTCCTCCATGGACCTTTCACATGGCGCGATCGGGCGGGCCCGGCTAGTGTCACTGGAATGTCCAGCGAGGCATCGAGCATGAACAGGACGTCCATGGCAGCGATCGGGCTGCTGGCAGTGAGTCTGGCCGCAATTGCCGAAGATGGCGAGCGCGAAGGGGATTACTGGTATGTGCAGACCAGCGCTTACACCAAGCACTGGACCCACGACCCGGAGCACAACAACCACCAGGAACTGATCGGTATCGAGCGCATCTACACTGACGGCCTGCTGTGGGGCGCGGCGACCTTCAAGAACTCGTTCTCCCAGCGCTCTTACTACGCCTACCTGGGCAAGGTCTGGGAGCACGAGCGCTATCCCGTGTACGCCAAGCTGAGCGCCGGCCTGATCGAGGGCTACAAGGGCGAATATGACGACAAGATCCCGTTGAACCACTTTGGCGTTGCGCCGGTGATCATTCCGTCGTTCGGCGTGCACTGGGGGCCGGTGGGGGCCGAGTTCGTGGTGCTGGGAGGGGCTGCGGGGATGATCAACGTGGGGTTGAGATTCTGACAGATAGCGCCGCTCCCTCAGGTTCGGCGCTATCCTTCAGGTCAGGCGGTGCCCAGGGTTTTATCCGCAGCCTTGCTGCGCCCACCGAGCCATACCAGCAGCAACCCGGCAGCAGCCAGCACGCCACCCGCCATCGGCACTGCGGCATAACCAAGGTTCAGGCTGATTACCGCGCCGCCCAAGGCTGCGCCAAGCGCGTTACCCAGATTGAACGCACCGACGTTGATCGACGACGCCAGCCCAGGTGCCTCGATAGCGGCGATCATCACCCGCATCTGCAGTGGCGGCACCACGGCGAAGGTGAACATGCCCCACACCAGCAAGGCGATGGCGGCACCGATATGGCTGCCCAGCACCAGCGGCATCAACAGCATGATCACCGCCAGCACGCCGAGAAAGATCCGCGCCGAGCCGTCCAGCGACCAGTCGGCCAGGCGCCCACCCAGGCTGTTGCCCAAGGTGAAGCCAACGCCGATCAGCACCAGGCCAAGGGTGACGAAGCTGTCCGAGGCGCCGGTCAGCTCCGCCAGCACCGGTGCCACGTAAGTATACAAGGTGAACATGGCGCCAGCCCCCAGCACCGTGGTGGCCATTGCCAGCAGCACGCTGGGGCGGGCGATCACTGCCAGTTCCTTGCGCACATGCGGCACGCTGCCACGCTCACCCTTGGGCAGGGCATACCACAGGGCCGCCATGGCCAAAAGGCCGAGCAGCGCGGTGCCCGCGAAGGCCATGCGCCAGCCGACCTGCTGGCCTACCCAGGTGGCCGCCGGCACACCGCCGATGTTGGCAATGGTCAGGCCCATGAACATGGTCGCCACGGCGCTGGCCTGTTTTTCCTTGGGCACGACGCTGGCGGCAACCACGGCACCAAGACCGAAGAAGGCCCCATGGTTGAGGCTGGTGACCAGGCGCGAGGCGAGCAGGGTGTAGTAGTCCGGTGACAGCGCCGAAAGCAGGTTGCCCAGGGTGAAGATCGCCATCAGTGCCATGAGCGCCGCGCGTTTGCCGAAGCGGCTGAACAGCAAGGTCATGATCGGCGCACCGACCATGACGCCGATGGCATAGGCGGTAATCAGCATGCCTGCGCTGGGGATGCTGACGTCGACGCCCTGGGCGATCACCGGCAGCAGGCCCATCGGAGTGAATTCGGTGGTGCCGATGCCAAAGGCACCGATGGCCAGGGCGAACAGGACACGTCCGGCTTTCATTGTGCAGGCTCCTGCGTGTCGAGTGCGGTCAGTGGCCCTTCCATGCGGTGGAAGCTCAGGTCGCTGGCAGTGAAGAAGGCCTGCGAGCGGCCGTTGATGAAGTCATCGACATGCACCACGGTGGCGCCATCGGCCTCCTGCCAGGAGATCACGTAGACCCCTTTGGCGATCTGTCGCCATTGGCACTCGGCGGCGCCGCTGGCACCGGCATAAGGGCCTGAAACGATCGCATAGTGCACGTGGCGGCCGTCGTCGGCGTAGCGGTTGTGTGCGGCCAGGCCGGGGTAGTCGACCTGGAAGCTGCGGCCTGCGAAGGCCGGCAGTGGGGAAGCGGTGCTCATCGGAAGGCCTGCGTCAGTTGGGTTTCGTGGAATTGCGGCAGAACGTATTCAGCGATTTCATGCAAGGTTTCATCCAGCGGCCGCACATTGCGCCGCAGGTGCAGGCCGACGTGATCCACGCCGGCTGCGCGCAAGGCGGCGAGTTCGCCGGCCAGCGCCTTGCGCCCGCCGCGCAAACCGAAGCGCCAGCGCTGCAGCGGTTCATCGGCGTTTTCCGCCAGGTCCAGGTGGATGAAGCTGCTGTACGGTTTGCTGCCCGCTACCGCTCGCCAGGCTGCGACCCGGCGCTGGTGGTCGTCTGGCGTGCCAGGGTAGGCCAGGCAGCCGTCCATGTTGGCGCCGATCCAGGCCGGGCTCTGTTGCGCCAGGCCCGCCACCAGCAACGGCAGTGACGCCTGGGTCGACGGCAGCACGGCCATGCCTTCGGGCAGGTGGCCGTGGGCGCCGTCACGCAGCAACGCCACCTGTTCACGGAAGTTGTTGCCACGCCCCTCGAAGTCGCGGCCGAACAGTGGGTACTCCACTGGCCGGTCGCCGCTGGCGACACCCAGCAGCAGGCGGTTGCCCGACAGGTGCTGGATGCTCGCGGCCGACTTGAGGGTCAGCAATGGCTCGCGGATCGGCAGTACCACCGCAGCGGTACCGAGCAGGATGTCGCGGGTCACCCCGGCCAGGTAGCCAAGGTAGCTGAACACCTCGAACACCTGTGCGGCATCGCCGAACGACGGATCGTACAGCGGCACGTCGCGGATCCACAGGGCGCGGTAGCCTAGGCGGTCGGCCAGTTTGGCCAGTTCGGCGTGCTGGCGCAGGTCCGGCTCACCGAACTGGCGGCCATCTCTGCGCCGCGCCTGGTCGCCGGCAGGCGTCCAGTCGTGGTCCAGCGGTGCCTCCAGGCCGATGCTGAAGCCGCCAGCGGTCAGGCGTTCGAGGGGCGTGGTCATGGCATCAGTCCCAGATCGGCGCCAGGCCTTCAGGGCTGACTTCGCGGCCATTGCGCTCGAGCGTGGCGATATGCGCCATGTCCTCGTCGTCCAGGCGCAGGTCGCGGGCGAGCAGGTTGCTGGCCAGGTTTTCGCGCTTGGTCGAAGACGGGATCACCGCGTAACCCAGCTGCAGGGCCCAGGCCAGGGCAACCTGGGCGACGGTGGCTTTATGCTTGTTGGCGATCTCGGCCAGCACTGGGTCTTTCAGCACCTTGCCGTAGGCCAGGGTCATGTACGAGGTGACGGTGATGCCTTGCTCCTTGAGGAACGCGGTCAGCTTGCTGTTCTGCAGGTACGGGCTGAGCTCGATCTGGTTGGTGGCGATTTCGCCTTTGCCAACCACGGCGATGGCCTGGCGGGTCAGCTCGATGTTGAAGTTGGACACGCCGATCTGGCGGGTCAGGCCCAGCTGCTTGGCTTCGGCCAGGGCTTCCATGTATTCGGCCAGTTCGACGCCATTGCCCGGGGCCGGCCAGTGGATCAGCAGCAGGTCGACGTAGTCGGTGCGCAGTTTCTTGAGGCTGTCGCGCAGGCTGGGGATCAGCTTGTCGGCAGCGTAGTTCTCGACCCAGATCTTGGTCGTGATGAAGAGCTCGCTGCGCGGCACACCGCTTTCGGCGATGGCCTGGCCGACGTCGGCTTCGTTCTGATAGATCTGCGCAGTGTCGATGACCCGGTAGCCCAGTTCCAGGGCCGACTTGACCGAATCGATGACGGCTTGGCCGGTGAGGCGGAAGGTGCCGAGGCCGAAGGATGGAATGCTCATGGATCTGCTCCTGGTGAGTGAAAGGTGGACCGGACTGAGACTGGTCGCTCGGGTTCGGTCGATCTCGAATGGGGAGCAGTGTGCGGGTTTGCCTGGGATTGATTAAGACGGGGCGGGGCCAAGGTCATTTGACCTGGAGTCACGAATCGGCTGTGCGCTTGTGATTGCGGTAAGGGCAATTGTCCAAACAAAACGGCCCGCCAAAAGGCGGGCCGTAGGGCATTGCAGGTGACGATCAGCGGCGGCGGAACAGCGGCAGCGGCTCGTCGGTGGCGCCCTGGTAGGTCACCGAGAAGTCCTTCAGGCCCTGCAGCGCGTCCTCCGGGTCCTTGTCGGCACGGATGGCGAACGCGTCGAAGCCGCAGCGGGCCATGAAGAACAGCTGGTCGCGCAGCACGTCACCGATGGCGCGCAGCTCGCCCTTGTAGCCGTAGCGGTCACGCAGCAGGCGCGCGTTGGAATAGCTGCGCCCGTCGGTGAAGGCCGGGAAGTTCAGGGCGATGACCTGGAAGTGCTGCACGTCTTCGCCGATTTCTTCCGCTTCCTGGTCGCTGTCCAGCCACACGCCCAGGCCGCCGTCGCGGGCCTTGAGCACGTGGGCATGGTCGCGCCACATCTGCAGCGGGACGATGTAGTCGTCGCAGTTGGTCAGCTCGTCGAACGAAAAGTCCTTGGGCAACAGGTGCCAGGTTTCGTCGACGATCTGGTTGTTCTTAATGATTCGCTGCATAGACGCGTTCCTTGAAGGGGTCGATGCCGATACGCTGGTAGGTGTCGATGAAACGCTCTTCCTCGGTACGTTGTTCGACGTACACGGCGATCAGCTTCTCGATCACATCGGCCATGTCATCCTGGGCGAAGGACGGGCCGAGGATCTTGCCCAGGCTGGCGTCGCGCGCGGCGTTGCCGCCCAGCGATACCTGGTAGAACTCCTCGCCCTTCTTGTCCACCCCGAGGATGCCGATGTGGCCGACGTGGTGGTGGCCGCAGGCGTTCATGCAGCCAGAGATGTTCAGGTCGATCTCGCCGATGTCGAACAGGTAGTCCAGGTCGTCGAAACGGCGCTGGATCGATTCGGCGATCGGGATCGACTTGGCGTTGGCCAGCGAGCAGTAGTCCCCGCCGGGGCAGCAGATGATGTCGGTCAGCAGGCCGATGTTCGGCGTGGCGAAGCCGTTTTCGCGCAGTTCCATCCACAGCGCGTGCAGCTGGCGCTGCTCGACGTCGGCGAGGATGATGTTCTGCTCGTGGGAGGTACGCAGGAAGCCGAAGCTGTAGCGCTCGGCGAGGTCGGCCACGGCGTCCAGCTGCTTGTCGGTCAGGTCGCCGGGGGCAACGCCGGTCGGCTTGAGCGACAGGGTCACGGCCACGTAGCCAGGGCGCTTGTGGGCGCGGGTGTTACGCGAGCGCCAGCGGGCGAAGCCCGGGAACTCGGCATCCTGGGCGCTGTAGTCGACGTTGTCGAGGGCCAGGTAATCCGGATCGACGAAGTGGCGCGAGACGCGCTGGACTTCTTCCTCGGTCAGGGTGGTGCTGCCGCCACGCAGGTAGGCCATTTCGGCCTCGACCTTCTCGGCGAACACTTCCGGGGTCAGAGCCTTGACCAGGATCTTGATCCGCGCCTTGTACTTGTTGTCACGACGACCGTAACGGTTGTACACGCGCAGGATGGCGTCGAGGTAGCTGATCAGGTCCTGCCACGGCAGGAACTCGTTGATGAACGAACCGACCACCGGGGTACGGCCCAGGCCACCACCGACCAGCACGCGGAAGCCCAGCTCGCCAGCGGCGTTGCGCACCGGCTCCAGGCCGATGTCGTGCACTTCGATGGCGGCACGGTCTTCTTTCGAGCCGTTGATGGCAATCTTGAACTTGCGCGGCAGGTAGGCGAATTCCGGGTGGAAGGTGGTCCACTGGCGGACGATTTCGCACCAGGGGCGCGGGTCGACGATTTCATCCGCCGCCACACCGGCGAACTGGTCGGTGGTGGTGTTGCGCAGGCAGTTGCCGCTGGTCTGGATCGCGTGCATCTGCACGGTGGCCAGTTCGGCGAGAATATCCGGGATGTCTTCCAGCGCTGGCCAGTTGAACTGCACGTTCTGGCGGGTGGAAATGTGGGCGTAGCCCTTGTCGTAGTCGCGGGCGATCTTGGCCAGGGTGCGAACCTGCTTGGCGTTCAGCTGGCCGTACGGCACGGCGACGCGCAGCATCGGCGCGAAACGTTGGATGTAGAGGCCGTTCTGCAGGCGCAGAGGGCGGAATTCTTCTTCGCTCAGCTCACCGGCCAGGTAGCGGCGGGTCTGATCACGGAACTGCTTGACGCGGTCCTCGATGATCCGCTGATCGTACTCGTCGTATACGTACATAAAAGTCCTGTCTCAGGCTGCATGCAGCTATTCGCGCGCACGGCCGCGCACTCCGGTTCGGAGCCGGGGAACGATAGCAGGTTGGGTTTATGCGCTAAAGTGATGTTTTTGCATATGAAAAGAACCAAACGAACTAAGTGAGACTGACTGGCATTTGTTACCCCATCGGGCGAGGGGTTTATACTCAATGGTTTGTTTCAAAGGGTGTATCCGCATGCTCAAGGCGCTTTGCCAAAGCTTGTGCCTGAGCCTGCCTTTGGCAGCTTGCGCTCAGGCCGCTTCGGTGGTCTTCCTGAACCCTGGCCACTCCAACGAGACGTTCTGGGTCAATTACTCGCGTTTCATGCAGGCTGCCGCCGATGAGCTGGGCATGACCCTGCGGGTCGAGTACAGCGAGCGTGATGCCGCGCGGGCGATGAGCCAGGCCCGGGCGACGCTCGATGGCCCGCAGCGGCCGGACTACCTGGTGCTGGTCAACGAACAGTACCTGGCGCCAGAGATCATCCGCTTGTCCCGTGGGACCGGGGTCAAGCTGTTCCTGGTCAACAACGGCCTCACCGCCAGCCAGGCCCGGAGCATCCAGGCCCAGCCCGACAGATATGGACAAGTGCTGGGCACCTTGACCGGCAACGATCAGCAGGCAGGCTTTCGCATGCTGCACGAGATGGTCGCGTTGGTGCCCCGAGACAATGAGCCGATCGACCTGGTGGCCTTTGCCGGGGTCAAGACCACCCCGGCTTCGCAGTTGCGCGAAGAAGGCATGCGCCAGGCGTTGGCCGACTTTCCGCAGGTGCGGCTGCGCCAGGTGGTGTATGGCGGCTGGAGCCGCGAGCGCGCCTACGAGCAAGCCAAACAGTTATTGCAGCGCTATCCGCAGACCCGGCTGGTGTGGGCAGCCAACGACGAGATGGCCTTCGGTGCCATGCAGGCGTTCGAGGAAGCCGGGCGCAAGCCTGGGCGCGACGTGGTGTTTGCCGCCGTCAACAGCTCGCCGCAAGCCTTGCGCGCCCGTATCGATGGGCGCCTGGGTGTGCTGATGGGCGGGCACACCACGCTGGGGGGCTGGGCCATGGTATTGCTGCACGACGATGCCCAAGGCCTGCAGGTCAACCGCGACGGTAAGCAAGAGCACGTGCTGCCCGTGCTGCAGTCGATCGACCAGGCCAAGGCACGGCGTTGGCTGAAACTGTTGGAACGCGACGACTACGGTGTCGATTTCCTGCATTACAGCGCCCAAGGGCAGCCGCCCAGCTACCAGTACCCGTTTCTCACGTCACCCGTCGACTATTGAAAGACCTTGCTTGAGTGAAGGGCATAGCTCGTCTTAACTGCTGGTGGTGAAGTGCATTCCCATAACCACTACAAGAGGCAATGCAATGGGAAACTCTACCAAGGTCCGCAAAGCTGACAGCAGTGTCGATGCCTGGGCGATCCTCTGCCTGATCGTCCTGGTGGTGGTCACCGCCGTGTATTGGGTCAGCCACCAGTGACCTGAACTCAAGACCGTGATCCAGGCATAACGCCTGCGGGAGGGAATCCCGCAGGCGTTTGCGTTGTTTCCAGCGTGCTCAGCGGGCAGCGAGGTGCAGCGCCAGTTGCACCAGGCCGATCAGCACGGCAATGAACACCAGGGTGAACAGCGTGCCCAGCACGATGAAGTGGCTGGCCTTGCCGTGGGTGAAGTCGCGGGCGCGGTTCTTGCCGCTTTGCACACCAAAGGCGGCGGCGAGAATGCTGTGCAGCATCTGCCAGAAGGTCGGGGGCTTGCCCTGGCTGGAATCGTCCATGGTGGCTCCTGAAGAATCAGCGGCAATCAGCAATAGTGTAGGCAATGCGCATGAGCTTGGCTGGCTGCATTGCCACGGGCGGTTCCTCACGTTAAGGTTTTCGGCTTGACGCGGTGGCGCGCCGAACAATAAACGTGTCCGGCAGCACGGACCTGATTGCACACCAAAGGTGACTCCATTTGAACCCTGACTCCATGCTGGCGGCGTTGCCAGGCTTCGCCATCGCCCCCGAAGCGATCCAGGTGCTGCCGGATGCCGCAGCCTACCGCACCTGCCTGCTGGAACGCATCGCCACGGCGAGCCGGCGAATCGTGATCGTTGCCTTGTACTTGCAAGAGGACGAGGCCGGCCAGGAGGTGCTCGATGCCCTGTACCAGGCCAAGGCCCAGCGGCCGGGCCTGGAGATCGTCATCGTGGTCGACTGGTTCCGTGCCCGCCGTGGCCTGCTGGGGGCCGGGCGCCAGCCGGGCAATGCCGCCTGGTATCAGGCCCAGCGCCAGTTGCGTGGGCTGGATGTGGTGATTCATGGTGTGCCGGTGCAGACCCGCGAGCTGTTCGGCGTGCTGCACCTGAAAGGCAGCGTGATCGACGATTGCGTGATCTACACCGGCGCCAGCCTCAATAACGTCTATCTCCACCGGTTCGACCGCTACCGGCTCGACCGTTACCACCTGTTCCAGTCGCCGGCCCTGGCCGATGCCATGGTCGGCTTGGTTCGACGCTTGTTGCACCACACCGCGACGCCGCGTCTGGACCTGCCTGCTGCCCCTGCAACCCGCAGCCTGCGCGGCGATATCCGGCGCCTGCGGGCGCGCCTGCGGCGTATGGCCTATGACGCACCGCCCGCCACGGCGGGGCAGGGGCTGCGGGTCATCCCGCTGCTGGGCGTGGGCCGTGGCAACCCGCTCAACCGCACGCTGTGCGCGCTGCTGGCGGCGGCACGTGCGCAGATCATCATCAGCACACCGTATTTCAACCCGCCACGGGTGGTGATGCGCGAGATCGACCATGCTCTGGGCAGGGGCGTGCGCATCGAGCTGATCGTCGGCCACCGCACCGCCAACGACTTCTACATTGCCCCGGGCGAGCCGTTCAGTGCCAGTGGTGCCTTGCCGTACCTGTACGAGGACAACCTGCGGGCCTTTGCCCGGCGCCGTCAGGCCGCGATTGCCAGCGGCCAGTTGCTGATACGGATATGGAACGACCCGGGCCACACCTTCCATGCCAAGGGGGTGTGGGTCGACCAGCGCTATTCGCTGCTGACTGGCAACAACCTCAACCCACGCGGGTTCAACCTGGACCTGGAGAACGGGCTGCTGATCGACGACCCGCAGGGGCAGTGGCTGGTGCCGCGGGCGGTGGAGCTGGAAGGCATCCGCCGGCATGCGCCGCAGATCGGCACGGTGGACGAGCTGGGCGAGAAAGCCGAGCATCCCAAGGAAGTGCGCAAGTTCCTGCGCCGCCTGCGCTACAGCCGGCTGGAGCCGTTGATCAAAAGGGTGCTGTAGGCCGCCAGTCGTCAGCTGGATCGATCCTTGCCAATCGGTCGGGGTCCACTTTGACGAACCCTGGTAAAAGGCTCTGCGAATGGAAGCACTTGTTGGCAATGGCTCGCCGCGCAGCCTCGTGGTCCGGCAGCTGGTCCTGGCCTTCTCGGCGCTGTTGCTGGTGGCGTTGGTGCTGGGCATGGTCTCGCTGTACCGGATCGCCCAGTCGCTCGATGAGCGCGAACGTAGCCAAAGCAGTTTCCACACGCAGTCATCCCTTGAGCAGCTACAGAAAAACGAGCGTGCCTACCTGCTCAGCTACGCCTTCTGGCAGGCCGCTTACGATCACCTGGCAGGGCCGGTGGACAGCCACTGGGCGTATGACGAGGATAATGTCGGCCAGACCCTTTATAGCGACAATGGCTACGAGGGCGTGTTTGTACTGGACGATGACGGTACCCACTATGCGGTGATCAAAGGCGAACTCAGCACCCGCACGTTTGCCGATTTCAGTGCCAGCGGCAGCCGGGTCGTGCAATTGGCGCGTGCCGCGGCCAAGCAGGATCAGGCCGCGTCCGGGTTTGTCATGTTCGCCGGGCAACCGGCATTGTTCACTGCTGCGGTCATTCGCTCCCCCTCGACACCGCACCATGTGGCGGCGCCGAGCGCGGTGCTGGTGTTCGTGCGTGCGCTGGACGCGGTCATGCTCGCAGAACTGGCCAAGGCGGTCGGTTTGAGTGGCTTTGCCACCACCGCGAGCGAAGTCCCGCAAGCGGGCCTCGGTTACTTGCCGCTGGAAGGCAGCGGGCAGGGCCTGACCTGGGAAATCGAGCGCCCCGGCACCACCTTGTTGCGTACGGTGGTCGCCCCCTTGAGCCTGGTGCTGTTGGTGTTTGGCCTGCTGACGGCATTGCTCACCCGCTATGCCATCCGCGCCAGCGCCCGCATCGACCGCAGCCACCGCCAGTTGGCGGCATCCAAGAACGCCCTGCAAACCAGTGAGGCGCGTTTCAAGGCCGTCGCCGAGGCAGCCTCGGACTGGATCTGGGAAACCGATGCCCAGCAGCACCTGACCTACCTGTCCGCACGGTTCGCCGAGCTGACCGGCCACCCTGTCGAGCAATGGCTGCAGCGCCCCCTCACGCAACTGCTGGCCTGCGACACCAGCCCTGTCGAGACCTGGCTGCACAACCTGGCAGCCACCGAATCGACCGCCAGCCTGCGCTGCCAGTACCGCGACCGCCTGGGCCAGCAGCGCGAGTGCCGCATCGCGGCGCGGGCGATCATCGAGCAGGGCATCTGCAAAGGCTTTCGTGGTACCTGCAGTGATATTACCGACGAAGTGGCCGCCCACGCCCAGATCCAGCACCTTTCCTTGCATGATGCCCTCACCGGCCTGCCCAATCGCAACAAACTGTTCCGTTTTCTCGAACAGGACCAGCCCGTGCCCGTGGCGGTGCTGATGCTCGACCTGGACAATTTCAAGCCGATCAACGACAGCCACGGCCACCCGGCTGGCGATACGGTGCTGATCGAGGTGGCCCGGCGCCTCGGCGAGGTGACCCGCGACAGTGACCTGGTGGCGCGCCTGGGTGGGGATGAATTCATCGTCGTGCTGGTCCGGCCTGGTCAGCGAGAGGAAATGGACCGCTTCTGTGCGCGGCTGATCGAGACCTTGCGTCAGCCGATCACGCTGGGTGGCCATGCCGTGCAGGTCGGCGCCAGCCTGGGCGTGGTGCTTTCGGCCGAGTACCCTGGCGGCCCCGGCGACCTGATCCGCTATGCCGACGTTGCCCTCTATAGCGCCAAGCAGTCCGGCAAAAACACCTGGCGCTATTTTTCGACGCAGATGAACGCGGCGCTGCTGGAAAAACGCACGCTCGAAGGCGAGCTGCGCGCGGGCATCCCGCGTGGCGAGTTGCTGTTGCATTATCAGCCACGCTTCAAGGTCGATGGCAACACGGTGGCTTCCGTCGAGGCGCTGGTGCGCTGGCATCACCCGCGCCTGGGGCTGCTGCACCCGGACCGTTTCATCCCGTTGGCCGAAGAGTCGGACCTGATCGTGCAACTGGGCAGCTGGGTACTGCACGAAGCCTGCAGCCGTGCGCGCAGCTGGCCGCTTGAGGTGCTGGTCTCGGTGAACATGTCGCCAGCGCAGTTTCGCCGCAGCGATGTGGTGCGTGACGTGGCTGAGGCGCTCAGGCACACCGGCCTGCCGGCGCATCGCCTGGAGCTGGAAATCACCGAGAACGTCATGCTCAACGATGTCGAGGGCGCGCTACATACCATGAATGCGCTCAAGGAACTGGGCGTGCGCCTGAACATGGACGATTTTGGCACTGGCTATTCGTCGCTCGGCTACCTGCGTACCTACCCGTTCGACAGCATCAAGATCGACAAGCGTTTCGTGCAGTCGCTGGGCAAGAGCGACAGTGACCGCAGCGTGGTTCAGGCCATCATCAACCTGGGCAATGCCATGGGCATGACCGTCACTGCCGAGGGGGTCGAGACCCCACAACAACTGGCGCTGCTCAGCGATGACCAATGCCACGAGGTGCAGGGTTTCTTGCTCAGCAAACCGGTGGAAAACCAGGCGTTGGTGCGTTTGATGGAGGCCGGGATCGCCACCGGACGTGTCGTACCTTGAACGGCTACACTCATTTGCATGGAGCGTGACCGTTCGCCCCTCTGAAAAGTCATGCCAAGCGCATACAATCGGCCTTTTCCACATTAACCAGACAGGCCAAACCGTATATGGCGCTTGATCCACCCACGATGCTGACGATCACCATCGCCCTGGCCGCTGCGGCTGCGCTGTACCTGGCGATCGAGTGGCGCAGTGTCCGCGAATCGTCGTTGCTGTTCTGGAGCGCCGGTTTCGCCACGATCACCGTCGGTTCGACCCTGGCATTGTTGCGCGGGATCGGCCTGCTGCTGATCGGTATCTGGTTCGCCAATGGCTTGTTGGTGGTTGCCCACGCGTTCTTTCTGCTGGGCGTGGTGCGTTTCACCCAGGCCCGGCTGTCGCGGGCATGGCTGCTGATCGTGTTGATCTGGTTCGGCTTGTTGCTCCTGCCCGTGGGGCCGCAGTGGTCGAAACTGATGCTGATGGTCAATTCGCTGCTGGTGGCGTTGCTCACGCTCAAGGCCAGCTACCTGCTACGCCCGCATGGCAAGTCGCTGAGCGTGGGGGCGGTGCAGCTGCGTTACGTGCTGTTGATCCATGGCCTGTTCTACGCAGCCAAGGCGGCCGTCGCGGTGATACCGGGCACGTTGATCGACCTGGCGACCTTTGGCGGCCTGATCATCCAGGTTTCGCTGGTCGAAGGGGCGATGGCGATCATGCTGATCGCGCTGTCGATGACCGGCACCGAGCGCTATCGCCGTGAAGAACGCATCGCCCGGCTGGCTGCCCGCGATCCGCTGACGGCGTTGTACAACCGTCGGGCCCTGGAAGTGCGGGCGACGCACCTGTTCAAGGCGGTCAGCCCGGCTCAGCCGGGGGCGTTGCTGCTGATCGACATCGACAACTTCAAGCTGGTCAATGACCTGCATGGCCATGCGGCGGGTGACCGCCTGCTGATTGCCTTGAGCGAGATGATTCGTGCGGTGTTGCCGGAGCGTTCGTTGGCCGCACGATTGGGCGGCGATGAGTTCGTCATCCTGCTCAATGATGCCAGCAGCGAGCAGGTAGTGGCACTGGGCAGCCAGCTGCGCGACCAGTTCCAGCAGTTTGCCAGGGAGGCGATGCCGACCCCGCAGGCGGTGACCTTGAGTATCGGCGCCAACCTGTTCGACCAGCCGCCGGCCAGCCTGGCGGCGTTGATCGAGCAGGGGGATGTGGCGTTGTACCAGTCCAAGCGGGGCGGGCGTGACAGCATCCGCCTGGTTGACCGGACCTTGGTCAGTTCCATCAAGTAGCCGGGGACAGCGCAGCGGCCCCCGGCGACCTCAGGTCACTACCTGGTAGCACGGTACATAGGCGGCGCCGCCTGGCAGCTTCATCCGGTGCTGGTCGACAAACGCCTGCAACAGGCGCCCCAACGGTTCCAGCACCGCCGCATCACCGCGGATCTGATACGGCCCGTGCTCCTCGATCAGCCGGATCCCCTTGTCTTTCACGTTGCCCGCGACGATCCCGGAAAACGCCCGGCGCAGATTGGCCGCCAGCTCGTGGGCTGGCAGGTCACGGCGCAGGGCCAGTTCGGCCATGTTGGCGTGGGTCGGGTCGAACGGGTGCTGGAAGCCACCGTCGATCCTCAGCAGCCAGTTGAAGTGGAAGGCGTCATTGCGCTCGCGGCGGAACTGCTTGACCTCCTTGAGCCCCTCGACCATGCGCCGGGCCACTTCGGCCGGGTCATCGATGATGATCTGGTAGTGGCGTTGCGCGGCCTCGCCGAGGGTGGCACCGACGAAGGCATGCAGCTGCTGCAGGAAGGGTTCGGCACTGCGCGGCCCGGTGAGCACCACCGGGAAGGGCAGGGCCTGGTTGTCGGGGTGCATGAGGATGCCGAGCAGGTAGAGGAACTCCTCGGCAGTGCCGGCGCCGCCGGGGAAGATGATGATGCCGTGGCCGACGCGGACGAAGGCTTCCAGGCGCTTCTCGATGTCCGGCAGGATCACCAGCTCGTTGACGATCGGGTTCGGCGCCTCGGCGGCAATGATGCCCGGCTCGGTCAGGCCCAGGTAACGGCTGCCGTGCATGCGTTGCTTGGCATGGGCAATGGTCGCGCCCTTCATCGGGCCCTTCATCACGCCCGGGCCGCAGCCGGTGCAGATGTCCAGTTTGCGCAGGCCCAGTTCGTGGCCGACCTTCTTGGTGTACTGGTACTCCTCGCTGCTGATCGAGTGGCCACCCCAGCACACCACCATCTTCGGCTCCACGCCAGGGCGCAGGGTGCGGGCGTTGCGCAGCAGGTGGAAGACATAGTCGGTGATGCCCTGGGAGCTTTCCAGGTCGATGCGCTGGCTGGCCAGCTCGCTTTCGGTGTAGACGATGTCCCGCAGGGCGCTGAACAGCATTTCGCGGGTGCTGGCGATCATTTCACCATCGACGAAGGCGTCCGCCGGAGCGTTCAGCAGCTCCAGGCGCACGCCGCGGTCTTGCTGGTGGATGCGGACTTCGAAGTCCTTGTACGCCTCGAGAATGGTCTTGGCGTTGTCGACATGGGCGCCGGTGTTGAGAATGGCCAGGGCGCACTGGCGGAACAAAGTGTAGAGGCTGCCGGTACCGACTTCACTGAGTTGCTGGACTTCACGTTGCGACAGCGTCTCCAGGCTGCCTTTGGGGCTGACGGATGCATTGATGACATGGCGTTGAGGCATCTAAGTCGTTCCTGTGCAGGTAAAAACATCCTTGCAAGACAACACCATACCGATCAAGGCACGTCAACCTAAAAGGCGTTGCACACCGAGGGTGATTGCCAGGCCGCCCGCCACCAGCCACAGGTTGAGGACTGCCCCGGTGATCAGTGCCTTGGGCCCGGCCTGGCGGATCTGGCTCCAGCGGGTTTCCATGCCCAGCGCGGTCATGGCCATGGTCAGGGCGAAGGTGTCCAGGCTGTTGACCACCTGGGTGAGGCTGCCCGGCAGCAGGTTCAGCGAGTTCACCAGCACCAGGGCGAGGAAGCCGAAGGCGAACCAGGGCATGGCGATGCGGCCGTTGCCTTGTGCCTGGCCGGGCTGGCGCGAACGGCTGATCCACAGGCCGACCACCAGCAGCACCGGCACCAGCAGCATCACCCGGGTCATCTTGACGATGGTGGCAATGTGCGTGGCTTCGGGGCTGATGTTGCTGGCCGCGCCCACCACCTGCGCCACTTCGTGAATGGTCCCGCCGAGGAACAGGCCGGCGCCCAGGGTGTCCAGGTGCAGCCAGCCGGCGTTGATCGCTAGTGGATAGAGGAACATCGACAGGGTACCGAACAGCACCACGCTGCCAACCGCCATGGCGCTCTTGTGCGGGGCGCTGCGCAGCGCCGATTCGAACGCCAGCACGGCGGCAGCACCACAGATCGCACTGCCTGCTGCGGTGAGCAGGGCGGTATCGCGGTCCAGCTTGAACAGTCGGGTGCCGCACCACAGGCCGATCAGCAAGGTGCTGGCCACGACCAGCAACGATACCGTCAAGCCGGACCAGCCGACTTCGGCGATCTCCTGCAGGCTCACGCGCAGGCCGAAGAAGGCCACGGCGATGCGCAGCAACCCACGGGCCGAGAAGTTGATACCGGCTGCCCAGCTGGCCGGCACGCCATCGCGCAGGGCATTGCCATAGAGGGCGCCGGCGACGATGCCGACGATCAGCGGGCTGATGCCCAGGCCGGCGATGGCCGGCAGGGCTGCCAACTGGGTGACGGCGAGCGCGAACAGCGCGACGAACAGGATGCCGTTGAGCCGCCCTCGGGTGGTGAGGGTAGGCGCCAACGCGGGGTTGGAAGTTGCCGTGGCCATGTGAGTCCTCCGGAAAGTGTTTCGACATGGCCTACGTTAATCTGGTTATAAGCTTATAAAAAATCGTAATTTAGGATGGCAAATATCCGCTTAGCTGATATTTTTACCAGATGACCCCAGAACAGCTGATAACCTTCGCTACCGTAGCCGAGCACGGCAACATCAGCCATGCGGCCCTGGCCTTGCATCTGTCGCAACCGGCGGTGTCCGGTCAGCTCAAGTTGCTGCAGGAAGACTTTGGCGAACCCCTGTACCAGCGCGCCGGCCGCGGTGTGCGCCTGACCGCTGCCGGCGAGCAACTGCTGGCCCATGCCCAGCGCCTGCGTGACACCTTCCGCCAGGCCCAGGCCTTGTGCGAGGCCATGCGCGGGCTGGAGCGCGGCAGCTTGCGCGTCGGCGCCAGCACCACGCCGGCCAGCTACCTGCTGCCGTACCTGATTGCCGATTTTCACAAGCGCTACCCCGACGTGCTGGTCAGCACCTCCCACGGCAATACTGCGGAGATCGTCGCGGCGTTGGACAGTGTCGATATCGCCTTGATCGAGGGGCCGCCCGGGCAGGATCTGCCGTTGGGCACGCAGGTGACGGCGTGGCGCGAGGACGAGATCGTGGCCATCGTGCCGAGTGATCATCCGCTTGCCCAGGCCAAGGAGCATACCTTGGCGTCACTCGGCGCCTACCCGCTGGTACTGCGCGAAAGCGGCTCGGGGGTCAGGCAGATTGTCGAGCGGGCGTTTGCCCGCTATGGCGTAGCGATGCGCGTGGCGTTGGAAATTGCCGGGGTGGAGGGCGTGAAGGAGGCGGTGCGGGCCGGGATGGGCGTTGGGTTCGTCTCTGCCATGTCGATCCGCCATGAGGACGGGGCACTGCGGCAGGTGCGGATTGCGCCAGCGCCTCTGGTCAGGCGCTTTTCCATTCTGTTGCCCCATGCTGCCACGCCTTCGCGGGCGGCGGCGCGGTTCATGGAATTGTGCGTGGGGCGGCTCGATGATGCCGCGCGATGATGGGCCAGCCTTTGCCAGGCCAAAGGTGTCAGCCCTTCAGCCCTCATGAAGGCTCGGCAAAAGTGCGCTTGATCGTAGAACCCACAGTCGAGCGCAATGTCTGCCAGCAGCATCGTCGCGTCGAGCAGCAGTTGCTTGCTTTTCCTGATCCGTTGCTCGCGCATCCATTGCTGTGGCGGCACCCGGGTGCTTTCTTTGAACATTCTGCTGAAGTGGCTGCGCGACAGGGCGCATGCCTCGGCGAGCTCGGTCACCGATATGCCCACGTCCAGATGCGCCAGCATCATCTGCTTGGCGGTTCGCAATTGCCAAGGTTTGAGCTGCCTGGTCGATTTCAAGGCGAGCGTCGCCAGCACAGTGCAATCGCCACTGTTCATGAAGGTCCATTCCTGTTCGCGAGGGAAGAACGCTCAGCGGGCAGCTGTGCCCGCTGAGGGAGGCTGATGCAGGATCAGAGAGGCGCGGCAACCGGCGCCAAGGTGGGGCCATGCTTAACGCGCTCAGGCGCCTTGTGGACCATGGTGTAGGCGTAGTCAACGCCCATGCCGTACGCGCCGGAGTGCTCTTTGACCAGCTCCATCACGGCGTCGTAGGTTGCGCGGTTGTTCCAGTCGCGCTGCCACTCCAGGAGCACCTGTTGCCAGGTCACCGGCACGACGCCTGCCTGGATCATGCGCTGCATGGCGTAGTCGTGGGCCTCCTTGGTCGTGCCGCCGGAGGCATCGGCAACCATGTAGATTTCGTAGCCGGCATCGTGCATGGCGGACAGCGCGAATGTGGTGTTGCAGACCTCGGTCCACAGGCCGGAAACGATGATCTTGTTGCGGCCGTTTTTCTTCAGGGCATCACGAACCTTCTGATCGTCCCAGGAGTTCATCGAAGTCCGTTCCAGCAGCGGCGCCTCAGGGAATACCGCTAGCAGCTCGGGGTAGGTATGCCCGGAGAAGCTCTCGGTCTCGACCGTGGTGAAGAGGGTCGGCACGTTGAAGATCCTGGCCGCCTTGGCCAGGCCAACGGTGTTGTTCTTCAGCGTTTGTCGATCAATGCTCTGGACGCCGAAAGCCATCTGCGGTTGGTGATCGATGAAGATCAGCTGGCTGTTGAACGGGGTCAGGACTTCAGTGTTTGGCGTGCTCATTGCTATTCCCTGTGCTGGTTTGTGGTGACGGTTTGCTCAGCGGTTGTCGCCGAGTGCCAGCAAACGATAACCAAACCATCAGCGATGCGGTGGCGCACTTTTGCGTCGCTAAAGGCGCATTAATGCGCCACCGGTTGCGCTGGGTACGGTGCTAGCCTCTGCGCTACCCGGATCACTACGATCCGTCATTCACCTGGAGAATGCAGTGGCTGCATCACGACCTTTCAACGACGACACCGCCTACTGGGGCGTCCCCTGGGAAGCAAGCTACGGCTATCCGCAAGCCCGGCGGGTAGGTAACGAGATTTTCGTATCGGGCCAGTTCAACCATGACCAGGACGGCAATCTGGTTGCTCCGGCGCCTCTGGATGCCGACGGCAGACCGAGCGATTTCTCATCGATGGGGGAACAGATGCGTGTGGCCTATGACAACGTCTCATCGTTGCTCGCCCTCTACGGCGCCAGCCTTGATGATGTCGTCGAAGAAACCCTTTACGTGCTGGACATGGACGCAGCCTTCGCCGTGGTCGGCAAGGTACGCAAGGCGGCCTATGGTTCGGAACGCCCGCAGGCGGCGAGCAACATCATTGGTGTGTCGAGGCTCGCCCAACGCCCTCAGCTGATCGAAATCGCCTGCCGGGCGGTGATTGGCGCCAGAACCCGCTGACCTGCGTTCCCGCCATCAGCCTGTCAGGCCGGGACCGTCTGCTGCCCTTCGACCAGCGGTTTCAGGTCGGCAACGGCAGCCGCGCAGAAGGTCATGAAGGCTTTGACCCGCCAGGACTTGCGTATGTCCTGGTGGGTCAGCAACCACAGTTCGTCCTGCAGTTGCGGCACTACCGGGCCGACGCGAACCAGGCCTGGCGTAATGTCGCCCAGCATGCAGGGCAGGAACCCGTAACCCAGGCCCGCCGCAATGGCTGCGCTGGCTGCGGCCACTGAGTCGGTGCGATAGGCAATGGACTCGGGCGCAACCCTGGATTCGACATAGCTTGTCGCTTTCAAACCGCACAGCGCCGCGGAATAGGAAACCCATCCGTGGCCTTCGGCAAAGGGGTTGGCAGGTAGAGGCTGCTTGATGCTGGCATAGGGGGCCCAGGCGATGTTGGCCAACTTTCGGCCGACCAGGCTTTCCGCTGGCTTGCGGGTCGCACGGACGGCGATATCGGACTCATCGCGGGCAAGGCTCAGCGTCTCGTTGCCGACCAGCACTTCAATGGTTATGCCTTCATTGAGCGCTTTGAAGTCCGCGATGATCGGGGTGAGGAAGTACAGCAGCAATGAGTCGCTCGTGGTGATCCGCAGTTTGCCGAGGGGGCCTTGGCCGGCTCGGGAGACACGCCGCGTCACGCTCACGATGTCGAGTTCGACGCGCTCGGCCAGGGCACGCAATTCCGCACCTTCGGCCGTCAGCAAGTACCCGGCTTTACGGTGATCGAACAGCGCCACCCCGAGGGCTTTTTCGATCTGGGAGACCCGGCGCGATACCGTGGAAACGTTGATGCCAAGTTTCTTGGCCGTGGCGGAGCGATTGCCGCAGTCACTCAAGGTCTTGATGATTCGCAGGTCGTCCCAGGACAGCTGGCTGACCGCCTCACCTGCATCCCATTTGGGCCCGGTGGCGTTGACAGGGGTCGGCAGGGCACTTGCAGCTGAGGGTTTCACGGCGTTCATTCCAGGTACGGTGTGCAGATGATACGAGAAGGGGCGGGGGCAACCAAGATGACGCACCCGCTCGTCCAGGCGCTATCCATTCACCTTGAACACATGCTTCATGTAGGCCACGAAGTTCGCATCCCGGCACTGGGTCTTGCCCGGGCTGTCGGAGATCTTCGCCACTGGTGCGCCATTGCAGTCGGTCATCTTGATCACGATGTTCATCGGCTCTACCCCGGGGATATCGCAGGTCAGCCGGGTACCAATGCCGAAGCTCACGTTGATCCGCGTGTGCAACGCCCGGTACAGGCCCAGCGCCTTGGCGAAATCCAGGCCGTCGGAAAAGATCAGCGTCTTGCCTTTCGGGTCGATCCCCAGCCGCTCATAGTGGGCGATGGCTTTCTCCGCCCACACCAGCGGATCCCCAGAGTCGTGGCGCAGGCCGTCGAACAGCTTGGCGAAGTACAGGTCGAAATCGTCCAGGAAGGCGTCCATGGTGATGCAGTCGGTCAAGGCGATGCCGAGCAAGCCCCGGTACTCGCGCACCCAGGCTTCCAGTGCGGCGGCCTGGCTGTCGACCAGCCGTGGGCCGAGCTGCTGGTGGGCCATGAACCATTCGTGGGCCATGGTGCCGAGCGGCTTGAGTTCGAGCTCGCGAGCCAGGTGCACGTTGCTGGTGCCGACGAAGCGGCCGGGGAAGTCGTGCTTGAGCAGGTATACCACCTCTTCCTGCACCCGGTAGGAAAAGCGCCGCCGCGTCCCGAAGTCGGCGAGCTGGAAGCCGGCCAGCTCATCGGCACTGGCCTCGGCCTTGAGCCAGTCCATTTTCTGGTACAGGCGCTCGCCCACCTGCTCGATCGTGACATCGCGATAGCGGTAGCGATTGCGTACTTCGCTGATGATCGCCAGCAAGGGGATTTCGTAGAGGATCACGTGCAACCATGGCCCGCGCACACGGATCGCCAATTGCCCGGCTGCATCCAGGCCGACCTGCACATAGCGCAGGTTGAAGCGGAACAGGCTGAGGAAGCGGATGAAGTCCGGCTTGAGGAACGGGATCTTTTCCAGATAGGCCAGTTGGTCGTGGGTAACGGTGACTTCGCTCAGCAACTCTATCTGGTAACGGATTTCTGCCAGGTATGGGGAGAGGTCTTCGTTGTTGCGGCAGCGGAACTCCCATTCCACCTCGGCGTTGGGGTAATTGTGCAGCACCGCCTGCATCATGGTGATCTTGTAGAAGTCGGTGTCCAGCAGGTTCTGGATGATCCGTGGGCCGAAAACGCTTTCGCTCATGGGCGGTCTTCCTTGATCAGTGAGAGCTGGTAGTCGAGCGCGGCTTCATCGCCGCAGAGGATAACGCCCTCGGCGGCCAGTGCACCGCAGGCAGTGATGGCGCCTTCCTGGGTCAAGGCGCGACAGGCCGGCAGGTACAGCAGCACCTGGAAGCCAGCCTGGCGCAATTGCCGGGCAGTGGTCTTGACGCAGTAGTCCAGGGCCAGGCCGCCGACGATCACCGCGCCGACCTGCTGCACCTTGAGGTATTCGATGACCCCGGTGGAGCGGCGCTCGGCGAGGTCGTGGTAGCAGGCGCCGTAGGGGTGCAGGTCGGGTTCGACGCCTTTCCAGACAAAGTAGTCGTAATCGATCGGGGCGGGCAGGCCCGGCAGCAGCTCGAAGCCGGGGGTGCCGGGAACGCAGTGGCTGACCCAGGTCAGGTCGGCATTGGCCAGGGCAAGCGGTTGCAGCATCTGGCCGGGTTCGGCCACCACCCAGGCGGCGTTGGCCGGGTGGGCGTCCTTGCTGCCCAGGCGCAGGTCGGCGCGCAACGCCATGGCGTTGAGGTCCGGGGCGATCTCGTTGCCTTCCGGTACCGGCAGCTCCTGAGGGGCGTTGGCGGTGAAGCCGTTCTGCGCGTCGACATCGAAACTGGCGATCTTCATGGCGGGTCTCCTCGCTGGAATGGCTATATAATTCACCTGGTGTAATAAGTGTGTCAAGTGACAATTCATTCGGGCTTTAGGGTTGCCATACTTAGAAGCTCTGGTGGATTATTGCGCGGATGAACAAGGAGCCCCCGGTGAGTACAGTCGAAGTCCTGGCCAGTGTCGATATCGTCGCCCTGCGCCTGGCCCCAGATGCCCAGCATCTGCAAGTGTTATTGCACCGACGGGAGCGCGAGCCCCATGTCGGCCAGTGGGCGTTGCCTGGCGTGATCGTCAATGGTCGCATCCCGGACACCAGCCTGGAGGGCGCTGCCGAACGCGCCTTGCGGGAGAAAGCCCAGGTGCTGCCGCGCCACCTGGAACAGGTGGGTACCGAAGGCAATGCTTTCCGCGACCCGCGGGGCTGGTCGTTGAGTACCTACTACCTGGCCTTGCTCGACACGCATCAGCAGGTCGAGGGTGACCAATTGGCGTTTTTCGACCTGGACAGCGTGATTGACCGCAAGGTGTTGCTGCCGTTCGACCACAACCTGCTGGTCGAGCGCGCGCGCGAGCGGTTGGCTTCCAAGACGGTGTACAGCAGTTTGCCGCTGTATCTGCTGGCGCAGAAGTTCACCGTGCTCGATGCGCTGGGGGCGGTGCAGGCATGCCTCGGGCAGGCGGTGAACAACACCTCGCTGCGCAAGCGCCTGGAGCGCCTGCGTGAGCTGGGTTGGGTGCGCGATACCGGGGAGAAGAACCAGCCCAGGCTGGGCCGGCCGCAGCAGTTGTATCAGTACACGCCGCAGGGCGATGGGGTGTTCATGTTCGATCGCAGCCTGTTGCCGGAAGGCGCCTGAGCGGCGCAGGATGCGCTGTTCTCATTCTTCGCCGTAATTCATGATCGACAGCAGGCGGATCGGCACCTGCACCAGTTGCTCCGGGCCATGCGGGGTTTCGCCATCGAAGGTCAGGCTGTCGCCGGCTTGCATGCGGTAGAGCTGGTTGCCGTGGCGGTAGACCAGTTCCCCCTCCAGCAAATGCAGGAACTCGGTACCGGGGTGGGCGAAGGTCGGGAATTCCTCGCTGGCGTCGTCCATGGTCACCATGTACGCCTCGAAGTGCTTCTTCGGCCCCCTGGCGTGATTGAGCAAATGGTAGGTATGGCCCTTCTCGGTGCCGCGGCGCACCACCTCCAGCCCTTCACCGGCCTTGACCAGCAAGGCATTGCCATCGGGCTGGTCATATTGGCTGAACAGCTTGGCCATCGGCATGCCCAGCACATCGCACAGGCGGCTCAGGGTATCGAGGCTGGTGGACACCTGGGCGTTCTCGATCTTGCTCAGCATGCCCTGGCTGATGCCGGCGATGCGCGCCACATCGGCGAGCTTGAGTGACTGGGCCTGGCGCTGGCGCTTGATCTGCAGGCCCAGGTACTGCTCGAGGCGAAGGCGGGGTTCGGTTTCGGTTGGCATCGAATGTCCTGCACGTTTTCAGTTCAAGAATAAATATTTCGCACTGAGAAAGTGCGAAAGGTAGCTGCGTTGGCGGCATCTTTCCTCGGGTGAAAACAAGTTTCCCATAAGTAGCGCATAAAAACCTGCAAGGTTTTGTGCTGTCTGGTCCGGCCTCATCGCGGCTCAAGCTACACAAGACTCTCACGTTGAACAGAGCTGGCAAGCACATTGCATTCCTGTAAAGAAATTAAGTTTCTCATGCGGAATTAGTGCCCCTCACCCAGGAGTGATCAACCCATGTTGCCAGCAGAAACCCAGCGCACCCTCGACCAGTACGGCATCAAGTATGTGTTGGCGCAGTTCGTCGATATCCACGGTGCGGCAAAGACCAAGTCGGTGCCGGTATCGGGCCTCAAGATGGTGGCTGAAGAGGGTGCCGGCTTTGCCGGGTTCGCCATCTGCGGCATGGGCATGGAGCCCCATGGCCCGGATTTCATGGCCCGTGGCGACTTGTCCACGCTGATTCCTGTGCCGTGGCAGCCTGGCTATGGGCGGGTGGTGTGCGTGGGCCACGTCAACGGCCAGCCCTGGCCCTACGACAGCCGCCACGTATTACAGCAGCAGGTACAGCGCCTGGCCGACAAGGGCTGGACCCTGAACACCGGCCTTGAACCCGAGTTCAGCCTGTTCCGCCGTGACGAAGGCGGCAAGCTGCAACTGGTGGACGCCTCCGACAACCTCGACAAGCCTTGCTACGACTACAAGGGCTTGTCGCGTTCGCGGCTGTTCCTCGAACGCCTCACCGAGGCCCTGCAGCCGGTCGGCTTCGACATCTACCAGATCGACCACGAAGACGCCAACGGCCAGTTCGAGATCAACTACACCTACAGCGACGCCCTGGAGTCGGCCGACCGCTTCACCTTCTTCCGCATGGCCGCCGGCGAGATCGCCAATGACCTGGGCATGATCTGCTCGTTCATGCCCAAGCCAGACCCCAAGCGCGCCGGCAATGGCATGCACTTCCACCTGTCGCTGGCCAGCAGCAGCAACAACAACCTGTTCCACGACCCGTCTGACAGCAGCGGCATGGGCCTGTCGAAACTGGCCTACCACTTCGCCGCCGGCCTGCTGGCCCACGGCCCGGCGCTGTGCGCCTTCGCCGCACCCACGGTCAACTCGTACAAGCGTCTTGTCGTCGGCCGTTCGCTGTCCGGTGCCACCTGGGCCCCGGCCTTCGTTGCCTACGGCGCCAACAACCGTTCGGCGATGGTGCGCATCCCCTATGGCCGCCTGGAGTTCCGCCTGCCAGACGCCGGTTGCAACCCCTACCTGGTCACCGCGGCGATCATCGCCGCCGGCCTCGACGGCATCGATCGCCAGCTGGAACCGGGCGAGATGTGCAACGAGAACCTCTACACCCTGAGCCTGGAAGAGATCGCTGCACGTGGCATCAAGACGTTGCCGCAGTCGCTCAAGGAGGCCGCCGATGCGCTGGAGGCCGACCCGCTGTTTCGCGAGGTGCTCGGTGCCGAGATCGTCGACGAGTTCATCCGGCTCAAGCGCATGGAGTGGGTGGAGTACAGCCGCCACGTCTCCGACTGGGAAATCCAGCGTTACACCGAGTTCTTCTGACCGCCAACCCTGTCCCTGGGTAGCGGCAACAGCAGCGGCTACCCACTGCCTAGAAGGAGTATCACCATGTGTGGAATCGTAGGTCTGTACCTGAAACGACCGGAGCTGGAAGCCCAGCTCGGCAAGCTCTTCGAGCCCATGCTCGAAGCCATGACCGACCGTGGCCCCGACAGCGCCGGCTTCGCCATCTACGGTGACGAAGTGGCCGATGGCTGGGTCAAGCTGACCCTGCAGGCGACGGACATCCACTACCCGTGGGCGGCCCTGATGGGCCAGCTGGAAGGGCGCCTGGGGTGCTCGCTGGACTGGTTGCAGAACGCCAGCGCGGCAGTGCTCAAGGTACACACCAGCGAAACCGCCGCCCGCCAGGCCCTGGGCGAATTGGCCCCGGACGTGCGCATCATGAGCGCCGGGCAGAGCATCGAGATCCTCAAGGGCATGGGCCTGCCAGCGGACATCTCCAGCCGCTTCGGCCTGGCCGGCATGCAGGGCAGCCACATCATCGGCCATACCCGCATGGCCACCGAAAGCGCCGTGACCATGGAGGGCAGCCACCCGTTCTCCACCGGCGCCGACCTGTGCCTGGTGCACAACGGCTCGCTGTCCAACCACTTCCGCCTGCGCCAGGCACTCAAGCGCGAAGGCATCAGCTTCGAGACCGACAACGACAGCGAGGTGGCGGCCGGCTACCTGACCTGGCGCCTGCAACAGGGCGACACCCTGGCCCAGGCCCTGGATGGCGCGCTGGCAGACCTGGATGGCTTCTTCACCTTCGCCATCGGCACCCGCAATGGCTTTGCCGTGATCCGCGACCCGATCGCCTGCAAGCCGGCCGTGCTGGCCGAGACCGACGACTACGTGGCCATGGCCTCCGAGTACCAGGCCCTGGCCAGCCTGCCGGGCATCGACAAGGCCAAGGTCTGGGAGCCCGCGCCCGCCACCCTCTACGTCTGGGAGCGCGAGAGCGCCTGACCCTCGAACTACTGGAGACATTCATGAAGACGATCGACCTTTCCAGCGCCTCGGTGCGCGTACTCAACCAGTCCCTGCATGGCCAGGTGCAGGACCGCGAATGGCGAGTGACCCACCCCGACGGCAAGCACAACCTGGCGGTGGGCATCAACGCGGCCGTTTCAGTGGATATCGAAGGCCATGCCGGCTACTACTGCGCAGGCATGAACCAGCAGGCCAGCGTCACCGTGCACGGCAACGTTGGCGTCGGCGTGGCCGAGAACATGATGTCCGGCTCGGTGCGGGTCAAGGGCAGCGCCTCCCAGGCCGCCGGCGCCACCGCCCATGGTGGGTTGCTGGTGATCGAGGGCGATGCCGGCGCGCGTTGCGGCATTTCCATGAAAGGCGTGGACATCGTGGTCGGCGGCAGCATCGGCCACATGAGCTGCTTCATGGGCCAGGCCGGGCGTTTGGTCGTCTGTGGCGATGCCGGCGATGCCCTGGGCGATTCGCTCTATGAGGTGCGCATCTACGTCAAGGGCTCGGTGCAATCGCTGGGCTCGGATTGCATCGAGAAAGAGATGCGCGCCGAGCACCTGCAGGAGCTGCAGGAACTGCTGAACAAGGCGGGCCTTGCGCACAAGGCCGCCGATTTCAAACGCTACGGCTCGGCCCGCCAGCTGTACAACTTCAAAGTCGACAACGCCAGCGCGTACTGATCCAGGAGCATTCCCATGAGCGAGCAATTCCCCCCGGTACTGCGTGAGTCGGCCACTTTCGATCGCCTGACCATCCAGGAAATCCAGCGTGCCGCCGAAACCGGCATCTACGACATTCGCGGCGGTGGCACCAAGCGCCGCGTGCCGCACTTCGACGACCTGCTGCTGCTCGGCGCCAGCGTGTCGCGCTACCCGTTGGAAGGCTATCGCGAAAAATGCGGCACCGACGTGGTGCTGGGCAACCGCTTCGCCAAGAAGCCGATCCACCTGAAGATCCCGGTGACCATCGCCGGCATGAGCTTCGGTGCGCTGTCGGCCAACGCCAAGGAGGCCTTGGGCCGTGGCGCGACCCTCGCCGGTACCAGCACCACCACCGGCGACGGCGGCATGACCCCGGAAGAGCGTGGTCAGTCGCAGCACCTGGTCTATCAGTACCTGCCTTCACGCTATGGCATGAACCCCGACGACCTGCGCAAGGCCGATGCCATCGAGATCGTCCTCGGCCAGGGCGCCAAGCCGGGCGGTGGCGGCATGCTGCTGGGCATGAAGGTGACCGAGCGCGTGGCCGGCATGCGCACCTTGCCGATCGGCGTCGACCAGCGCAGCGCCTGCCGCCACCCGGACTGGACCGGCCCGGACGACCTGGCGATCAAGATTGCCGAGATCCGTGAAATCACCGACTGGGAAAAACCGATCTACGTCAAGATCGGCGCCAGCCGCCCGTACTACGACGTCAAGCTGGCGGTGAAGGCCGGCGCCGACGTGATTGTGCTCGACGGCATGCAGGGCGGCACTGCGGCGACCCAGGAAGTGTTCATCGAGCATGTCGGCATCCCGATCCTGCCGGCCATTCCACAGGCGGTGCAGGCGCTGCAGGAGATGGGCATGCACCGCAAGGTGCAGCTGATCGTCTCCGGTGGCATCCGTAACGGTGCCGACGTGGCCAAGGCGATGGCGTTGGGTGCCGATGCCGTGGCCATCGGTACGGCGGCGCTGATCGCCTTGGGCGACAACCACCCGCGGCTGGACGCTGAGCTGAAGAAGATCGGCTCGGCCGCCGGGTTCTATGATGACTGGCAGAACGGCCGCGACCCGGCCGGCATCACCACCCAGGACCCGGACCTGGCCAAGCGCCTCGACCCGGAGGAGGCCGGCCGGCGCCTGGCCAACTACCTGAGGGTGCTGGTGCTGGAAGCGCAGACCATGGCTCGCGCCTGCGGCAAGTCGCACCTGCACAACCTCGACCCCGAAGACCTGGTGGCGCTCACCGTCGAAGCCGCCGCCATGGCCCGGGTGCCGCTGGCCGGCACCGCCTGGGTGCCGGGCCAGGCCCCGTACTGATCCCCCCGACACCGCAGGCCTGCGCGCAGGCGGTGTTCAACCTCGGTTTCACCCTGGTGGGCGTGGACTGTGCCGGGATCGTCAGCTGGTTGCTGACCGGTGTGTTTGCCGCGCCGGCGTTTGAAGAGGAAGAGCAGGGGCTGGACCTGGCTGAGCACAGTGAGCGGGCTTATAACCTGTGTTTCGCCTGTGCTGGCCTCTCGCGGATAAATCCGCTCCTACAGGGGATCGCCTGTCCCTGTAGGAGCGGATTTATCCGCGAGAGGCCAGCACAGGTTCAATCAGTGCCCCATGGCGAGCTTGGCACTGGCCTGCCGACGACGGTAGGCACTGTCACGACTGGCCAGCCACCCGTACAGCGGCGAGGTCACTGCCAGGCCCACCAGCCACGACAGGTCAGCCCCGTTGATGTGCTCGGAGATCGGCCCGACGTACAGCGGCGTGTTCATGAACGGAATCTGCACCACGATACCCACCACATAGGCAATCAGCGCCTGGGGATTGTAACGGCCGTAAATGCCGCCATCGACTTTGAAGATCGACTGGATGTCGTACTCGCCCTTGTGGATCGCATAGAAGTCGATCAGGTTGATCGCCGTCCACGGCACCAGCACCACCAACAGCACCAGCACCATGTCGACGAAGTGGCCAATGAAGTCGGCCGAGGCGAACACCGCGACCACGCAGCAGGCGGCCAGCACGATCAGCGACAGCACCGCACGGCTCTTGGCGGTGGGGATCCAGCGGTAGGCGAAGGTCTGCACCAGGGTGATGATCGACAGCACCGCGCCATACAGGTTGAGGGCGTTGTGGCTGATCACGCTGAGCAGGAACAGCACCAGCATCACCGGGCCCAGGGTGCCGGTGGCGAGCTTGACTGCATCCATGGTGTCCACACCTGCCGGGATCGCCAGCACCGCCACGGCGCCGAAGATGAACGACAGGCTCGAACCCAGCGCCGAACCCAGGTAGGTGGTCCAGAAGGTCGAGCTGACTTTCACGTCTGCCGGCAGGTAGCGCGAGTAGTCCGACACGTAAGGGGCGAAGGCGATCTGCCACAGCGCTGCCAGCGACACGGTCGCCAGCCAGCCGGCCAGGTTGAAGCCGCCACGGGTGAGGAAGTCGTCACTTTGCACATGGCTGAAAATGTAGCCGAAGCCGACCACGATGCCGATGCCCAGCACCCAGGTGCCGATGCGGTTGAGCACGTGGATGAAGCGGTAGCCGATGATGCCGATGATGCCCGACCCCAACGCACCGATGACGATGCCCACCGGCACCGGTACGGCCTCGACCACCCCATGCAGCGACTTGCCAGCCAAAACGATGTTGGAGGCGAAGAAGCCGATGTACATCACCCCGGCGATCACCACCACCAGCAAGGCGCCGAGGGTGCCGAACTGGGCGCGGCTCTGGATCATCTGCGGGATACCCATCTGCGGGCCCTGGGCCGAGTGCAACGCCATCAGCACGCCGCCGACCAGGTGGCCGACCAGGATGGCGACGATGCCCCAGACCAGGTTCAGGTGAAACAGCTGCACGCCCAGCGCGCCGGTGACGATGGGCAGCGGCGCGATGTTGCCGCCGAACCACAGTGTGAACAGATCCCTTACCTTTCCATGGCGGTCTTGCGGCGGTACATAGCCGATCGTGTGTTTTTCAATGAGGGGTGCCGAATTGGCTGCACTGGTCATGACTGACTCCAAGGCAAGGTGGGGCATCGGGTGCTGCCCGGATGCGTGCCGGCGAAGGGCGACGCGTTCTTGTTGGAGCGATGATGCGGGGCGCGGGGATAACGAGAAATTAGTAAATATGTGCCCATAAACCTTAAAAAACCTAAGGCTGACAAAAGGTTAAGCGCAGGACGCTAGCAAGCAGGGTGCCAGTTGGCTGGAGGACTTGGGCTAGAGGGGCTTGCTGCTTGCAGGGGATAGGGCGCGTGAACTGCACGGGTGCGTTGTGCGCGTTAACAGTGCAGCTTGAGACGCTACATCGGCAGCAGCCGATCCTGAATGACCTCTTTCATCACCAAGGTCGAACTCAGGCGTTTCACATTGGGAATGCTGGTCAACTGCTCGTCATACAGCTTCTGGAAAGCCGGCAAGTCCTTGGCCACTACATGCAGCAGGTAATCCGGGTCGCCGAACAGCCGCTGGGCCTCGACGATCTGCGGAATCTCCGCCAGCGCCGCCTCGAAATCCGCCACCGGCTGGCGGGTTACCTCGCGCAGGGTGACGAACACCAGCGCGGCAAAGTTCAGCCCCAATGCGCTGGGCGCCAGGCGCGCGTGGTAGCCGAGGATGGCGCCAGACTCCTCCAGCGCCTTCAATCGCCGATGGCAAGGGGACAGGCTGAGGCCGACACGGTCGGCCAGCTCAGTCACCGAGAGGCGACCGTCTTTTTGCAGTTCAGCAAGGATCTTTCGGTCTGTTCGGTCCACTGGGAAGAATCTTCCAGAAAAAATGACTAGAGGGGAAATATACGAAAGAAAATCCCCTGGCGGAATCCGTAGGCTTTCTTCACCCGAAAACTGTGTGAAAGGAAGACTCAAGTGGCAATCAGCTTGCTGACCGCGTTCTGGGCCGTGTCGTTGTTGTTCGTGATTACCCCCGGTGCCGACTGGGCCTATGCCATCTCCGCCGGGATGCGCGGGCGCTGGGTAATGCCTGCGGTGGCGGGCATGTTGTCAGGGCATTTGCTCGCCACCCTGGTGGTGGCGGCAGGGGTGGGCAGCCTGCTGGCTGGCCACCCGCTGGCGATGACCCTGCTGACCCTGGCTGGCTGCGCCTACCTGTTGTGGTTGGGCGGCAACCTGCTGCTGAGCCCGGCTGCGCCAGAAGCCGCGCAGGCCAGCGTGGGCGAGTCGGGATCGCGCTGGGCGTTCAAGGGCTTTTGCGTGAGCGGGCTCAACCCGAAGGTGTTTCTGTTGTTCCTGGCCTTGTTGCCGCAGTTCACCGACCCGCACTCCAGCTGGCCGGTGCCATTGCAGATCCTGCTGCTGGGGCTGGTGCACCTGTGCAGTTCGCTGGTCATCTATTCGCTGGTGGGTTACGGCGCCAAGGCGGTGTTGAGCAGCCGACCCGGCGCAGCCAGGTGGGTGGGGCGCGTGTCAGGCATGGCGATGGTGGCGGTGGCGCTGGGGTTGATTGCCGGCCAGCTGCGCTGAACGGCGCACCGCTGATCGCCCGGTAAAATTCAGCGGAACGAACGGCTGGTTGCAGGTCTCCTATCCACAGATGGATGGCAATGTGCCCGGGACCTCCCAGACATGAGATCGCTTCAGCAACACAACACGGACACCCTGATACCGCCGACGAATTTCTTGCTCAACGGCGGCAGCATTGGCAACTTGCTGCAGACAATGGACTGGAGTAGCTCGCCGCTGGGCCCGCCACATACCTGGTCGCCGCACCTGCAGGCGGTGATGGCCATGCTGCTACCGGCGCAAGCACAGTTCGTCCTGTTCTGGGGCGAGGCCTATGTGGCCCTGTACAACGATGCCTACGCCCCGACGATCGGCACCAAGCACCCTGATGCGCTCGGGCGGCCAGCGCACGAGTACTGGAGCGAACTGTGGGACGACCTCGAGCCGCTGTTGCGCGGCGTGCGTGAAACCGGTCAGACCTTCTGGGCCAAGGATCGCCCGTTCTATATAGAACGCCGGGGCCTTGGCGAAACCGTCTATTTCGACGTGTCCTATTCGGCTGTGCGCGAAGCCGATGGCAGCGTCGGCGGCGTATTGTGCCTGGTCGCCGACACCACCGAGCGGGTGCGCTTCCAGCAGCGCCAGGCATTCTTGCTGGAATTGGGCCGGACCTTGCCAGGGCTGGGCGAGGCCGAGCGCATCGAGGCCTATGCGGTCAAGCGCCTGGCACAGGAGCTGGGTGCTGCACGGGTGTGCTTCGGTGAGGATCAGGGCGACGGCCGTGGTTTCCGGGTGGCCCACGACTGGGCCGACGGCTTGCCCTCCATGGTCGGTCAGCATGACTACGCCACCTTTGGCGCGACGCTGCGAGAGCAGTTGGCGGCGGGCCAGGCGGTGCAGCAGGTCTACCAGGCACACCGCGACGGCTTGTGCGCCACGCTGCATGTCCCCGTGCTGCGCGCCGGGCGCCTGGAGGCGATGCTGGGCGTGCACTTCCATACCCCGCGCCAGTGTTTTGAAGACGATTGTCAGTTGGTCGAGGAAGCGGCCAAGCAGACCTGGGCCGCCATCACCCACGCCCGTGCCGAGCGGGCGCTGCACCTGCTCAACGAAAGCCTGGAGGACCGCGTCGCGGCGGTGCTGGCCGAGCGCGAGGCGGCCATGTTGCAGTTGCACGAGGCTCATAAGCTGGAAATGATCGGGCAGTTGACCGGTGGCATCGCCCACGACCTCAACAACATGCTCACGCCGATCATCGCCTCGTTCGAACTGCTGCGCCGGCACCCGCAATCCGAACGTGCCCCGCGCCTGATCGAAGGCGGCCTGCAGGCGGCCGAGCGGGCGCGCAACCTGGTGGGGCGCCTGCTCAGTTTCGCCCGGCGCCAGACGCTCAAGCCGCGGCCGGTGTCGCTGGCGGACCTGGTGGTGGACATGCGCGAGCTGATGGCCCGCTCGCTAGGGCCGACCATCGCCGTTCAGGTGCAGATAGACCCGGCACTGCCCTCGGTGGTGGCCGACCCCCACCAATTGGAACTGGCTTTGCTCAACCTGGTGGTCAATGCCCGGGACGCCATGCCCGACGGCGGAGCGCTGCAGATCAGGGCCGGCCTGGATGCCGACGGCCCGCCCCGGCCATCGGGCCTGGCTGCGTCGCGCCTCCTCTGGTTGCAGGTGCGTGACAACGGTTGCGGCATGGATGAAGAGCAGTTGCGCCGTTGCATCGAGCCGTTCTACTCGACCAAGGGCGTGGGTAAGGGAACCGGCCTGGGGCTGCCGATGGTTCAGGGCCTGGCGCTGCAGTCGGGTGGGGGCTTCGCCATCGATTCGCAGGTGGGGCAGGGCACGACGGCCACGTTGTGGTTGCCGCTCAGCGATGTGGCGGCGCCTTGCAAGGACAGCGAAATGCCCGAGGCGCCGCAGGCTGACCGGCCCTACCGTGTACTGCTGGTGGATGATGAGGAAATCGTGCGCCATGCCACCGCCGCGCAGTTGCGCGACCTGGGTTATGACGTGACCGAGGCTGGCAATGCGGCGGCGGCACTGCATCTGCTGGAGCGGGGCTGGCTACCGGACGGGCTGGTCACCGACCATGTCATGGCCGACATGACCGGTGTGCGTTTTGCCCAACAGATGCGCGAGCGGCGGGTGGATCTACCGGTGCTGATCATCACCGGTTATGCCAACCTCACGCCGCGTGAACTCAAGGGTTTCGAAGTGCTGCGCAAGCCTTACCGGCAGGCGGAACTGGCGCAGAGTGTCGCGCGTTTGCTGGCCAACCCGCGTTAACGGGCGGTGCCGGCGCTGAGGCCGGCACGCCTCAGCGCATGAAATGCACCTTGCCGGTGTCGTCATTGCCCATGTAGATGCCGTACACCCCGGCCTGGCGCTCGAGGATGTAGCGCTCGAGAATCTGTCGGATCGCCGGGTAATAGATGTCGTCCCAGGGAATCTCGTCAGGGGCGAAGAACTGGTACGCCAGCGTCTCCGGCCCATACTGCCCGGTCTCCTCGGTGGCGATGGCGCGGAAGATGATGTACACCTCGCTGATCTTCGGCACGCTGAAGATCGAGTAGGGCGAGACGATATCGGCGCGCACGCCGCTTTCTTCCCAGACCTCGCGCAAGGCTGCCTGCTCGGTGGTCTCGCCGGCTTCCATGAACCCGGCCGGCAAGGTCCAGGTGCCCGGGCGCGGCGGGATGGCGCGCTGGCACAGCAGGTACTTGCCGTCACGCTCGATAATGCAGCCGGCGATGATCTTCGGGTTGATGTAATGGATATAGCCGCAGCGGTTGCAGTGCAGGCGTTCGTGGCTGTCGCCGGCGGGAACGCCCCGGGCCAGCTCCGTGGTGCAGTGTGGGCAGTAGCGCGGGGCGTTGGGCATGGTCAGCGGCCTGTGCGGGGCTTATATACGTGGATCCTTCAGGGCCAGGGGCTCGACCATGTCGCGCACCTTGGGGTTGTCGTCCTGCTTCTGGCGCAGGTATTCCAGGGCCACTTTGGCGGCGGCGCGCACGTGATCGACCGAGGCCTGGTGGGCCACCAGCGGGTCGCCGCTCTTGATCGCCTCGACGATCTTTTCCATTTCACGGTTACTGGCACCGCGGCGGTTCTCCTGCGACACCGAGGTAGCCCGCAGGTAGCTGATGCGTGCCTGCAGCTGGCGCAGCTGCTGCGCTGCAACCTGGTTGCCGGAGCCTTCCAGCAGCACGTCGTAGAAGCCTTGTACCGAGTCCAGCACCTGCTGCAGCTCGCCTTCTTCCAGGGCTTCGCGGTTGACTTCGAGCGCGCGCTCCAGGGCACGGATGTCCTTGGCCTTGGCGTTGAGGGTAAATAGCTGCACGATCAGGCCTTCGAGCACGCAGCGCAGCTCGTAGATGTCGCGGGCGTCTTCCAGGGTAATGATGGCCACGCGCGGGCCCTTGGCATCGGCGAATTCCACCAGGCCTTCGGACTCCAGGTGGCGCAGCGCTTCGCGCACCGAGGTGCGGCTGACGCCGAGGCGGTCGCAGAGGTCGCGCTCGACCAGGCGGTCGCCCGGCAGCAGGTGGAAGTTCATGATCGCGCCGCGCAGCTTGTCGAGCACGATTTCGCGCAGGGTAACGGGGTTGCGATTGACCTTGAAGCTGTCGTCGAGGGGCTGGCGTTTCATCAAGTGCGCTCTGAATGAGGCTGCACGTCCGCAACCGCAATAGCACCCCGAACCATCGGTGCTCCTTGCGTGGGTTCGAACAGCCCGCGGTTAACGGGTTGACTCCGCATCGGCTTCTGCGAACGCTTCGCGGGCCAGGCGGAAGCTGTCCACCGCCGCGGGCACGCCGCAATAAATGCCGACCTGGAGCAGGATCTCGCGAATCTGTTCACGGCTCAGGCCATTACGCAATGCGCCGCGAATATGCAGCTTGAGCTCGTGGGGCCGGTTGAGCGCGGAAATCATGGCCAAGTTTATCATGCTGCGCTCTTTCAGCGAGAGGCCTTCGCGGCCCCAGACATGGCCCCAGCAATACTCGGTGACCAGCTCCTGCAACGGCTGGGTGAACTCATCGGCATTCTTGATCGAGCGGTTGACGTACTCTTCGCCCAGCACCTGGGTGCGGATCTGCAGGCCTTTCTCGTACTTTTCGTTACTCATGCGCAGTACTCCGGATTAAAACAGGGGCCGCAACCGAGGGTGAGACGATTGGCGCGGCCCCTGAAAAACAGGGTCATCGGTGCTGGTCAATCAGCCCAGCGGCGGCAGGGCGCCCAGCTTGCCTTTGTGGTAGACCATCGGCGTCACCGGCTCGGCCGGCAGCACCAGGTTCTTCACCGCGCCGACGATGATCGCGTGGTCGCCGCCGTCGTATTCGCGCCACAGTTCGCACTCGATGATCGCGGTGGCCCTGGTCAGCAGCGGGTTGCCCAGTTCGCTCAGCTGCCACTCGATGCCTTTGGCCTTGTCCTTGCCCTTGCCGGCGAAGGCGTAGGCCTCGGCGGTCTGGTCGGCGGACAGCAGGTGAATGGCGAACTGCTTGCTGTCACGCAGGATCGGGTAGGTGTCCGAAGCGTAATTGGGGCAGAACAGCACCAGCGCCGGCTCGATCGACAACGCGCTGAACGCGCTGGCGGTGATGCCGACGATGCCGCCGTCGGCGTCCAGGGTGGTGACCACGGTGACGCCGGACGGGAACGAGCCCATCACGTCTTTGTAGATGCCTGGTTCGATCATCTCGTGTTTCTCCTAGCGCATCACGAACGGGTCGGGCATCGGCGCGGTGGACAGGTTGATCCACACGGTCTTCAGCTCGGTATAGGCCAGCACCGAATCGATGCCGCTCTCGCGGCCGTAGCCGCTGTTCTTGAACCCGCCGATCGGCGCCATGGCCGACACGGCGCGGTAGGTGTTGACCCAGATGATCCCCGAACGCACATCGCGGGCCAGACGGTGGGCACGCCCCAGGTCGCGGGTCCAGATGCCGGCAGCGAGGCCGAACTGCGAGTCGTTGGCGATGGCCAGCGCCTCTTCTTCGGTCTTGAAGCGGATCACCGCAGCGACCGGGCCGAACACCTCTTCCTGCATGATGGTCATCGAGTTGCTGTCGCACTCGAACAGGGTCGGCTCGTAGAACCAGCCGTCACCCTCGACCTCGGCCCGTTTGCCGCCCATGTGCAGCTTGGCGCCTTCGGCCTTGGCCGCGGCGACCAGGCCTTCGACCACGGCCAGCTGCTGTGCGGTGGCCATCGGGCCCATTTCGCTGGCGTCGTCCTGCGGGTTGCCGATGCGGATGCGCTTGGCGCGGGCAATCAGGCGCTCGACGAATTCGTCGAAGATCTCGTCCTGTACCAGCAGGCGCGAACCGGCCACGCAGCTCTGGCCGGAGGCCGCATAGATGCCGGCCACGGCGCCGTTGATGGCGCTGTCCAGGTCAGCGTCGGCGAAGATGATGTTGGGCGACTTGCCGCCCAGTTCCAGCGACAACTTGGCAAAGTTCTCGGCGCTGCTGCGCACCACATGGCGAGCAGTGGCGGCGCCGCCGGTGAAGGCGATCTTGCGCACCAGCGGGTGACGGGTCAGGGCTGCGCCGGTGCTTGGGCCGTAGCCGGTGACCACGTTGACCACGCCGGCCGGGAAGCCGGCTTCGAGGGCCAGACGAGCCAGTTCGAGGATGGTCGCCGAGGCGTGCTCGGACGGCTTGAGCACGATGGTGTTGCCGGCGGCCAGGGCCGGTGCCAGCTTGATCGCGGTCAGGTACAACGGGCTGTTCCACGGGATGATCCCGGCCACCACGCCGATCGGCTCATGCACGGTGTAGGCGAACAGGTCCGGCTTGTCCAGCGGCAGGGTGCCGCCTTCGAGCTTGTCGGCCAGGCCGGCGGTGTAATGGAAGAACTCTGGCAGATAACCGACCTGGCCACGGGTTTCGCGGATCAGCTTGCCGTTGTCACGGCTTTCCAGCTGGGCCAGGTGCTCCTTGTTCTCGGCGATCAGGTCGCCCAGGCGACGCAGCAGCTTGCCGCGCGCAGTGGCGGTGATGCTGCGCCATTGCTGGCTGTCGAAGGCACGCTGGGCGGCCTGGACGGCCAGCTCGACATCGGCTTCGTCGGCGTCGGGCAGTTGCGCCCAGGCCTGGGCAGTGGCCGGGTTGAGGCTGTCGAAGGTCTTGCCGCTCTGGGCATCGAGCCATTGGCCGTCGATGCACATCTGGAAACGAACGAGGGTCATGCAACAATCCCCTTGGCGGATTCGGTGAGGGTGCGGGCTTGGGCGAGGAAGTCCAGCAGCATCTTGTTGACTTCCCGGGGTGCTTCCACTGGCATCATATGCCGTTGCTCGGCGAGGACCACGCTTTGTGCGCCAGGAATGCTGGCGGCGAGCTGGCGGGTCATGGCCGGAGTGGAGCCCGAGTCGAGTTCGCCGGTGGCGATCAAGGTCGGTACCTGAATGCTGCCCAGGTCGCCGGCGCGGTACATGTCCTGGGTGGCGAACAGCGAATAAGTGGTGTGGTAACCCTGCGGGTCGTTGTTCGCCAGCACTTGGCGAATGGCCGCGACCTGCGCCGGGTTGGCAGCCTTGTATTCACGGCTGAACCAGCGGTCGAGCGCAGCGTCGACGTTGGCGTCGGGGCCGAGCTCCGCAGCCTGGGCGGCGCGGGCGATAACGCCGGCACTCTGTTCAGGGGTGCGGTTGAACACGCTGTTGAGCACTACCAGCGCAGCCAGGCGCTGCGGGTAGTGGAGGGCGAATGCACGGGCGACCAGGCCACCCATGGAGAAGCCGATCACGGTGGCTTGTTGAATCTGCAGGTGGTCGAGCAGTTCGGCCAGCTGGGCGGCATAGCCTTCCAGGCCGATGTCGGCGGCCGGCAGCGCGCTCTGGCCGTGGCCGAGCATGTCGTAGGTGATGACGCGGTAATCATTGGCCAGGCCAACGATCTGCCCGCCCCACATTTCCTTGTTCAGGCCCACGCCGTGGATCAGTACCACAGGTTGGCCCTGGCCGACGGACAGGTAGCTGGTGCCGGCGGGTGTACGTTCAGCGACAGGCTGAATCATGGAGGGCGCTCCTTGAAGGTCGGGCGCGGCGGGTAAGCACGCCACGCCCCGGCCCGTCTTGGTTGTTGTTATTGAGCGTTGGCTTTTTCGGCAGCCAGTTCTTCCAGGTCGATGTAGCGGTTGCCGATGCGCGGGTGCAGGCGGCCACCGTCGGCGGCGCCCAGGACCACGACGATTTCATCGGCGCGCGGCGCGTCTTCGATCTGCATTTCCAGGGTGATGTAGTGCGAACGCAGGCCTTCGTCGTCCTTCTGCATCATTGGGATCTGGATCGAGGTGCCTGGGCCGCCGCGCTTGTTGGTGAAGCTCAGGTAGCTCTTGGCCTGTACCGCTTCGCGGTAGTGGTTGCCGAAGCGCAGCGTGTGGATCACCGCCGAGGCGTGCTCGATCTCACCATCGGCGCCGACCACTGCGGCCTTGCCGTAGGCTTCGATCTTGTCGGCACCGCCGATGGCAGCGGTCAGGCGCTCGACCATCAGGGCACCCAGGTCCGAGCAGTTGGCGCGGATTTCCGGCTTCAGATCTTCAACGAAACCGCGACCGGCCCATGGGTTCTTGATCACGACGGCCAGGCCGACCATGGTCACCGGCTTGTCGGTGGCCTTGCCGCCTTCGATGCGGGTCTCTTCGGAGTAGGTGACGATCTTGCGGATTTCGAAACTCATGGGTGGCTCCTGGTGAGGGTTATCAGCTCTTGTTGTCTGATGGTATACCATAATATTTGTTGCGCAAGAGGTGGCTTGAAATTTCTCTTACCTGGGGACGAAAGGTGGCCTGATGCCTTGATTTCTGTGCTGCCTGTACTGGCCTCTTCGCGGATGAGCCCGCGAAGAGGCCAGTACAGGCGTTAAAAAAAACCCGCTCACGCGGGCTTCGGGGGCCCACGGGAGCGGGCGCGTCCCGCAATGGCTCAGGCAATGGGAATTCAGGCGAACGCCGGCACCACTTCCTTGATGAACAGCTCGAGCGACTTCTTCTTCTCGGCGTGGGGCAGGCTGTTGTCGCACCAGAAGCTGAACTCGTCGACACCGAGCTCCTGGTAGTACTTGATGCGGGCGATGATCTCTTCGGGGGTGCCGATCATGGTGTTCTTGCGGATGTTCTCCAGTTGGAACGCCGGCACTTCGGCAAACTTCGACTCAGGGCTCGGCTCGAGGAAGCCGTTGACCGGGGTGGTCTTGTTGCCGAACCAGGCATCGAAGGTGCGGTAGAAGCGCGAGATGGCCTGGGCGCCGATTTTCCAGCCTTCGGGCTCGGACGGGCTATGCACATGGGTGTGGCGCAGCACCATCAGTTGCGGGCGCGGTACGTCCGGGTTGTTGTCGAGGGCGGCCTGGAACTTGTTCTTCAGGTCCAGCACTTCTTCGTCGCCCTTCATCAGCGGGGTGACCATGACGTTGCAGCCGTTGGCAACGGCGAAGTTGTGCGAGTCCGGGTCGCGGGCGGCGATCCACATCGGCGGGGTGGCGTTGAACGGCTTTGGCACGCTGGTGGAGGTGGGGAACTTGTACACTTCGCCATCATGGGCGTAGTCGCCTTCCCACAGCTTGCGCACCACCGGGACCATTTCGCGCAGGGCCTTGCCGCCGTCGGTGGCCGGCATGCCACCTGCCATGCGGTCGAACTCGAACTGGTAGGCACCACGGGCCAGGCCCACTTCCATGCGGCCGTTACTGATCACGTCGAGCAGGGCGCATTCGCCAGCCACGCGGATCGGGTTCCAGAACGGCGCGATGATGGTGCCGGCACCCAGGCGGATCTTCTCGGTACGCGCGGCCAGGTAGGCCAGCAGCGGCATCGGGCTTGGCGAGATGGTGTATTCCATGGCGTGGTGTTCGCCGATCCACACGGTGCTGAAACCGCCGCGCTCGGCCATCAGGGTCAGTTCGGTCAGGTCTTCGAACAACTGCCGGTGGCTGACCTGTTCATCCCAACGTTCCATGTGCACGAACAACGAAAATTTCATGGGGCTTTCCTCAACGCTTGAAAGTGTCTGGCGCCGGGCAGGGGAGGCGCCAGGTGTCTCGATTCAGAACAGGCTTCAGGCAAAGGCCGGCAGGCTGGCCATCTTGCCGCGGCAGTAGACCATCGGCCGAGGGGCTTGCTCGGGGACGATCAGGTTGTGCACCTTGCCGACCATGATGGCGTGGTCGCCACCTTCATATTCGCGCCACAGTTCGCACTCGATGACGGCGGTGGCACCGGCCAGGATCGGGTTGCCCAGCTCGCTCAGGGTCCATTCGATGCCAGCGGCCTTGTCCTTGCCCTTCTTGGCGAACGCGTAGGCTTCGGCTTGCTGTTCACCGGAGAGCAGGTGAATGGCAAAGCGCTTGTTCTTGATCAGGACAGGGTAGGAGTCGGAGGTATAGTTAGGGCAGAACAGCACCAGCGGTGGGTCCATCGACAGCGAGGAGAAGGCGCTGGCAGTCAGGCCGACGACCGAGCCGTCGTCGTCCAGGGTGGTGATGACGGTAACGCCGGACGGGAAGGAGCCCAGGACGTTCTTGTAGAGGGTTGCATCGATCATCGGGTGTACCTCTATACGGCTGCGGTGGTCCGCGGTTTTTATCGTTGATGTGTCTGATGGTATACCGTAATACCTATTTTGCAAGCGGAATTTTCAGCACTGTTTTTTCACGATGAATGGCTCAAGCCCACGTAAACCGTGGGATTGAGCCGTGAGGCGGTTTGTCGCAGGGGGTGTGCGAGTAGATCAGTGGGCGTTTTTTCCTGCGGATCAGTGTTGTCAAAAGTTTGGAATACCATAATATGGTCCGCAGCTGAGAGGCCGCCTAGATGCGGTTTCCTTACAACGATAAAAACGACCTTTCGAGCTGAATCCTATGTCCCAACCGTCGTCGCAGCACCAGTTTGTCGAGAATCACACGGTCGATTACGTTCCACCTGCCGAGCGCCACGGGAAGGCGCGCGACCTGTTCACCCTCTGGTTCAGTACCAACATCGCGCCACTGCCAATCGTCACCGGTGCCATGGTGGTCCAGGTGTTTCACCTGAACCTGCTGTGGGGGCTGATCGCAATCGTGCTGGGTCACCTGATCGGGGGCGTGTTCATCGCCCTGGCCTCTGCGCAGGGACCGCAGCTGGGCATTCCACAGATGGTCCAGAGCCGCGGCCAGTTCGGCCGTTATGGCGCGCTGCTGATCGTGTTCTTCACCGCGCTGATCTATGTCGGCTTCTTCATTTCCAACATCGTCCTGGCGGGCAAGACCATCCACGGCATCGCCCCAAGCGTGCCGATGCCAGGCGCGATCATGATCGGCGCCTTGAGCGCGACGGCCATCGGCGTGATCGGCTATCGTTTCATCCATGTCCTCAACCGCATCGGTACCTGGGTGATGGGCTCGGCACTGCTGGCCGGTTTCATCATGATGTTCGTCCAGCAACTGCCGGCGGACTTCTTCAGCCGCGGCGCATTCAACCTGTCGGGCTTCATCGCCACTGTGTCGCTGGGCATCATCTGGCAGATCAGTTTCTCGCCGTACACCTCCGACTACTCGCGCTACCTGCCGCGTGAAGTGGGCATCGCCAAGCCGTTCTGGGCGACCTATTTCGGCGCGACCTTGGGCACCATCCTGTGCTTCAGCTTCGGGACGATCGCCGTGCTGTGCGTGCCCGAAGGCACCGACGCGATGGATGCGGTCAAGCAGGCCACCGGCTGGCTGGGCCCGATCCTGATGGTGCTGTTCCTGCTCAACATCATCAGCCACAACGCCCTCAACCTGTACGGCGCAGTGCTGTCGATCGTTACAGCGATCCAGACCTTCATTGCCGAATGGACGCCGAGCATCAAGGTGCGAGTGATCCTGGCCGCGGTGATCCTGGTGGGCTGCGCGATGGTGGCGCTGAACGCGTCGGCGGGTTTCATCGGCCAGTTCATCGGCCTGATCCTGGCGCTGCTGCTGGTGCTGGTGCCGTGGGCATCGATCAACCTGATCGACTTCTACCTGATCAAGAAGGGCCGGTACGACATCGCTTCGATCTTCCGTGCCGATGGCGGCATCTATGGCCGCTTCAATCACCACGCGATCATTGCCTATGCCTGCGGCATCCTGGTGCAGCTGCCGTTTGCCAACACGTCGCTGTATGTGGGGCCGTATTCGAACATTGTCGAGGGGGCTGACCTGTCGTGGCTGTTCGGCCTGCTGGTGACGGTGCCGCTGTACTACTGCCTGGCAACCCGTGGCAAGGCCGCGGAACAGGCGGGGCGGGTTGTCAGCGTCAACGATTGACAGGCCGTTGCTGATGTAAAGGGGCCGCAAAGCGGCCCCCGCTGTTTCAGATCAGACCTTGAACTGCGCGACCATGCCATTCAAGTCCACCGCAAGGCGCGACAGGTCCTGCGCCGCCGCGCTGGTCTGGTTGGCCCCCGCCGACGTCTGCATGGCCAGATCCCGAATGTTCACCAGGTTGCGGTCCACCTCCCGTGCCACCTGTGCCTGCTCCTCGGAAGCGCTGGCAATCACCAGGTTGCGCTGGTTGATCGAGGCGATCGCCTCGGCAATCACTTCCAGCGCCTCACCGGCACCTTGCGCCACCTCCAGCGTGCCGTTCGCCCGGCCGCGGCTGCTGTGCATCGCCGCCACCGCACGCTCGGTACCGTTCTGGATCCCGGCGATCATCTGCTCGATCTCTGCCGTCGACTGCTGGGTCCGATGGGCGAGGGCGCGCACCTCATCGGCCACGACGGCAAAGCCGCGGCCTGCTTCACCTGCGCGTGCGGCTTCGATGGCGGCGTTGAGTGCCAGCAGGTTGGTCTGGCCGGCAATCGCGCCGATCACATCCAGCACGCGGCTGATCTCGTTGGCATTGCTGGCCAGTTGTTCGATCTCGGTGGAGGTGCCCGCCACGTCGTTGACCAGGTGCTGGATCGAGGCCAGCGCCTGGTTGACCTGCTCACGACCATCGCGAGTGGTCTGGTCGGCACCTTTGGAGGCATCGGCCGTGCTCACCGCGTTGTTCGCCACTTCTTCCACTGCTGCGGTCATCTGGTTGACGGCGGTGGCGGCCTGGTCGATTTCCGCGCTCTGCTGGTGCAGGCCGCGGCTGGTGTCTTCGGTGACGGTGTGCAGCTCTTCCGAGGCCGAGGCCAGCTGGTCGGAGGAGGCGGCGATCTTGCGGAGGGTGTCGCGCAGGCTGTTCTGCATGCGGCTCAAGGCGCGCAGCAGCAGAGCCGGTTCGTCACGGCCGATGACACGGATGTCCTGGGTCAGGTCGCCGGTGGCCACGCGCTCGGCCACCGCCACTGCATCGGCCAGCGGCACCACGATGCTGCGCGTGAGCAGCGTGGCAATGGCGGCCAGTGCAAGCATGATGGCCACGAGTGAGGCGATGATCGCGGTGAAGGCCTCGTCGGCTACATCGCTGCTGCGCTGCGAGGCATCCTCGGCACCTTTGCCGTTATAGGCAATGAGCGCGGCCATGGCCTTCATCATGGTATCGGCGTACTGGGTCAGCGGGCCGCTGATCTGCTGCTTGGCCTGGTCCATGCGACCGGCAGCGATGTCCTGCACTACCCGCGTCTGCAGGTCGAGGTATTGCGTGTAGGCCGCATTGAAGGCATTGAACAGGGCGCGATCATCCGCGGCGATGATGGTGTCCTGGTAGTCCTTGAGGCCACTGCTGAGCTGTTCGTTGACGCCCTTGAGCATGTCGATGTTGCGCGCACGCTCGCCGGGGTTGTCGTCCAGCGCGGCGCGCAAGGTGACGGCGCGGGCGCGGCCGAGGTTGGTGCTGATTTCACCGAGGGCAACCACGGCGGGCATCCAGGTGACACGGATTTCGTCCGTGGCGGAGTCCATCTGCCGGGTTTCATGGATTGCGATGAGGCCCATGACCAGGACCAATGCGCCCAACAGGGCGAAAACGCTGCTAGCGCGAGTGCCGATCTTCATATTCCGTAACTGCATGGAATGCTCCTTGACGTTGGCGTGCAGGCGTCAAGAGCATGGTCGGATGGCCGGCTCACCGGGATGGTGCCAGGCTCTCGATGCGCTGCGATTTAAGTGTGTGCCTCACCCTTTGCAATGCTTTTTGATTTCAATGATGCCATATGGCCATCAATATTGACCAGTCATTCAATGTAACGACATCTTCTGACAGATCCGTCATTTTTTGATGGATCTGTCAGGAATCTGCCGTTAAACGATCGCGATGTGCGGGTCGGCTGCGGCCAGCGCCAAGGCGCGATCAGCAGCCGGTGGGTAGATCCACACCGTGTTGATCTGGCGCTTCATGTCCTTGCCTTCCTGACCCTGCAGCTTCAGCTCGCGCTCCCAGCCTTCACTGAACGCCGCGCCCCACTCGCCGAGGTCCAGGCAGGTGACGTACTTGGGCTGCCGGTAGACCACGGGTGCCACCCCAAGCAGGTCGGCCATGGCGTTGTTGCCGGAGTGTCGGCCCATGGGGATCGCGTGCTGACAGGTCATCAGGGCATGGTTGCCAAGGTTGTCGACGGCGGCCCAGGCGGTGTCGCCGGTTGCGTAGATATGCGCCTGGCCAACCACCTTGAGGTGGTCGTCGACCTTGAGCCGGCCGAAGTTGTCGCGTTCGCCGGCGACCTGGGCGGTCAGCGGGCTGGCCTTGACGCCAACGGTCCAGATCACGGTCTTGCTGGCGATGTACTCGCCATTGTCCAGGGTCACGCCACCAGCATCGACGGCCACCACCGAGGTACCTGTCAGCCATTGCACGCCGGCCTGCTCGGACGCTGCGACGATCGACGGCGTGATGCCCGCGCCCAATGCTGCACCGACACTGGCGCCACGGTCGACCAACAGCACCCGCACCGCGGCCTCGCTACCGAGAATGGTGTGCAGGCGAGCCGGCATTTCGGTAGCCGTTTCGATACCGGTGAACCCACCGCCACAGACCACCACGGTGTTGCGCGCCGGCGACGCGGGCAGGGCGGGCAGCCCCAGCAGATGCTGCTCAAGGTGCATGGCCGACGCCATCTGGTCGACATCGAAGGCATGTTCGGCCAGGCCTGGGACCGCCGGCCGTGCCACCTGGCTGCCAGCGGCGAGGACCAGGCGGTCGTAGCCGATCTGCCGGCACTCGCCGTTGGCGTCGGTGTAGCTGACGCTGCGGTCCAGGGTATCGATGGCGTTGGCTATACCAGCAATGAAGCGCACGCCGACCGCATCGAACAGATCACCTACCGGTGCCTTGAGGCTGTGCACATCGGCCTCGTAAAAGCGCGGGCGGATGTGCAGTTCAGGTTGCGGGGCGAGCACGCTGATGCTCAGGTCGTCGCGCTGGGCCTGGTCGAGCAGGCGGGCGGCGCTCAGGGCGCTCCAGACACCGGCAAAGCCGGCACCGATGATCAGGATGTTCGATTTCATGGAAGTGCTCCGCAAGAGTGAAAAAGGCTTCGAGCGCACTGCCTGTGCTGTTCGAATAACTACGACTCTATTGATCGTAGTTAAAATCGGCAAGTGTTTTTTGTAAGCGGCTCGCAGCCGACCCGTGGTAAAAATCGGGAGAATGGCTCTATATCTAGCTTATAAGGGCTAACCATGGGCTTGGAATGGCGACGACGGGTGCAGGGAACCTTTGCGCTGACCCAGTGATCAGCGTACTATTTGCGACAAGATTGGTCGGAGATTGATATGTCGCTCTACAGCGCTGGCGTCGAATACGGTATCCATTGCCTGCTGTTTCTGGTGGATGAGCGGGGTGATACCCGTGAATGCAGCGTGCGCGACCTGGCGGAACTGCAGGGCGTGCCGCAGGAATACCTGGCCAAGGTCTTCACCAAGCTCGCCCGGGCCAGGCTGGTGGTGGCAACGGAAGGTGTGCGTGGCGGTTTTCGCCTGGCGCGGCCGTCGGACGAAATCACCGTGCTGGATATCGTCAATGCCATCGACGGGCCGAAGAAGATCTTTGATTGCCGCGAGATCCGCGAGCGTTGCAGCTTGTTCGAAGGTGCAGCGCCGGGTTGGGCGACCGAGGGCACCTGCGCGATTCATGCGGTGATGCTGGGGGCGCAGAAGCGCATGGAAGAGGCGTTGGCGCAGCAGACCATCCTCGACCTGGCGCGGCGCTTTGGACGCAAGGCGCCGACCGAATTCGGGCAGAAGGTCAATGAGTGGATGGGCGAACGACGCGATGGCAGGCGGGCGGGGGATATCCCGGTCAGCGAGGTCTGAATCCAGTGTCCCCATCGGTTCTTTCGCGGGCTTACCCGCGAAAGAACCGATGCGATTTCAGCTGTCGTAGCCGAGGTTAGGCGCCAGCCAGCGCTCGCTCACGCTCACCTCCTGGCCTTTGCGCGCGCTGTAACGCTCGATCTGGTCCTTGTCGACCTTGCCCACGGCAAAGTACTGCGCCTGCGGGTGGGCGAAATACCAGCCGCTGACCGCCGCCGCCGGGAACATCGCGAAGTGCTCGGTGAGGAACACGCCGCTCGGGCCGGTTTCGCCGATGGCGGTGCCATCGAGCAGGCGGAACAGGGTTGCCTTCTCGGTGTGGTCCGGGCACGCCGGGTAGCCCGGGGCAGGGCGGATACCGCTGTATTGCTCCTTGATCAGCGCCTCGTTGTCCAGCTGCTCGTCGCGGGCATAGCCCCAGTGCTCTTTACGTACCTGCTCGTGCAGCCACTCGGCACAGGCCTCGGCCAGGCGGTCGGCCAGGGCCTTGACCATGATCGAGCTGTAGTCGTCGCCCTTGTCCTGGTACGCCTTGGCCACTTCCTCGGCGCCGATGCCGGCGGTGGTGATGAAGCCGCCGACGTAGTCGGTGACGCCGCTGGCCTTCGGCGCGACGAAGTCGGCCAGGGACAGGTTCGGCTTGCCATCGGGCTTGATGGTCTGCTGGCGCAGGTGGTGCAGGGTGGCCAGGGCCTGGCCGTCTGCGCCGTAGACTTCGATGTCGTCATCGGCAACCTGGTTGGCCGGCCAGAAGCCGAACACCGCGCGGGCGCTGATCAGCTTCTCGTCGATCAGCTTGTCGAGCATCTCGCGGGCATCCTTGTACAGCGCGGTGGCGGCTTCGCCGACCACTTCGTCGGTGAGGATGCGCGGGAACTTGCCGGCCAGGTCCCAGGAAATGAAGAACGGCGTCCAGTCGATGTACTCGGCCAGGGTCCGCAGGTCGATGTCTTCCAGCACCTTGACGCCGGTGAAGGAGGGCACTGCTGGCTGGTAGCCGGCCCAGTCGTACTGCGGCTTGGCGGCGATGGCCTGGGCGTAGCTCAGGCGCTCGGTGCGGGCGCTGCGGTTGGCGGTGCGCTCGCGCACTTCCACGTATTCCTGGCGGGTCTTCTCGACGAAGGCGGGCTTGAGTTCCCTGGACAGCAGCTGGGTGGCCACACCCACCGCACGCGAGGCGTCGGTGACGTAGACCACGGCGTCGTTGCTGTACTTGGGTTCGATCTTGACCGCAGTGTGGGCCTTCGACGTGGTGGCGCCGCCGATCATCAGCGGCAGGTGGAAGCCCTGGCGCTGCATTTCGCGGGCGACGTGGACCATCTCGTCCAGCGACGGGGTGATCAGGCCGGACAGGCCGATGATGTCGCACTTCTGTTCGCGGGCGGTCTGCAGGATCTTCTCGGCCGGCACCATGACCCCGAGGTCGACGATGTCGTAGCCGTTGCAGCCCAGCACCACGCCGACAATGTTCTTGCCGATGTCGTGCACGTCGCCCTTGACGGTGGCCATGAGGATCTTGCCCTTGGCTTCCGGCTTGTCGCCTTTCTCGGCTTCGATGAACGGGATCAGGTGCGCCACGGCCTGCTTCATGACACGGGCCGACTTGACCACCTGCGGCAGGAACATCTTGCCGGCGCCGAACAGGTCACCGACCACGTTCATGCCACTCATCAGCGGGCCTTCGATGACCTCGATCGGGCGTGCACACTGCTGCCGGCACTCCTCGGTATCTTCGACGATGAAGGCGGTGATGCCTTTGACCAGCGCGTGCTCCAGGCGCTTCTCGACGGGCAGCGAACGCCACTCTTCGTTTTCCACTTCCTTGGTCGCGCCGCCGCCCTTGTAGTCGTCGGCAATCGCCAGCAGGGCGTCGGTGCCGTGCGGCGTGCGGTTGAGCACCACGTCCTCGACCTTTTCGCGCAGCGCAGCCGGGATCTCGTCGTAGATCTCCAGCTGGCCGGCGTTGACGATACCCATGGTCAGGCCGTTCTGGATCGCGTGGTAGAGGAATACCGAGTGGATCGCCTCACGCACCGGGTTGTTGCCGCGGAACGAGAACGACACGTTGGACACGCCACCCGAACTCAGCGCGTGGGGCAGGTGATCACGGATGTAGGCGCAGGCCTCGATGAAGTCGACGGCGTAGTTGTTGTGCTCTTCGATGCCGGTGGCGACGGCGAAGATGTTCGGGTCGAAGATGATGTCTTCCGGCGGGAAGCCGACTTCGTTGACCAGGATGTCGTAGCTGCGCTGGCAGATTTCCTTCTTGCGCGCGGCGGTGTCGGCCTGGCCGACCTCGTCGAAGGCCATCACCACCACGGCCGCGCCGTAGCGCTTGCACAGGCGGGCATGGTGCTTGAACTGCTCGACGCCTTCTTTCATGGAGATCGAGTTGACGATGCCCTTGCCCTGGATGCACTTCAGGCCCGCTTCGATCACTTCCCACTTGGACGAGTCGATCATGATCGGCACGCGGGAGATGTCCGGCTCACCGGCGATCAGGTTGAGGAAGCGGACCATGGCGGCCTGGGAGTCGAGCATCCCTTCGTCCATGTTGATGTCGATCACCTGGGCGCCGGCTTCGACCTGCTGCAGGGCGACTTCCAGGGCTTCGGTGTAGTTCTCTTCGCGGATCAGCCGGGCGAACTTGGCAGAGCCGGTGATGTTGGTGCGCTCGCCGACGTTGACGAACAGCGACTGGCGGTCGATGGTGAACGGTTCCAGGCCCGACAGGCGGCAGGCCTTGGCGATTTCCGGGATTTCGCGTGGCTTGTACTTGGCCACGGCCTCGGCGATCGCCTGGATATGGCCCGGGGTGGTGCCGCAGCAGCCACCGATGATGTTGAGGAAGCCGCTGGCGGCGAACTCTTCGACCACCGCCGCCATCTCTGCCGGGGTTTCGTCATATTCACCGAAGGCGTTCGGCAGGCCGGCGTTGGGGTGGGCAGACACATGGGTGTCGGCCTTGGTCGCCAGCTCTTCCAGGTACGGGCGCAGGTCCTTGGCGCCGAGGGCGCAGTTGAGGCCCACGGAAATCGGCTTGGCGTGGCGCACCGAGTTCCAGAAGGCTTCGGTGGTCTGGCCCGACAGGGTGCGGCCGGAGGCATCGGTGATGGTGCCGGAGATCATGATCGGCAGTTCGATGCCATCGTCCTCGAACACCTGTTGCACGGCGAAGATCGCCGCCTTGGCATTGAGCGTGTCGAAGATGGTCTCGATCAGGATCAGGTCGGCGCCGCCCTCGATCAGGCCACGGGTGGCCTCGATGTAGTTTTCCACCAGCTCGTCGAAGGTGACGTTGCGGTAGCCGGGGTCGTTGACGTCCGGGGAGATCGAGCAGGTCCGGCTGGTCGGGCCGAGCACGCCGGCGACGAAGCGCGGTTTGTCGGGGGTTTCCAGGGTCTTGGCATCGGCGACCTGGCGGGCGATGCGCGCGCCCTCGACGTTCAGCTCGTACACCAGCGATTCCATGCCGTAGTCGGCCTGGGAAATCTGGGTGGCGTTGAAGGTGTTGGTTTCGAGGATATCGGCGCCGGCATCCAGGTAGGCTTTCTCGATCGCCGCGATCACATCCGGGCGGCTGAGCAGCAACAGGTCGTTGTTGCCTTTCACGTCGCTTGGCCAATCGGCGAAGCGCGTGCCACGATAGTCGTGTTCCTCGAGGCGATAGCTTTGGATCATAGTACCCATGCCGCCGTCGAGGATCAGAATGCGCTCTTTGAGTGCGTGCTGGAGTGCTTGGAGACGAGCGCTGCGGTCGGACATAGGAACTACCTGGTCGGGCAAATATCAGAAGGTGCCGAATCATAACAAAGCTGCGCGGTTTTTAGGCGCATCGCCCTTTTGCATGAATTTTGTTCATGTTGAGTGACATCAAGGCACCCAAGGACGACCAGACAATCGTGATGGCTTCACTACCCAGGACTTTTCGCACATGGTGCATCGTATCCTTGCCAGCGTCTTCGCGCTGCTCATCAGCGGCGTGGCGTCAGGGCAAGCTCCCCAGTCGAGCCCGGTGATTTCCTACACCCGGGACATCCAGCCGATCTTCACCGAAAAATGCGTGGCCTGCCACGCCTGCAACGACGCTGCCTGCCAGCTCAAGCTGGAAAGCCCCGAAGGTGCGGTGCGTGGTGCCACCAAGGTGCCGGTGTACCAAGGCGAACGCAGCAAGGCGGTGGCCCCCACGCGGTTGTTCTACGACGCCCACAGTGAAGATGAATGGCGCAAGAAGGGCTTCTATTCGGTACTCGACAACCAGGGTAGCCAGGCGGCGCTGATGGCACGCATGCTCGAGCTGGGGCACAAGACCCCGCTCACGCCCAATGCCAAGCTGCCTGACGAGATCGTCCTGGGGCTCAACCGCAACAACATGTGCCCGCTGCCGGAAGAGTTCGATGGCTATGCCGGCGCCCACCCCAAGGAGGGCATGCCGCTGGCGGTCACCGGCCTGACCGACAAGCAATACCAGACCCTGCAACGCTGGCTGGCGGCCGGCGCGCCGGTCGAGTACCAGCCGATCCAGCCAAGCGCGGCCGAGGCCAGGCAGATCGCCGACTGGGAGGAGTTGCTCAACCGCCCGGGCTCCACCGAGGCGCTGGTCGGCCGCTGGCTGTACGAGCACCTGTTCCTGGCGCATATCTACTTCGTCGGCGGCGAGCAGGGCCACTTCTTCCAGTGGGTGCGTTCGCGCACGCCAAGCGGCAAACCGGTCGACATCATTGCCACGCGCCGCCCCAATGACCCGCCGGGCACCGACTTCTATTACCGGCTGATCCCGGTACAGGGCGTGATCGTGCACAAGACCCACATCACCTACCCGATGGGGCCGCAGAAGCTCAAGCGCGTCAAGCAGCTGTTCTACGCCGGCGACTGGCATGCCACCGCGCTACCGGGCTATGGCCCACGCCACCGGGCCAACCCGTTCGAAACCTTCGAGGCGATCCCGGCCGTGGCGCGTTACCAGTTCATGCTGGATAACGCCGAGTATTTCGTGCGCACCTTCATCCGTGGCCCGGTGTGCCGCGGGCAGATCGCCACCGACGTGATTCGCGACAACTTCTGGGCGTTGTTCCAGGAGCCGGCCCACGACCGTTACATCACCGATGCCAAGTACCGCGGCGAAGCCACGCCGCTGCTGGCCATGCCGGGGCAGATCGACGATGTTGGCAGCGTGCTGAACCTGTGGCATGCCTACCGCGACAAACGCAACGATTACGAGAAATTGCGGCGTGAGGCCTATGCCGAAATGCCGGCTCCGGGCTGGGCAACCCTGTGGGCCGGCAACGACAATGCGCTGTTGAGCATCTTCCGCCACTTCGACAGCGCTTCGGTGACCAAGGGCCTGATCGGCGACGTGCCGTTGACCGTCTGGTTGTTCGACTACCCGCTGTTCGAGCGCACCTACTACCAGCTGGCGGTCAACTTCGATGTGTTCGGCAACGTCTCGCACCAGCTGCAGACACGCCTGTATTTCGACCTGATCCGCAACGGCGCCGAGGTCAACTTCCTGCGCCTGATGCCGGCCGACCAGCGCAGCGACATCCTTGGCAGTTGGTACCAGAACAGCGGCAAGGTGAAGATGTGGCTGGACTACGAGGACATCGACACCGACACGCCGAGCGGCATCAAGCTCGACCCGCGCGACCCCAAGCGCGACTTCGGCCTGAAGCTGCTGCAACGTACCGCCAGCCTCAACGCTGCCCCCGACCCGATCAACCGCTGCACCGGCGCCTACTGCTCGCGGCCGCAGATGAGCGAGGAGTTCCGCAACGTCGAGCAGTCGCTCAGCCGCTTGGTGTCACGCCCGGCCGCCGGCCTGAAGGTGATCGGCCAACTGCCTGAAGCGACCATGCTGCGCATCGAAGGCGAGGGCGGCCAGCGCCAGGTCTACAGCCTGCTGCGCAACCGCGCGCACAGCAACGTGGCGTTCCTGCTCGGTGAGGCTTACCGCTACGTACCCGGGCTGGACACCCTGACCCTGTACCCGGGCGTGCTCAGCAGTTACCCGAACTTCATCTTCAACATTCCGGCCAGGGATGTGCCGGAGTTCGTCGAGGACATGGAGTACGCCAAGGATGACCCGGCGAAGTTCGAGCGCATCGTCATGCGTTGGGGGGTGCGCCGCAGCCATCCGGAGTTCTGGCGCTACTTCCATGACCTCAATACCTATATCAAGGAAACCCAGCCGGTGGAGGCCGGTGTGCTGGACATGAACCGCTACGAGAACCTCTGATCGGTTGGGCTGACCTTTCCGAATACGCTGCGGTCGGACTGCTTGGGTGGTCCTGATCGATTGCAGGGGGCTGCTTTGCAGCCCTTCGCGGGAAAACCCGCTCCTGCAGGTACTGCGCTGGTCTTGAAGTCAGCACTGTCCTTGTAGGAGCGGGTTTACCCGCGAACGAACGAGTGCGCAGCGCTCGCCTCGGCACTCGATGCGGGCCTCAATGCACCGGCAATCGCAGGTATTCCATGCTGTATTCGCTTCAGGCACTGCGGGCGTTCGCCGCCTGGGTGGTGGTCTGCCACCACTTCATGCAAATCTTCTTCGACTTCCATGCCACCGGCCCCATCGGCCAATTGCTCACCGACCGTGGCGCGGTAGGCGTCGACATTTTCTTCGTCATCAGCGGGCTGGTGATCTACCTGTCGACCCGCGACAAACCCATCGAACCTCGCCAGTTCCTGCTCAACCGGGCCTTGCGCATTGTCCCGGCCTACTGGTTCTACACCGCGCTGATGGCGTTACTGTTGCTGGCCTTCAGCCAATGGATGCCGCACCAGGCCTTCGACTGGCATCACCTGCTGCTATCGCTGCTGTTCATCCCGGCGGAAAACCCCGGCGGCTACGGTTTGTACCCGACCCTGAACGTAGGCTGGACGCTGAATTTCGAGATGTTCTTCTACCTGTTGTTCGGCCTGTCCTTCCTGGTGCGCCAGCGTCATCACCTGGTGCTGGTGACCGCTGCCCTGCTGCTGGTCAGTGAAGTACTCGGACGCGTGGGCGTGCTCAGCCGGTTCTACAACAACGACATCATCTATGAATTCCTGCTGGGCATCGGCCTGGGCGTGATCCATCGTCGCGGCCTGATCCGCGAAGGGCTGTGGTTGCCGCTGGCGGTGCTGGGCGTGGCGGGTTATGCGATCTATCACCTGGACGCTGCGCAGCGCCTGCTGCACTGGGGCGTGCCAAGCGCGATGATCGTGCTGGCGTTCATCGCCCTGGAGCCGTACTTCAAGGGCAACCGCCTGCTCAAGGCGCTGGGTGACTGCTCCTACTCGGTGTACCTGATCCACGTGCTGGTGCTGTACGCCGGCTGGTTCGCCTGCCAGCGCCTGCGCCTGAACCCGTACCTGGTGTTCGCCTTGTGCGTGCCGTCCATTGGACTAATGTCGTGGTTCAGCTATCTGTGGCTGGAGCGCGGCCTGTACCGGCGGATGCAGGCGTGGCTGGCCGCTCCACGGGAGCAAAGCCCGGCATTTGTGCTTTCCCGAGTCAAATACTAGGACTTTGTTCAAAGGCCAGGTTGGCGTACACTTGGGCGCAAGTCTGTGAGGAACTTCCATGAGCGCTATAACCATTACTGACGCCGCCCATGATTACCTGGCCGATCTGCTTTCCAAGCAGAACACGCCTGGCATTGGCATCCGTATTTTCATCACCCAGCCGGGCACCCAGTACGCCGAGACCTGCATCGCCTACTGCAAGCCGGGCGAAGAGAAACCCGACGACGAGCCGGTGGGCCTGAAGAGCTTTACTGCCTACCTCGACGCGGTCAGCGTGCCGTTCCTGGAAGACGCGCTGGTCGACTACGCTACCGATCGCATGGGCGGCCAGTTGACCATCAAGGCGCCGAACGCCAAGGTGCCGATGGTCAACGAAGACAGCCCGATCAACGAGCGCATCAACTACTACCTGCAGACCGAGATCAACCCCGGCCTGGCCAGCCACGGCGGCCAGGTGAGCCTGGTGGACGTGGTCGACGACGGCATCGCCGTGCTGCAGTTCGGCGGCGGTTGCCAGGGCTGCGGCCAGGCCGACGTGACCCTCAAGGAAGGTATCGAGCGCACCTTGCTCGAGCGCATTCCGGAGCTCAAGGGCGTGCGTGACGTGACTGACCACAGTCAGAAAGAGAACGCCTACTACTGATCTTTAGAGGTCAAGGCCTAGCAACAAAGTGTTACGGTTTCAACCCCTGCGACAACAGGCCGCAGCCCGTGTTTAAAGGGCTGCGGGCCATCAACGCCTTGGTCGGGTAGAAGCCCACTGGGTGTCATGCCAGAATGCCCCGGTTTTTCGGCCGGCCCGTCCCGAGGGTCGGCACCTTCCCGTTAAAGGATGGTTTCATGAATGATCAGTTTACCCGGCGCGCGGTTGTCGCCGGGATGGGCGTTCTCGGGCTCGGCCTGCTGGCAGGCTGCAACCCGGCCCGGGGGCTCGAGTTCAAGTACGGCAAGAACATGAGCAACGAGATCCTGGGGCGCAAGTTCAGCCTCAAGGACCCCCAGGGCAATGTCCGTACCCTGTCGAGCTTCTACGGCAGCATGCCGATGATATTCTTCGGTTTCACTCAGTGCCCGGCTGTCTGCCCGACCACCTTGGCGCGCGCGGCACAGATCAAGAAGCTGCTGAGGGGCCGCGACCGCGAGATCTTCCAGGTGGTGTTCATCACCCTGGACCCGGAGCGCGACACCCCGGAAGTGCTCGATGCCTACGTCAAGGCCTTCGACCCGTCGTTCACCGCCCTGACCGGCACCCCGGAAGAAATCGCCGCGGTGGCCAAGGAGTTCAAGGTGTTCTACGAGAAGGTCCCGGCCGGTGACACCTACACCCTCTCTCACTCGTCCACCAGCTACGTCTACGATACACGTGGCACCTTGCGCCTGAGCCTGGGCCATTCGCTGAATGCCAAGGAATGCGCTGAAGACCTGGCAACCCTGATGGAGATTTGCTAATGGCAGTATCCCTGCAACCGATCAAGCGCGGCCTGGCCGCCATCGCCCTGCTGGGCCTGGCCCTGCCGGCCCTGGCGCAAACCACCGTGAGCGACGCCTGGGTACGCGCCAGCGTGCCGCATCAGCCGTCCACGGGCGCCTTCATGACCCTGACCGCCAGCACCGACAGCAAGCTGGTCGGTGTGGCATCGCCAGTGGCCAAGACTGTGCAGGTGCACGAGATGACCATGAACGGTGACGTTATGGGCATGAAGGAAGTCAAGGCCGTGGAGCTGCCTGCGGGCAAGCCGGTGAGCCTTGACCCCAATGGCTACCACGTGATGCTGATGGGCCTGACCCAGCAGGTGAAGGAAGGCGAGAAGGTACCGTTGACCCTGACCATCGAAGATGCCAAGGGCGCCAAGGAAACCGTCGAGCTGCAGGCAGAAGTGCGACCGCTCAATGCCGAGGCTGGCGGTGGGCATGACCATATGCACATGAATCACTGACAGACAAAAGGGCCGCTTGAGCGGCCCTTCTTCATTGTGCTGCGCGCCTCAGCTACGGAAGCGTGGCAGCGGCCTGTCGAGGGTGAGCGAGGTCAGGGTCTTGCGCACCTGTGCCTCGTCGGCCTCCAGCGCTTTCAGGCTGGCGCGGATCTTGCCCGCAGCGGGCACATCGCCCTGGCGGTCGATCCAGTCGGCAATTTCCTTGCAGGCACTGCTCAGGCAGGCTTGGCGCTGGTTCATCAGCGATATCAGGGTGGTGAGCTCTCTTTCGGACATGGCAGGATCCTCCGTTCAGCTCTGTCAGTGTAGCAGTGGCTGGCCAGCTTGCCTGAGGCCTGGCGTCGCGGGCGCTAACTGTGCAGGCAGGCGCTGCGATAGGCGCCTGGCGTCACGCCAAACGCCTGCTTGAACTGCCGGCTCAAGTGACTCTGGTCGGCAAAGCCCAAGGTAAAAGCTACCTCTGAAGCCGCCAGGCCGCTTTTCAGAAACTCCCGTGCCCGCGCCAGGCGCCGTTGTTTCAGCCAGGCATGCGGCGGCAAACCGGTGGCCTGGCGGAACACCCGGGCGAAATGGAACGGCGAGAGATTGACTGCAGCCGCCAGGGCCTCCAGCGATGGCGGGTCTGCCAACTGGGTTTCCAGCAGTTCCCGCGCACGGGCCACCGCCAGCGGTTCGTTGCCGGGGGCCGTGGGCTCCGGGCAATGGCCGTGGCGTTGCACCAGCGCCAGCACCGCCTGGCGCCAGGCTGTCTGTTGTTCCAGGGCGCTGGCACCGGCTTCCGACAGCTGGTGCAACTGGCTGAAGGCCCGCGCCAGGCTCGGGTCCTGGATCACGCTGTCTTTGAAACGCGGCATGCCGTGCCGGCCCAGTTCCAGCTCGTCCAGCACGCCGGTCACCCGTTCGTGCTCGGGGTAGAAGCCCCGGTAGCGCCAGCCGGCTTCGTGGGCGGTGGCGCCGGTGTGCAGTTCGTCCGGGTTGATCAGCACCATGCTGCCGACCGGCGCCAGGTGCTCGCTGCCACGGTGCCAGAAGCGCTGCGCGCCCGACTCGATCACGGTGAACACGTAGCCCTCATGCACATGCGGGGCGAAGCGCTGCTGGAAGTAACTCGCATGCAGCATCTCGACGTCGCCGAGGGCCGGCGCCTGCCAGAGGTGGGTCTGTTCGCGCAGGGGCCTGCTCATGCCAGCCAGCCGCGCAGCAGGAAGAAGATCAACATGCTCGCCAGCATGCTCAGCAACACGCTGCGGGTCAACAGCACCAGCGCAACGGCCACCAGTGCACCGAGCAGGTAGGGGTTGAGTGGGCTCAGGTCGAGCTGGTGGCCGGGCAGGAAAATGATCGGCCCGCAGATCGCGGTGAGCATCCCGGGCACGGCAAAGCCCAGGAACTGCCGAGCGTTGGAGCTCAGGCGCAGCGGCAGGCGTGGCTCCAGGAAGGCGTAGCGGTTGAGGAACACCACGGCGCCCATGGCGAAGATCAGCAGCCAGATCATGGGCGGCCTCCGGAAAATTTCTGACAGACGAAACCGGCGGCCATGCCCAGCAGGCCAGCGGCGACCAGTGCGGTCTCCCAATGCCAGTAACTGAACAGCACCGAGCAGAACAGCGACACCGCCACGCACACCACGGTGGCGAGGTTGCGCACCAGCGGCGCGATCAGCGCGACGAAGGTGGCGACGATGGAGAAGTCCAGGCCGAGCTGGTCGAGGTGCGGGATGTTCTGGCCCAGCACGATGCCGGCCAGGGTGAACAGGTTCCAGGCGACGTAGAAGGTCAGGCCTACACCGAGCGCATACCAGCGGTTGAACTGCTGCTGGTCGTAGTGGCTGGTAAGGGCGAAGAATTCGTCGGTGAGCAGGAAGCCCAGGCCCAGCCGCCAGCGCAACGGCTGGTTTGACAACACTGGGCGCATGGACAAGCCATAGAGCAGGTGTTGGGACGTCAGCAGCAGGGTGGTGAGCAGGATCGACAGCAGGTTGGCGCCGCCCTTGAGCATGCCGATCGCGACCAGCTGCGCGGCACCGGCGAACACAATCGCCGACAGCCCTTGGCCTTGCCAGGCACTGAGGTTGGCCTCGATGGCCATGGAGCCGGCGAGCAGGCCCCAGGGGGCGACGGCCAGGGACAGCGGCAGGATGGCGATGGCGCCGTGCAGGAAAGCTTGGCGGGCAATGGGAGGACTGCTGGGCATGATGGCTGCGGCACATTTTGCAAGGTAGGGCAGCATGCCAGAGCGGTGGGGTGGGTGGCTTGAACGATCTTGCTTGTTTGTCGCCTGTGCTGGTCCCTCGCGGCTGAAGCCGCTCCTACAGGGGCAGCGTCAACCTGTAGCAGCGATTTTAGCTGCAAAGGGCCGGGGGTAGGTGATTACCGCTTGGTCAGCCGCTGCTGCGCCGCCACGCAGCCGTTGATGTCCACGGCCTTTTGCAGCAGTGCCTGGCGATGCTGTGGATCGAGGTCACTCAGCAATCGGTAGACCTCGGCCTGGTAGTCGCGCTGGCGCCCCCACTGCATCTGCAACCCTTGCGGTCGGCTGCGGCTGCAGGCCAGGCGTGCGGTGGGTTGCGGGAAGTAGGGCGCATACAGGGTCGCCATGCCCGGGATCGCCTCGAGGGCTTCGCGGTAGGCCGGGCTGGCATTGTAGGGTTGGCACCAGGTTGCAATTGCAACCGCCGGTGGTGCAAAGCCTTGTTTCAGGCTGGCCTGCAGCAGCGGGCAGGCGGCATCGGCGATCTGTGCTGCGGGCAGGTAGGTGCTGTAGTACAGCGCCAGGCGATACTGCGCCACCGGGTGGCCAAGCTCGACCGACTTTTTCAGCAGGGCCACTGCCGTTGGCAGGGTTTGTGCCATCGCCCGGCCCTGGCGGTTAAGTTCCGGGTCGACGCCGATGGCAGTGCGCAGGGTGCTGTTGTCGTCCGGGCTGTCGGCTTGCTCCAGCAGCGGTAGCGCCTGGCGGTAAAGCAGGTCGGCGTGTGGGTCGATACGTACTTCGAGCGCGTGCGCAGCCATCGGTGTCAGCACGATGAAGAGTGCCGACGCCACAAAGACGGGGTTCACAGGCGTGCCCCGTTCAATGAACGAGGCCGGCTGGCCGCCAGGCAGGGGGAAACGGTTTGATGAGTGATCACAACTGCGCGTACGCCTCGGGCGAATCGGAACGACGGGGTATTCTATCGAAGCGAGGGTCAAAACCGAAACCCCGTGACTCGTCAGTCAGACGAGCTTGATCGGTGTGACCTTGCGCTGGCCTTGTCGTTCCTGGGCCAGCCCCAACTTGGCGGTAATCACCTTGGCCAGGGCATTGTTGCCCAGATCGTTCAAGTGCAGGCGGTCGACGAACAGATCGGCACCGAATACCGGCGAGCTGCTGAGCATGCTGTTCATGTCGTAGCAGGGCACGGGGTCTGCCTGGCTTTTGATGCGACGGAAGAAAGCCATGTGCAGCTTGCTGTCGAATGCACCGTCGAGCAGGCGGTCGAAATTCCCCGGTTGTTGCTCGAGAGCGGCCAGCATCGCCAGTTCCCCCGCCGGCAGGGTTTCCCGGCACCAGGGCAGCAGGGGCTGGAGGATGAAGGTCAGGGTGGCGTGACTGTCAGCCAGCATCCGTTCCCATTGGCGCAAGGTGCGGGCGATGCTGTCGGCCGCGCGTGCCAAGCGCTTTTCCGGGGCGGACAGCGACCAGTTGGGGGCAGGGTCGTTGCGCCGTGGTGCCAGTGCCTGGCCCAGGCGCTGCCACAGCGACTCATGGCGCGCCGGGCCAGCGGGTGGCATGCCCTCGTTGAAACTGTTCAGGTAAGCCTGGTGAGCCTTGGCCTGCTGCGGGTCATACGGGCCGGCCAGGACCTCGCCGAGGGCTTCATGGGCCAAGGTGTTCAGGCCGCTGAGCAGTACCACATGGCCCACTTCGCCGAAGCGATGCTGGTAGGTCAGGAACAGCAGCAGCTCCTGGCTGGCGTTGAGCCCGCAGCCGGCCAGGCTCAGCCATACCTCACCGGTCAGCATCGACAGGTGCGAGGCTACCGTATGTTCGTCGCAGCTGGCGCCGATGCCCAGGGCGGTCGAGCCGCCGACCAGCAGGTTGATGCGCGAGGCGGCACCGCGTTCGGCAACCGAAAAGCGCTTGCCGGCGCAATGGCTGTAGCGCAGGCCAAGGGCATCGGTGTTGATGGTGCAGGAGCGGTAGCCGCTCTCGTGCACATGCAGGGTGTGTGGGGCGCGGCGATTACCCAGCAGCAGAAAGCGCTGGTAATCATGATGCAGTGGCGAAGCGAGACCCTGGACATGCGTGCTGGGTGTCATGGGCGCTCCTTCTCGGCTGGCGTGGTGGCGGGCGTTCAGCCCGCCAGTTCCTTGAGGTTATAAGCCAGGCCACCGAGGGCAATCAGCAGCAGAACGACCCCCGAGGCCAGAGAAATCAGGCGGTTGCTGCGCTGCGAGGTGATCTTGCCGATGGCAAAGATGTACAGGCTGAGCACGGCGAAATCGATCAGCACCCACAGCAGCGACAGCACCACCATGCTCTTGCCGAACGATTCGGTGATCTGGATGAACTGCGGAAAGAAGGCGATGAAGAAGATGATGTCCTTCGGGTTGGAAATACCGACCATGAAGCCTTGCCACAAACCGCCGCGCCCGGCTTTGGCCGGTTGCAGCTCGGTTTCGTCGACGGCAGGCGCCTGCAGGCACTCGCGCAGGGTGCCCACGGCAATGTAGCCAATGAACAGGCAGCCCAGCAGGCTCATGCCACTGAGCCAGGCCTTGTCGATGGCCGCACTGGTGAGGATGACCCAGGCAGCGGCGCCGATCAGCACCAGTGACGCCCAGTTGGTGCCGACGGCGGTGAACATGGCCTTGCGCGAGCCAGAGGCTGCGGCGGTGTTGACGATCAGCGCCACCACCGGGCCGGGGGTGGCGATCAGCAGCAGCACGGTGAGTGCGTAAGTCAGTGTCAGTGCGGTATTCACGGTCAGTTCTCGATCAGAATGTCGGGTGTCGCGTGGGCGTGGGCATGAAACGGGCAGCGCGACGGATTGAGCGAGCCGGCTTCCTGCAGTTGGTACTGCTTCCATTCGAAATTGTCGTCCTGGCCAAAGAAGCCGAGGGTTTCGGGCATGACCCCGTCGTTGTAGTGGCGCACGCGATCACGGATGCGGGCACGAATGCGTTGCCCGCTTTCGGTGCTGGCGTTGGCCACTTCGTCGAAGTTTTCCCGCGGGTTGATGACGAAGGTGATGTGCGGGCCGAGGTTGCGGCTTTTCATCTGTTGGTGGCCGGGGAAGTTCATGTTGATGAACAGCGGCATACCGGCGTAGCAGAACGACCAGGCGTTGTCGTGCGGATCGGTGGGAACCGCTTGCGGCCACGGGTGCGGGTCACGGGCATGGACTCCGCGCAGTACTTTCCAGGCCAGTGCCTGTTGCTCGGCCAGGGTGCTGTCGGCGGCTGTTTGCAGAAACACCACCAGTGGGCTGCCGATGCGCTGCTTGATCGGCACAGGGGTTATGGTGCGTACATATTCGGCCAGGCCCTGGGCGATATCATCGGCCAGTTGTTCGGCGCGGGCGAAGAGGATGTGGCAGGATGCGCCGGCTACCGCCTTGCGCCCGAACAGGCACGGGAAGTCGGGGTTGGCGAGCACGCTGCGAAAATGGTGTAGGGTTTGATACGTCCAGTGCTGAGTGTTCCGTACATGTTCATCGGCCAGCTCTAGCGCGTCCAGGCGATAGCAGTTTCCATAACCCGTAAACATGATTTCCCCAGGAGATTTAAGTAAGAGAGAGTTCCACACACATGCAGGCAGGTTGGAGACTTATCTTTGTTATTTACCTGCATTTTCTGAGACGCTCTTCACGTTGTAAAACGCGTGGAACTATGACCTACTATTAGTCTCACTCATGATTCGAGGGCATCATGTCGGAACGGATTCAAGCTTTGCACGCCCTGCGTGCTTTCGAGGTGGCCTCGCGCTACGGCTCGTTTACCCGGGCCGCTGAAGAGCTGGCCCTTACCCAAGGGGCGGTCAGCCATCACATCAAGACCCTCGAATCCATGTTCGGCTGCGACCTGTTCGAGCGCCGCGGCCCCAAGTTGAGCCTCACCGAGCATGGACGGCTGCTGGCTCAAGAGCTGAAGGTGGGCTTCAAGATCATCGAAAACGCCTGCGCGCTGCTGCGCCAGGACCGTTATGGGTTGCGCTTGAAAGCCCCTTCGACGCTGACCGTGCGCTGGCTGCTGCGGGCGCTGGACGGGTTCAAGAAGCTCGAAGACAACTGCAGCGTGCAGCTGTCGAGCGTGTGGATGGACATTGACTCGGTGGACTTCTACTCCGAGCCCTACGACTGCGCCATTCTCCTGGCCAACGGTCGTTTCCCGGCCGATGTCGAGAGCGTCAAGCTGTTCGATGAATGGCTGATCCCGGTGTGCCACCCGGACTACATGGCGCAAGCGCAACCGGAGCTGGTCGACCTGCGCCAGTGTGAGTTCCTCCACCCATCACCGGACCGCCGCGACTGGCGGCGCTGGCTGGCGCGCATGGATGCGCTGGACATCAGCATCGACCAGGGCCAGGTGTTCGATACCCTCGACCAGGGCATCTCGGCGGCGCAGCAGGGCCTCGGCATTTCCGTGGTCGACCTGGTACTGGCCAGTGCCGACCTCGCCGCCGGGCGCCTGGTGACGCCGTTCAAGCATGCGGTGTCGACCGGTGACGGTTACTACATGACCTGGCTCAAGAGCAGCCCCAAGGCGCGGCAGATGCACAAGCTGCGCGACTTCCTGCTTAGCCAGGTGCCGCCGCTGGGCTACAAGGACATCAACTACCTGTACGGCTGAACGTGGCGACGTGGCACGGCCGCAATCGCGTAGAATCGTGTTTTTGAACAGAGGTCGACGCGGTGGAGTTGCAACAGGGCTTTGTCCTGACCCGGCATTGGCATGACACGCCCGAAGGCACCTGCGTGGAATTCTGGCTGGCCACCGATGCCGGGCCACGGCTGTTGCGTCTGGCACCGCAAGACTCGGTGGCGTTCATCCCGCAAGCGCAGGCCGAGCACGCTCGGGTGTTGCTGGCCAAGGAGCAGGGCGCAGCGCTCAAGCCGTTGCGCCTGAAGGATTTCGACCAGCGTCCGATGCTTGGCCTCTACACTCGTCAGCACCGCCAGCTGATGCAGCTGGAGCAACGCCTGCGTACGGCTGGCATCGACGTCTTCGAGGCCGATATCCGCCCGCCGGAGCGCTACCTGATGGAGCGCTTCATCACAGCGCCCGTGCAGTTCACTGGCCAGCGGGACGAGCAGGGCGTGTACTGCAAGGCCCAGCTCAAGCCGCTGCCAGGCTACCGCCCGACCTTGCGCCTGGCCTCGCTGGACATCGAGACCAGCGAGCGCGGCGAGCTGTACAGCATCGCCCTGGAAGGCTGCGGCCAGCGCCAGGTGTACATGCTCGGCCCGGCCAACGGTGATGCTGATGGCGTGGATTTCGACTTGCGCTATTGCGCTGACCGCGCCGAGCTGCTGAGTTGCCTCAACCAGTGGATGGCCGAGCATGACCCGGACGCGATCATCGGTTGGAACCTGATCCAGTTCGACCTGCGCCTGCTGCATGAGCACGCCAAGCTGCTGCAAGTGCCACTGGCGCTGGGGCGCCACGGCGCGCCGATGACCTTGCGCAGCCATGCCGGCGGCGGCCATGTATTTGCCGATGCCCCGGGGCGCCTGCTGATCGACGGCATCGAGGCGCTGCGCTCGGCGACCTGGAGCTTCCCTTCGTTCAGCCTCGAAAGTGTCGCGCAGACCCTGCTCGGCGAGGGCAAGGCCATCGGCACGCCTTACCAGCGCATGGACGAGATCAACCGCCGTTTCGCCGAAGACAAACCGGCGCTCGCCCGCTACAACCTCAAGGACTGTGAACTGGTCACGCGCATTTTTGCCCATACCCGGCTGCTCGACTTCCTGCTGGAGCGTTCGGCGGTCACCGGCTTGGCGGTGGACCGCAGTGGCGGCTCGGTTGCCGCATTCTGTCACCTGTATATCCCGCACATGCATCGTATGGGGTTTGTCGCGCCGAGCCTTGGCAGCCGTCCGGATGAGGCCAGCCCCGGTGGTTTTGTCATGGATTCACGCCCGGGGTTGTACGACTCGGTGCTGGTGCTGGATTACAAGAGCTTGTACCCGTCGATTATCCGCACCTTTCTGATCGACCCGGTCGGCCTGGTGGAAGGCTTGCGCCTGCCCGATGACGAGCACTCGGTGGAGGGCTTTCGCGGTGGGCGTTTCTCGCGCACACAGCACTGCCTGCCCGCCATCGTCGAGCGTGTGTGGCAAGGCAGGGAGGCGGCCAAGCGCGAGGGCAACGCGCCGTTGTCGCAGGCACTCAAGATCATCATGAACGCCTTCTACGGCGTGCTGGGTTCCAGCGGCTGCCGCTTCTTCGACCCGCGCCTGGCATCGTCGATCACCATGCGCGGCCACCAGATCATGCGCCAGACGCGCGCACTGATCGAAGCTCAAGGCTTCGAAGTCATCTACGGCGATACCGATTCCACCTTCGTCTGGCTCAAGGGCGCGCACGCCGAGGATGCTGCTGCGCGCATCGGACGCGATCTGGTCGACCAGGTCAACCAGTGGTGGCGCGAGCACCTGCGCACCACCCTGAACCTTGAAAGCGCGCTGGAGTTGCAATTCGAGGTGCATTACCGGCGCTTTCTGATGCCCACCATCCGCGGCACCGACGAAGGCAGCAAAAAGCGTTATGCCGGCCTGGTGCAGCGGGCCGATGGTAGTGAAGAGATGGTCTACAAGGGCCTGGAGTCGGTACGCACCGACTGGTCGCCGCTGGCGCGGCGTTTTCAGCAGGAACTGTACGGGCGGATTTTCCGTGGCCAGCCTTATCGCGACTACCTGCGCGAGTACGTGCGCCAGACCCTCGCCGGTGAACTGGATGAGCTGCTGGTCTATCGCAAGCGCCTGCGCCGGCCGCTGGCCGACTATCAGCGCAATGTGCCACCGCACGTACGGGCCGCGCGGCTGGCAGACGAGTTCAACGTTCGGGTCGGCCGCCCGCGGCAATACCAGCGTGGTGGCTGGATCAGCTACCTGATCACCACCGCCGGCCCCGAGCCGCTGGAGAACCTGCAGGCGCCTGTCGATTACGAGCATTACCTGAGCCGCCAGCTGCAGCCAGTGGCGGATGCCATCCTGCCCTTCGTCGGCGATGATTTCAGTGCACTGACCGACCGCCAGCTGCTGCTTTTCTGAGCTCGGGGTAGTTATCTAGCTCTCGCTGCGCGATAGCGGATATTAGCTTCGCACTTCCCGACCCAGGAGGTGCTTCATGCAACCCCGCGCAAACCCGGTACCAACGCACAATGCCCAAGTGGCCGTCGAGCAAGCGTTTCAGGATGGCATGATCGCCCGCCGCTTGCCCGCCTGGCTGCGCAAGCTGAGGCTGTCCGAGACGCCCGTGGACCGAACGCTGACGGCCGAACAACTGAAGAGCGTATTCGAGGCATTGAGATCAAGCCATGCCAGCCGTCAGCGCCTGCGCCACGAGCTGGCACGAATCGAACCTATCCATACATATTGCAGGCCCCTTCTGCAGCGAGCGCTGAATGTCTCGCCAGACCTCGACACGCTGTTCTATCGACACTTCTACTTCGCCGTTTCGCCGAAGCCTGAGTGGGTCAGCGGGCGTGCACCGCAACAGGAAAAGGGCAGCTACGACATCCCGTTGCTCGATGCGGCACTGGCCAATTTCACTGAGGAGGCGTCGCTGGTTGGCGGCATGCCGCGTGACAATCGGCTCGTGCAAAGCGACGGCAGCACGTTCACTGCGTTGTCGGCCTCGGCGTTCGCCAAGCGTTGCCGGCAGCTGGACCTGGGCAGGCGTTATCAGGAGCATCTGGCCTCGATCCTGGACAGCCCGGTCACGGCGGCCTCGGGATTCAAGGCCTCCTGCAAGGCCTTGTACGTCGCCTCGATGCTGCTCGACGCCTGCAAGGCCAGGACGGAAGGGGTCCTGACGGCGCAAGAGCTGGTATTGATCCTCGACCTGTGCCGCGACGCCAGGCCAGGCATGCTTGGCGGCAACCCGGTGATCGCCAAGCAACTGAACATTTATGGTTGCAAGGTCGAACAGGTGATCGTCCTTGACCAGATCACTTCCACGTTAGGCTTCCTGTCCAGTCAGCACGTGTTGGTGTACATCCCCGGTGACCCGGTCAGCGCCTGGAATGCGGCAGCCGACCTCGACACCTTCATTCGACGAACGTTGGGCAAGCGCCTGGGTAAGGAGCCCTATCAGCGCTTCTTCGCCCGTTTCATCCGGCGCCGTGACAGCGACGCGTTCTTTGCCAGGGTGGCCAGCGAACTGACCGATGTCGCCGTGTGGGCCTCCCGGGACATGGACCAGCACATGGCGGCCTACCGCTTGCCGCTGTTCGATCACCTGGCCCAGGCGCGGGCGGAGCAGATCAAGGATGACGCGGCAGTCATTGCCGTGCCGGTCAGTGACATCGACAGCGCGGTCCGCCAGGCAAGGCATGATCGCCTGATGTCCGCTGCGTGGAACCTCGCCAACGTGGCGGGACTGTTCGTGCCGGGCCTCGCTGTCATCCTCGGCGGGGTGATGGTCTGGGACATGCTCAAGGAGGTTTTCCATGCCGTGGAGCAGTGGCGCCAGGGCGACATCGATGCGGCGCTGGAGCATCTGCTGAGCGTTGCTGAGACCGTGGTCACGGTCGGTCTCACCGCAGTGGGGGCTGCGGCGGTGGCGCGTGAATGGCACCAGGTCGATGCCTTGGCGACCGCGCGCCTGGAAGACGGCAGCGAGAAGCTCTGGCGGTTCGACCTCAGCCCTTTTCGTAGTGTGGCGCCCCCCGTGCAGGCAGTGGCCGATGGCGAAGGCATCTACCGTTCGCAGGGGCGCTGCTGGGTGAACATGGAGGGCCACTTCTACGAGGTGGTGCAGCAGCCCGACGAGCAGTGGCAACTCGTGCCGAAGCAAGGGCATGGCCCAGCGCTCAGGCATAACGGTGCCGGCGCCTGGCGAGTCTGGTGCGAGCAACCGATCGAGTGGGAGGCGGCGCACGTCCTGTTCCGTCGCCTGGGCAGCGGGTTCAGCGTTCTCGAGGATGAGCAGATCGACCAGGTGCTGGACATTCATGGCCTGGATGCCAGCCATTTGCGCGGCGTGCACATCTGTGGCCAGGCGCCTGATGCCTGCCTGGTCGATACCGTAAGCCGGGTCGCGGTGCTGAACCGCATCCTCGGCCTGGTCTCGCAGTTGCGTTCGGGCGACGCGGCGCAAGATACGGCACTACTCGCCAAGGTCCGCCAGTGGGCGGGTACGCAGGCGCTGACGGACGCGCAGTTGGCCGAGCGGGTCTGGCGTCGTCGGCGCTCATTGTTCCAGCAGCTCTACTATGAGCAGTACCCCGCGACGGCCGCCACGCACGTCTTGCAGCGAGACTTCGCCAGCCTTCATCGCCTGGCGGCCGAAGCGCTGCTACGGACGGTGGACAGCGCTGGGCTGAACGTCGCCGCAGCGTCCATGGTCAAGCGCATCCGCTGTATTCGGGTGTACGAGGCGTTACTGTTCGATACCCCACAGGATCTCGACCTGGCCCGTGTCGTGCTGAAGCTGCTTGAACAAATGCCCGGGGCAGCCAGTGGCCCACGTTGGCAACTGTTCGATGGCGACGTCACCGAGCCGTTGTCGAGCAGTACCGGTATGGGCGCGATACGGCGCATCCGTTTTCAGGCCGGCAGGTTCCAGTGCAGCGATGAACAAGGCAATGCCCTTGGCGAACCGGGCGAGTTGTTCCAGCAGTTGGCTGGCGCATATTCTGCGGCGCAGCAAAGCGCCCTGGGTATCGGCCAGCCGTTCGCGTTGCAGCTGCGAGCATACATGACACGGCGCGTCGCTCAGCGGCGGGAACTGATCGGCGAATTGCTGGGTATCGTGCGCTCGGGTGATGCCTTTCTGGCACCACAGCGCTTGGCCAATGGCCGCGTCGGCTATCCGCTGAGTGGCTGGCGGCAACGGACGCCCGGCGGCAGCAGCGGGGGCAGGAACCTGCATGCGCAGGTACGCGACCTGTATCCCGGCTTCGATGATGAGCAGGTCGAGCAATGGTTGGCGCACCTGCGTGGACTTCAGCGTGACCCGGCTGTCGAACTGCTTGTCCTCAAGGGGCAACTCAAGGCATTGCGCAAACGGCTGGCCAGCTGGCAGACCGCGACCCTCAAACTCTGGTGTTGGCCCGCCCGCCGCCAGTTTGCCCGGGGGTTGATCGATTGTTGGCGCTACCTGGTACCTCGTCAGGCCTTGGAAACTGAAGAAGCCAGAGGCTATCTGCTCAGCAGTTTCGGCAGCGATCTGGATGAGCTGCCACCCATTCCGGCGGACGTCAGCTTTTCCCATGTAACGGATATCGCGCTGCGCGCATTGCAGATACGCCGTGCGCCGGAGAGCTTTCTGCGCGCATTCGATGGACTGAGGTCATTGAGCATTACCAATTGTCGCTTGCGCAGCCTGCCGTTGACCCCGGCACTGGCCGGGCAGTTGAAAATGCTCGATGTGTCTGGCAACCAGATCCAGCTGCAAACCGCGGACATCGACCTGCTCGCCGGTTGCAGGCAGCTGGTCTATCTGAACCTCTCGCATAACCCGTTGCAGCGTACGTTTTCCATGACCGGGATGCCCGACCTCAATGCCTTGATGTTGCGCAACACGCAGCTCACGCAAATGCCGGCAGGCGTGATGGAAGCGAGCGCCCTGCATACGCTTGATGCGGGTGACAACGGTATCCGCACGTTGCCATTTGCATTCTATCGTTCGAGGCTGTGGCGCTCCGGGCGGGTCAGGCTAAGCGGTAACCCGTTGCTCGATGCGCAGGATGTCTGGGGGGAAGCCATGAATGACCAGGTGCCGGTGAAGCAACGCTGGCTGGATTTGGTGGCGACGGACCAGCGTGACCGCATGGCCAATACCTGGGGCCGGCTCCACGGCGACAGCGCCTCGAAAGATTTCTTCCACTTGCTGGAAAGGCTGACCACCTCGGCGGATTTCCAGAATGAGTTCTTGTCCCGCTACCTCGCCCTGCGTGTGCTGCGCATGCTGGATTACATGGCTGAGCGGCCGGCATTGCAAACCGAGCTCTACGCACATGCGCTGACCGAGCACTGCCAGGATAATGCCACGCTGCGATTCAGTGACCTGGAGGTGCGTGTCAGCCAGTATAAAGCGTTGCGCAACGACCTTGTCGGTGATCAGGAGCGGGTGCTGTTGCACCTGGGGGCGCAGTGCTGGCGCCTGGAAATGCTCGACGAGGTAGGTGGCTGGCATGCCATACGCGTGGGCCGGCCTGAGGAGTCGCTGGAATTCGCCCTGTCGTATCGCTTGAGCCTGGTTGATGAGCTCGATCTGCCCATCGAGCATGACGAGATGATCAACGCCGCTGTCGCCAACCTCTCGGTGCCGGACCTGCAAGCGGCTGTACGTGCTGTCAGGGCTGTCCAGTCCAGGGATGTGCTGGTGGATTATCTGGCGACCACACGCTTCTGGAGGGAATACCTGGCGAGCAAGTATCCCGGTCGGCTCGAAGTTCCGCAGACATTGCACGACGAACTGGATGCGCTGGTCGAAAGCAACGCGTCACCTGTTGAAATCGCACGCCTGCAGGACCGGGTGCGCCAGCGTGAGATCAACGTGTACCGGCAGCTCACCCGTGAGGCGGTGGACAGGCATCTCGCCGCCGTGTTGCTGGTTCCGGTCTTGCCATGGCATTGAAATGGCGTACCCGCTCCGGGCCGAGGTGGTAGCTCTATAGGCGCTGCGGGGCTGCCCCCGGCGATAGCCTCGAGATTTGATCACTTGAGGCTAATTACCATGGGCATATCCTTGCACTCACACGATCACCTGGAGCAGGCCGAGCAGGACCGGATCATCGCCACGCGCCTGCCAGGCTGGATGCTTGCCGTCAGTGCCGGGCACGTAGCGGTGCTGCGAGAGGCACTCAAGGGCAGCCTGGACTGCCGTTACCGCCTCGCTGCACTGCTGCAGCGCATCGACGGGGTCGAGCAATTCACAGCGCCGATCCTGCAGAAGGCGCTGCGCGACCGTTGCAACATCCGGGATGAACTGGGCCAGCTGTGGTTTCGCGCGGCCTATGAACGCCCCCTGAGTACCTATGCCCCGATCCGCGTGCCCCTGAGTGAAAAAGTCTACTACCAGATACCGCTGCTCGAAGCAGCACTGAGGAACTTCACTCAGAACGAAAGCGAGGCAGGTGGACAAGCCCCTGGCAACGGTCTGTTCGACGATGCAGGCGCCAGCCTTGAACAGCTCGATGCAACGCAATTTGCTGCCCTGGTGCGTGAGCTGGACCTGGGGGAGGGTTATCAGGCGCATTTGCAGGCCCGGCTTGGCAGCCCCGAGAACCAGGCCCTGCTTGCCGACAATATGCGCCATGCCTTCCTGCTCGATGCCTTCAGGGCGCGTCACGACCGTGTGCTGAGCGAGGCCGAACTGGAGCTGGTGATCGGTTTGTGGCGCCAAGGCTGGTTGCCACAGCTGAATGACACGCGTGTCGTTGGCAAGCGCCTGGAGGTCCTGGGCTGCCCATTGCAGCAGATTGTCGTGCTGGATGTGCGTGATGAAACCTTCGCCCCGATCTACACCTCGAGCCAACGTGTGCTGGTGTACATACCGGGCGATCCGCATGGTCCGTGGAGCGCGCATGATGATCTGCACCGGTTCGCACGAAAGGTACTCGGGCAACGGCTGCGCAATGCCGACTATCAAACGTTCTTTGCGCGCTTCGTGCGCCGTCGCGATAGCCAGTCGTTTTTCTCCCAGGTCATTACCGGCTACGCAGGCTTGCCGGTCTGGGCCAACATTGATCTGCAGGAACGCATGCATCCGGTCGGCGGCTATCTGTTCAAGCACTTCGCTGCTTTGCGCACGGCTCAGATCATGGACGATGCAGCACTGATGGCCACACCTGTGGCAAAGCTCGACCGCGAGGTCCAGGCGGCCCATGAGCGGTACCTGGCCGATGTGGGCGTGACGCTGTTGAGTGCAGCCAGCCTGTACGTCCCTGTATTAGGCTTGACGTTGCTGGCCATGCTCGCCTGGCGCTGGCTGGGACAGGTATTCGAGGCAGTAGCGTCCTGGCGTGAGGGCGAGACACGAGAAGCGTTGGAGCATGTAACCCAGGTGGTGACCGAGGCCGCGCTAGTGACCGCCACGGCGGCGGCGGGCAGCGCGGCGCAGCGTGCGTGGACACGTTCGGCGCTGGTCGATGGCCTGTCGCAGGCACGCCTGGAAGACGGTACGCAACGCTTGTGGAACGCCGACCTGTCGGCGTTTCGCAGCGTGCTGCCGGTTGCGGCGACCCGCGATGAACAAGGGGTCTGGCGCTACGGCGGGCAGGCCTGGGTTGCCATGGACGGGCATCATTATCGGGTTGTTCAGCGCGCGACCGACGGGCGCTGGCAATTACTGCCGCGTGATGGTCATGGTCCGTTGCTGTTGCACAACGGCGCAGGTGCGTGGCGCTTGTGGAGCGAACAACCGATGCAGTGGCAAGGCCGTGCCTATCTGTTCAGGCGGCTGGGCGGCCAGATGGCTACGCTCGACGACGAGCAGATTGCAGAGGTGCTGGCGATACACCGCCTGGAGGAAGAACACTTGCGAGCCATTCACGTTCTGCGGCAGGCCCCTGAGCCTGGGCTGCTCGACAGTGTCCAGCGGGTATTGCTCGACCAGCGTATTCGCCGGCTGGTCAACCGGTTGCGCTCGGGGTTGGCGAAAGGGGATGACGATGCCGCGCTTGAGCAGGCGCGCACTCTGGAAGGGAGCCAGGGGCTCAATGATCAGGACCTCGCCGAGTTGATCTGGAAACAGCGGCGGGTGCTGTTTCAGCGCCTCTATGCCGCCGAGGCTTTTCACAACGACCGTGAAGTGCAAGCGCTGCAGCGCCAGTTTCCCAGCCTGCATGGGCATGCCGCACGGGCGCTGCTCGCTCAGGCCAGCAGTGCCGAGCGCACCCGCCTGCTTGCCGGCCGGATACCGCTGGGCCTGGCCGAGGCCGCTCGACGCATGCTGGTGCCCGTTCGCATGGCGCGGGTTTTCGAGGCCTTGCAATGGGACACGCCACAAAACCTCGACCTTGCCCGGGTTACGCTCGGCATGCTCAAGCACCTTCCCGCCGCTGGGCGGGGCGTGCGCTGGAGCCTGTTCGAAGGTGATGCTGGCACGCAGGCCCTGGCCACGTCGCAGGAGGGGACACATGCCTGCGGGCTGGTTCACCATGACGGTATCTTCCAGCGCACCGATGCCCAGGGCAACGCTGTCGGTGAGGCGGGCGAACTGTTCGAGGTCATGGCGGGTGCCTATGCCGACGAGCAACGGCGTGACCTGCAGGTGGGTGAGCCCTTTGCACATAACCTTCGCGTGATGGTCACCCGGCTGGCGCAAGCACGGCGCCAGGAAGTCGAGCAACTGCTGAGCCCTGTGCGCGCAGGTGGCCTGCGCCTGCCGTCACGGCTGGACGATGGACGGATCGGTTACCCATTGAGCGGTCGCAACCCGGGCTCATCGTCCTCCAGCTACCGGCCCGGGCCTTTCCTGCGGCGTGTGCGCTACCTTTACCCGACCTTCACCGATGAGGAGGTATTCGCCTGGATCGAGCAGGCGCGTGGCACTGCAATCGGCCTGGAGCGCACGCTGCAGCAGTTCGAACGAGAGTTCGAGGCGCTCAATGCTCAGTTGCGCAGGTGGGTGCATGAGGCGGCCAGTGGCCGGGAAAGGGAGGACCGGCGCAGGCTGAGACGGGCGCTGCGCGGCTGTTGGCAGCGTGCTTTTGATGAGGGCATGCAGACCGAGGGTACCAACACGGTCTACCGGTGGGAAATTGCCAGCTCGAGCAGTCTTCCCGATTTCCCTGAGCCTATCGTGTTCGATCACGTCCGTGTGCTGACGCTGCGCAACATGCAGATTGAAAACCTGCCCGAGAGTTTCCTGCGCGCCTTCCCCAATGTTCGCACGGTTGAAATGCCCTATAACCGCCTGGCGCGTGTTCCGCAGGCGCTGCTGGGGATGCCCGACCTGCAGTCACTGAACCTGCGGGCAAACCGTATCAGTCTGGACCCTGGCCAGGCGACGATACTCGCCAGTTGCCCGCACCTGACGCAGGTAAACCTTTCGTACAACCCGCTGGGGCGAGCATTTTCGCTGACTGGGCTACCTCGGCTGCGCGAACTGTACCTGGCCGGCACTGGCATCAGCGAATTGCCTTATGGGTTGATGCAGAGTGCTTCGTTGAGGACCGTTGACCTGCGTGACAACCTGCTCACAGGCATGCCTGAGGGCTTTTACCAAAGCCGCTTGTGGATCGAAGGCGAGGTGCAATTGAGCGGCAACCCGTTTTCCGAGGCAGAGTCTTTGCGCCTGCGTGATGCTTTGCAGGCAGCGGCTGTGGTGCCTGAGGAGGAAGAGGCGGCACTGGTGCCTGCCCGACTACGCTGGATGGATGCCGGCGGCGCGCAGCTGCGCGGCGAGCTGGACAGGCACTGGCGAGCGCTGGAAGCGTTGCCGAATGCGCTGGATTTCTTCACCTTGATCGAGCGCTTGATGGAAACGGAGGACTTTCAGCATGCGACCGGCGCGCGCTTTCTGGCTGGCCGGGTGCTGGAAATGATGCGTGCCATGAGCCACTCTGCCGAGCTGTGCGAGGAGCTGTTCAGCAATGCCGCGCAATTGACCTGCCAGGACAGCGTGGCGCTGCGTTTCAGCGATCTTGAACTGCGGCTGTTGGTCTGGCGTGCCCAGGCGCAGGCGGCAACCGGTAGCCAGGAGCAGCAACTGCTGCGGTTGGGGCGGCAATTGTGGCGGCTTGAAGAGCTTGACCGGCTTGCCTTGCTGGATATTCAGGAGCGCCAGCTCAGTGGCAGTGACCCGGACCAGATCGAGGTGGTCCTGGCCTATCGCATTGCTTTGCGCGAGGCGTTGGACCTTCCCTTGCAAACCCAGGGCATGTCGTTCCGGGCTATCGCGGGTGTCGATGCGCGGCGAATTGCGAATGCACGCAACAGGGTGCTGCGCCATGAAACCGGTGAGCGACTGGCCGATTCGCTGATCGAGCGGGCGTTCTGGCAAACCTACTTGCGTAATGCCTACCCGGCACGTTTCGATGCGCTCAATGCGCCGTTCCACGAGCGCCTTGAGGTGTTGCAGGCAGACAGCACCACGCCAGAGGCGCAGCGCGTGGCGCACATCAACACGGTTGCCAGCGAGCAGCGCCTCGCCGAGCGCGGCCTGATGCACGCACTGACGCTCGATGCGCTGGATGCGAGCAGCGAACAGGAGGTCATCTACGTTCGCTGATCCCGTCGTCTCGGCCAGAGCCTCGTGCACTGGCCGTCGCCGGGCGAGGGCGTCCCGATGGACTATGCTCAGGTTCGGGTGCTGGCATTTTTTCGGCGTGTCAGGCGCCGTTGCCGAGACACGTGAAGTTACCTTTGCGTAAACACTCTGGCAGTGCAGTTGGTTTAGTCTCGCACGTCGGATCTTTCTCCATGATCTGTAGTCTTTGGTTTATAGAGAGAATAAGGAGATTTGCATGCTCGTCCGGTCACTGACCCTCGCCATCTTGCTCGCTGTTACCGGTCCGCTGTTTGCTGCCGACAGTGACGCGCCGCTGGCCAAGGAACTGGGCAAGGCCAGGCCATTGGTGGTCATCGCTCCGAGCAGTGCCGACCCCACCCTGCGCGGGTTGAACGAGGCACTCAAGGACCCTGCTACTCAGGCGGGTTTCAAGGAACGCAACCTGGTGCTGTTCAGCGTTGCCCAGATGATGGGCAAGCGTGAGGACAAGAACCTTGAACAACAGACCACGATGGCACTGATTCGCGAACTCAAGCTGGGTGCCAGCAAGGGCACCAAGGTGATCCTGGTGGGCCTGGACGGTGAGCGTCATGTGCTCAAGGATGATGAGTCAGGCGAGAAGATCGATCCGCAGGCGATCTTCAAGGCCGTGGATGAGCTTCCATCGGCTGAAAAAGCGGCGGTTGCCCCTGAACCCGTGGCGGCGGCTGCAGCCGAGCCCAAGGCCAAGGACAGCAAGGCCGCCAAACCTGGCAAGCCTGCCAAGCCTGCCGCTCCACCCAAGCCGCTGGACGATTGAGCGGTGCCACCTTGCCGGGCCTTTGGTGAGGTCCTACAGCGGCAGCCGAATCAGGCGATACCCGCCTGGCTGCCGCAACGGTTGAATAGCGCCTCTTCCTAACCAGAGTGGAGCTTCAACATGACGCATACCCCTAACAAGCTCGGGCTGATCGGTGCTGCACTGGTCGGCAGCATGGTAATCGGCAGCCAGGCGTTCGCCGTCGAGCCTCTGAGCCAGGGCTACCAAGTGGCATCGGCCAAGAGCCACGGTGAAGGCAAGTGCGGCGAAGGCAAATGTGGTGGCAGTAAAAAGGCCGGCGAGAGCGAAGGCAAGTGTGGTGAAGGGAAGTGCGGTGGCGATGGCGGTCACGGCAAGAAACAGTCCTGATTCGAATGCATTGAGAAATGCGACAACGCCCCGTCTGCACGTCAGCCGGGGCGTTGTGCTTTGTTAAGGAGACTCGAAGATGAAGACCACGCTCATGCATGCCGGCCTCGGCCTGCGTCGCCGCCTCATGCCCGAATTGCTGGTGCTTGAGGAAGGATCGCTGGACTTTCTGGAGTGTGCCCCGGAAAACTGGATCGGTGTCGGCGGTGCCCTGGGGCAGGGGTTGGCCCAGCTGGCAGAACGCTTCCCGCTGGCTTGCCACGGCCTTTCCCTTTCGCTTGGCGGCAGCTTGCCGCTGGACCGTGAACTGCTCGGGCAGATCCGTCAGTTTCTTGATCGCTATCAGGTACGTCACTACAGCGAGCATCTGAGCTATTGCACTGATGACGGCTACCTTTATGACCTGCTGCCGCTACCCTTTACCGAAGCGGCCGTCGTGCAGGTCAGTGCGCGTATTCGCCAGGTGCAGGATACGTTACAGCGGCGCATTGCTGTCGAGAACATCAGTTATTACGCGGCACCCTACCAGGCGATGAGCGAGCTGGAGTTCATAAAGGCAGTGCTCGACGAGGCAGACTGCGACCTGCTGCTGGACGTCAACAATGTCTATGTCAATGCCTGTAACCACGGCTACGACGCACAGGCGTTTCTCCAGGGGCTTCCGTTGCCGCGGGTCAAGGCCATGCACCTGGCCGGGCATCATGACCAGCCAGGCGATATCAAGGTCGACACCCATGGAGCGGCGGTCAGGCCGCAGGTCTGGACACTGTTCGCCAGCGCCTGCGAGCGTTTTGGCATCCTGCCGACCGTGCTCGAGCGCGATTTCAACTACCCGCCCATGGCCGAGCTGCTTGCAGAAGTGGCCCGGATTCGCAGCGTGCAGCAGGAGGTCGCATATGCACGGTGCATTGCGTGAACAGCAGTTCTGCCTGGCTCGCCACCTGCGTGACCCGGTTCGCCATGCACCACCTGCCGGTATCGAAGCGCGGCGTCTGAGGCTGTACCGGGAACTGCTCTACAGTGGCATCGAGGGCCTGTTGGCGGGAAGCTTCCCGGTGCTGCGCGCGACGTTGGGGGATCAGGCCTGGCATGCGCGAGTGCATGAGTTCTATGCCGATTATCGCTGTCATACGCCGCTGTTCAGTCAGGTCGCCGCCGCTTTCGTCGATTACCTGCAGGGCATCGAACCTGACACCCCCTGGCAGCTGGAGCTGGCCCACTACAACACACGTTTGCTAAGCCAATGGTCCAGGCTCAGGCGCCCAGCGCCTTTGAGCAGCAGCGGCAGCAGCGCGACCAGATAGATCAGTGGCAGCTTGAAGTTGCCAAAGCCCTGGTCGGTGATGGCGTACCCCTGCGCCAGTTCTGCCAGGCTCGACCAGTGTGCTGGCCAGTGCACTGCAGCGATCGCCACCACGGTCACCACCATCAGTCCGGCCGATGCCAGACGCGTGCCAAGGCCAAGCAACAACAGCAGGGGTAGCAGCAGCTCCGCCCACATCGACAACTGCCAGTTGAATTCTGCCGGCAGTACATTGAACGGGAATGGGAAGTTCGCCTGCAGATCGCCGAACCAGTTGCTGCCGTTGAACTTCTCCCAGCCGGACTCGAAAAACTCCCAGGCCAGGAACAGTCGCAACGGCAGGTCGGCGCTCCAGCTGCCAAAACGATCGAAGGTGGTGAAGGTGCGGCTCAGTGTGGTCATGGTGATCATCTCGTTTCAGGAAAGGGCAGAAGCCGTGCGGCGTTGCTGCTGGGCCAGCTTGGCGGTGAGCTTGAAGGCGATGGCGCTGAACATCAGGGCGAAAGCCAGCGGGTACCAGCTGCCCATGGGGATGCGTTTGTAGAAGGACAGGCAGACCACCCCGGCCAATACCCACATGCCGGTGCTGTGCAGGGCTTTCCAGGCTCGGCCGCCGAGCAGGCGCATCGGTGCCTTGAACGAGGTCACGCTGAGCAACAGCAGGAACAGGTAACCGATGCTGCCGGGCAGGCTCGAGGTGACCGTGCGCCCGGCCCAGAACAGCTCAGGGAATTGCTGGGCGTAGCGGTAGATCAGCAGGCCATGCACGGTATGCGAAAAGGCGAAGGCCAGGCCCACGTAGCGCCGCTCGCGGAGCAACCAGCGGCAGCCAATGCCAGGCAGCAAGATGACCATTGACGAGGCCAGGAAGGCCAGCAGGAACAGTGCGAAAGAGCTGCGCGCAGTGGCGCGGATGGCACTGCGCAGGCCATCCGCACCGGGTGGGTAGCTGAGCAGTATCACGGCGGTCATGAACACGGTCAGGCCAGCAAGGGCGATGAACAGTTTCCAGCCGGAGGGCAGGGTGAGCGGCTTCATGGGTGACTCCCGGAGTATCGTTGTGTGACCGGGAGTGTGTAGGGAATGGGTATCTGCAGTGTGTCGGTGAAAGCGGCTTTGTGTATCGGACTGTAGTTACCGGAGCTGTAGGACGGCCGGCGCGGGCCGCCGCGTTTGTCGTTACAGCTCGATCTGGGCGCATAGCCCGCCGCTTTTTCGGTTGCTCAAGGTCAGCCTGCCGCCCATGGCCTGGGTCAGTTGCTGGGCGATGGCCAGCCCCAGGCCGGTACCGCCCGTGCTGCGGTTGCGCGAGCTTTCCACGCGGTAGAACGGCTTGAGCACTTCATCCAGCTCTGCCTGCGGGATCCCCGGGCCGTCATCGAGCACCCGGATCAATGTCTTGCCGTGATTGCAGCTGACCTCCAGCTGCGCCTTGCCGGCAAACTTCAGGGCGTTGTCCACCAGGTTCACCAGTACGCGGCGCAACGCATGCGGGCGGGTTTCCAGCAGGCTGCCGGTATTGCCGTTGCGCTCCACCTGGGCGCCGCTGTCCTGGTAGTCGAACACCACGCTGTCGAGGAAGGCGTCGAGGTTGATCCGGCAGGGCGCCTCGGTGTTGATGTCCATGCTGCGGGCATAGGCCACACCTTCGCGGACCAGATGCTCCATGGCATCCAGATCATGCCAGAGCTTGTCTTTCTCGACGCCCTCGTCCATCACCTCGACCCGCAGTTTCATGCGCGTGATCGGTGTCTGCAGGTCGTGGGAAATGGCCGCCAGCAATTGCATGCGCTCTTTGAGGTAGGCGGCGATGCGCGCCTGCAGGGCATTGAACGCCACGGCGGCGTACTTGACCTCGCGTGGGCCGCTTTCATCCAGCAGCACGCCAGGCTTGTCCGGGTCGAGGGTGTCCACTGCCTGGACCAGGCGGGTAAGAGGCCCGATGGCCAGGCGCACGGCGAGCCAGGTACAGAACAGCAGCACCGCCAGCTGGATCAACAGTACCAGCGGCAACCAGCGCGCTACCGGGACGGGTGCCGGCGTGACATCGATGGTCAGTGGCGCCCCATCGGCCAGGCGCAGGTGGGCCTGGAAGTGGGCGTTGGGGCCGGGAATGTCTTGGAAAGTCAGCGGGTACTGGGCACCGATGGCCTTGACGATCGATTCGGCAGCCATGGGGGGATCGGTGCTTGGCATCGCTGAGCCCGGCAAGCCTTCATCCAGTCGGTAGCGATAGGTGCGTCGCTCCAGCCTCGGCAGCCAGGCTGCGCGCTCAGCGGCGGGCAGGCGGTCGAGGATGGCCACCGAGGTGACCACATCCTGCTCGAGGTTGCTGAGCATCATCGAGCGGCTGCTGATATAGCGCTCGTACGCCTGGAGGCTGAATGACAGCCCGTAGGCGAGCACCAGCCCGGTGAAGAAGATCAGTGCCAGGCGCGAGGCGAGGGTACGCGGCCATTTCATGCCGGTGACTCGAGCAGTTGCACAGCCAGCGAGAACACATAGCCCTCGCTGCGCACGGTCTTGATGCAGCTTGGCTCCCGGGCGTCGTCGCCCAGGCGCTGGCGCAGGCGGCTGACCAGCAGGTCGATGGAGCGGTCGAAAATGTCCGCCTCGCGGCCTTGGGTCAGGTTCAGCAACTGCTCGCGGCTGAGCACCCGTTGCGGGTGGTCGAGGAACACCCGCAACAGGCGGTATTCGGCGCCGCTCAGCGCCACCATTGTGCCTTCGCTGTCGAGCAGGTGGCGGGCGGTGGTGTCCAGGCGCCATTGGCCGAAGGCCAGCAGGCGGCTGCTTTCGCTGATGGTCAGGTTCGGTGGCAGCATGCGCGTGCGGCGCAGCACGGCATTGATGCGCGCCAGCAGTTCGCGGGCGGAGAACGGTTTGGTCAGGTAGTCGTCGGCGCCCATTTCCAGGCCGATGATGCGGTCGGTCTCGTCGTTGCGCGCGGTGAGCATCAATACTGGCGTGTTGCGGTGCTTGCCGGCACGCAGTTCGCGGCACAGCAGCAGGCCGTCGTCACCGGGCATCATGATGTCGAGGACGATCAGGTCGACGCTGTTGGCCTCCAGGAAGGCGCGCATCTGCCGGCCATCGGCGACGATGCTGGTGCGCAAACCACTCTTTTTCAAGTAATTGCCGACCAGCTCGCGGATCTCACGGTCATCGTCGACGATCAGGATGTGATCGACATGTTCCATTCGCAGCGTTCCTGTTCAAGAGGGAGTGGGCGCAGTGTACCGAGCGCGCGCGGGCTTGCCTGTGGGGTTTTGTATTGCAGTGTATCTGTCCTGGCTACAGATACAGGCGGAAGCAGATCACAGGCTGACGCGACACATACGAGATACCTGGCAGCGGTGAAATGGCTCTCGACCGGGGAGCACTGATCCCCACCTTTCAAACTGTTGCAAGGAACCATGCCATGAACTTCAAGACTATCGCCAGCGCCAGCGTGTTCGCCGTCCTCAGCCTCGGTGCCGTTGCCGCCCATGCCAGTTCCACAGCGATGAACGACGCCAGCGTCATGCAGTACCGCTACGGCGATCATCTGGATGTAAAGAAAGTGCTGTCGCTGAAGGACGAGCAGCGCAATGCCTGCGGCCCGGTCAAGACACGCATGGACTACCTCGACTCCCAAGGCCAGTATCAGAGCGTCGAGTACCGCAGCTACGCCACGAGCGGTTGCCATGACAACTGATCGCCGACGGCTGCTGAACGTGGCGAGCGTGGCCTTGGCGCTGGTTGGCCTGGGCCTCGCTGGAGGGCAGTTGATGGCTCGTGACAACTACGGCGCAATGCCATCGCTGGCGGGCGCCAGCCAATGGCTCAACTCACCACCATTGGACGCCCCGGCGCTCAAGGGCAAGGTGGTGCTGGTGGACTTCTGGACCTGGGACTGCATCAATTGCCAGCGCAGCTTGCCGCACGTCAACGACTGGGCACGGCGCTATGCCGACCAGGGCCTGGTGGTGGTGGGCGTGCATACGCCGGAGTACGACTACGAGCATGATGTCAGGCAGCTGCAAAGCAAAGTGGCCAGCCTGGGTATCGCTTACCCGGTCGCGGTGGACAATGACTACCAGGTGTGGAATGCCTGGGGTAACCAGTTCTGGCCAGCGCATTACTTTGTCGACCGGCAGGGTCAGGTGCGCCATGTGCACTTTGGCGAGGGTGACTATGCCGGGCAGGAGAAGGTGATAAAGGCGTTGCTGGATGAGAAAGGGTAGAGCGGTAGCGGCCCCCTTCGCGGGCGCGCCCGCTCCCACAGGATCACCTGCCTTTCACAGGCGGTGCTGTACCTGTAGGAGCGGGTTTACCCGCGAAGAGGCTGATATGGTGTGTCAGGAGAAACTGGCGAAATGCGCCTGCATCCGCTCGGCATCTGCCTGTTTGCCACTGAACAGCTCGAACGCCTTGACCGCCTGGAACACCGCCATGTTGCTGCCATCGAGCGTGCGGCAACCCAGTGCCCGTGCGGCTTTCAGCAGTTCGGTCTCCAACGGGAAATAGATGATTTCAGCTACCCACAGGCGCGGGTGCAACAGCTCCACCGGGAGTGGGGTGCCTGGCAACTTGGCCATGCCCACTGGCGTGGTATTGACCAGGCCATCGGCTCCGGCCACCTCGACCGCGAGGTCCGTGCCAAGCACCGCGCGACCCGTGCCGAAATGGCCGTTGAGGTTATCCACCAACGCCTGGGCACGCGCCGTATCCACTTCGAACAGCACCAGTTGCTCGACCCCTTCGCTCAGCAGCGCATGGGCCACCGCCGAACCGGCGCCACCAGCGCCCATCTGCACCACGCGCCGGCGTGACACATCCGGCAGGCCACGGCGCAGGCCTTCGGCGAAGCCCAGGCAGTCGGTGTTGTGGCCGACCCGCTTGCCGTCCTTGAGCACAACGGTGTTCACCGCACCAATGCCACGTGCCTCGTCCGACAGCTCATCGAGCAGCGGCAGGATGGCCTGCTTGAACGGGTAGGTGATGTTGAGCCCGGTGAAGCCGGTGTGCTGGGCGGCATCGAGCAGCTGCGCCAGGGCGCTGTCTTCCAGCTGGAGCTGGTCGGCGTCGATCAGGCGATAGAGGTAACGCAGGTGCTGGGCGTCGCCTTCGTGTTCGTGCAGCGCAGGGGTGCGCGAAAGCTGGATGCCGCGGCCGATCAGGCCGGCGAGGATGGCGGGCTGGCTCATGCGTGGCGCTCCTGGAACATCTCGGCAAAGTGGCTCAGGGCCATGCGGTAGCCATGGCTGCCCAGGCCGCAGATAACCCCCACGGCAATCGACGAGACGAACGACAGGTGGCGGAACGGCTCGCGCTTGTGCACGTTGGACAGGTGTACCTCGATGACCGGGAGTTCGCTGGCGACCAGGGCATCGCGAATCGCCACCGAAGTGTGGGTCCAGGCGCCGGGGTTGATCACGATACCGGCACAGCGGCCGCGGGCGGCGTGAATCCAGTCGATCAGTTCGCCTTCATGGTTGGTCTGGCGAAATTCGATTTCCAGGCCGTGGGCGTGGGCAGTGTCGGCGCAACCCTGGGCCAGGTCGGCCAGGGTTTCGTGGCCATACTGGGCAGGTTCGCGGGTTCCCAGCATGTTCAGGTTGGGGCCATTGAGCACGAGGATAAGGGGCTTCATGACGGGCATCGCTTTGTTGTTGTTGAATGCCGCTATGTTTGTACCGGATGGTTAATTCCGTCAATCCGCTCAGGTGTCGCAGGAGGGGCAAAGTGGGCGATTATCGAACCGTCTGCACAGCCAGCGGGTGACAGAATTGTAATGTTCGCGCCACCGCCTCGATAACCAGCCCTCCTTACAGTCCTTCGCCAACGCTTGTCGACGAGGACTCTCGAAGTGCCCACCCCCCGCAAGATCGCCTTGCTCGGCCTGTTGCTGGCGGCCACTGCCAGCGCCCAGGCCGGGCCAGGCATGAGCCTGCCCGAGGCGTTGAGCGCCGCCTTTGCCAACAACCCTGAGCTGGCTGCAGCCGGTCGCGAAATCGGCATTGCCGAGGGCGAGCGGCGCCAGGCCGGGTTGATCCCCAACCCTGAACTGGCCTGGGAAATGGAAGACACCCGGCGCGCGACCCGCACCAGCACCGTCACGCTCAGCCAGCCACTGGAACTGGGCGGCAAGCGCGGTGCGCGCGTCGCAGTGGCCGGTGCCGGCCAGGCCATTGCCCAGCTTGACCTCGAACGCCAGCGCAATAGCCTGCGCGCCGATGTGGTCCAGGCGTATCACGCTGCCCTGCGTGCGCAGACCGGGGTGGAACTGGCGCGGCAGTCGCAAGCGCTGACCGAGCGTGGCCTGCGGGTAGTCCAGGGCCGGGTCACGGCCGGCCAGTCGTCACCGGTGGAGGTCACCCGTGCCCAGGTTCAACTGGCCCAGGCCGAGGCCGAGGTGCGTCGCGCCGAAACCCAGCGCACGGTGGCATATCAGGCCCTGGCGCGGTTGACCGGCAGCCCGCTGGCGACTTTCGATACGTTGTCGACGACCAGCCTGTCGCCCGGCGCTGCACCTTCCGCCGATGCCTTGCTCGGCCAGCTCGAGCGGACCGCCGAATGGCGCCTGGCCGCGGCCCAGGTCGAGCGCGGCGAAGCATCGTTGGGCTCGGAAAAGGCCCTGCGCATTCCCAACCTCACCGTCAGCGTCGGCAGCCAGTACAGCCGCGAGGACCGCGAGCGGGTCAACGTGGTCGGCCTGTCGATGCCCTTGCCGTTGTTCGACCGTAACCAGGGCAACGTGCTGGCCGCCGCCCGCCGCGCCGACCAGGCACGCGATCTGCGCAACGCGGTCGAACTGCGCCTGCGCAGCGAAACCCGCAGCGCCGTTGATCAGTGGCGCACGGCGATGCAGGAGGTGCAGGCCTACGACCACACCATCCTGCCGTCGGCGCAGCAGGCTGTGGACACCGCTACCCGTGGTTTCGAAATGGGCAAGTTCGCTTTCCTCGACGTGCTCGACGCCCAGCGCACCTTGATCGACGCGCGCGGGCTGTACCTCGAGGCCTTGGCCGCGGCAACCGATGCACGGGCACAGGTCGAACGGATCTACGGCGATCTGGACGGTTTGAGCAACATTTCGAGCAGCAGGAGCAACAATGACTAACCCCCGCAAATTCGCCCTCCTGGCCGCTGCCATTGCCATTCTCGGCATGGGTGGCTTGGCCTGGACCGGCCACCTTGGCCAGGCCAGCATAGGCCAAACCAGTCCAGCAGAGCCCCGCCACGACGACCATGGTGAAGACAGCCACGGTCACGCTGATGAAGCGGGTGAAGCGCATCAGGAAAAGGAAGGCGCACTGCACCTGTCGACTGCCCAGATCGCGTCGGCCGGCATCCAGCTGACCACCGCCGGCCCACGCGAACTGGGTAGCGCCATCAGCTTCCCCGGCGAGATCCGTTTCGATGAAGACCGCACGGCCCATGTGGTGCCACGGGTGCCGGGCGTGGTCGAAGCGGTGCAGGCCGAGCTCGGCCAGTCGGTCAGGCGCGGCCAGGTGCTGGCGGTGATCGCCAGCCAGCAGATCTCCGACTTGCGCAGCGAGCAGCAGGCCGCACAGCGCCGCCTTGAACTGGCGCGCCTGACTTTCCAGCGCGAGCAGCAGCTGTGGCAGGAGCGCATCAGCGCCGAGCAGGATTACCTGCAGGCGCGCCAGGCCTTGCAAGAGGCCGAGATTGCCCTGGCCAATGCCCGGCAGAAGGTGGCCGCCGTCGGCCCGGCCGGAGCCGGTAACCGCTACGAGTTGCGTGCCCCGTTCGATGCGGTGGTGGTGGAGAAGCACCTGACCGTAGGCGAAGTGGTCGACGAGACCAGCAACGCCTTCACCCTGTCCGACCTCAGCCGCGTGTGGGCGACCTTCGCTGTTGCCCCCCGCGAACTGGCGAGGGTCACCACTGGGCGCAGCGTGACCGTCAGTGCGCCGGACCTGGGTGCCGAAGTCGAAGGCACGGTCAACTACGTCGGCAGCCTGCTCGGCGAGCAGAACCGCGCCGCCACCGTGCGCGTCACCCTGGCCAACCCCAGCGGTGCCTGGCGCCCGGGGCTGTTGGTCAACATCGGGGTCAATGTCGAGCGCTTCAAGGCGGCCGTCGTCGTCCCCGAAAGCGCATTGCAGAGCTGGGAGCAGCAGACCGTGGTGTTCGCCCGCACCGACGAAGGTTTCCAGGCCCGCCCGGTGACCACCGGCCGCCGCGACGCCGGCCAGGTAGAGATCACCTCAGGCCTGGCCGCCGGGACCCAGGTGGCTGCTGCCGGCAGCTTCGTCCTCAAGTCCGAGCTCGGCAAAGCCTCTGCTGAGCACAGCCATTGATTGCGGGGATGCTTGCATGTTCGAACGCCTGATCCAATTCGCCATCGAGCAGCGCCTGGTGGTGATGCTCGCCGTGGTGCTGATGGCTGCCGTGGGTATCCACAGCTACCAGAAACTGCCGATCGATGCGGTGCCGGATATCACCAACGTCCAGGTGCAGGTCAACACTGCCGCGCCGGGCTATTCGCCGCTGGAGACCGAGCAGCGCATCACCTTCGCCATCGAGACCGCCATGGCAGGCCTGCCGGGCCTGAAACAGACCCGCTCGCTGTCGCGCTCGGGGTTGTCGCAGGTAACGGTGATCTTTGACGATGGCACCGATCTGTTCTTCGCCCGGCAACTGGTCAACGAGCGCCTGCAGGTCGCTCGCGAGCAGTTGCCCGAAGGCATCGAGGCCGGCATGGGGCCGATCTCCACGGGGCTGGGGGAAATCTTCCTGTGGACGGTGGAGGCCGAGCAGGGTGCGCTCAAGGACGACGGCACGCCTTACACGGCGACTGACCTGCGGGTGATCCAGGACTGGATCATCAAGCCGCAGTTGCGCAACGTGCCCGGCGTCGCCGAGGTCAACAGCATCGGCGGCCACGCCAAGCAGTACCTGATCGCCCCCGACCCGAAGCGCCTGGCAGCCTACACGCTCACCCTCAACGACCTGATCGCGGCGCTGGAGCGAAACAACGCCAACGTGGGTGCCGGCTACATCGAGCGCAACGGTGAGCAGCTGCTGATTCGTGCGCCGGGGCAGGTGGCCTCGGCCGAAGACATCGCCAACATCGTCATTTCCACTGTCGATGGCACGCCCATCCGCGTCAGCCATGTTGCCCAGGTCGGCCTGGGCAAGGAGCTGCGCGCCGGCGCGGCCACCGAAAACGGCCGCGAAGTGGTGCTGGGCACGGTGTTCATGCTGATCGGCGAGAACAGCCGCACGGTGTCCCAGGCGGTGGCGGCCAAGCTCGCCGAGATCAACCGCAACCTGCCCAAGGGCGTGGTCGCGGTCCCGGTCTATGACCGCACCCACCTGGTCGAAAAGGCCATCGCCACGGTGAAGAAGAACCTGGTCGAAGGCGCGATCCTGGTGATTGCCGTGCTGTTCCTGTTCCTGGGCAACATCCGCGCTGCGTTGATCACTGCCATGGTCATCCCGCTGTCGATGCTGTTCACCTTCACCGGCATGTTCAGCAACAAGGTCAGTGCCAACCTGATGAGCCTCGGCGCCCTGGACTTCGGCATCATCGTCGATGGTGCGGTGGTGATCGTTGAAAACGCCATCCGCCGCCTGGCCCATGCGCAGCAGCGCCATGGCCGCATGCTGACCCGTGGCGAACGCTTCCACGAGGTGTTCGCCGCCGCCCGTGAGGCGCGCCGGCCGCTGATCTACGGGCAGTTGATCATCATGGTGGTGTACCTGCCGATCTTTGCCCTGACCGGGGTCGAGGGCAAGATGTTCCACCCGATGGCCTTCACCGTGGTGATGGCGCTGCTGGGTGCCATGATCCTTTCGGTGACCTTCGTGCCGGCCGCTATCGCGCTGTTCGTCACCGGCAAGGTCAAGGAGGAAGAGGGCGTGCTCATGCGCACCGCCCGCCTGCGCTATGCACCGGTGCTCAACTGGGTGCTGGGCCGGCGCAAGCTGGCGTTCACCACCGCCGCCGGGCTGGTGCTGCTGTCCGGGGTCATGGCCAGCCGCCTGGGCAGCGAGTTCATCCCCAGCCTCAGCGAAGGTGATTTTGCCTTGCAGGCGCTGCGTGTGCCAGGCACCAGCCTGTCGCAGTCGGTGGACATGCAGCAGCGCCTGGAGCGGGCCATCATCGCCCAGGTGCCGGAAGTGCAGCGGGTGTTTGCCCGCACCGGCACCGCCGAGATCGCCTCCGACCCGATGCCGCCGAACATCTCCGATGCCTACGTGATGCTGCGCCCGCGCGAGCAGTGGGCGAACCCCGGCAAGCCCCGTGCGGAACTGATTGCCGAGGTGCAGCGCGCTGCTGCCAGCGTGCCGGGCAGCAACTACGAGCTGTCGCAGCCGATCCAGTTGCGCTTCAACGAGCTGATCTCCGGCGTGCGCAGCGATGTGGCGGTGAAGGTGTTCGGGGATGACATGGACGTGCTCAACCGCACCGCCGCGCAGATCGCCAGCAGCCTGCAACAGGTACCTGGCGCCTCGGAGGTGAAGGTCGAGCAGACCACCGGCCTGCCGGTGCTGACCATTGATATCGATCGCGACAAGGCTGCCCGCCATGGCCTGAATGTGGGCGACGTGCAGGACGCCATCGCCATCGCCGTCGGCGGGCGCACGGCGGGCACGGTGTACCAGGGCGATCGCCGCTTCGACATGGTGGTGCGCCTGCCCGAAACCCTGCGGACCGATGTCGATGGCCTGGGCAGCCTGCTGATTCCGGTACCCGCCAGCGCGGCGGCCGGCGCGGCGCGGATCGGCTTCATCACGCTGTCGCAGGTGGCCACGTTGAACCTGCAGTTGGGGCCGAATCAGGTCAGCCGCGAAGATGGCAAGCGCGTGGTGGTGGTCAGCGCCAACGTGCGTGGGCGCGACCTGGGTTCGTTCGTCGAACAGGCCGAACAGACGTTGCTTGCGCAGGTGCAGATCCCGCCGGGTTACTGGACCCGCTGGGGCGGCCAGTTCGAGCAGCTGCAGTCGGCGGCCGAGCGCTTGCGGGTGGTGGTGCCGGTAGCGCTGTTGCTGGTGATGGCTTTGCTGCTGATGATGTTCAACAACCTCAAGGACGGCCTGCTGGTGTTCACCGGGATTCCGTTTGCCTTGACCGGCGGGGTGCTGGCGCTGTGGCTTCGCGAGATTCCGCTGTCGATTTCTGCCGGGGTGGGTTTCATTGCCTTGTCGGGTGTGGCGGTGCTCAATGGCCTGGTGATGATTGCCTTCATCCGCAACCTGCGCGAGCAAGGGCGTGGTGTGCGGGCGGCGGTCGAGGAGGGGGCGTTGACGCGCTTGCGGCCGGTGCTGATGACCGCCTTGGTGGCGTCGCTGGGGTTCATTCCGATGGCCTTGGCTACCGGGACCGGCGCCGAGGTTCAGCGGCCGCTGGCGACGGTGGTGATTGGCGGGATTCTGTCGTCGACGGCGTTGACCTTGCTGGTGTTGCCGGCCTTGTATCAATGGGCATACAGACGCGAAGAGGATTGAAATCGCCAGGGCCGCTTTGCGGCCCTTTCGCGACGAAGGCCTCAGCTCGAAGCGCGGGCCGCAGGGCGTACATCGCCCCCTGCTTCATCATGCAGCGAGATCCGCGAAGTCTCCGGCAACGCCAATCCCCCCACCAGCGCCACCAGCGCGATCACCACCAGGTAGAACGCCGGCGCCAGGCTGCTGCCGGTCTGCCCGATCAGCCAGGTCGCCACCAGCGGCGCAGTACCGCCAAACACGGTGTAGGCCACGTTGTAGGTAATCGCCGAAGCGGTGTAGCGGGTCCGCGTCGGGAAGCTCTCCGACAGCAGGGCCGCGGTCACCACGCCACTGCACAGCGCCCCCACCGCCAGCAGGATAACCCCCAGCAGTGCCCCCGACATCGACCCGGAACTGGCCAGCCAGTAAGCGGGGAATACGCAGACCATCACCCACAGGCAGGTGAAGCCAATGGTTTTGCGCCGCCCGACCCGGTCCGAGAAGGCCCCGGCCAGCGGGCAACCGACTGCAGCGAACAGCAGCGCCACGGTGGTCACCAGCAGCGACTGGGCGCGGGTCAGGTTGCCCACCAGTTGCAGGTAGGTGGCGAAGTAGGTGGTGAACATGTAGAACGACAGCGCTGTCAGCGAAATGAACATGCCCAGGTTGCGGATCGCCCGGCCGTGGTTGCGCAGGGTTTCCTTGAGCGGTGAATGTTCATGTTCCTTGCCTTGGGCGACGGCCTCGCGAAACGCCGGGGTTTCCTCCATGCGCCAGCGCAGGTACAAGCCCACCAGGCCCAGGGGCGCGGCCACCAGGAACGGGATGCGCCAGCCCCAGGCGGTCATGGCTTCGGCCGACAGGCTCGCCTCCAGGCCATAGGCGATGACCGCCGCGCAGGCAAAGGCCGAGAAGGTCGACACAGGCACGAAGCTGCCGTAGAACGCACGCCTGTTGCGTGGCGCATGTTCCATCAGGTAGGCGCAGGCGCCGGCATATTCGCCGCCGGCCGAGAAGCCTTGCAGGCAGCGCGCCAGGGTCAGCAGTGCCGGCGCGGCAAGGCCGATGCTGGCATAGGTCGGCAGCAGACCGATCAAGGTGGTGGAGCCGGCCATCAGCAGGATGGTCAGCGACAGGATGCGCTTGCGCCCCAGGCGGTCGCCCAGTGCACCGAACACGATACCGCCCAGCGGGCGCAAGGCGAAGGCCACGGCAAACACGGCGAAGGTCTTGAGCAAGGCGACGCTGGCATCTTCGCTGGCGAAGAACTGCCCGGCAATCAGCGTGGCGAGGAAGCCATAGACGGCGAAGTCGAACCACTCGACGAAGTTGCCGATGGCCGAAGCGGCGATGACCCTGCGCAGGGTGGCGGGGGATACCTCATGCGATGCAGACATACGGAAGCTCTCCGGTTTCCATAGGCAGCCTGGATGAATGTGGCGCGCTCAGGCGCGCCATCGTTGTTATCAAGGGCCAGTAGACCGGGTCAGCGGGGGCGGGCGCATCGTTCAGGGCGACATCGGGATGCCTGTTACGACCGCAACGGGCCGGCGCTACACCGTAAACACCACGCCGGTGCGCGAGGCCGCGTTGCGGATGTGCTCCTGCATCGCCTTCTGCGCGGCGGCCTGCGAGCGGCGGCTCAGGGCGCGGAGAATCTTGCGGTGCTCCTGCCAGGTTTCCAGGGCGCGTTCCGGGCGAATGAAGGGCAGCTTCTGGCTCTCGAGGAAGATCTCCTGGCTCGCCGTGATCACTTGCAGCATCGCCTGGTTGCCGCAGGCTTGCAGCAACCGCTGGTGGAACGCGAAGTCCAGCCGGGCCGCGGCTTCGAAGCGTCCCGCGCGCAACTCCTGGTGCATCGCCTCGACATTTTCCTCCAGGCGATCGATGTCATCTGCGGTCAGGGCCAGTGCCGCCTGCCCGGCGGCGAAGCCTTCCAGGGCGTAACGCAACTGGAAGGTGTCACTGGCGGACACCTGCTCGGCATAAGGCCAGGCAAACGTCGAGGCTGCAGGCACCGGCGCTTGCACGAACACACCCTTGCCCGGTTGCACGCTGACCAGGCCCAGGGCACTGAGCGACGACAGCGCTTCACGCAGCGATGCCCGGCTTACCCCCAGCTGCTCGGCAAGGTCACGTTGCGAGGGCAAGGCATCGCCGGGTTGATAGGTGCCATCGTCGATCAGCTTGCGAATGCCTTGCAGGGCCTGTTCGGGGACGGCGCGGGGGAGGGTATCGAGCATGCTGTTCAGACCGGTCGGAGGGCGATGACTTTGGCTTTTTACGGCGATTGCCTTGCGCTGGCAAGTGCTGCTCCGCCCTGGCGCAGCGTAGTGCCCGGCTGCACGAAAGCGGGGCGTGCCCTCGGCGACGCGGGCGGCCGACGGGCAACTGTTCAGACCAGTAAGACCGTTCAGTGCGCGCTTTCCACCGCTTCGTGATGTGCCCGGGCGCACTCTGGCATGGCCCGTGCACTGCCCTGGCGGCAGTCCACTTCCTGAATGCTTGCGAGGCCATCCGATGAAGATATTCCGCCCCCTGTTCCTGGCCACTCTGTTCTGCGGCGGCGCCCTGGCGTTGCCAGGCGCGCAGGCCGATGCGCTGGCCGACATCAGCGCCCGTGGCGTGCTCAAAGTGGCGGTGCCGCAAGACTTCCCGCCTTTCGGTTCGGTCGGCCCCGACCTCAAGCCTCGTGGCCTGGACATCGACACCGCCCAGCTACTGGCCGACAAGCTTGGCGTGAAACTGGCGCTGACGCCGGTCAATAGCACCAATCGCATTCCGTTTCTGACCACCGGCAAGGTCGACCTGGTGATCTCCAGCCTGGGCAAGAACCCCGAGCGTGCCGCCGTCATCGATTTCTCCCGCCCCTACGCACCGTTCTACCTGGCCGTGTTCGGCCCGGCCGACGTGGCCATCGCCGGAATCGACGCGATCGCCGGCAAAACCATCAGCGTCACCCGCGGCTCGATCGAAGACATGGAACTCAGCGCCGTGGCGCCCAAGGGCGCGGTGATCAAGCGCTTCGAGGACAACAACTCGACCATCGCCGCCTACCTCTCCGGGCAGGTCGAGCTGATCGCCAGTGGCAGCGTGGTGATGGCGGCGATCGCCGAGAAAAACCCGGCCAAGGTGCCGGTGGTCAAGGTCAAGCTCAAGGATTCGCCGGTCTACGTGGGGATGGCCAAGAACGAGCCAGCGCTGATGGACAAGGTCAACGCCACGCTGGAGGCCGCCAAGGCGGACGGCAGCCTGAACCGCAACGCGGAAAAATGGTTGAAACAGCCGCTGCCGGCTGACCTCTGAGCGGCGCCTGGAGCCTGTCACCATGGCCTATGAATTCGATTTCGCTCCTGTGTTGGCCCAGGCCGACCTGCTGCTCAAGGGCGCCTGGTTCACCCTGCAGCTGACGGCGGTCGGCACCTTGCTGGGCGTGGCCATCGGCGTGCTGGGTGCCGGTGTGCGCGCCTGGCACGTGCGGCCGTTCGACACGCTGTTCGGCCTCTATGTGGAGCTGATCCGCAACACACCCTTCATCGTCCAGCTGTTCTTCATCTTCTTCGGCCTGCCCGCGCTGGGCATTCGCCTGAGCGAATGGCAGGCGGCGGTGCTGGCCATGGTGGTCAACCTGGGCGCCTATTCCACGGAGATCATCCGTGCAGGTATCCAGGCCATCCCCAAGGGGCAGCTGGAGGCTGCTGCGGCCTTGGCCATGAACCGCTTCGAGGCGTTCCGCCATGTGGTGCTGCGACCAGCGCTGGCCAAGGTCTGGCCGGCACTGTCCAGCCAGATCGTGATCGTCATGCTCGGCTCGGCGGTGTGTTCGCAGATCGCCACCGAGGAGCTGTCGTTCGCTGCCAACTTCATCCAGTCGCGCAACTTCCGCGCGTTCGAAACGTACTTGCTAACCACCGCGTTGTACCTGCTGATGGCCATTCTCCTGCGCCAGTCGCTGGCCTGGCTGGGGCAGCGCCTGCTGATGGGGAGACGCTGATGGACTTCACCTTCTGGGACATCCTGCGCAACCTGCTGGTCGGCCTGCAGTGGACCTTGCTGCTGTCGTTGGTGGCCTTCGTCTGCGGTGGCCTGGCCGGGCTGTTGGTGCTGGTCGGGCGGCTCTCCGAGCAGCCGCTGTGGCGCGGCCTGGCGCGGGGCTACATCGAGCTGTTCCAGGGCACGCCGCTGTTGATGCAGCTGTTCATGGTGTTCTTCGGCATTGCCCTGTTCGGCCTCGATGTGTCGGCCTGGATGGCAGCGGCCATTGCCTTGACCCTGTTCACCAGCGCCTTTCTCGCCGAAATCTGGCGCGGTTGCGTCGAAGCCATCCCGCGTGGCCAGTGGGAGGCCTCCGGCAGCCTGGCGCTGAGCCGCCTGGAGCAACTGCGTCACGTCATCCTGCCGCAGGCACTGCGCATTGCCGTCGCCCCGACCGTGGGCTTCTCGGTGCAGGTGGTCAAGGGCACGGCAGTGACCTCGATCATCGGCTTTACCGAGCTGACCAAGACCGGCGGCATGCTGGCCAACGCCACCTTCGAGCCGTTCATGGTCTACGGCCTGGTCGCGCTGGGTTACTTCGTTCTCTGCTATCCGCTCTCGCTGAGCGCCCGTTACCTGGAAAGGAGGCTGCATGCCCCTGCTTAGAGTGTCTGCACTGCACAAGTACTATGGCGACAACCACGTGCTCAAGGGCGTCGACCTGAGCATCGAGGAGGGCGAGGTGGTGGCCATCATCGGCCGCAGCGGCTCGGGCAAGAGCACCTTGCTGCGCACCCTCAATGGCCTGGAGTCGATCAGCGACGGCGTGATCGAAGTCGACGGCGAATACCTCGACGCCAGCCGCGCCGACCTGCGCGCCTTGCGCCAGAAGGTGGGCATGGTGTTCCAGCAGTTCAATCTGTTTCCGCACCTGAGCGTCGGCGAGAATGTGATGCTTGCGCCGCAGGTGGTGAAGAAGGCCAGCCGCAGCGAAGCACGCCAACTGGCCGAACAGATGCTGGCACGGGTGGGCCTGGCGGAGAAGTTCGATGCCTTCCCCGACCGGCTTTCTGGCGGCCAGCAGCAGCGCGTGGCCATTGCCAGGGCACTGGCAATGTCACCCAAGGTGCTGCTGTGCGACGAGATCACCTCGGCGCTCGACCCTGAACTGGTCAATGAGGTGCTGGGCGTGGTGCGTCAACTGGCCAGCGAGGGCATGACCCTGATCATGGTGACCCACGAAATGCGTTTCGCCCGGGAAGTGGGCGACAAGCTGGTGTTCATGCACCACGGCAAGGTGCATGAAATGGGTAACGCTCGCGAGGTATTCGCCGCACCGCAGACGGCCGAACTGGCCAATTTCATTGGCGCGGTGGCGTCGGCTTAGGCCCGCCCGCCACGGCGCATACCCGGGGTCAGAAGCGCATGTCCACCGCCACCTCGAAGGTCCGCGGCGCCCCCATGTAGTACTGCAGTCCATAGGCCTGCTTGGCATACACCTCATCGGTCAGGTTGCGCACCCGCCCGGTAATGGTGGTGTGTTCATCCAGCCGGTAGCGGGCAAAGCTGCCGAACAAGGTATAGGCCGGCGCCTTGAGGGTGTTGGCGTTGTCGGCGTACACCGAGCCGACATAGCGGGCATCCACCCCCGCCGACCAGGCCGAGGTGAAGCTGTAGGTCAGCCACAGGTTGGCGACATTGGCCGGCACGTTGACCGGGGCATTGCCCTTGCGCGACACCGATACGCCGTTGACCGCTTCGTTGAACGCGTCGTACTGCGCGTCGACATAGGCGTAATTGCCCTCGGCCAGCAGCTTCGGCGTGACTTGCAGCCGCCCGGACAACTCGATGCCGCGTGAGGTCTGCTGCCCGGCCTGGACCGTCAGGTTGGGGTTGCTCGAATCGCGCACGGCAAAGTCCTTGCGCACGATCTGGTACAGGGCCACGGTCGCCGCGCCTCGCCCTTCGAGGAAGTCGAACTTGCTGCCCACTTCCCATTGCTCACCCTTGGACAGGTCGAAAGTGCCGACGTTGGCGTAGGTGGCCGCCGCCAGCGAACCGGCCGGCAGGTCGGCGGCGGTGCTGTACTGGGCGTAGAGGCTGGCCGCCGGCGTCAGCTCGTAGGTCAGGCCGATTCGCCCGGACAGCGGTTCCCAGCGCCGTTCGAAGAACGCTGGCGAGGTCGGTGTCACCGCGCCGTAGTTGGTCACTTCCATGTCCAGGTAGTCGTAACGCAGGGCGGTGAGCAGGGCCAGGCGCTCGGTCAGTTGCAGGCGGTTCTCGGCGAACACGGCGCGGTTGCTGGTGACGTGCCGGCGCTGCTTGGTCAGCCCGGCGTTCACCCCAGGGATATCGTAGAAACTGCCGGGATCGAAGTGGTCCGGATCGACCACATCGGTCCAGCTCCCGGATTGCGGGTAGACGGTCTGGCGCATGTGCGAGTAATCCAGCCCCAGCGACCACTGGCTGGCCAGGCCGAACAGCGGGTGGTCGTGGCGCAGTTCGATGCGCTCGCCCAGCACGCTCTGTTCATGGCGCTGCAGGTAGGGGCTGGCACGCTGCACATTGCCGTCGCGGGTGTAACTGTAGCGCTCGACGTTGCGGTAATCGCGCTGGGCGCTGTAGTGGTAGAGGGTGTTGTGCAGGCTGGTGCTGTCGTTGACCTGGTAGTCGAGCATCGAACGCAGCCAGCGCACGCGCTGCTCGTAGCGTCCATCGCCGACGTTGTAGTTCTCGAAGCGACGGCTGTTGTCGATTTTCAGGGTGCTGCGCCCCGGCAGGATCGGCGCGCCCCAGTAGGGGCTGTCTTCGCGGTCCTCCTGATATTCCAGCGCCAGGGTGTGGGTCAGGTCGGGCGTCAGGTCGCTGAGCAGGGAAACCGCCAGGCTGTCGGTCTTGCGCGGGTTACGGTCGATGTAGCCATTGCTGCCGGTGTGGCTGAAGTCCAGGCGCATGAAATGGCGGGCATCGGCCGGGTTGCTGGCCAGGGCCTGGTTGATACCGAAAGCCACTTCCGAGTCGTCGTAACTGCCATGGCGCACGCGGCCATCGATGATCTGTTGGTCACGGCTGGCGGTCTTGGTGATGTAGTTGATCGAGCCGCCCACTGCGCCTGCGCCATGCAGGAACGACGACGGGCCGCCGAGCAGCTCGACGCGGTCCAGCACCCAGGCGTCCACTGGCCGGGTGGCGCTGCTGTAGCCGAGGTTGATGCCGTTGAACAGCTGGGTCACCTGGTTCTGGGTAAAGCCGCGGTAGCTGACGAAACCGCCGTAGCCCGGGTTGGCCGACGCGTTGACGCCGGTCATGGCGTTGATCACGTCCTGGCTGTCCTTGGCGCCGCGTTCCTCGATGATGCGCCGGTCCGAAACGCTCACCGAGGCGGGTGTTTCCCGCGCCGTCAGGCCCAGCCGCGAGCCGGTGCTGATCGGCTGGTCGAGTTGCACGCCGGAGGGCGCATCGCGCTCGCCGTCGATGGTGGTGGCGTTGAGTTCGACGGCGGCATCGTCCGCCCAGGCGAAGGTGCAGGTGCCCATGAGGAGCACCAGGGAGGTATTGCGAAGCATGTTGTTGGGTCGTCCACGCAAAGGTCATGGCTGACGGCGAGCGCGCAGGCAAGCGCGCCCGGCTGAAGTCAGGCGAATTGAATAACGGCTGCGGGGAGGACGACGGGTGGAGCGCGGGGTGTGAGGGCAGGGCGTTGGTAACGGGGCGGCGGTTGCGCCCAGCTGCGCACGACGATGGGCGAAGTGGCTTTGGCCTGTGCCGGGCTGAACGACCAGCCACCGCTGGCGAGTGGCACGGCCAGGCCGAACGAGGAGCACACCGGGCAATCGAGCTGGGCCATGTGTGGGTCGCTACCGGCGCCGTCGAGGTCGATGGCCACGCCGTGCTCGCTGTTGATCGAGCAGAACCCGCCTTCCAGGCCGGCCAGGCGCAGGCCGCCCATCTGGCCGTGGTGCAGGCCACACAGCAACAGGCTGAACAGGACGCTGGCATAGAGCGTCCAGGCAGTCAGGGTGCGGGTGTGCCGGGTGATTTTCATGGCGGCGAATCTATCACCCGGACGAATGGCGGGGTAGTGCCTGGCCGTGACAGGTTGTCGCAGCTCAGGCAGCGCGTTCGAGCACGTCCAGCAGTTCGACGAATTCCTGCGCGAGCTTGTGGCGTGGCGCCATGTGCACCAACGGTACCGAAACCTGGTGCGACTCGCGCATCTTGATCGAACTGCTCAGGTACACCGGCAGCACCGGCATGCCTTCGGCGCGTAACTGATCGACCAGGGTCTGGTGCAGCGCAGTGCGCCCGGCGAACTGGTTGACCACCACGCCCTCCACCTGCAGCGCCGGGTTGTGGTCCTGACGCAGCTCTTCGACCTCGGCCATGACGCTGAGCAGCGCCTGGCGCGAGAAGCTGTCGCAGTCGAACGGGATCAGCAGGCGCTCGGCGGCCACCAGGGCACTGAAGGTGTAGAAGTTCAGCGCAGGAGGGGTGTCGATGTAGATCCGCTCGTAGTCCTCGCCCAGCTCGGCCAGCAGCTTGCGCAGCTTGTTGATCTTGAACTTGCTTTCCAGCTTGCTCTGCAGGTCGCTGAGATCGGGGCTGGCGGTCACCAGGTGCAGGTTGTCGTAGCGGGTTTCGGTGATCGCCACGCGGTGCTTCTTGCCAGCGGCGGTGGCCGGCGAGAGGGTCTGGCGGAAGAAGTCGGCGATACCGGCAGGGATGGCGTCGTCGGTCAGCCCGGTGAGGTAATAGGTGGCGTTGGCCTGCGGGTCGAGGTCGACCAGCAATGTGCGATAGCCCTCGGCGGCGCTGGCCGCGGCGAGGTTGCAGGCGATGCTCGACTTGCCCACGCCACCTTTCTGATTGAAAACCACACGACGCATGAGACGCTCATCCATGAAGTGAAAATGTCAGGTTGGGGTCAATCCTATGACTGAAACACGACAGATTTATGACAAGTGTTGAAACATCAGTTAAGTTCATCTTTGTCGAACCGCAAGCGCTCTACTGCGGTGTTCTGGTGGTCAAGCCCGCTCGACATGGCGCCGGTAGAAATCCAGGGTCGCCAGGTTCTTGTCCTTGGCTTCGAACATGATGTCGAAGCGGTCGAGGAACTGCAGGGCGTAGCGGTTGGTCCAGTCGTTCCACATCTGCGCACTGTGCACATACAGGTCGCGTTTGTTGACCTTTTCCAGCAGCTGCGGGATGGTCAGCTTGCCGTCTGCCGCGAAGCCGAGTGCTTGCAGGTGCTCGGGCGGTTGCGAGTAGTGCATGGTCGGCCGCACACCGCGCCAACTGTCGATGATCCGTGCCACGCGTGGATCGTGCGGGTCGATGTAGTCACCCTCGTGGATCCAGCAGTGGTGGATGTCCAGCACGACGGGCGCAAGGTCGGCCAGTGCCAGGCAGTCGTCGACGCCATAGGTCTTCTCGTCGTTCTCGAAGGTGATCACGTTGCGTGCCACCTGCGACAACCTGGGCCATACCTGGCGCACACCGGCCGCGCCGAGGCGCCCGGCGATATGCACATTGCACTTGAAGTCCTGGAAGCGCTGGCCGAAGCCCATCAGGCGGATCATGTCGGCGTGGTACTCGAATTCGGCCAGGCTGTTTTCCACCACCTCGGGGCGGTTCGAGCCGAGCACACAGTACTGGCCGGGGTGAAATGACAGGCGCAAATCCTGCTCCAGAGCCAGCTTGCCGATGGCGGCGAAGCCTTCGGCCATCAGGGCCTGGAACTCGCTGTCGCGATAGAGCGGCCCGACGCTGGGGTGGCTGTAGAGCGGCAGCAGGTCGCTACTCAGGCGCACCATGCGCAGCATCGGCGGCAATTCGCTGACGTAGGCCAGCAGGCGCAGTTGGGCGTCGAGGTTGTGCTGCACCAGCTCCAGCAGTTTGGCGCGGGCCGTTTCTTCGCTGGCACTGGTCAGCCAGCGCAGCGTGGTGGTGCGCGGATTGAAGGTGCGCTCGATGGCTTCCAGCGCTTTCACCGACAGGCTGCGGTGCGGGTGGCGGTACATGCAGGCGAAGCCCAGGCGGGGCATGGTCGGTCTCCCGAGGAGGAATGTTCGTTGGACCGGTGGCTGGGAGAATGATCACTTCAAGCCTGTTCCGGCCTCTTCGCGGGTAAACCCGCTCCCACACGGATAGCGTTGCTCTGAAGATTTTTGCGGTCCCTGCAGGAGCGGGTTTACCGGCGAAGAGGCCGGAACAGGCGAAGTATCAATCCGGGTTCAGGAGCCCGATTTTTCCAGCGCTTGCAGTTCATCCTCGACCTGCTGCATGCGCTGCTCAGCCAGTGCCTGGACGTTCGCATCCCGCGCCGTTTCGCGCATCAGGCCGGTGAGCTTGTCGCTCAAACGCTTGCCTTCCTCGGTCTCTTCCAGCGCCTTGGCCTTGGCCGGGTCGCGGGTGGCGGCGACGATGGTCGCGAACTCAGCGTCGCTGAAGTTCTTTTCGCTATACAGCTTGTACAGGTCCTGGCGCTGGTCCTCGACGGTGAGGTGTTTGCGCAGGACGTTGCTGATGGTGGCCGCATCCAGCTGCGGGTGGGTGCGCGTGAGCAGTGCAGCCATGCGCTCGATATTGTGGTCGTAGGCCTCCTGCAACGGCAGGTTGGCCAGGATCTGCTGTTCGCGGGTGGGCTTCTGGTCGCAGGCGGCGAGGGCCGCAGTGAGCAGCAGGGGGAGCAGCAACTTCTGGATGCGGGGCATTGGGTGGCCTTGGGCGGGTGTTCCGAGAGGGGGATTATAGCGGTGTCGCAGTGGCTGTCAGAAGCCGCCTGACAACGGCCATTCCACTGCCAGGCGGATCTGATTGCCATCGAGCTCCGCCTGCGCCGTGTTGCCGCGGTGCACGTTGTGCCGCAGCGAGAAGGTGGTGCCCTTGGCCTTGCCGCTCTGCACCACATAGCGTGCCTCGAGGTCACGTTCCCAGTGCTTGCCGCCTTTGCCATAACCCAGGTACGCATAGCCGCCGTTGGGGTCGACATGGCTGCCGTCGATATCGAAACCGCGTACATACAGGGCAGTCAGGTTCAGCCCCGGCATGCCGTAGCCACCCATGTTCAAGTCATAGCGCGCCTGCCATGACTTTTCGTTCGGTGCGTTGAAGTCGGACATCTGCACGGCATTGGCGATGTAGATTGCCCCACGCGTGACGTAGTCGAACGGCGTGTTGCCAGCCACTTGCTGCCAGCCGAGGCTGTAGCTGTGCGGGCCCTGGTTGTAGCGTGAGACCAGGCTCCAGGTGGTGTTGTCGATGCGACCGGACAGCGCCTTGCCGGCGTCGGTGGTGCGGTACAGGTTGAGGTCCAGGCTCAGGCTGCGGCGGTCGCCCAGGGCCTGGGTGAAGGTGCTGCCAAGGTAGTGCTGGTTCCAGGTGTCTGCATAGCGTGAGGTGTACAGGCTACCACTGAAGGCAGCGCCGGGGTTCCACACCAGGCCGGCGAGGTCGAAGCTGTTGCCCTGGCGGCCGTCGGAGTAGTTCACCACGAAGCCCTGGTCGTGGCTGGAGGCGTTGCGGTCGGTGCTTTCGTTGAAGTGGCCGGCGACCAGCTTGAGGGTGTCGATCTCGCTGCTGGTCAGGAACAGGCCCGTGGCGGTTTCGGGCAGCAGGCGGCTGTCGGAGGAGCTGAACACCGGCGTCTTCACCCGCTGTTCGCCCCAGGACAGCATGGTGTTCGATACCCGCAGCTTCAGCGCCGCGCCGCCCCGGCTGTAGGCGTTCTTGGGCTGGCCGTCGTTGTCCAGGCTCAGCAGGCGTGCCTTGCCGGCACGGCCGCCACCGCTGTCGAGCTGCACGCCCTGATAGGCGTGGGCATCGACGCCGACGCCGATCAGGCCCTGGGTGAAACCGGACTGGTACGTGCCCATCAGGCCGTAGGCCCATTCCTCGGCCAGGCCGTTACGTTCGCTGCGTGGCTTGTAGGCATTGCGCGCGCCGCTGTTACGCCCGCCGTGCTTGTAGTCACGCTGGTCGTAGACCGTCCGGTTGAGGATGCTCCAGCTGCTGTCTTCGACGAAACCGCTGCTGTGGGACTGCGCCGAGTCCGCGAAGGCAAATGGGGCCAAGCCTGCCAGTGGCAGGGACAAAAGCACAGCGGCGGGGCGCAACAACATGGCGGGAACGTCCTGGTTCAGGGGGCGCGGAAACGCAGGATGCGTGCGCCGTCGAAGGGGTCGGTGAGGTAGTGGGCGTGCACGCCAAAGGTGCTCAGCAGGCGCTCGGGGGTCAGCACCTGCAGCGGCTTGCCAAGGGCCACCAGGCGGCCTTGGTCGAGCACTGCCACACGGTCGCAGGTCAGCGCCTGGTTGAGGTCGTGCAGGGCCACCAGGGTGGTCACCGGCAACGCCTGCACCTGATGCAGCAGGCTCAACTGGTGCTGGATGTCGAGGTGGTTGGTCGGCTCGTCGAGCAGCAGTACCTGCGGGCGCTGGGCCAGGGCGCGGGCGATGTGCACGCGCTGGCGTTCGCCGCCGGACAGCGAACGCCAGGCCCGTTCACGCAGGTGCGTGGCGTCGAGGTCGGCCAGGGCCTGTTCGACCAGGGCCCGGTCTTCGCGGGAAAACGGTGCCAGCGCCGACAGCCAGGGCGTGCGCCCCAGGGCGACGGCGTCGAACACGCTGATCGCGTCGAGGGTGTCGGCCTGTTGTTCGACCAGCGCCAACGCCTGGGCGACGCGCCGGCGCGGCAGGCGCGCCAGGGGCTCGCCGAGCAGCTGCACGGTGCCGCTGCTCGGCGTGCGCAGCCCGGCCAGCAATTTGAGCAGGGACGATTTGCCTGAACCGTTGGGGCCGACGATGCCCAGGGTTTCACCGGCCGCCACGCTGAGGTCGATGTTGCTCAGCACGGGGTTGCCTGACAGTTGCAGGCCCAGCCCGCGGCAGGCGAGTGGCGCGACGTGCGCGCTGTTCATGACGTTCATGGGCGCCCCCGGCGGCTGAGCAGGATCAGGGCGAACACGGGCGCGCCGATCAATGCGGTGACCACGCCGACCGGGATCACCTGGCCGCCGATCAGCGTGCGCGACAGCACATCGGCGGCAATCAGGAACAACGCGCCGCCCAGCGCGCTGGCCGGCAGCAGGTGGCTATGGCCGGGGCCGAGCAGCAGGCGCAGGGCGTGGGGGATGACCAGGCCGACGAAACCGATGGCGCCGACGATCGACACCATCACCGCCGTTACCAGCGCCGCGCAGCTGATCAGCAGCCATTGCGTGCGGCGCACGGCGATGCCCAGCGAAGCTGCCGAGTCGGCGCCGAAGGTGAAGGCATCCAGCGCCCGGCGGTGCCACAGGCACACCGCCAGGCCGAACAGCGCCACGGGCAATGCCTGCCACACCGACGGCCAGCGCACGCCACTGAGGTTGCCCAGCAGCCAGAACAGGATGCCGCGTGCCTGTTCGGCGGTGGCCGACTTGGTGATGAGCAAAGCGGTAAGGGCGGTGAACAGCTGGGAGCCGGCGATACCGGCGAGGATGACCTGCGTGTGGTTGTTGCTCGGCCCGGCCGCACGGGCCAGCACCAGCACCAGCAAAAAGGCCGCCAGGGCACCAATGAAGGCGCCGCCGGACATGCTCAGGGCGACGCTGCCCAGGCCCAGCAGGCCAACCAGCACCGCACCCGTCGATGCGCCGGCCGACAGCCCGAGCAGGTAGGGCTCGGCCAGCGGGTTGCGCAGCAGCGCCTGGAGGATCACCCCACAGGTCGCCAGCCCCGCCCCGCAAGCGGCGGCGACCAGGGCGCGGGTCAGGCGGTAGTTCCAGACGATGCCGGCGTCGATCGGGTCGACCGGATAGCCGGCCTGCCACAGGTGGTTGGCCAGCACCTGGTAGACCACCTGTGGCGGCAGGTTGGTTTCGCCGATGGCCGTACCGGCCAGCACGGCCGCGAGCAAGGCCAGCAGGGCCAGGGCGCTGTAGGGCAGAGCTTTCATCATGGTGCCGCTTTACCGCTGGCGAAGGCTGCGGACAAGGTCTGCAGGCCGGGGAACAGGCGGATGCCGGCCTGCATGGCGTCGGCGTCGAGGATGATGATGCGGTTGTTCTTTACCGCATCCATCTGCTTCGTCACCGGGTCGTGGCGGAGGAATTCGAGCTTTTTCCGGTAATCGTCGGCGGGGTAGCGGCGGCGGTCCATGCGCGCGATGATCAGCCAGGTCGGGTTGGCCTTGGCCAGGGTTTCCCAGCCTACGGTCGGCCATTCCTCGGTCGACTCGACCACGTTGCGCACGCCCAGGGTGCGCAGCATGAAGTCGGCTACGCCCTGGCGGCCCGCAACATAAGGGTCGATGCCGAGGTCGGCGCTGGAGAACCAGAACAGCGCCGAAGTCTGCGACAGGTCCTTGCCGGCCAGTTGCTGCCGGGCACCCTCCAGGCGTGCCTTGAGGTCGGCATTGAGCGCGGCACCGCGGTCCTGTACATCGAAGATCTCGGCCAGCTGGCTGATGCTCTTGTAGAGGCTGTCGACCTGGAATGCCTGCAGGCGGGTGCCGTCGGCGCCGACCAGGTTGTCCTTGCCTTCACAGTCCGAGGGCAGCAGGTAGGTGGCGATGTTCAGTTCGCGGAACTGTTCACGGGTGGCGACCGCGCCCTGGGCGCCGACCATCCACTCGAACTGCACCGTCACCAGTTGCGGGCGCTTGCCGACCACAGCTTCGAAGCTGGGCTCGTTGTCGGCCAGGCGCGGCACCTTGTCGTTCAGTGCCTGGTATTCGGGCAACACATTGTTGAACCACAAAGAGGTGCCGGCCAGCTTGTCGCCCAGGCCCAGCGCGTAAAACATCTCGGTGCCGGCCTGGCCGATGGTGACCGCACGCTCAGGCGCCTGGGCGAAGGTCTGCGGCGCGCCGCAGTTGTCGACGGTCAGCGGGTAAAGGGTGGCCGCGGCCTGAGCCAGGCCGGTGAGGCTCAGGCCGGCGAGCAAGGTGGCGATACGGGGCAGCATGCTGGGCGATCTCCTGTCGGACAGTTCTGGTGAGGAACGCACGGACAGGCATCGCCGCAGCCCTGCACGTGCAGGGGCAACACGGATGGCCATCCCGGACACCCCGCCGGTTGGTGAATGTATGCCGGCAGGTCTCCTGACTGGTGCGTCCTCGCCTGGCTCCGGCCTTCCCGGATCAGGTCCAGTGGCATCGATGGAGCAGGCTCGGCACCTACAGTTGCGGGGGCAGTTCCGATTGGCACGCCGGGTTGGGCGGGCCCGGGATTCCCTATTAATTCCGTGGTGGAAACCGGCGGGCGGCATGGTAGACCATCCGGCCGCCAGGTGAAACGCCAAATCAGAAGTACTTCAGCCAGTGGATGTCGCGCCGGCGCGCCTTGAGCCGGGCAAACCAGCGCACCGGCAGGTACAGTGCCGCCGCCAGCAGCAGCGAGGCCAGCCACACCGCGCCGATGGTGTCGAAGCCGAAGTAGTCGCCCTGGTTGAGGCCGAACAGCGCCACGCAGGCCAGGTACAGCAGCTTGAGCACGTACAGGTGCAGCAGGTAGAAGAACATCGGCGCTGCGCCGAACACCGCCAGGGCGCTGATCCAGCGGGCGAGCCCGGCGCGCTCGAAGGCGCGCAGCAACAGTAGGCCGCAACCCAGGGTCAAGGCCAGGAACAGCAGCGAGGGCGGGTATTTGGTGATGTTGAAGAAGCTCATCAGCGTCTGGGTGATGGTCGGGTAGCCGCTCCACGGCGCCTCGCCGTAGCCGTTGTAGAGGCGCAGCACCATGAAGCCGAGCAGGGCGATGGCGCCGGCCATCAGCAGACGGTGCTGGCGCTCGTCGGCGTCGCTGCCACGGGCGAACCACGGGCCGAGGCCGAAGCCCAGCGCGATCACGCCGATCCACGGCAGCACCGGGTAGGAGGTGCGCAGGCGCAGGTTCTCCGAGACCTCCAGCCAGCCGCGGTCATGCAGGATCGCCCACGGCACATGCAGGGCCGATTGCGCGTCGAAGTGCAGGCCATCGAGCAGGTTGTGGCCGGCGATGATCAGCGCGCCCACGGCCAGCAGGGCCGGACGCGGCAGCCACACCAGCAGCGACAGGGCGATCATGCTCACGCCGATCGCCCAGATCACCTGCATGTAGACCACGCTCGGCGGCAGCTGGAAGGTCCAGGCGAAGTTGACCAGGGTGAATTCCAGCACCACCAGGAACAGCCCACGCTTGAACAGGAACGCCGAGACGTCGCTACGACCCTGGTACTTCTCGCCATACAGCCAGGCCGACAGGCCGGTGAGCAGGACGAACACCGGCGCGCACAGGTGAGCCAGGGTGCGGCTGGCGAACAGCGACGGGTCGGTGGCATCGATGGCCATCGGGTCGATGACCTGGCGGTGCAGGAAAAAGGTTTCACGCACGTGGTCGAGGAGCATGAACAGGATCACCAGGCCGCGCAGGGCATCGATGCTCTGCAGGCGCTGGGTGAGCAGGGTGGGGGTGGCTGAGGCGCTGGTCATGGAAAGGGGTCGCAGTCAGGAATGAATGTCAAATGAAACGTTATCTTATAACTTTTTTATTTGCTTCTGAAAGCGGTTTTTGTATTACCTGTACCGGCCTCTTCGCGGGTTCACCCGCGAAGAGGCCATCAGCTCAGAAGGTGTAATCCACGGTAGCGAAATATGATCGCGGCGCCCCCATCACCCACTGCTCGCCACTGAACACCGACGCCACATATTCACGGTCGAACAAGTTGTTCACCTGCAACCCCAGGCGCACATCGGGCAGCACCTGCCAGCTGATGTTGGCATCGACCACGGTGTACCCCGGCGCACTCTGGCTATTGGCCGAATCGGCATAACGCTCATCCACATATCGCGCGCCAATCCCGGCTTCCACTCGCCGGCCAAAGCCCTTGCTCAACCACAGGTTGGCGGTACGCCGCGGCACATTGGCCGGACGATTGCCGGCGCGGTCCTGGGCCAGGCCATCGACTACCTCGTCGAGATCATCGTATTTCGCCCTAACCAGTGAGGCATTGGCCGACACCTGCCACTGCTGCCCCAGGGCCAGCTCCAGCGATGCCTCCAGGCCATCGGAAGTCTGCTGCCCGGCCTGCTGCGCCTCGTGGGAGATCGGGTCGTCCACCAGCAGCTTTTTCTTGACGATGTGGAACGCGGCTAGCGTCCACTCGCCACGGCCTTCCCAGAAGCGTTGCTTGAGCCCCAACTCAGTCTGCTTCGCTTCGGTCAGGTCGTAATCCATCTGCGTCGGGCTGAGGCTGACCAGGTTATCCACGCCATCCTCGCTGGTGGAGAACTGGCCATAAAGCGACAGCTCGTCGGTGAGCGCAAACACCAGCCCGGCCCGCCAGTTGCCGCCTTGCAGGCTGCGGTCGCTACGGCTGCCATCGACCAGGTTGTCGCGATCAATGTGGTTCTGGTCGCGGCGCACGCCGGTCACCAGCGACAGGCGCTCGGTCAGCTGCAGACGGTTCTCGGCGAACAGGGCGAAGGTGTGGGTGGTGGACAGCGTCTGCGGGCGGGTTGGCGAGTCGCTGTGGAACCCGCCCGGGGTCGGCTGCCACGGGTCGATGTAGTCGCCGCCCACGTCGTTGTACGGCCGGTTGCTGTCGACGTTGAAGCGCACCTTGTTGTACTCGACACCGACCAGCGTCTTGCTGGCCAGGCCGAACAGGCTGTGATCGAAGGTGAAGGTCTGGCGGTCGCCTATCTGCTCCTGGTTGTGCCTGATCTGCAGGAAGCTCTGGCGCTCCAGCTGCTCGCGGTCGGTGTCCCAGCGGTAGTTCTCGGCATTGCGCCAGTGGCGGCGGCTCTTGATGTAGTAGAGCTGGTTGCTGGCGCTGAGCTGGTCGTTGATCGCCCAGTCGGTGGTGAAACGGGTCCACTCGTCGTGGTAGCGCTGCACATCGTTCTGGACGTTGTAGTTCTTCTTGCGCAGGCTGCTGCGGTAATGGCCGTCGATCAGTGGCGTGCCGTAGTAGTTGGCCGGCTGGGCGTCGCCACGCTCGTGGGCGAGGGTGAAGCTCAGGTCGTCGTTGGCATCGAAGCGCAGCGCGGCACTGAGGGCCAGGCTGCGCGAATCGGTGCGGTCGACCCAGCCGTTGCCGGCCTGCTGGTTCAGGGTCAGGCGGTAGCTCAGGCGTTCGCTGAGGCTGCCGCCGGTGTCCAGGCCAAGCTGCTGGCGGTCCCATGAGCCGTAGCCCAGGCGCAGGCGGTTGTGGATGTCGCCGGTGAACGGCTTTTTCGGGATCACGTTGATCACCGCGCCGGTCGCGCCTTCGCCATACAGCACCGAAGCCGGGCCGCGGATCACGTCGACCTGCTCGACCATCCACGGGTCTACCGGGAAGGTCTGGGTGCCGGCCCCGGTATACAGGCGCGCACCGTCGAACAGGGTCATCACCGAGCCATGGCCGGTGAAGCCGCGCGCCGACAGGCCGGTGCCGCCATCGCCGGGGTTGCCGATGAAGGTGATGCCGGGGGAGCGGGTCACGGCGTCCTGCACGGTGAGGTTGTTGCGTTGCTCGATCTGTTCGGCCGTGATGCTGCTGGTGCTGGCTGGCGTTTCCAGGGCACTGAGGTGCAGCCGTGAACCGGCCTCGGTCGGCGTGGCCAGGTCGACGTGCTTTGGGTCACGGGTATCGGTGATGGCCGTGGAGGGGAGGCTCAGCACAGGTTCGTCGGCCAGGGCCGGCAGGGTAACGGCCAGGCAGGCCGCCAGGGGGTGAAGCTTGAAGAATCGGGACATGTCGTTCCACTGCTGCAGGAATGAATGGATCCCGGTGGAAAACACGCAAAGGCGCACCCCGTACGCAGGCGCACGCGGATACCGGCCTGCGCCCGCCCACCGCGGGTTGCCAAGTGAAGCTTCAGGCCGGTCTCCGGGCTTGCGAGGGTCGTGAGGCCTTCACCTTCCCATGCTGGCGCACAGTGGTGTGTCGAAGGCATCGCTCGCTTACCGTTGCGGGGGCAGCGCCGGACTTGTCGTGAACCACGACGCACCGGCTTCCCGTTTCACCCTGCGCACGGCGGCGCAGGACACCTGAAACTGGCGCGCATCTGACCATCGAATGGTCAGCGCGTCAAATGCGCGTGTCAGCGCCCGCGGCGGCGTGACACCCGTGCCTCGATGTTCTTGCGCCCGATGAGCAGGGGAGGCTTCTCCACCACTGGCTCATCGGCCAGCCACTTGTACATCACCAGGCAGTCGACCAACCCCAGGCGGGCGTGGCGATAGGCCTTGGGCAGGCGGCCCACGGTCTCGAAGCCCAGCCGGGTCCACAGCGCCACCGCCACCTCGTTGCTCGCCACCACCGAATTGAACTGCAACGCCAGGAAGCCCTCCTGGCGTGCCAGCTTCTGCGAGTGCTCGCACATCAGCCGGGCCACACCACGGCCACGTGCAGCGTCGCAGACCATGTAGCCGCAGTTGCCGACATGGGCGCCGGGGCCGGCGGCGTTGGCCTTGAGGTAGTAGGAACCGAGCAGCTCGCCATCCTCTTCGGCCACCAGCGTGTGCAGCGGCAGTTGCAGCCACAGCTGGCGGGCCTGCTCGACGTTCAGCTCGGGGTCGAAGGCGTAGGTTTCGCGGGCCTGGACGATGGCCTGGAAGGTCGGCCAGAAACGCTCGAAATCGTCGGGCGTCATGGGGCGAATGTGGATCATGGCGGTTCCTGCAATGGCTAGGCCGCCAAGTCTGGGTGGCGCGGCGCCGTCGCGCAAGGGCGGCGACGCCGTTTGGCTTCAGCCGTTGGCCTTGCCCAGCGCATCCAGGGCGCGGGCCGAGTAGACCAGCGCGGCCCCGGCGTTCATCGCCACGGCCACACCCAGCGCCTCGGCGATCTCCTCACGGGTGGCGCCGTGCTTGACGGCCTGTTGCGAGTGCACGGCGATGCAGCCGTCGCAGCGGGTGGTGACGGCCACGGCCAGGGAGATCAGTTCGCGGGTCTTGGCGTCCAGGTGGTTGGTCTTGGCGCCCGCGCCGCTGGCGGTCATGTAGCCGGCCACGGTGTCGGGGGACAATTGCTTGAGATCGCCGATGCCGGCCATCAACTGCTTACGGTAGGCGTCCCAGTCCATCATGCTCATCGTCTTCACCTTGGTAAGGTTGCGAGTGGAGCTTTCATGCTAGTCGAAGCCTGGGAAGCGAGACTTGTACTTTAGTGCTGGCCAGGATTGAAGCGGCCAGACAAGGCCGCTTCTGCAATGGCCAACGTGCCGGTCAGATATAGACGAACACCAGCACCAGGGCCGCGACCACCAGCCACTTCTCCAGGTAGTAGCGCATGCGGTTGCGCTTCTTCAGCGCCTTGCCACGCTCGCGGATCTTGTAGATGCGGGTGAACAGGCGGTTGATGCCACCGGTCTTGTCGCCGGCGTCGTTGGGCGCAGCGGCGGCGGCCATGACGTTGCGGCTGAACCAGCGGTTGAACGCGGTGGCCCAGCGGTATTTCAGCGGGCGCTCGATGTCGCAGAACAGGATGATGCGGTTGTGCTCGGTGGTATTGGCGGCGTAGTGGATGTACGTTTCGTCGAAAACCACGCCCTCGCCATCGCGCCAGGAGTATTTCTCGCCGTCCACATCGATGTAGCAACCGTCATCGTTCGGCGTGTCCAGGCCGAGGTGGAAGCGGTACGAGCCGGCATACGGGTCACGGTGACGGACCAGCTTGGCACCCGGTGGCAGGGTGGCGAACATTGCCGCCTTGACCGTGCCGATGCCTTGCAGCAGCTCGGTGGTGCGCGGGCACAGGGTCATCGCCGAAGGGTGGCTTTCGCCGTACCACTTCAGGTAGAAGCGCTTCCAGCCGGTCTTGAAGAACGAATTGAAACCGACGTCGTCATAGTTATCGGACTTCTTGATCTCGCCCACGTGCAGCAGTTGCTGGGCTTCGGCGCGGATTTCCTGCCAGTGGTCCTTGAGCGGCTGCAGTTCGGGGAACGCCTCGACCGGCAGGTAAGGCTTGGCCGGATGCTTGGAGAACAGGTACAGGAAGCTGTTGACCGGCGCCAGGAAGCTGGAGTGGTCGCCCAACTGACGGGTCAGCTTGTGGCGTACCCGACCGCGCAGGTGAACATAGGCGATCGAGAGAACGAAGATCAGTACGAGTGCAATTTTCATGGACGGTTACTTGTCGAAAAATGGCCATGCGCCATGGCATAAGCTCGCCAGCATAAACAATCATGGGGGTAGTTTGTACTTATTGTTACGTTGATGCGGCCCGACATTGGTGTAAGGCGCCTGAAGTGCGCAAAAACGTTTCACGTGATGGAGAGCACATGGTCCCGGACCTTCGCCCGAGTGGCACCCCCTTCAAACGGTTGTTCTTCGCCTTGCCCGTCAGCGACGCCCAACGCCGTGCGATCAGCCAGTGGCGGCGCGGCCTGAACCTGCGCAGCGGCAAGCCGGTGCCCAGCGAAAACTTTCACCTGACCTTGCTGTTTCTTGGCGATGTGGCTGTGGCCCAGGTGCCGGCCATCTGCGCGGCGGTGGACAGCCTGGCGCTGCCGGGCGCGCCCTTGCGCTTGCTGCTGAACCAGCTGACAACCTGGCAGCGCGCCAACGTGCTGGTGCTGGAGCCGCAGGAAACACCCATCGCCTTGCGCCAGCTGGCCTATGCCCTGCAGCAGGCGTTGTTGCCGATGGGCTTCGAAGAGCAGGCCCGTGATTACCGCCCGCACCTGACCCTGTCCCGGGACTTTCGCGGCCAGGCCCCGGAGGCGGCCGTGGCGCCTGAGTTTCATCTCAGCGCCCGGCACTTCACCTTGTACGAGTCTCGCAAGGGCCGTTACTGGCCGCTGGCGCAGTGGCCTCTGGCGGATTAGCGCCGGTCAGGCGATCTGGCTGCGAGCGGGCATGAACAGCTGCTCGCCCAGAGCGCGGGCGGTACGCAGGTGCAGTGCGGCATCCGGGCCTTCGCTGTTTTCCAGCAAGCTCGAGCCAAGCACCGTGGCGCCGCAATAGTCGAAGATGCCGTGCTCTATCTGCACGCGCATGGCCTCGTCGTAACCATGTCGCTCGAACAGGGCGGTATCTCCACCGGCAACGCCGATCAGGTGTACCTTCATGCCACGCAGCTTCTTGATCAACGCTCCAGACTGGTAGTCGAATGCCCAGCCATTGCTGAACACCCGCTCGACCCAGCCTTTGAGCAGGGCTGGCAGCGACCACCAGTAAATCGGGTAGACCAGCACCAGGGCATCGGCGCGGTCGATGCGGGCCTGTTCCAGCAGCACGTCGGCCGGCGGTTCTGCCAGGCCGCGATGCACGGCGTGGTCAGCGGGACCAAAGCGTGGGTCGAAGCCCTCGCTGGCCAGGTCGGCGATTTCACTGCTGTGACCGGCGCTGGCCAGGCCTTCGGCAACTTGCCGGGCGAGGGCGTGGGTGAGTGAGTCCGGGTCGTGATGGCCAATAACGATCAACGCTTGCATGGTGGTGCCTCCAGTGGGAAAGTGCGCGGCTGCCTTGAGCGCTATATACTCAAGGTAAGTTACGATTGGTAAGTTACTTTTGGTAGGTAAGCAATGTCAAGCGATGACAAGGCACAGCCACGCAAGCGCCTTTCCCGCGATGAGCGGCGGCGCCAACTGCTCGATGTGGCTTGGCAGCTGGTACGCGAGGAAGGCACTGAAGCCCTCAGCCTTGGCCGTCTGGCCGAGCAGTCGGGGGTCACCAAGCCGGTGGTGTATGACCATTTCGAGACCCGCACCGGGCTGCTGGCGGCGTTGTTCCAGGATTACGATGCGCGCCAGTCGATGATGCTTGCGCAGGCGCTGGAAGGAGGCGAGGCGACCTTGGCCGGGCGTGCCGGGGTGATTGCGGCTGCGTATGTGGATTGCGTAATCAGCCAGGGGCGCGAAATGCCCGGTGTGTCGGCAGCACTTGCAGGGTCGCCGGAACTGGAAGCCTTGAAACGCGCCTATGAACAGCCGTTTCTCGATAAGTGCCGCGCGGCACTGGCCGAGTTTGCACCCAGTGGTGCGATCGCTGCGGCGGGCATGCGCCTGCTGGTGGGAGCGGCCGAGGCCTTGTCGCAGGCGGCTGCGGCAGGGGAGCTTGAGGCGGTGCACGCCAAGGCCGAGTTGGCGGCGGCCATCGTTGCCATGGTCGAGCGCCAGTGATTCGCGCCGGTGTCAGACCGGCAGGCTCTGGTAAGGCATTTCCTCCCCAGGGCTGCGGGCAAACTGGCGCTTGTACTCGCGGCTGAACTGCGAGGTGCTCTGGTACCCCACGCGGTGCGCCGTCTGCGCCACCCCGAGCCCCTCACCGATCAGCATCTGCTGCGCCTTGAGCAGGCGCAGGCGCTTGAGGTACTGCATCGGCGCCATGTCGGTGCAGCGTTTGAAGTGCTCATGGAAGGTCGACACGCTCATGTTGGCGCAGGCGGCCAGTGCCTCGACACTCAGCGGCTCGGTGTAATGTTCGCGCAGGTGCGTGAGCGCTGCGCCGATCCGGGCGAAGTGCCCCTGCTGCTCCACCAGTGCGCGCAGCACCCCGGCCTGGGGGCCGCGTAGCGCGGTGTACAACACCTCGCGGACTCTCGCCGGGCCCAGCACCTTGGCGTCCACGGGGTCCTGCAGGCATTGCAGCAGGCGCTCCACCGACTCACGCATCGGTGCATCGAGCGCCGCCGAGGTCATCGACTGTGGGGTTTGCGCCTGCACTGCAGGGTCAGGTGCCAGGGCCATGCTCTGCACCAGTTCACCCAGCACAGCGCGGTCGATGTCCACCGCCACACCCAGCAGCGGCTCGTCGGTGGTGGCAAAGGTTTCGCACATGAACGGTACCGACAGCGCCTGTACCAGGTAATGGCCGGCGCCGTATTCCAGGGTGCGCGGGCCGAGGCGCGCCAGCTTGCTGCCCTGGGCCAGGATCATCAGGCTCGGCTCGTAGATCTGCGGGCTGCTGGCCACATAGTGGTCCCAGCTCAGCACCTGTACTTGGGGCAGGTGCGTGGGCACGAACCCCGGGCGGGTGGCCAGGCTGCGGATCAGCGAGCACAGCGGGGCGTTGGCGTCGACGTGGCGGGTCAGTTGCATGAGGAACCAGGGCAGAGGATCAGACAGTGGCATCATCGCAGATCGGCAGGCCAGCGCCAGATGGTCGCTGGCAGGTTCGGAGAATCAGGCATGGATGCCGGAGGATCAGCCGTGTGCGGGGCAGGGCGAGGGCGAGCAGAATACGCAGCCTGAATCGTTTCACTTCCCTGTGAGGTCCCGCATGTACACCGCCGTCGGTTACGCCGCCCAAACCCCGACCAGCCCCTTGGCCCCCATGACCTTCGAGCGCCGCGCCCCGCGCCCGGACGACGTCGCCATCGAGATCCTCTACTGTGGCGTTTGCCATTCCGACATCCACCAGGCGCGCAACGAATGGGGCATCGCCGTGTACCCGCTGATGCCTGGCCACGAGATCATTGGCCGGGTCACCGCGGTGGGTGATCAGGTCACTTCGCACAAGGTCGGCGACCTGGTCGGCGTCGGTTGCATGGTCGACTCCTGCCGCCACTGCGAGGCCTGCGCCAAGGACCTGGAGCAATACTGCCTCGAAGGCCCGACCATGACCTACGCCACCCCGGACCGGGTCGACGGCAGCAACACCCTGGGCGGCTACTCCAGCAGCATCGTGGTCAGCGAGCACTTCGTGGTGCGCATCCCGGCCGGCATGGACCTGCCCAGCGCGGCGCCGATCCTCTGCGCAGGCATCACCACCTACTCGCCGCTCAAGCACCATGGCGTCGGTCCTGGCCACAAGATCGGCATCCTCGGCATGGGTGGCCTGGGCCATATGGGCATCAAGCTGGCCAAGGCCCTCGGCGCCGAAGTGACACTGTTCACCCGCTCCCAGGCCAAGGCCGAGGAGGCCCGCCGCCAAGGTGCCGACCATGTGATCGTGTCCACCGATGCCGAACAGATGCACGCGGCGGCGGGCCGTTTCGACTTCCTGCTCGACACCATTCCCGTGCAGCACGACCTCAATCCGTACCTGGAGACCCTGAAGTTCGATGGCGTGCACATCCTGGTCGGCCTGATCGAACCGATCGCCCCGGCCGTGCATGCCGCCAACCTTGTGATGAAGCGCAGGGTGCTGGCCGGTTCGCTGATTGGCGGTATCGCCGAAACCCAGGAAGTGCTGGATTTCTGTGCCGCCCACGACATTCGTTGCGATATCGAGATGCTCGACATTCGCAACATCAACCAGGCCTATGAGCGCATGATCGCCGGTGATGTGAAGTACCGCTTCGTCATCGACATGGCCACCCTGCAGGGCTGATGGTGGCCTGTGCCGGCCACCTGCGCCGGTACGGGCAGGGCCTTGCGCCTCGGCCGCCAGGGGGCTCCCCCGGCTGCCAAGGTTGTGAGGCCCCGGCGTGACGCGTACCATGCGGGCATTCCTTCCAATAACAAACCCGTGCCTCAGCGCGGCCGATACTTGGCCCCTGACGCGCGTCCTTTCGCCTTGCCTGCGGAGAACAGATTCCAGCCCATGAACGGACCCATCCCCACCAACCTGCCACCGACCGCGGGTGCTGGCAGCTGGCTGAGCGTGATTGCCCTGGCCCTGGCGGCCTTCATCTTCAATACCACCGAGTTCGTCCCGGTAGCGCTGCTCAGCGACATTGGCCGCAGCTTCGACATGACCACCGCGCAGGTCGGCCTGATGCTGACCATCTATGCCTGGGTGGTGGCACTGGCTTCGCTGCCGATGATGCTGCTTACCCGCAACATCGAGCGCCGGCGCCTGCTGCTGATGGTGTTCCTGGTATTCATCATCAGCCACCTGCTGTCGTGGTTGTCGCAGAGCTTTGCCATGCTGCTGGTCAGCCGCATCGGTATCGCCCTGGCCCACGCCGTGTTCTGGGCCATCACCGCCTCGCTGGCCGTGCGCGTGGCGCCGCCGGGCCAGCAGGCCAAGGCCCTGGGGTTGCTGGCGACAGGCACGACCCTGGCGATGGTGCTGGGCATCCCGTTGGGGCGCGTGGTGGGCGAGGCGCTGGGCTGGCGCATCACCTTCCTCAGCATTGCCGGCGTAGCGCTGGCGACCATGCTGTGCCTGATGAAGTCGCTGCCATTGCTGCCGAGCCAGAACTCCGGTTCGCTGCGCAGCCTGCCGATCCTGTTCAGGCGCCCGGCGCTGGTGATTACCTACCTGCTGGTGACGCTGGTGATCACCGCGCAGTTCACCGCCTATAGCTACATCGAGCCCTTTGCCTTGCATGTGGCGCAGATCGGTGGCGAGCGCACCACGCTGTTGCTGCTGTTGTTCGGTGGCGCTGGCGTGTTCGGTTCGCTGTTGTTCAGCCGCTACAGCGACCGTTACCCGCATGGCTTCCTGGTGGGTTCGATCGGGGTGCTGGCGGCTTGCCTGCTGTTGCTGCTGCCGCTGTCGGGCAACTTCTATGTGTTCGCGGCGTTGAGCATGTTCTGGGGCGTGGCGATTCTCAGCTTCAGCCTGGCGCTGCAATCCAAGACCCTGAAGCTGGCGTCCGATGCCACCGACGTGGCCATGGCGCTGTTCTCCGGCATCTACAACATCGGCATCGGTGGCGGAGCGTTGCTGGGCAGTATCGTCAGCAGCCAGATGGGCGTGGCCGACATCGGCATGGTTGGCGGCAGTGTGGCGGTGGTCGGGTTGCTGCTGGCGGTGGCCAGTACCCGGCGATTCCGTCAGGCCCTGAGCCACTGACAACCTGCTCCGGCCCCTTCGCGGGTAAACCCGCGAAGGGGCCAGCACAGGCAATACTCCATTCAGTCAAGCACCGCAGCCCAGGCGCAAACCAGCAGCAACCCCGCCAACCCGCGGTTGAACCACAGCAACCGCCCCGGGGCCTGCAACCAGCGCGCACTGCCCACCCCCAACACGGCCCACACCGCCATGCACGGCACGGCTATCAACAGAAACACCAGGGCCAATTGCCACACCGGCAGCGTCGGCGCCGCAAACACGCCAATCACGGCCACCGCCATCATCCACACCTTCGGGTTGATCACCTGCAACGATGCCGCGCTGACTGCGCCGAACGGCTTGCCGCCTGCCGTATCCAGCGGCTCGCCGGCACTGCGCAGCATGCGCCAGGCCAGCCAGCTCAACCACAGCACCCCGGCCCAGCTCATCGCCTGCTGGGCTGTTGGATGGCGCACCAGCGCCTCACCCAGCCCCAGGCCGACCAGCAACACGATTGTTGCCGCCGCACCGCAGGCCGCCAGGATCGGTGCCAGGCTTGCGCGCAGGCCTTGCCGGGCGCCGTGGGCGAGGATCAGCAGGTTGGTCGGCCCCGGGCTGATGCTCGAGACCAGCGCGAAAAGCATGAAAGGTAACAACGATTGCGACATGGGAACGGCTCCGAATGCTCAGGGCCCCATGGTCGCCCTTGACGGCTTGTCAGTCTGGAAGGTTTGAGCAGCGGCGTCGGTAGTCGGCCGGTGTCAGCCGATAGGCACGACGGAACCAGCGACCCAGGTGGCTCTGGTCGGCAAAGCCCAGGGCCATGGCCACCTCGGCAGGTGTCTGGCCGCGGGCAAGCAGGCGCCGGGCACGGGCCAGCCGCAGCTGGACCAGGTAGGCATGGGGCGCCAGGCCGAAAGCGGCCTTGAAGGCGCGGGTCAGGCGGAAACGGTCGACCCCACAGGCCTGGGCAACCTGCTCCAGGCCGATGTCCTGGTCGAAATGGGCATGCAGGAAGTCACGCGCCCGCTGTGCGGTCAGTGGCAAGCGCGGGTCGGGGTTGAGGCGCTTGCGCCAGTGCAGGTGGCTGGTCAGGGTGGCCAGCAGGGTGTCCATGGCCGTCTGGCGCACGATGCGCAACTCCTGGCCATGCACCGCCTGGAACGCCAGGGCGGTGGCGTGGGCCAGGCGCTCGTCGTGGCACAAGGTGTCGGCGAAACGCGGCAGGCTGTCGCCGGGGGCCTGTTCGAACAACGCCCGCAGCTCGGTGTCCAGCCAACTCGGTTCAAGGTACAGGGTCGAGTAGGTGAAACCTTCGGCAGTCGGGGCGTGGCCGTCGTGGAGGTCGCCGGGTTCGAGCAGGAAGACTTGGCCTGCAGTGCTCTGGTGGCGAACCCGACGGCAGTTGAACTGCTGCACACCCTGCTCGGTGAAGCCGACCAGAAAGCTGTCGTGCCAGTGCGGGTCGTAGGCATGGCCGACAAAATGCGCGCGGACCGACTCGATGCCGGTGTCGGCGTCCTGCTTGAGGTCGATCCAGTTGCTCATGGCGCTGCGCTGCTGACGGGGAGGGCAGTTCACCTTAGCGCAGGTGCGCCCGGCGGTTTAGAACAATTGTGCAGGCTGCAGTGCGGCAAAGCGCTCGCGCAGCCACAGGTGCAGTTGGGTCACCGCGGGCGACAATTGTTTACGGTGCGGGCACACCAGCGTCACGGGCGTGGCTTCGCCCTGGTGGTCTGGCAACAGGAGTTCCAGTTCGCCGGCGGCGATGTTGGCACTGACGTCCAGCCACGACTTGTAGACGATGCCTTCACCTTCCAGCGCCCAGCGCCGTACCACGTCGGCATCGTCGCTGACCAACGGCCCGCGCACCTGCACGGTGCGGTTGCCCAGCTGCCATTTGTCGTATACGCGGTTGTGCTGCAGGTACAGCAGGCAGTCATGTTGCTGCAGCTCCTCGGCTGTGCGGGGGCGGCCGTGGCGGGCCAGGTAGGCGGGGGAAGCCACCACCACGCGACGGTTCCAGGGCGCCAGCGGCAGGGCGATGTAGTTGGCGTCCTGGTTGAGGCCATAGCGGATGGCGATGTCCACCGGGTCACGGCTGAAATCGGCCATCTGGTCGGAAAGGAAGAAGCGCAGGCTCAACGCCGGGTGCTCGCGGCGAAACGCACTGAGCCAGGGCAGCAGCAGGTTGCGGCCGATGTCCGAAGGCGCGGACACCTGCAATACCCCGCGCAAGGTGCTGTGGCTGCCGTGCAGCTGTTCATGGCCCTGGCGCAGGGTGTCGAGCACGCGCTGGGCGGTGGGCAGGTAGAGTTCGCCCTCGGCGGTCAGCCGCAGGCTGCGGGTGGTGCGGGCGAACAGGCGCACGTCGAGGTCGCGCTCCAGGCGCTTGATCGCGGCAGCCACTTGCCCAGGCAGCAGGTCCGCCTCATGGGCGGCGGCGGTGAAGCTGCCCAGGGCGCTGCTGCGCACGAACAGTTCGAGGTCGGTGAAACGGAGCATTTTCACTCCAAAAGGGAAAGTGTTGCTGCATTCTGCCGCTTTTTCTGGTTTGCAGGAAAGATAAGATGCGCGACAAATCCTTTTTCATTAACTGGAGTTGCAGCATGGATACCGTCTCCCTGGCCAAGCGCCGTTACACCACCAAGGCCTACGATGCGGCTCGCAAGATTCCCCAGGCCACGGTCGATGCCTTGCTTGAACAGCTGCGTCACAGCCCGTCCTCGGTCAACTCGCAGCCTTGGCATTTCATCGTTGCCGACAGCGCCGAAGGCAAAGCCCGCCTGGCCAAGGCCACCGACGGCCGGTTTGCCTACAACTCGCCGAAGATTCTCGATGCTTCGCATGTGATCGTGTTCTGCACCCGCACCGACATGACCGAGGCGCACCTGAATGCCGTGCTTGAGCAGGAGCAGGCCGATGGCCGCTTCCGTGACGAACAGGCTCGGGCGGGGCAGAACCAGAGCCGTCGTGGCTATGTGGACCTGCACCGGTTCGATCAGAAAGACCTGCAGCACTGGATGGAGAAGCAGACCTATCTGGCTTTGGGCACCGCGCTGCTTGGTGCGGCGGCCCATGGCCTGGATGCCACGCCGATCGAAGGGTTCGACAGCAAGGTGCTGGATGCCGAGCTGGGGCTGCGAGAGCAGGGTTATAGCAGCGTGGTGATCTTGAGCCTCGGGTATCGCAGCGAAACCGACTTCAATGCCGGGTTGAACAAGTCGCGCCTGCCCGCCTCGACGGTGTTCACCTTCCTTTGAGGTGGGGCGTTGGGGCGTTCGCCGTGATCTCTGTAGCGCCTGCGAGATCGAGCGCCGCCCGCGCGGCACTCGATCTCGCAGGCGCTGAAAAACTTGAGGCATGCCCCAAGCCCTACCACAATGCCGCAGAAGCGGCCGTCAAAACCCGCCCGAACACCGCGATCGCCGTGTCCACCTCGGCTTCGCTGGTAAACCGCCCGATACTCACCCGCACACTCTGGCGTGCCCGCGTTTCATCCAGCCCCAGCGCCAACAGCACATGCGAAGCCGCGTTGCTTGCCGAGTTGCATGCCGAGGTGGTCGACAGCGCCAGCTCGCTGGCCAGGGCCATGCTGTTGAAGCCGTTGGCCTCGATGCACAGATTGAGGGTATGCGCAATCCGCTGCTGGGCGCAGCCATTGAGGCTCACTCCCGGCAAGGCCAGCAACCCTTCACGCAGGCGCCTGCCCAACTGCTCGATACGCTGGTGCTCATTGTCACCCGGCTCACCGGCCAGGGCGAAGGCACTGCCCATGCCGACAATCTGGTGCGTCGGCAAGGTACCCGAGCGCAGCCCCCGTTCATGGCCGCCACCATGGATCTGCGCACGCATCGACGCTCGGGCGCGTGGCCCGACATAGAGTGCGCCGATGCCTTTTGGCCCATACACCTTGTGCGCCGAGAACGACATCAGGTCCACCGCCATCGCCTGCAGGTCGATGGCCAGCTTGCCGACAGCCTGGGCCGCATCCACATGCAGCAGGGCGCCATGGGCGCGCACCCGTTCGCCAATGGCCGCAAAATCGGTGACGGTACCCAGTTCATTGTTCACGGCCATCAGCGACACCAGGCGGGTGTCGGCACGCAGGGCCGCCTGCACGGCGTAGGGCTGGATCAGGCCGTTGGCGTCCGGCGCCAGGCGCGTAACAGCCCAGCCCTGGCGTTCCAATTCCTTGACCGTATCCAGCACGGCCTTGTGTTCCAGCAGGCTGGTGATCAGATGGCCCGGCTGGGCCATGCCCTGGGCGATGCCCTTGAGCGCCAGGTTGTTGGACTCGGTGGCGCCTGATGTCCAGACGATGTCTTCGGCCCGGGCGCCGACCCTTTCGGCCACTTGCCGACGGGCCTGCTCGACCACTTCGCGTGCGGCCTGGCCGTAGACGTGGCCACTCGATGCAGGGTTGCCGAAGTTAACCTGGCGACCGAGGCAGGTGAGCATGGTTTCGATGACCCGGTCATCGACCGGAGTGGTGGCGGCGTAGTCGAAATAGAGCGGGGTGCTAGGCATGGTGCGGGTCCGTGCAGTGTTGCCGTGGTGTCGGCAATCGTTGCATCAAGCCTACCCGCTGGAGTGAAAATGAATTTGCCTTTCATGCCCAATCTGCCGCTATCCAGAGAATATTTTTCTCTATGCATAGATCATCGGGAAATCATTTTCGCCTGCGGGCCCATCGCGCCCGTACGGGCAGGAGCGCTTCAGGCAGGCTCCAGAGCACGCTCTTCTTCGGCCACCACGCGTTCGCACAATTCGATGATCTGCTCACGCATCCAGCGGTTGGCCGGGTCCTGGTCAGTACTTTCGTGCCAGTACAAGTGGGTCTCCAGCGGTGGTACCTCCACAGGCAGCGGCTGGAAACGCAGCTGGTGGCGGCGGGCAAAGCGCTCGGGCACGGTCATGACCATGTCGGTCTGCTGCAGCACCTGCGAAGCCATCAGGTAATGCTGCGAGCGCAGCGCGACCTTGCGTTGCACGCCCATCTTGCCCAGTGCCAGGTCGACGTAGCCCAGGCCGTTGCGGCGGCTGGAGATATGGATATGGGTCATGCCCAGGTAGTGGTCGAGCGTCAGCTTTGCATCGGCCAGCGGGTGGCCCTGGCGCAGCGCGCAGACATAACGGTCCTGCATCAGCTTGACGTGGCGCACCTGTGGGTCGGTGTTCAGCGGCGCGTCGACCGCGAAGTCCAGGCGACCGGCGGCCAGTTCCTTGGTGGTTTCGCGGCGTTTGCACAGGAAGCTTTCGATCAGCACCGCCGGGGCCAGGCGTCGCAGACGCTGGAACAGCGGCGGCAGGATCACGGCCTCGGTCAGGTCGGTCATGCTGATGCGGAACGTCTTGTTCGCCTGCTGCGGGTTGAAGATGCGGCTTTCCTGCACCGAGGTGCGCAGCAGCGCCAGGGCATTGCGCACCGGGCCGATGATGTTCTGCGCCATGGGCGTTGGCACCATGCCTTGGGCGGTACGCACGAACAGCGGATCGTTGAAGGTTTCACGCAGCCGTGACAGGGCATTGGACACCGCCGGCTGGGTGATGCCGACGATTTGCCCGGCACGGGTCAGGTTGGCTTCGGTGTAGATCGCGTCGAAGACGATGAACAGGTTGAGGTCGACCTTGCTGAGGTTCATGGCGCCGCCCTTTGTTGGAATTATGGGCTGATCATATATCGGTTATGAATGTTTATACACGCGGAAAATAGACTAGGTAGATCGAGGCCCGCTGCTCTAGGCTCTGCCCATGTCTTTCGAACCGTGAAGGTAACCCCGATGGATTTCGCCTATTCGCCCAAGGTCCAGGCACTGCGTGAGCGCGTCAGCGCCTTCATGGAGGCTTATGTCTATCCCGCCGAGCCGGTGTTCGAGCGCCAGGTCGCCGAGGGCGACCGCTGGCAACCCACCGCGATCATGGAAGAACTCAAGGCCAGGGCCCGGGCCGAGGGTTTGTGGAACCTGTTCCTGCCGGAGTCGGAATATGGCGCCGGGCTGAGCAACCTGGAGTACGCACCGCTGGCCGAGATCATGGGCCGTTCGCTGCTGGGCCCGGAACCGTTCAACTGCTCGGCACCCGACACCGGCAACATGGAGGTACTGGTGCGCTACGGCAGCGAGGCACAGAAGCGCCAGTGGCTGGAGCCGCTGTTGCGCGGCGAGATTCGCTCGGCATTCGCCATGACCGAACCGGACGTGGCGTCTTCGGACGCGACCAACATGGCCGCTACCGCAGTGCGTGAGGGCGACGAGTGGGTGATCAACGGTCGCAAGTGGTGGACCTCCGGGGCCTGCGACCCGCGCTGCAAGGTGATGATCTTCATGGGCTTGTCCAACCCTGATGGGCCGCGCCACCAGCAGCATTCGATGGTGCTGGTGCCGACCGATGCCCCGGGGGTGAAGATCGTCCGCCCGTTGCCGGTGTTCGGCTATGACGATGCACCGCATGGCCATGCCGAAGTGCTGTTCGAGAATGTGCGGGTGCCTTATGAAAACGTGGTCCTTGGCGAGGGGCGCGGTTTCGAGATCGCCCAGGGCCGCCTCGGCCCCGGCCGCATTCACCATTGCATGCGCTCGATCGGCATGGCCGAGCGCGCGCTGGAGCTGATGTGCAAGCGCGCGGTCGAGCGCACGGCCTTTGGCCGGCCGTTGGCGCGCCTGGGCGGCAACGTCGACAAGATCGCTGACTCGCGCATGGAGATCGACATGGCGCGGCTGCTGACGCTGAAGGCGGCGTACATGATGGACACCGTCGGCAACAAGGTCGCACGCAGCGAGATCGCGCAGATCAAGGTGGTGGCGCCTAACGTGGCGTTGAAGGTGATCGACCGGGCGATCCAGATGCATGGCGGGGCCGGAGTGAGTGGTGATTTCCCGCTGGCCTACATGTATGCCATGCAGCGGACGCTGCGCCTGGCTGACGGGCCGGATGAGGTACATCGGGCGGCGATTGGCAAGTACGAAATCGGCAAGTATGTGCCGGTGGAGATGCTGCGCGGCGGAAGGTGATGTAACCCTGTACCGGCCTCTTCGCGGCGTCGAACCGCCGTGAAAGGGCCGGTACAGGTAATCCTCGCACTTTCAACCGTGGCTCTCCTCCTGTTTGCTGGCCGCCTCAGGTTCGCTGGCGCTCGGGGCCTGGGCCTGCGCCCGCGTCTTGACCAACGAAACCACCACCCCACCCAGCAGCAACCCGAACGTCACCCCCAGCGACAGCAAGGCCGGCACCTTGCCGACCAGGCCGTGGTAGAAGATCTTGCAGCCAATGAAGATCAGCACCAGCGCCAGCGCATACTTGAGGTAGACGAACCGGTGCATCAGCGCCGACAGGGCGAAGTACAGCGAGCGCAAGCCGAGGATGGCGAAGATGTTCGAGGTGTAGACGATGAACGGGTCCTGGGTGATGGCGAAGATCGCCGGCACGCTGTCGACGGCAAATACCAGGTCGGCCAACTCGATCAGCACCAAGGCCAGGAACAGCGGCGTGGCGTAACGCAGGGCCTGGCTTTCGCCGGGCGGCGTCAGGCGCACGAAGAAGTGCGAACCATGAATCTGGTCGGTCACCCGCATGTGCCGCCGAACGAACCTCAGGATCGGATTGTTGGCCAGGTCCGGGTGGCTGTCCTCATTCGACAGGGCCATCTTCACCCCGGTGAACAGCAGGAAGGCGCCGAAGATGTAGAGCACCCAGGCAAAATTCTGCACCAGCGCCGCGCCCACGCCGATCATGATCGCCCGCAGCAACACCACCCCGAGAATGCCCCAGAACAGCACCCGGTGCTGGTAACGGCGGGGGATGGCGAAGAAGCCGAAGATCATCGCCATGACGAACACGTTGTCCATCGACAGCGACTGTTCGACCAGGAAACCGGTGTAGAACTCCAGCGCCGACTGCGCGCCCAGCTCATGCCAGACCCACAGCCCGAACAGCACACCGACGCTGAAATAGCCCGAATACAACAGCAGGCTCTCGCGCATTTCGATCTCGCGGTCCTGGCGGTGCAGCACGCCCAGGTCGAGCACCAGCAAAGCGATGACGATGGCCATGAACACCAGCCATAACCAGGTGCTGGTACCCAGAAACGGGGAGTTGAGGAATGTTTGCAGAGCTGTCATGAGCCCCTCCTTGAATGCCGACGTTGCCAGATGAAGATCGCAACAGTGATCCGACATCACGGCTCGGCAGCCGTCAGAGGGGCCCGGTATCACTTGGGTTTGAGCCTAGACCCGTTTCCCGGCGAAGCCGAATGGCGAGCTGTTACATTTCTTTGCCTGTCAGTAGACCCAGACTTCCACCCGCCGGTTACGCAAGCGGCCTTGCTCCATGTCGTTACCGGCGATCGGCAGCTCATCGCCCATGCCGGTCACCTCCAGCACCTCGACGCCACCCCGTGCCAGTTCGCGGCGTACCGCCTGGGCGCGCAGGCGTGACAGCAGGGCGGCACGGCCGGGCGTTTCCTTGGGGTCGCCGAACCCCACCAGCACCGCCTTGCTTTGCAGCTTGCCGGCCTGGCGCAGGTAGTCGGTGACCCGCTGCACATCGCGCAGGGCCTTGTTGTCGAGGCTGGCGCTGCCTTCCTGGAAGCGGAAGTTGACGCTCAAGCGCTGCGCTTGCTGGGCCAGGCTGCGGTAGCGCGGCGGCATGCCGGCCTGCACGGCTACCGGCTGGGCGATGACCTGCTGCGAGACGAAGCCCTGTTCGGCGACGATGGCCTGGCCGGCCGGGCTCTGGGCGAAATCTGCCAGCGCTCGGGCCTGGGGTTTGGCATTGGCTGGCAAGTAAAAGAACAGGCGGCGCGACAACGGGTAGTCTTCACTGGCCACCAGCTGGCGCTCGGGCAACATGGCTGGGGCATCGCCCTCGGCCACCGCCAGTACCTTGGCCCCGTGCACGGCTGCCAGGCTGCTGAAGCCGATGGCCTGGCGGTCAGCACCGACCCGCTCGGCCAGTGCTTCGCTGGACTCGAACCGCTGCGCCTGGTGACCCAGTTCGCTCTGGTGCGGCTCCAGGACCAGCGCCTTGAAGGTCTCAAAGGTCCCGGAGCGATCATCCCGCGCATACAGGTGGATGGCGCCGCCGGCCACGCCCAGTTGCTCCCAGCGCTGGATCTTGCCGGAGAAGATCTGCGCCAGTTGCTGGGTGGTCAGCTGCGGCAGCGGGTTGTCGGGGTGGACGATGACGGCCACGCCATCCAGGCCGATGACCTGCTCGGCGCTGGCCGAGCGCAGATCGCCCAGGGCCTTGAGTTGGCGCACTTCGGCGTCGCTGATGGGGCGCGAGGCCGCGGCCAGGTCGGCATTGCCCTGGCCCAATGCGGCAAAGCCGGTGCTGGAGCCATGTGCAGCAATGTCGATACGCAGCGCCTGGCCCTGGGCATCGCGTGCGGTGATCACGGTCTCGTTCGGCACCGCGCCCGGCGACTGCTGTATCTGCGTCGCCTGTTGCGCCCACAGTTGCCCCTGTACCAGCGCAGGCAACAGTGCCGCGCCAATGGTATTGGAACCTTGCACACGCAGATGGCCCGCTTCGGCCAGGGCCGTCAGCGGGAGCAGGGGAAGCAGCAGGAGCAGCAGGCGGAGCATGCCGGGCGACCTTGTGGCATAGCGTTGCCCGGCAGATTACGACAGAGGCGTGACCAAAATGTGACGGTCAGGCCGCCAGCCCGATCAATGCGCCCCGGCCGACTTGCTCAGGTCGCTCTCGGCCCACTCGGTATAGATACAGGCATCCGCCACCGCCCAGCGCACGTTTACCGTGTCGCCCGGCTGCATCGGCATCCCGGCGGCAGACAGTGCCTTCACCGTCAGTTCGGTGCCGCCCGCGGTCAGCACATGGCAGGTCTGGCTCTCACCCAGGAACAGCACCTCACCGACCTTGGCACTGACCTCGTTCCAGCCCGCAGGCAGTGGCTCGCGGGCGGCCTGCTCGGCGGTCAGGGCCAAGGCCTTCTCCGGCCGCACCATGATCAATGCATCCTGCTGCGCGCTGAGGCCCGGGGTCAGGCGGATCGCCACCGGCTGGCCTTCGAAACTGCCCGCACCGTTGCTGCTGGCCTTGATGCGCAGGAAGTTGGAATTGCCCAGGAACGAGGCGACAAAGGCATTCGGCGGGTTCTGATAAAGGTCATAACCGGTACCCAGGCCGACGATCTTGCCATGGCTGAAGATGGCGATGCGCTGGGACAGGCGCATCGCCTCTTCCTGGTCATGGGTCACGTAGACGATGGTGATGCCCAGCCGGCGATGCAGCTGGCGCAGTTCGTCCTGCAGGTCTTCACGCAGCTTCTTGTCCAGCGCACCGAGCGGTTCGTCCATCAGCAGGATGCGTGGCTCGTACACCAGCGCCCGGGCAATCGCCACGCGCTGCTGTTGGCCACCGGACATCTGCGACGGCTTGCGATGGGCGAACTGCTCCAGCTGCACCAGCTTGAGCATGGCGTCGACACGCTTGCTGGTCTCGCTGGCGCCGAGCTTGCGGATGGCCAGCGGGAAGCCGATGTTGTCGCGCACGTTCAGGTGCGGGAACAGCGAGTAGCGCTGGAACACCATGCCGATGTCGCGCTTGTGCGGCGGCACATTGACCAGCGACTGGCCATCGACCAGGATTTCGCCGCTGCTCGGCGTTTCGAAGCCGGCCAGCATCGACAGCGTGGTGGACTTGCCGGAGCCACTGGAGCCGAGGAAGGTCAGGAACTCGCCGTCCTGGATCTCCAGGTCGAGGTTGTCCACGGCGGTGAAGTCGCCGTAGTGCTTGTTCAGGCCTCGCAGGCTGACCAGGGTCTTGCCGTGGGCGTTGTCTTTGATGACTGCACTCATTGTTGTTTTCTCCGCACGCTCAGGCGTTGACTTCGGTGCGCCGGCGCAAGGCGGCGGCAATGAACATGACAAGCAGCGACAGGCCGATCAGCAGGGTCGAGGCCACGGCGATCACCGGGCTCAGGTCCTGGCGCAGGGTGGTCCACATCTTCACCGGCAGGGTCTGCAGGTCGGGGCTGGCCATCATCACGCTCAGCACCACCTCGTCCCACGACACCAGGAAGGCGAACAGGCCACCGGCGATCATGCCCGGGCGAATCGCCGGGAAGGTCACCTTGAAGATCGCCTGCAGGCGCGAGGCGCCGCAGATCACGGCGGCATCCTCGATCGACTGGTCGAACAGCTTCAGCGAGTTGATGATCGAAATGATGGTGAAGGGCAGGGCGACGATCACATGGCTGACCACGAAGGCGAACAGCGTGCCGGTGTAGCCGAGCTTGAGGAACAGTGCGTACACCGCCACGGCGATGATCACCAGCGGCACGATCATCGGCATGGTGAACAGCCCGTAGAGCATTTCACGGCCCGGGAAGCGGCCACGCACCAGGGCGAAGGCGGTGGGGAGGCCCAGCAACACCGCGGCGATGGTGGTCAGCACGGCGACCTTGAGGCTGGCCAGGGCGGCGTCCATCCACTCCGGGTTGGAGAAGAACTGGCCGTACCACTTGAACGTCCAGCCCGGTGGCGGGAACACCAGCCACTGGGACGAGCCGAACGACAGCAACACGATGAACACCACCGGCAGCAGCAGGAAGGCCGCGATGACCCCGGTGGTCAGGTACAGGCCCGTACGCAGCGGGCGGCCCATGGCATTGGGAGACAGGAGCATGGCGGTTTACCTCGCGTTGCCAACCGGGGACTCCGGCTGCAGCTTCAGGTACAGGTAGAAGAGCACCAGGGTGATCACCACCAGCAATGCGGCGGCGGCGCTGGCCAGGCCCCAGTTGAGGAACGACTGCACCTGCTGGATGATGAACTCCGGCAGCATCATGTTCTGCGCGCCACCGAGCAGGGCTGGGGTGACGTAGTAACCGAGCGACATCACGAACACCATCAACGCCCCGGAGAACAACCCCGAGCGGCACAGCGGCAGGAACACCTTCCAGAAGTTGGTCCAGGGGCTTGCGCCGCAGATCGAGCCTGCCTGCAGCACCATCGGGTCGATGGCGTGCATGGTCGCCTGCAGCGGCAGCACGATGAACGGGATCATGATGTAACTCATGCCGATCACCACGCCCGTGAGGTTGTGCACCATCTCCAGCGGGGTATCGATGATGCCCATGGCCATCAACGCCTTGTTGATCACCCCCGAGCTCTGCAGCAGCACCAGCCACGAGTAGGTGCGTGCCAGCAGGCTGGTCCACATCGACAGCAGCACGATGTTCAGCAGCCAGCGGCCCCAGCCCTTGGGCACCAGGGTGATCGCCCAGGCCAGCGGGAAGCCCAGCAGCACGCTGATCAGGGTGACCACGCCGGCCACCGAGAACGTGTTGAACAGCACCCGTGCATAGGCCGAGTTGGCGAACAGCTGCTCGTAGTTGCCCAGCCCCGGCGTTGGCTCCAGCACCCCGCGCAGCAACAGGCCGACCAGCGGGGCGAAGAAGAACAGGCCAAGGAACAGCAAGGCTGGCAGCAGGTTGCGGCTGCCTTTCCAGCGCTGGCCCAGGCTCACGCGGCGAGGCGTCGTTCCCGGGGCACCGGTGCCCGTGGGGGCACCGTGGGCGTCATGCAGGGCGTTGATGGCGACTTTCATTTGACCAACCACTCATTCCAGCGGGCAGCGATGGCCTGGCCGTTTTTCGCCCAGTAGGCGAAGTCCAGGGTGACCTGGTCCTGGGCATAGGCGGTGGGCAGGTTAGGCGCGAGGTCTTTGTCGAGCTGGGCCACGCTGTCGACGTTCACCGGCGCGTAGGCGGTCTTGTTGGCGAACGCAGCCTGGCCTTCGGCGCTGCTGGCATTGGCCAGGAACTTCATCGCCGCCTCCTTGTTCTTCGAGCCTTTCGGGATGACCAGGAAGTCGGCCATGACCAGGTTCTGCTTCCAGCTCACGCCCACCGGCGCACCGTCCTGCTGCAGGGCATAGACGCGGCCGTTCCAGAACTGGCCAAGCGATGCTTCACCGGAAGCCAGCAACTGTTGCGACTGGGCACCACCGCCCCACCAGACGATGTCCTTCTTGATGGTGTCGAGCTTCTTGAAGGCGCGGTCCAGGTCCAGCGGGTAGAGGTCCTTGGGTGCTACGCCGTCGGCCAGCAGGGCCAGCTCCAGTACGCCGGGGCTCGGCCATTTGTACAGTGCGCGTTTGCCTGGGTAGGTCTTGGTGTCGAACAGCGCGGTCCAGTCGACCGGCTTGTTGGCACCGAGCTTGCCTTCGTTGTAGCCGAGCACGAAGGAGAAGAAGAACGAGCCGACGCCATGGTCGGACACGAAGCGCGGGTCGATCTTGTCGCGTTTGATCTGATTGAAATCGAGCGGTTCGAGCAGGCCTTCGCTGGCGGCCCGCAGGGCGAAGTCGGCTTCGACATCGACCACGTCCCATTGCACGTTGCCGCTTTCGACCATGGCCTTGAGCTTGCCGTAGTCGGTCGGGCCGTCCTGGACGACTTTGATGTCGGTGCTTTTGCTGAAGGGGATGGCCCATGCTTCTTTCTGGGCGTCCTGGGTGGTACCGCCCCAACTGACGAAGTTCAGGCTGTCAGCGGCCTGGGCGGCCTGACATGCCAGGGTCAGCAGGCTGGCGGACAGCACTGCGGTTACACGTTTGCTCAACAGCATGGTTACGCCCTCGTTGCTTTTGTTATTCGAGGCGGGCTTCTGGTGCGCCCGCCAACAGTATTCGGGGAGCAGCTAAAACAAAGTGTCTTGTGGCCGTTTGTGATTGTAGGTGCCGGCCTGCAGATTTAAGGTCTACGGGATATCATATTATGGTATTCCAAACTTTTGGCAAGAGGTATGAGGCGACCGGCCATCACTCCGTCCTTTGCAAGCAGCGCTGGGCCTGTGGGAGCAGGTTCACTCGCGAATGCCTCAGTTGCTTCAGCATCGCATTCGCGGGTAAACCCGCTCCAACAGGGCCCTGCCAGATCACTTGTTCAAGTGTTTCAGCCCAGCAGCCCAGGCTCGAACGGAATGCTCTGCACCACTTCCAGCTCATACCCGGCCAACCCGGCATATTTCAGCGGCGGGCCGAGGTGGCGCAGCTTGCCCACGCCCAGGTCCTGCAGAATCTGCGCCCCCGTACCGACTTCCGAGTACACCTTGGAGTGCCCCCGCTGATACGGCCGCACCGGCTGAGTGAGCTGCGGCACCCGTTCGAGCAAGGCCTGAGAGGATTCGTGGTTGGCGAGGATCACCACCACGCCGGCGCCTTCCTCGGCGACCTTCTGCAAGGCCGCCCATAGGGTCCAGTTGGCGGGGCCGGCGTACTCGGCGCCGACCAGGTCGCGCAGCGGGTCGATCACGTGCACCCGGACTAGGGTCGGTTGCTCACGGCGGATATCGCCCATGACCATGGCCATGTGCACGCCGCCTTCGATGCGGTCTTCGTAGGTCACCAGGCGGAACGTGCCGTGCACGGTCGGCAGTTCGCGTTCGCCGATGCGTTTGATGGTCTGTTCGGTGCTCAGGCGGTAGTGGATCAGGTCGGCAATGGTGCCGATCTTGATGCCGTGCTGCGCGGCGAACACTTCCAGGTCCGGGCGGCGGGCCATGGTGCCGTCATCGTTGAGCACCTCGACGATCACCGAGGCCGGGGAGAAACCGGCCAGGCGGGCCAGGTCGCAACCGGCTTCGGTGTGCCCGGCACGGGTCAGCACGCCGCCTTCGCGGGCGCGCAGAGGGAAGATGTGGCCTGGCTGCACCAGGTCTTCGGGGCGGGCATCGGGTGCCATGGCAGCGGCCACGGTGCGCGCCCGGTCGGCGGCGGAAATGCCGGTGGTGACGCCGGTGGCGGCTTCGATCGACACGGTGAAGGCAGTGCTGAACACGCTGCCATTGGCCGGTACCATCTGCTCCAGGCCCAGGCGCTGGCAGTGATCGTCGGTCAAGGTCAGGCAGATCAGGCCACGCGCCTGGCGGGCCATGAAGTTGATGGCCTGGGCGTCACAGCGCTCGGCGGCGATCAACAGGTCGCCTTCGTTTTCCCGGTCCTCGTCGTCCACCAGCAGGACCATCTTGCCTTGCCGGTAATCTTCGAGAAGTTCCTCGATGGTGTTGAAAGCCATGTTGCACGCTCACTGGGATGGGGTGATTTTATGGTATACCATCATACACACATATCGTGACTACAGGAGCACCCGCGAATGAAGGCCTATTGGATCGCCCACGTCGACGTCACCGACCCCGAGCAGTATCAGCAATACACCCAGCGCGCGCCCGCAGCCTTCAAGGCATACGGCGGCCGCTTCCTGGCCCGTGGCGGGCGCAGCGAGGCGATGGAGGGGCGGCCCACTCCTCAGCGTAGCGTGGTGATCGAGTTCGATTCGTACGAGCAGGCGCTGGCGTGCTACCGGTCGGCGCTATACCAGGAGGCGTGCAGCCATCGCCAGGGTGTGGCGAAGGCTGAGGTGATCATTGTCGAAGGGTTCGAGCCTTGAGGAGTTGCTGATGGCCTCTTCGCGGGTGAACCCGCGAAGAGGCCGGACCTGCTTTAAGGCAAGCCAGGCAATTCATGCGGCCGCAGGTCGAACACCAGTACCTCGGCATCCACCCCATTACCCAGTTCCAGCAGCTGTTCCTGGCGCACCCGCACGCCGTCCCCTTCATTGAGCACCTGGCCATTGAGCTCGATGCTGCCGCGAGCCACATGCACATAAGCATGGCGGTTCTCCGGCAAGCTCAGCGTCGCGCGTTCTGCGCCATCGAAGAGCCCGGCATACACCCGCGCGTTCTGCCGCACCTGCAGCGACCCCTCGGCACCATCCGGCGAGATGATCAGGCGCAACTTGCCGCGTTTCTCCTCGGCACCGAAGTGCTGTTGCTGATAGCGCGGCGTCGCCCCTTTCACATTGGGCACGATCCAGATCTGCAGGAAGTGCACCGGCTGCGCCTGGCTGTGGTTGAACTCGCTGTGCGCCACACCATGACCGGCGCTCATCAGCTGCACATCACCCGGGCGGATCACCGAGCCGGTGCCCAAAGTGTCCTTGTGCTCCAGCGCACCTTCGAGCACGTAGGAGAAGATTTCCATGTCACGGTGCGGGTGCTCGCCAAAGCCCTTGCCCGGTATGACACGGTCGTCGTTGATCACCAGCAGGTCAGAGAAACCTTGCTCTTCGGGGTTGCGGTAATGGCCGAAGGAGAAGGTGTGGAAGGATTTCAGCCAGCCATGGAAGGCCAGGCCGCGGTCTTCTGCGTTACGGACGGTAAGCATGACGAATCTCCAGTAAGGGCAGGGCACGCGAGCCCTGCCACAGGGTTGGCTGGCGTTACTGCAAATGCACGTTCAGTTCGTTTGCGGCCTGACGCATCGCGGCCTTCACCGCCGGCACCTGGCTCAACGGGTTGAGCAGCCCATAGTCATGGATCATCCCGTTGTAGCGCACCGAGGTCACCGTCACGCCTGCCGCATTCAGCTTGCGTGCATACGCCTCGCCCTCATCGCGCAGCACATCGAACTCGGCCGTCTGCACCAGCGCTGGCGGCAGGCCCTTGAGTTGCTCGCTGCTGGCGCGCAGCGGTGAGGCGTAGATCTCTGCCCGTGCCTTGGCATCGGTGGTGTAGTTGTCCCAGAACCACTTCATCATCCCGGTGGTGAGGAAGTGCCCTTCGGCAAACTGCTGGTACGAAGCAGTCTCGAAGCTGGCATCGGTCACCGGCCACAGCAGCAGCTGGAAGCGCAGGGCCGGGGTGCCGGCCTGCTTGGCCTTGAGGGCGACCACCGCGGCCATGTTGCCGCCGACGCTGTTGCCGGCCACGGCCAGGCGTTTGCCGTCGACACCGATTTCCTGGCCGTGTTCAGCCACCCACCGGGTCGCGGCGTAGGCCTGGTTGATCGCCGTCGGGTAGTGCGATTCTGGCGATGGGGTGTAGTCCACATAGACGGCCACTGCGCCGGAACCCACCACCAGGTCGCGGATCAGCCGCTGGTGGGTCGGGAAGTCGCCGAGCACCCAGCCGCCGCCGTGGAAGAACATGAACACCGGCAGCTCACCTTTGACATTGGCCGGGCGCACCACCTGCAGCTTGATCGACTGGCCGTTGGCCTGGATGGTGCGTTCCTTGACCTCGATACCGGACAGGTCGACCTTCACCGACGCCTGGGCTCCGGTCAGCATGGCGCGGGCGTCTTTTGGGCTGAGCTGTTCGAGCGGCTTGCCGCCGCCTTGCTCCAGCGCTTCGAGGAAGGCCTGGGTGTGCTGCTCGACGCCTGGGCTGCCTGCAGCGAAAGCGCTGGACACGGACAGGGCGAGGAGGGAGGCGGTGAGGGTTTTGTGGACAATGTTCATGAGCGAATCCTTTTCTGTTCAAGTGTTGGAAGTGGGCGTCTTGCCTGGCCTTCAGGGCCATCGCTGCGACCTGTGTGTAGATTAAGCAGGTGCATTGGCGGGAAAAAGCCGCTATAAAGCGTTTGACTGTCACCAAGAGCGAGACAATGAACCCCTACGAAGACATGCGCATCTTTGCCCAGGTCATGGAGGCCGGCAGTTTCACCGCCGCTGCCGACCGCCTGGGCATGTCCAAGCAATCGGTCAGCCGCCGCCTGATGCAGCTCGAAGAGCGCCTCGGCGTGCGCTTGTTGAACCGCTCCACCCGCCGCCTGGACGCTACGCCGCTGGGCCAGCACTACTACCAGTCGGCACTGCGCCTGCTGGGCGAGGTGCAGCAGGTGGAACACGACATCAGCGGCCAGGCCCAGGCCCTGCGCGGCACGTTGCGCCTGAGTGCGCCGCTGTCGTTCGCCATGGCCCACCTGGGCTGCCTGCTGACCGAGTTTCTGCAGTTGCACCCGCAGGTGGATGTGGAGGTGGACCTCAGTGATCGCGCGGTGGACCTGATCGGCGAGGGTTATGACCTGGCGCTGCGTATCGGCGCGCTGGAGGACTCCAGCCTGATTGCCCGGCGTATTGCCGATGTCGAACGGGTGTATTGCGCGAGCCCGGCCTACCTCGACGCACGGGGTGTGCCGACCAGGCCTGAGCAGCTGGCCGCGCATGACTGCCTGCCCTATGGCCATTCACGTCAGGTGCAATGGCAGTTCCGCCAGGGTGGCAAGGCCCAGGCGATCCAGGTCACCGGGCGAATGCGGGCGAACAACGGCGAGTTGCTGCGGGAAGCGGCGGTTGCCGGGATGGGGGTGACCTACCTGCCGACCTTCATTGTCGGGCAGGCGCTGGCGGACGGGCGGCTGGTGACGGTGCTGGATGAATGGGTACCGCCGGCGTTGCAGTTGTCGGCAGTGTATCCCCAGCACCGGCAGGTAGCGCGACCGGTGCAGGGGTTTGTGAGCTTCCTGCGCGAGCGGTTGACTCAACTCTGAACCGCGCTGGCTTCTTCGCGGGTAAACCCGCTCCCACAGGTCAACGCATCAGCTGATCCACTCCGATCCACCCGCCATGGAACTCATCCATGGCATCCAGCACTGCCTCCTGGAAGTACGCCAGCGATGCCCGATCGAACAGCAGTTGCAAGGCCGGCAACCCATCACTGCCGACATTCACCACGATCACATTGATCCGCGCCGCCGATGTCTGCGCCACGGCACCGACCGGAAACGCCTGCAACCGCAAATCGACCCCGCACAACTTGGCCATCACCGCACTGCAATACTCCCCCGACAACTGCAGCCAGGCATGGCTGTCCTGACGCGGCAGCAGGTAGTTGCGCCGGGCATCCTGTACCCAGCGCTGTTCTTCGCTGGCAACCCGTGCGCCCTGGTCGGCCAGGCTGCCCAGTAGCAGGTACTCACTGGCCGACAGGCGCGCCACCCAGCCGCCGTCATTTTGGCGCAAGGCCTGGTTGGGCAGCGAGGGTAGCTGGTAGCCACGCGCTTGCAGGTAGTCAGCTGCGTCACCCCCGCGAAACCCGACCCGCGCCAGTCCGGTAAGGTCGGTCAACGCACAGGCGTGCAGAAGGCTGCGTGGGAGGTAGGCTTCGGCTTTCAGGCTGGTCATGGTTCAGAGCTCCTGGCGCAGGTTGTCGGGATCATGGAAGGGCAGTGGCACCACCTGGGCACTGACCATCACGCCGCCTTCCACGCGGATCGGGATGTGCATGCCAGGCGTCGCCTGATGGGCACCGGCGTAGGCCAGGCCGATGATCTGCCCGAGGGTCTGCGAGTACTCGCAGGAGGTGACGTTGCCGCTGATGTCCGGGCCGTCCAGCACCAGGTGGCCCTCCAGCGGCTGCGGGCTGCCCTTGGGCAGGGTAAAACCGACCAGCTTGCGCTTGAGCGGCTGTGCTTCGAGGATCTCGATCGAGCGTTTGCCGACGAAAAACGGCTTCTTGCGGCCAATCGCCCACTGCATGTCGAGCTCAGCCGGATGGGTCATGCCGTCGCTGTCCTGGCCGATGATCACGTGGCCTTTCTCCAGGCGCAGCAGGCGCTGGGTCTCGACCCCGAACGGGCGGATACCCAGCCCGGCCCCGGCCTGCATCAGCGAGTCCCACAGGCGCTCGGCATGGCGCGCCGGCACATGCACTTCATAACCCAGCTCGCCGACGAAGCCGACTCGCAGGATGCGCGCCGGGATGCCGGCCACCGTGCCCAGGCGCACCCCCAGATAAGGGAAGGCTTCGGCGGACAGCTCGACATCGTTGCAGACCTTGGCCAGCACCTGGCGCGACAGCGGCCCGGCCAGGTTGACCGCGGCCAGGGCGGCGGTGACGTTGGCGATGTCCACGTCCAGCCGCCACTGCGCGTTCCACTTGAGCATCTGCTGGTAGATGCGGTCGACGCCGCTGGTGGTGGCGGTGACGTAGAAGTGTTGCTCGGCCAGGCGCGCGCAAACGCCGTCATCGATCACCACGCCGTGCTCGTTGGTCATCAGCGCATAGCGGGTGCGGCCGATGGCCAGCTTGGCAAAGCCGAAGGTGTACAGGCGCTCCAGCAGTTCGGCGGCATCGGGGCCGCGCACATCCAGGCCGCCGAGGGTGGAAACGTCGATCAGGCCGACCTTCTCGCGCACATGGCGGGCTTCTTCCTGCACGCAGCGCTCGCGGTGTTCCGGCTTGCCGTAGAAGGCCGGGCGCTGCCAGCTGCCAGCGGGCATCATCTGCGCGCCCGCTTGCAGGTGTCGGCGGTGCATCGGCGTCTGCCGGTACGGGTCGAACGCACGGCCGGCCACATGCGCAAGTTTCTCGGCCTGGAAGGGTGGGCGGGCAGTGGTCACGCCGGTTTCGCTGATGCTGCGGCCGGTGGCCTGGGCCACCAGGCGGGCGGTGGGCAATGCCGAGTGACGGCCCTGGGACGGGCCCATGCCGACCGTGGAGAAGCGCTTGACCAGCTGTACGTCGCGGTAACCGCTGCGGGTGGCATTGACGATATCGCGCACCTGCAGGTCCTCGTCGAAGTCGACGAAGTCCTTGCCCTTGGGGTGCGGGAAGATCGGCCAGGGGAAGTTGACCTTGGCCTCGGCCACGTACGGCGGTGGCGTGAGGGCTGGCAGCCCGAGTGCCGCGAGGGCGTCGGCGGCGCCGCGGCTGGCGTCGGTGAGCACGTTGTCCAGGCGGTGGCGGCCGTTCACCGAACCTGCGATGTCCAGGCCAGCGGGAAGGCTGCTGATGGCGAACTCGTCGCGGTTCACGTCATAGGCCAGCTTGCCACCGGCCTGGCACAGCAACTGATACACCGGCATGTAGCCGGCAGACATGCACAGCAGGTCGCAGGCCACGCGCAGGCCGTGATCGCCAACCTTGCCCTGGCCGGTGATCGGGCGGATTTCTGCGCCCGTGACATGGCGCATGCCCGCTTCGTGCAAGGCCTCGTAGACGGTGCTGCCGAGGTGCAGGGGAATGTCGCGACGCTCCAGCTCGCTGGCCAGCGCGACATCGGCAGGCGCGGCGCGCATGTCGACCAGGGCGGCGACGGCCACGCCTTGCTCGTGCAGGTCCAGCGCGGCCAGGTAGCCGTCATCGTGGCCGGTGAGCACCACTGCACGTTGCCCCGGCTTGACGGCATACAGCTTCATCAGCCGCTGCGCGGCGCTGGTCAGCATCACCCCAGGCAGGTCGTTGTTGCGGAACACCACCGGCTGATCGAACGACCCGGCCGCCACCAGGCAGCGGCTGGCGCGCACCTTGTACAGCCGCTTGTGCTGGATCACCGGCAGGTAGTTGTCGGTGAACCAACCGTTGCAGGTGGCCTCGCACAGCACCTGGATGTTCGGCTGGCCTGCGACGGCAGCCAGCAGTTCCTGGCGCAGGCTGGCGGCGCGGGTGCCGGCGATGTCGAAGCGGGCGTAGGTCAGCGAGCCGCCGAGTACCGGCTGTTGCTCGATCAGCAGCACCTTGGCTCCGGCATTGGCGGCATCCAGCGCGGCGCGCAAACCGGCCGGGCCGGCACCGATCACGGCCAGGTCCACGAACAGGTAGGCCTTGTCGTAGTACTGCGGCTTGAAACCGAGGTCGAGTACGCCGAGGCCGGCCTTCTTGCGAATCAGCGGTTCCCACCGCTGCCACATGCCCTTGGGCTTGTAGAACGCGCGGTAGTAGAAACCCACCGGCATGAAGCGCGAGAACTTGCCCAGGTAGGCGTCGCGGTCGTGTTCCAGGCTGCCGTTGAAGTTCTGCCCGGTGACCACCAGGCCGTCACGGGCAGCCTCCATGTCGGCCAGCGCATTGGGCTCTTCGGGGAGCTGCACCAGGGTGTTGGCGTCCTGCCCGGCCATACTCAGCGGGCCACGCGGGCGGTGATATTTGAACGAGCGCGACAGCAGCCAGCGGCCGTTGCCGAGCAGTGCACTGGCGAGGGTGTCGCCGGCAAAGCCCGGGCACGCCTGGCCATCGAATTCGAAACACAAGGGCTGCTCGCGGTCGATCAGCAGGCCCATCGGCGCAGGGAGGCGAGTATGGCTGTTCATCCGGCAATCTCCGGGCTGGCGGTGTGGCTGAAGTCGACGCGGCGGTCGAACACTTCCTTGGGGTCGAAGGTGCGCAGCACCTGGTCGGTGACAGTGTGGCGCTCGGCCAGGAACCAGTAGCTCGAGGCGTTGTGCAGCCACCACTCGGTGACCACGCCGGCCAGGTTGTCGCTGTTGAACACGTAGTCGGCCCACTCGCCGTCAGTGCAGGTGGCCGGATCGGGCATCTGCCTGAATTCGCCGCCATAGGTGAACTCGCTGATGTTGCGCGGGCCGTTCAAGGGGCAGGTCATGATCTTCATCGTCGTGTGCTCCTTAGTGGCTGGCCGCGGTGGCGCCCATTTCGTTGACTTGCCGGAAGCGGCTGAAGCGTTCCAGGGCGAACGGGGCGATCAATTCAGGTACCTTGCCGCCGCTGGCCACGAGTTCGGCAATGGTCTTGCCGCAGATCGGCGTGGCCTTGAAGCCCCAGGTGCCCCAGCCAGCGTCGAGGTAATAGTTGTCGACTGGCGACAGGCCCATGATCGGGCTGTAGTCCGGGGTCATGTCGGTCATGCCGGCCCACTGGCGCATCAGCTTGGCGTTGGCCATGAACGGGAACATCTCGATGGCGTGGGCCAGCAGGCTTTCCTTGAGGTCGAGGGTGGAGCGGGTGTTGTACAGCGGGTACGGGTCGGAGCCGCCGCCGAAGACGATCTCGCCTCGGCTGGTCTGCTGCACGTAGCAATGCAATGCCGACGAACTCACCAGCGGGTCGAGGAATGGCTTGAATGGCTGGGTGACCATGGCCTGCAGCGGGTAGGTGTGGATCGGCGCACGGATGCCGGCCTTGGCCATCAGCAACGAACTGGCGCCGGCCACCGCCTGCACCACGCAGCCGCACTGCACGGTACCGCGGTTGGTCTTGACCGCTTCGATGCGGCCATTGCGGATCAGCAGGTCCTGCACTTCGGTCAGCTGATGGATTTCCACGCCGCGCTTGGCGGCCTGCCTGGCGTAGCCCCAGGCCACCGCGTCGTGCCGCGCGGTGGCGCCGTCGATGTGCCAGAGGCCGGCGAGCACCGGCAGGTGACCGGGGTCGAGGTTCAGGCTCGGCACCAGCTCGCGGATCTGCTGGCGGTCGATCATTTCGGTGCGCCCGCCGAAGTGCCTGTTGACCTCGGCGCGCTGGCGGAACGCGCGCACAGTGGCGTCGGTGTGCGCCAGGGTCAGCTGGCCACGCTCGGAGTACATGATGTTGAAGTCGAACTCGTTGGACAGGTTCTGGAACATCCGCACGGATTCGGCGTAGAAGCGCACGCCCTCGCTGGTGAGGTAGTTGGAGCGGATCACCGCGGTGTTGCGTGCGGTGTTGCCGCCGCCCAGGTAGGCCTTTTCCAGCACGGCAACGTTGGTCACGCCGTGGTACCTGGCCAGGTGATAGGCGATGGCCAGGCCGTGGCCGCCGCCGCCGATGATCACCACGTCGTAGCGCGGCTTGAGTTCGCACGGTGGCGGCAGGTCGACCTCCACCGGGTAGTCGGCGCTCAGGCCGTATTTCAGCAGGGCGAAAGGCATGGGGTGCGCTCCTGGAGGGCGGCCTGTTGCTGCAGGTCGAGGGCGAGCAGGGTGTTTTTCATCAGGTAGGCGATGGTCATCGGGCCGACGCCGCCGGGCACCGGGGTGATGGCGGCAACCTGGGGCAGGGCGGCCGCGAAGTCGACATCGCCGACCAGGCGGCTATGGCCGCCTTCTTCGATGCGGTTGATGCCGACATCGATCACCACCGCACCGGGCTTGAGCCACTCGGCGCCGACCAGGCGTGGCTTGCCGACCGCCGCGACGACGATGTCGGCCTGGCGGCACAGTGCCGGCAGACCGCGACTGCGTGAGTGCACCACGGTCACCGTGCAGTCGGCCTGCAGCAGCAGCGCGGCCATCGGTTTGCCGACGATGTTCGAGCGGCCGATCACCACGGCATGCTTGCCGCGCAGCTCGCCGCAGGCATCGCGCAGCAGGCGCATGCAGCCGCTGGGAGTGCAGGGCGTGAGCACATCGCGCCCCTGGGCCAGGCCGCCGACATTTTCACTGTGAAAACCATCGACGTCCTTCAGTGGGTCGATCGCCTGGAGGATGCGTTGTTCGTCGATGTGTCCTGGCAACGGCAGCTGCACGAGGATGCCGTTCACCCCGCTGTCACGGTTGAGCCGGTCGATCAGGGTCAGCAGTTGCGCCTGGGTGGTGTCGGCCGGCAGCCGGTGTTCCTGCGAACGAATGCCCACTTCCTCGGCGCGTAGCACCTTGTTGCGTACATACACCTGGCTGGCCGCGTCGGCCCCGACCAGGACCACTGCCAGGCCTGGTTGCACACCGCCCTGGCGCAAGGTCTGCACCTGCTCGCGAACCTCGGCCAGCACCCGCGCTGCGGTGGCCTTGCCGTCGATCAGCTTGATGCTGGGGATGGCGCTCATTTGAAGATCACCGTGCGGTCGTGGTTGAGGAACACCCGGTGCTCAAGGTGGTATTTGACTGCGCGGGACAGGGCGATGGTCTCGGTGTCGCGGCCGATCGCCACCAGGTCGTCGGGGCTATAGGCGTGGTCCACGCGCTGCACTTCCTGTTCGATGATCGGGCCCTCGTCGAGGTCGCTGGTGACGTAGTGGGCGGTGGCGCCGATCAGCTTGACGCCGCGCTGGTAGGCCTGGTGATAAGGCTTGGCGCCCTTGAAACCGGGCAGGAACGAGTGGTGGATATTGATCGCCCGGCCCGACAGCTGGCGGCACAGGTCGTCGGAGAGGATCTGCATGTAGCGCGCCAGCACCACCAGTTCGGTGCCGGTGTCCTCGACGATGCGCATCAATGCGGCTTCCTGCTCGGCCTTGGTGTCCTTGCTCAGCGGCAGGTAGACGAAGCGGATGCCCTGGCGCTCGGCCATTGGCCGCAAGTCGAGGTGGTTGGAGACCACGGCGGTGATGTGCATGTCCAGTTCGCCCTTGGCGTGGCGGTAGAGCAGGTCGGCCAGGCAGTGGTCGAACCTGCTCACCATCAGCAATACGCGCAGTGGTCGGGCGCTGCTGTGCAGGCTCCAGTCCATGTCGAAACGCTGGGCGACATCGGCGAAACCTGCTTCCAGTTGTGGCGTGTCACCGCTGACACCGGTGTTGTAGCGGAACACGGCGCGCATGAAGAAGCGGCCATTGTCCTCGTCGTCGAACTGCGCCATCTCGCTGATGTAGCAACCATGCTCGGCCAGGTAGGTGGTCACCGCAGCGACGATGCCGGACACGGCCGGGCAGCTGACGCGCAGGATGAAGTGATCGGGAGCGGGGGGCATGTCGGGTAGGCCTCGTGATCGGGTGGGGCAGGTCGGCACAAGGGCAAAAGGCGCTTCGCGGCGAGCGAAGGAATGTTTCTTCATGGGAATATAAATTTCCCTTGGGCGATTTATAGGCGAAGCGAGGGGGTGCGGTCCAGCGGTTTGTGAAATTTTTTATCCTGTCAGGAAAGTTGGTGCCTGGCGTTTACTTCCGGCTGCCCGGTAAGGCTATGCTTGCTTCATGAGCACCCCACTTCCACTTCGCCAACCGTGCCCCCCTGGCGCCTGTGACTGCGGCCGCGAACACTTGGCCGAGCATCCGTCAGCGGCCCAGCGCATCCTCCTGCTCACCCGCCAGGAAGAAAAGCGCCTGCTCGAACGCCTGGAAAACCTCAAGGACCTGGAGGACCTGCAGCGCCTGCAGCAGCGGCTGTACGAAAACCTTGGCATCCGCGTGCACATCAGCCCCGGTTTCAACGAAGTGCGCACCATGCGCGGCATCGTCATCGAACTCGACGAGCAGCCCGGCCTGTGCCGCAAGACCCGCCAGTCGATCCCGGCCGCGATCCGCCGGGGCCTGGAGCGCAACCCGCAGGTGGCGTTCCGCCTGCTCGATGCGCATGACTTGCTCAGAGACGCCTGAGGCTAATTTTTCCGAAGTGTCCTACGTCTACCTGAGAACCTCCCTGCGCCAGGTGTGCAGCGGTATTCATCACTCAAGGAGACAGGCAATGACTTCCGTATTCGACCGCGACGATATCCAGTTCCAGGTAGTGGTCAACCACAAAGAGCAATACTCCATCTGGCCGGACTACAAGGTCATTCCCGAAGGCTGGCGCGCCGTGGGCAAGAGCGGCCTGAAGAAGGACTGCCTGGCCTACATCGATGAAGTCTGGACCGACATGCGGCCCTTGAGCCTGCGCCAGCAGATGGCCGCAGCTGCCGCCCAGTGACCCCGCTCAACCTGCTGTGCCTGCCCTATTCCGGGGCCAGTGCCATGGTCTACAGCCGCTGGCGGCGCAAGCTGCCGGCCTGGCTGCAGGTGCGCCCGGTCGAACTGCCTGGGCGGGGTGCGCGCATGGGCGAGCCGCTGCAGACCGACATGCAGACGCTGGCCCGGCAGTTGGCCAGTGAGCAACGCCTGGCCGTCAACGCACCTTATGCGTTGCTCGGCCATAGCCTTGGCGCACTGCTGGCCTTCGAACTGGCCCACGAACTGCGCGCATTGGGCTGCCCAGCTCCGCTGGCGCTGTTCGCTTGCGGCACGGCGGCGCCCACCCGGCGCGAGGATTACGATGGGCACAACTGGCGCGACCCCAAGACCGATGACCAGCTCAAGTCCGAACTGCGCGAACTCAATGGCACGCCGGAGGAGGTGCTGGCCAATGCCGAGCTGATGAGCCTGACCTTGCCCACCCTGCGCGCCGACTTCCTGCTCTGCGGTCGATATCTCTACCGTCAGCGGCCTGCCTTGCAGTGCCCGCTGCACGTGCTCGGTGGCGAAGCGGACCGGGCCAGCGCAGAGCAACTGCAGGCCTGGCGCAGGGAAACCCTCGGTGCCTTTTCGCTGCAGATGTTCCCCGGCGGCCACTTCTTCATCCACGAGCACGAGGACCGGGTGCTCGCCGCGCTGACACAGGCCCTTGAGGCGTATCGGCTTTCTGCCTGATTGACGGCGCCGCCTGCCTGGGGGAGGCTAGGCCTTTTTCCAGGCAAGAGGCGGACAATGCTGATCGAACATCACAAGGCCACGTTGCTGGTGGTCGACATCCAGGAAAAGCTCATCGGCGCCATGAGCGACCCTCGAGGCACTCGCGCCCGAGCGCGCTGGTTGCTCTCGGCCTGCCATGACCTGGAACTGCCGATCGTGATGTCCGAGCAGTACCCCAAAGGCCTGGGTCATACCTTGTCGGAACTGATCGCGGTGGCCCCGGCGGCAGAGGTGGTGGAAAAGACCCATTTCTCCTGCGTGGCCGCCCAATGCTTGCCGGCCGGCCTGATGGCCCGTGAGCAAGTGATCGTCTGCGGCATGGAAACCCACGTCTGCGTGCTGCAGACCGTGCTTGGCCTGCTGGCGCTGGGCAAGCAGGTGCTGGTGGTCGAGGATGCCTGCGACAGCCGTACCCCGGCCAACAAGGCCGCAGGCCTTGCGCGCATGCGCCAGGCCGGGGCGCAGGTGGTGACCGGGGAGATGGTGCTGTTCGAGCTCATGGGCAGCGCCAGCCACCCGCAGTTCCGCCACATCAGCAAGACCTACCTGGTCGGTGAACAGCCCTGAACGGCCGTCTGTTGGCGGCCGGGCTGATGGCCCTGGCGCTGTTGCAGGGGTGCGCCGGGCGGCGCGAGGAAGAGCCGGAGGCCGACCCGGCCAAGGTGCGTGCCCAGCTGATGCGCCTGCTGCCGGCCCAGGCCAAGGACCGCGAAGGCTGGGCCAGTGATATCCAGGTGGCGTTCGAGGCCCAGCGCATTGCGCCGAGCAAGCGCAACCTGTGCGCGGTGCTGGCGGTGACCGAGCAGGAGTCGACCTTCAATGCTGACCCGCAGGTGCCCGGCCTCGGGCGCATCGCCCGAGAAGAAATCGACCGCCGTGCGGCGCGCCTGCACATTCCAAAGCTGCTGGTCGATGCTGCACTGAAGACGCCTTCAGGCAATGGCCAGAGCTATCAGCAGCGCCTGCTGGCAGTGCGCAGCGAGAAGCAGCTGAGCGCGCTGTACGACGAGTTCATCGCTCGCTTGCCGTTGGGCAAGACTTTGCTGGACGGCTTGAACCCCGTGCACACCGGCGGGCCGATGCAGGTCAGCATCGATTTCGCCGAGAAGCACGCCAAGGATTATCCCTACACCTATGACGGCACCATTCGCCAGGAAGTCTTCAGCCGCCGTGGCGGCATGTACTTCGGTATTGCCCATCTGCTCGGCTATCCGGTGCATTACGAGCGCCAGCTGTACCGCTTCGCCGATTTCAACGCAGGGTGGTACGCCAGCCGCAATGCCGCGTTCCAGGCTGCCTTGAGCAAGGTCACGGGGGCAGCCCTGGCGCTGGATGGCGACCTGGTCGCCCCCGGGTCGATCATGCCCGGCAGCACTGAGCAGGCGGCGCGCAAGCTCGGGGTAAAGCTGGGGCTGCGCAACACGCAGATCCGCAACCAGCTGGAGCTCGGTGACAGCCTGGCGTTCGAGGACAGCAAGCTGTACAGCGGGGTGTTTGCCCTGGCCGATGCGGCCGCCGGCAAGCCGCTGCCGCGGGCCGTGCTGCCGGGGATCGAGCTGAAGAGCCCGAAGATAACCCGTAAGCTGACGACCGCCTGGTTTGCCGGGCGGGTGGATGAGCGTTATGAGCGGTGCATGAATCGATAGCGCATGGCCAAGGCCCGGCACGCAGCCTGTTCAGGCCGACAGCAACGGCCAGCCCTGGTGATGCTCCACCAGAAAATCCACGAATACCCGCACCCGTGCCGGCATTGCCGGCCCGCCGACGAACACCGCATGCAGCGGTTCGCGGTCGCCTGGGTTGTAGTCTTCCAGTAGCGCCACCAGTTGACCGTTTTTCAGTTCATCGGCTACGGTAAAGGTCCCGATCCGGGCAATGCCCGCCCCCAGCCTGGCCAGTTGCGCCAACGCCTCGCCACTGCTGCACTCGATATTCCCCGTCACTTTCAGTGAAAAATCCTCCCCCGCCCGGCGAAACGGCCAATCCGGTGCAGCACGCCGGAAGTTGAAGCGCAGGCAGTTGTGCTGCGCCAGGTCCTCAGGCACCTGCGGCGCGCCACAGCGTGACAGGTAGTCGGGCGAAGCGACCACCACCTGGCCGGTATGACCGATGCAGCGTGCACTGAGCGAGCTGTCTGGCAGTTGGCCGAAGCGCAGCGCCACGTCGGCCTGACCGCCATGGATATCGGCGATTTCATCGCTCAGCGTCAGGTCCACCAGCACCTGCGGATACAACGCGCTGAACGCCGTCAGCAACGGCACCACCGTCTGCCGCCCGTGCCCCAGCGCGGCGCTGACCCGCAAGCGCCCGCGCGGCACGCCCTGATCGGTGATCGCCTCTTCGACTTCCAGCAGGTCGGCCAGGATGCGCCGCGCCCCGCGCAGGTAAGCCTCGCCCTCGGTGGTGAGGGTGATGGCCCGGGTGGTGCGCAGCAGCAGGCGGGTACCCAGGCGCTGCTCGGCGCGGGCGATGATGCGGCTCACCGCCGAGGGTGTCAGGCCCAGCTCGCGGGCCGCGGCAGACAGGCTGCCGGCATCCACCACCTTGGCAAAAACCTCCATCTCCCCGGATCGCCCGTTGAAGTCCATCTGTGCCTCCAGCGCAAAGGTGGTTACCGGAAAACCGGTCTAGTGCATTCAAAAGTCTGATCGTAGCATTCCCGTCATAGATAAGGAGCCTTGTATGCGTATCAATCCCCCTCTCGTGGCGCTCGCCATCGGTGCCTTCGGCATCGGTGTCACCGAGTTCGCCCCCATGGGCATGCTGCCCGGCATTGCCAGCGACCTCGGCGTGTCGATCCCGGCGGCAGGCCTGCTGGTCAGTGCCTACGCGTTAGGCGTGCTGATCGGTGCCCCGTTGATGACCCTGGCCACCGGCAGAGTGCCGCGGCGCTACCTGCTGATCGGGCTGATGGCCATCTTTACCCTGGGCAACCTGCTGTCGGCCCTGGCCACCGATTACCAGAGCCTGCTCATTGCACGGGTGGTGACCTCGCTCAACCACGGCGCCTTCTTTGGCGTCGGCTCGGTGGTGGCGGCCAGCGTGGTGCCGCCCGAGAAGCGGGCAGGGGCGGTGGCCGCCATGTTCATGGGCCTCACCCTTGCCACCATCGGCGGTGTGCCGCTGGCCACCTGGTTCGGTGAGTTGCTCGGCTGGCGCACGGCGTTCTGGGGCATTGCCGGCCTGGGCCTGGTGGCGATGGCTTCGCTGTGGTTCGCACTGCCCAGTGTGCCGCTGCCCAAGAGCGCGGGTGTGATGGCCGAAATCCGTGTGCTGGGGCGTGGGCCGGTGCTGGCGGCGCTGACCCTGACCGTGGTCGGCTCCAGTGCGATGTTCACCGTGTTCACCTACATTGCACCGATCCTTCACAGCCAGGCGCAGGCTTCCACGACCTTCATCACCGCCATGCTGGTGCTGTTCGGCATTGGCCTGACCCTGGGCAACGTGTGGGGCGGCAAGGCCGCGGATCGCTCGGTCGAGCGCACCTTGATCGTGTCGTTGCTGGTGTTGATTGCCGTGCTGCTGGTGTTCCCGGCGATGCTTGGCTGGTCGCTGCCGACGGCGCTGGCGATCCTGGTCTGGGGCATTGCCAGTTTCGCCCTGGTGCCGCCGCTGCAGATGCGCGTGATGGATGCCGCCAAGGACGCGCCCAACCTGGCTTCGGCGGTGAACATTGGCGCGTTCAACCTGGGCAACGCGATAGGTGCGGCGCTGGGTGGCGCGGTGATCAACGCCGGCTTGGGGTACTCGGCGGTGTCGTTTGCCGGGGCAGGGATGGCGCTGCTGGGGCTGCTGCTGACCATCGCCTGGCGGACGCGGCCGGTAGTGCCGGTGCAGCAGGCGGCGTAACGGACAGTGGGCTGCAAAGCAGCCCCGTTTGTGTAGACTTGCCGGGTGCCGATAAGGAAATCACCATGCATCCCACCCAAGCCGACGTCGAAGCTTTGCTGTCCTACCAATCCCGGCTCTACCCCAATGGCGCAGCGATCAAGACCTACACCCTCAAGGAAGGCAGCCGTTGGCCCGACTATGAAGCAGTGGTCAGTGCCTTTTACAAGGAGGCCGGCAGGGACTGCTGGACCGACGTCAATTACCGGCCCGCCGCCGACCACCTGCTCAGCGCCCCCGACACCATCGCCCAAGCCACCTTGCCCCAACTGCAGAGCCTGCTGACCTACTGCGTGCGCGGTGAACGTTTCTGTGACGGCCATTGGGCGGCCATGATCGAACGGGGCCACGTGCAGCGCATCCTCTCGCGTTTGGCCGCGTTTGCCTGAAGGCACATAAATAGCTTGGCTTGATACGCTGGTGCAAATTAGAATCGGTCGCATTCAAGCCTTGCCAGAGCCGACCCCATGACCGATCTCGCTCCGCCTCCGGAGCCCAGCCTGCCTGCCCTCTACCGCGACCACCGCGGCTGGCTGGAAGCCTGGCTGCGGCGGCGCCTGGGCAACGCCTGGGATGCCGCCGACCTCAGCCAGGACACCTTCCTGCGGGTGCTCACCAGCGCCCAGCCGCTGGCGGACATTCGCCAGCCGCGTGCTTACCTGCTGACGGTGGGCAAGCGCCTGCTAAGCAACTTCCACCATCGCCGCAGCCTGGAACAGGCCTACCTCGACGCCTTGGCGCAACTGCCCGAGCAGAGCCTGCCGTCGCCGGAGCACCGCTGGATCCTGCTGGAAACCCTGCATGCACTGGATGAGCTGCTCGACGGCCTCAAGGCCCCGGTGCGCAAGGCCTTCCTCTGGAGCCAGGTGGAAGGCCTGGGCTACTGCGCAATCGCCGAACGCCTCGGTGTCTCTGAACGCACGGTAAAACGCTACATGGCGCAGGCCTACGAGCATTGCCTGCTGGCAGAACTGTAATGGCCGCGCCTGCCACCAACGCCCGCGAAGTGGTGCGTGCTGCCGCCCGCTGGCTGGCGCTGCTGGAGTCCGGCCAGGCCAGCCAGCGCGACCTCCAGCGCCTGGCGCAATGGCGGGCCAGCGACAGCCTGCACGAGAACGCCTGGCAGCAGGCCCAGCGACTGCGCCAGCGCTTCTCGCAACTGCCCGGCGAGTTGGCCATGGCAACGCTCGATCGGCCGGACGCTGGCCGCCGTGCCTTGCTCAAGCAGGCCCTGGGCGTTGCCGCGCTGCTACCGACGGCCTGGCTGCTGAGCCGGCAGTTGCCGCTGGATGCCTGGACCGCCGACCTGCATACCGCGGTCGGCGAACGCAGGCAGCGGGTATTGAACGACGGAACGACCTTGCAGCTGAACACCGACAGCGCCGTCGATGTCGATCTCGCGGCCCGGCGCGTGAAACTGCTGCGGGGCGAGGTCGCGGTCGCGGTCGCCGATGCGGTCGACCGGGTAGTGCAGGTGCCGGTTGGCCAGGTCCAGGTCAGGGGAGGCGAGGTCTGCGTGCGGCTTTTCGATCAGGCTTGCCGGGTGTCGGTGGTAAAAGGCTTGGCGACCCTGCAGCCGCTGCGCGGCAATTCCGTGGTGCTGCAGGCCGGCCAGCAGGCCAGCTTGCGTGCCAGCGGGCCAGGCCCGGTCATGGCCGTGGATGATCTGCTGTTGGGCTGGCGCGACGGCGTGCTGCGCCTGGACGACCGCCCGCTGGGCGACCTGCTGCACGAGCTGCGCAGGTACCGTCCAGGCCTGCTGCGTTGGGCAGCGGAGCTTGAACGCCTGCGGGTCACCGGCACCTTTCGCCTCGACGACACCGACCGAGTGCTGGCGCTGCTCGCCGCTAGCCTGCCGCTGGAGGTGCATGCGCGCACCCGTTACTGGGTGACGCTGGTCCCCCGAGAAAATCGTGCCTGAGGCTGTCCCCTTTTTTTCCCTCGTCGGTCATTACCGATAAGAGAACGCAAAGGGAGCCTGTTTCAATGCCAGCTGTTACGCCATACCGCCTCATCCCGCTGGGGTTCGCCATGAGCCTGTTGCTGTACGTGCCTGCCTGGGCCGACGAGCAAGCCCGCCGCAGCTACCAGGTGCCCGCCGGCAGCCTGGGCGCGGCGCTGACCCGCTTCGCCGACCAGGCCGGTGTCAGCCTGTCGGTGGACCCGGCGCTGGTCAGTGGCCGTCAGAGCGACGGGCTGGCTGGCAGCTACAGTGTCGACGAAGGCTTTGTGCAACTGCTGCGCGGCAGCGGCCTGCAATTGCAGCCGGCAGGCGAGGGCGCCTTCACCCTGGTGCCGGCCCCGCAAGGTGCTGATGCCCTGGAGATCGCCCCGACCACCATTGTCGGCGGCCAGGCCTCGCCCGGCGATGCCCAGCCGTATGCCGGCGGCCAAGTGGCGCGCAAGGGCTCGCAGGGCCTGCTCGGTGCGCGTGACTTCATGGACACGCCGTTCAGCATGACCACCTACACCCACGAGCTGGTAAAAAACCAGCAGGCCCGGACCCTTGGCGACCTGGTGGCCAGCGACCCGTCGGTGCGCGCCACCAACCCGGCAGGCGGGCGTTTCGAGCAGTTCACCATTCGCGGCTTCAGCCTGTTCAACAGCGATGTGTCCTACAACGGCCTGTATGGCATCCTGCCGACTTATTCGATCGACATGGAAATGGCCGACCGCGTCGACATCCTCAAGGGCCCGAGCCAGCTGATCAATGGCATCTCACCGCGGGGCAGCGTGGGTGGCGCCATCAACGTGGTGCCCAAGCGCGCTGGTGACCAGCCGCTCACCGAGCTCACCGGCAGCTACGCCTCCGGCAGCCAGGCCGGCGGCGCGGTGGACGTCGGCCGCCGCTTCGGTGAAGGCGAGCAGTTCGGCGTGCGTTTCAACGGCGTGAAGCAGGCCGGCGATACCGAGTGGGAGCACCAGAGCGTCGACCGCGAAATGGCCGTGCTGGGCCTGGACTTTCGTGGCGAGCGCCTGCGCCTGTCGGCCGACCTGGGCCACACCGAGCGCGACACCGACGCGCCGCAGGAACGCGTGCTGGTCGGCGCCAACGCCAAGGTGCCGGACGCCAGCGACGTGCACCATAACTATGCCCAGGCCTGGAGCAAGGCGCGCACCCACGACACCTTCGGCGCGCTGAATGCCGAGTACGATCTCAGTGATTCTCTCATGGCCTATGCTGCGGTCGGCGCACGCAAGAGCAACCATGACTTTCTCCGCCACAACGTGTCGATCGTCAACGATGCCGGTGACTTCACTGTGCAACCGCGCGATTTCACCCGCGACGAGTCGGTGCGCACGGCCATGGCCGGGTTGCGCAGCTGGTTCCACACTGGCCCGGTCAGTCATGAACTCAACCTGGCTGCCAGCTACTTCTACATGGATTTCACCAACGGCGGCGCGCGCTATGCCTCGGCACCGAGCAACCTGTACAACCCGGTCGCCACCCCCACGCCGGGCACACCCACGCGCATCGACCCTGAGGCGTACACCGAAAACCGTTTCTCTGGCGTTGCCCTGGCCGACACCCTCGGCTTCTTCGACGAACGCCTGTTACTGACCCTGGGTGCCCGCTGGCAGCGGGTGCAGGTGGACGACTGGAGCGATGGCGTGAAGGGCGACACGGCCTACGACGAAGAAAAAGTCTCGCCTTCGGGCGGCGTGCTGCTCAAGGTCACCGACCAGCTGTCGCTCTACGCCAACTACATGGAAGGCCTGAGCCAGGGCAAGATCGCCCCGTCGACTTCGGTCAACGAAGACCAGATCTTCCCGCCATTCATCAGCCGCCAGGTCGAGGTCGGCGCCAAGTACGACCTGGGCCGAGTCGCCTTCACTGCCAGCGCCTTCCGCATTCGCCAGCCGGCCTACGAGACCAACGCCACATCACGCGTGTTCGGCCGCAACGGCACACGCGATAACCGCGGTATCGAGCTCAGCGTGTTCGGTGAACCGCTCGACGGCGTGCGGGTACTGGGCGGGGTGATGTACATCGACAGCGAACTGACCGGTACCGTGAACGGCGCGTTCGACGGCAACCGTGCCCCGGCCATGCCGGCGTACAACGTCAACCTCGGCGCGGAATGGGACGTGCCTGGGGCGAACGGGTTGACGCTGACGGCGCGGGGCATTCATTCCAGCTCGCAGTACCTGGACCAGAACAACAGCAAGCAGATCGACGGCTGGGAGCGCTTCGACCTGGGCGCGCGCTATGCCTTCAAGGTCGACGCCACCGAGGTCACCTTGCGCGCCAGTGTCGAGAACGTGATGGATGAGCGTTACTGGGCTTCGGCGGGGGCGTCGGATGACAGTGAGCCGGGGCTGACGCTGTCCACGCCGCGCACCTACCTGCTCTCTGCCACCCTCGGTTTCTGAACGCGTGGGCAGCAGTCACCTGCTCAAGGCAGGCCGTTGCGCCCATGGGCAAGGTAGCCAGGCCGCTGGCTCAGGCGTTCGTAATAGTCACTCACGGCGGGCAGCTGGGGATGATCGATCGGTGTGGCGAACCAGCGCTGCACCGACAGGCCGATGGGGATGTCGGCCAGGGTGAAGTGCTCGCCAGCGACGAACGCGCCGGTCGCAGCCAGTTGCCGATCGAGGATGCCCATGTAGCGCGCCCACTCTGCGCAACCGGCCGCCAGCGCCTGGGTATCCTGATGCGCAGGCGAGTGGCGCACCCGCGACATGAACGGGTAGCTCCACGCCCGGTTCAGGTCCGAGGCCTGCCAGTCGATCCACTGGTCGATGCGCGCCCGTGCCTGTGCTTCGCTTGGGTAGCAGGCCGCATCGCCATAGCGGTTGGCCAGGTAGCGGATGATGCTGTTGGATTCCCACAGCGTGAAACCGCCGTCCTGGATCACCGGGACCATGGCGTTGGGGTTGAGCGTGAGGAATTCGGGCGCATCGGTGGGCCGGAAGCCGTTGCCCCAGTCTTCACGGGTGAAGGGGATGCTGAATTCGGCGCAGGCCCACAGCACCTTGCGCACGTTGATCGATGAGGCCCTGCCCAGTATCCGTAACATAGCTTCGTCCTTGATGGGGGGAGTGCTGATCGTCAACGACCGCATTGTTTGGGTCAAGCTGGATCTGAAGCAGACATTCACCTGCGGCTCTGGCAAGGTGGAACGCCGATCACGTCAGGCTTGAATCGCCCATGGATGCCTTCTACCTCATCGCCCTCGGTGCCATCGTCGCCGGTTTCGTCCAGGGCCTTTCCGGCTTTGCCTTCGGCATGGTCGCGATGTCGTTCTGGGCCTGGGGCCTGGAACCACGGCTGGCGGCGTCGCTGACCGTGTTCGGCAGCCTCACCGGCCAGCTGATTGCCGTGTTCAGCGTGCGACGCGGCTTCAGCTGGGCGCTGTTGTGGCCGTTCGTGCTTGGCGGCCTGGCCGGCATCCCGCTGGGGGTGTGGGTATTGCCGTACCTGGACATGCTCTGGTTCAAGGCGGTGTTCGGCACCTTGCTGGTGCTGTGGTGCCCGCTGATGCTGCTGGCGCCGCGCCTGCCACGGCTGCCGGGCAACCGCCTGGCCGATGGTGCGGTGGGCCTGGTGGGCGGGGCGCTCGGCGGAATCGGTGGCTTTACCGGCACAGTGCCTACACTGTGGTGTACCTTGCGCGGCTTCGAGCGTGATACCCAGCGTGCGGTGATCCAGAACTTCAACCTGTCGATGCTGCTGGTGACCATGCTCACCTACCTGGGCACCGGCGTGGTGACCCGCGACATGCTGCCCGCGTTCGCTGTGGTGCTGCTGGCCATGGCGCTGCCGGCGCTGCTGGGCACGCGGGTGTACCTGGGGATCAGCGAACTGGCGTTTCGCCGGGTGGTGCTGGGGTTGTTGACCGCCTCGGGAGTAGCCATGCTCATGGCATCGCTGCCGCAGTTGTTGAGCCGTTGAGTGCTTGCCTGTTGGCACTGAACTTGGCACCCTTTGCGCCGCTTCGATCTTCCGTGCCGTAACAGAAGGAACCGCACCGTTGAGTTGGGACAAAGTCGGCAAACGCCTGGTCGCCATGCTGCTTGGCCTGATGGTCATCCTGGTGGCTTATATGCTGCTCAAGCCCCAGTCACGGCTCGAGGCGACCTTGACCTACGCTTACCTGACCTATCCCAGCCAGTTCAGCGAGCGCATCAGCAGGGCCAACGCGCAGCTCAAGTACGAGGAGTTGCAGCCGCGCATCAACACCATCAGCGACGGCGCGTTGAACCCGTATCAGGTCGACAAGCTGATCGAACTGGCCCAGGCGCCTTATGCGCAGTTGTTCGCCAAACCCTTCGAAGCCGGGTTGGTCGACCACCGTACTGGCTTGCTCATCGACCTGCACACCCGTGGCGACAGTGATGTGCGTGAGGTGAAGATCCGGCTGCCGGCCAAGGGCCTGGTGCAGGTACGCGATGGGGCGGGTAACGACACCCTGTACGAGGCGGCGACGGCGCAGGTAGAGATACCGGCCATCAAGAAGGGCAGCGAGTGCCGGGTCTGGGTGTATTTCGACGCCGACTACGCACAGATTCGCCAGGGTGGCATCGGTGTCAGTTTTGCGGGTGGCGAGGCCGATGTGCGGGTCTACCGAGCATTCACTGGGTTCCCGGCGCTGGTGGCACGCTACAGCCGCGAGTTGGTGGGGTTGCTCGCGGCATTGATGCTCAGCGTGCTCGGGATGGGGTACGCCTGCCTGGCCCGGCGGCGCACCCTTGCCGGTACGAGATGACTCAGGCCGGAACCATGGCAAAGCCCACGCCAAAGCGGTTCCAGGCGTTGATGGTGGCGATGGCCAAGGTCAGGTTGGCCAGCTCGATCGGCTCGAAGTGCTGCTGCAGCGCTTCGTATTCCGCTTGCGGGGCGCCACGCTCGGGCAGACGGGTCAGGCATTCCACCCAGGCCAGCGCGGCACGTTCACGCGGGGTGAAATAGTTCGTTTCCTGCCAGGCGCACAGGGTCTGCAAGCGCGCCTCGGTCTCGCCGGCCTTGCGCGCGTCATTGGCATGCATGTTCACGCAGTAGGCGCAGCCGTTGATCTGCGAAGCCCGCAGGCGCACCAGCTCCAGCAGTGAGTTTTCCAGGCCACTCTTGGCCAGGGCCTGTTCCAGGCCGACCATGGCCTTGTAGGCTTCCGGCGCGTGTTTGGCCCATTCGATACGGTTGTGCATGGCGTGCTCCAGGGATGCGTTGTGGACATGGCGCTACCTTAGCGCCGGGCGGTGATTGGCCCGATAGCCAATCGCGCGCTTTGCCGGGAGGCCAATCGGGCCATTAAGGTGGCCACTGACCTGCATCCAATCTCTTCATTTCTTCCCTGACTGCCTCGACAGGATAATGGCCGGGTCTTGCTTGGGAGTTTCGATACGTGATGAGAGGGGCGTTGAACCTGGTGCTGGTGATCCTGCTGGCACTGAACCTGAGACCGATCCTGACCAGTATTGGCCCGTTGCTCGAGCCGATGCGCGCCAGCACCGGGCTGGGCTACCAACAGGCGGCATTGCTGACGGCGTTGCCGGTACTGTGCATGGGCCTGGTGCCGTTGTTGCAGCCTTGGCTGCGGCGCTGGGTCAGCGAACATGGCGGCATGCTCGCCGGCCTTGGCGCCATTGCCCTGGCCTGCCTGTGGCGGCTGCAACTGGACAGCGCCTGGGCGCTGATCGCCAGCGCGGTACTGGCCGGGTTGGGCGTGGCGCTGGTGCAGGGCATGATGCCGGGCTTGGTCAATCGCTGGTTCCCCGGCCGCCTGGCCGGGACGATGGGCCTGTACTCGGCGGCGCTGATGTGTGGCGGCGGCCTGGCTGCGGTGCTCGGCCCGACTATCAGCGGGCACTTCGGCCACTGGCAGGCCGGGCTGGGCTTGTGGGCGATCCCGGCGCTGCTGGCGGTGCTGGCCTGGGCCGTGCTGCGGCCCCGGGCACACGCACCGAAGCTGGCCGGCGCCGCTGGCGGGCACTGGTTCGGCACGCGGCGGGCCTGGCTGCTGGCGCTGTACTTCGGCCTCATCAATGGCGGCTATACCAGCATGGTCGCCTGGCTACCGGCCTACCACCTGGAGCACGGTGGCACGGCGCAGGGCGGTGGCGGCCTGGTCGGCCTGATGACCATTTTCCAGGTGTGCGGTGCCCTGGGCCTGCCGCTGTTGCTGCGCGGCATTGCTGACCGGCGCCCGGGCTTGTGGCTGGCACTGTCGATCCAGCTGGCGGGCTTCCTTGGCTTGCTGCTGGCACCGGCGCTGGCCATGGGCCTGTGGGTAGCGCTGATCGGCTTTGGCTTGGGTGCTTGCTTCAGCCTGAGCCTGACGTTGACCCTGGAGCACCTCAAGACGCCCGCTGAAGCCGGCAGCCTGGCGGCCTTCGTGCAGGGCGTCGGCTTCATCATCACCGGCATCATCCCGTACATCACCGGTTGGTTGCGGGATGTCAGCGGTGATTTCCAGGCATCGTGGACGCTGCTGACCGTCACCGTGCTGGCGATGCTGCTGGTGACCGCCTGTTTCGCCCCGCGCGGCTATGCCACGGCCATCGCCCGGCCGCGGCAGGCTGGCGAGGCGGTGCTCAACTGAGACGTTGCAGGGTATCGCGGACCCGGTCCAGTGCCGGGTCGATGTCCAGCAGCTCGATGGCGCCGAAGCCCAGCAGCAACCCTTGGCGCACGGGCGCTTCGCTGAAGAACGGCGCCAGCGAGTACAGGCCCACCTCCACCTTGCGGGCGAGGTTGGCCAGCAGCTCGACATCCACCCCAGGCCGCGCCAGCGCGCTCAGGTGGAACCCTGCATTGGCGGGCACGGCGCTGAACCAGGGCGCCAGGTCGCCGTCCAGCCGCGCCAGGATGCGTTCGCGGCGGCCGCTGTAGATGTCATGGCAGCGGCGGATATGCTTGTTCAGGTGGCCCTCGCCAATGAACCGGGCCAGGGCCCACTGCAGCAAGGTCGGGCTGTGCCAGTCGCTCAGGTGCTTGGCCACGCAGGCGGCGCTGAGCACTGCCGGGGGCAGCACCGCGTAACCCAGGCGCAGCTCCGGCAGCAAGGTCTTGGAAAAGGTCCCGACATACGCTACCAGCCCTTGCCGGTCGAGGCGCTGCAGCGCATCGGCGGCCTGGCCCTGGTAGCGGAATTCGCAGTCGTAGTCGTCCTCGATGATCAACGCGCCTAGCTCGGCGGCCCGCACCAGCAAGGCATGACGGCGGGCCTCGCTCATCGGCATGCCGAGCGGAAACTGGTGCGAAGGCGTCACGTAGATCAGCCGAGTGCCCTCGGCGATGTGAGAAACGCACAGCCCCTCATCGTCCACCGGCACGGATTGCAGCTTTGCCCCCAGGGCCAGGAACAGCTGGCGTGCGGGCGGGTAGCCGGGGTCTTCCATGGCCACCTGGCAGCCGGGTTCGACCAGTACCCGGGCGATCAGGTCCAGGGCCTGTTGGGCGCCATTGCACACCAGTACATCTGCCCCACTGCAATGCACGCCACGGGCGTAGGCGATATGGTGGGCAATGGCCTCGCGCAGTTCGGGCAAGCCCTGGGCGGCAAACTGCCGTTCGGGGTGTCGCTGGCTGCGGCGCAGCGCGTAGTTCAGGCAGCTGCGCCACTGGTCGAAGGGGAACTGCGCCTTGTTCGAGGCACCGCCGATGAAGTCATAGCGCGACGGGGCTTCCTGGGTGCGCCTGGCAAGTACCGTGGCGCGTTGCTGCCAGCGCTCCAGGGCGGCGGCAGCGGCCAGGGGCACGGTGGAGGGTTCATGGGGGCGTATTGGTTGGCGCGGGGTAATGAAGGTGCCGCGGCCGACCACGCCGCTGAGCAGGTTGTCGTAGGTCAACCGCGAATAGGCCTCGGCCACGGTCTTGCGTGACACGCCCAGTTGCTCGGCCAGCAGTCGGGTCGGCGGCAGTTGCGTGCCGGCGGCCAGGTGGCCGCTGTCGATGCCGGCGCGCAGTTGCTGGTAGAGCTGGTCGGCCAGGCCTTTGCGGCCGTCCAGGCGGATATGCAGTTCCATGATCGCTGTCCCAAGCACGAGAGTGCTGAGGATAGCGGATCAGAACCGTGCGGTGCTCACCGTGATGTAGCCCTTGTCGTTGAGGTCGATGCGTATCACCGTTTCATCCGCCGAAGCCTTGCGTTTCTGCTTGATGCGCACGCCCTTGACGCCGATGGCGCGCATCCGGTGGTGGAGGGCTCGCCCGCAGGGATCGAAGAAGATCTCGCTGGCCAGCAGTTCGATGCGCTCGACCAGTTGCCGGGTGTACTCGTCGGTTGCGCAAAAGAACAGCACGCCTGACAGGTGCGGGTCGTCGTCCGGGTTGTTGATGTCGTGGGCCAGCAGCTCGCGCAGGGCACTGCGCAGTTCGGCCTGGGTGCGGGGATCTGGGTGCATGCGCAGGGTCCTGTGGGGCGAAGCCGTCGATCATCTTTTGACCGACCCAAGGGCTGCAAGTAAGGCACTTCGGAATGCGCTGTGGGAATTTTCTGTGAATACCCGGAAGGTGAAAATGCCGACCCGCAGCGGCGCAGCCTGCACTACGCAGTAGGTGGGCATTTCCACGAAGGTTGTTACTGCTCAACCTCCTGCTTGAACTTCAAGCGCCACCCATGCAGCAACGGCTCGGTATACCCTCCAGGTTGCTCACGCCCCTTGAACACCAGCTCCTGCGCGGCACGGTACGCATGCGAGCCCGCGAAATTCCCGGCCATCGGCCGGTACGCCGGATCTCCGGCATTTTGCTGGTCCACCACCTTGGCCATGCGCTGCAAGGTCGTCTCCACCTGATCACTGCCGACCACCCCATGATGCAGCCAGTTGGCGATGTGCTGGGCCGAGATGCGCAAGGTGGCACGGTCTTCCATCAACCCCACGTCGTGGATGTCCGGCACCTTCGAGCAACCGATGCCTTGCTCCACCCAGCGCACGACATAACCCAGGATGCCCTGGCAGTTGTTGTCCAGCTCGGCCTGGATATGCTCGGCATTCCAGGGCCGGTCCGGGCTGACCGGGATGCTCAGCAGGTCATGCAGCAGCTGTTCGCGCTCGGCGCTCAGGTCGACGCTTTCCAGTTGCGCCTGTACAGCCGGCACGTCCACCTGGTGATAATGCAGCGCATGCAAGGTCGCGGCAGTCGGTGAGGGCACCCAGGCGGTGTTGGCGCCGGCGCGGGGCTGGGCGATCTTCTGCTCGAGCATGGCCGCCATCAGGTCAGGCATGGCCCACATGCCCTTGCCGATCTGCGCCTTGCCGCGCAGGCCGCAGGCCAGGCCCACCAGCACGTTGCTGCGTTCGTAGGCCTGGATCCAGGCGCTGCCTTTCATGTCGCCCTTGCGCAGCATGGCGCCGGCTTCCATGGCGCTGTGCATCTCGTCGCCGGTGCGGTCGAGGAACCCGGTATTGATGAACACCACCCGCGCTGCCGCGCTGGCGATGCAGGCCGCAAGGTTGACGCTGGTGCGCCGCTCTTCGTCCATGATGCCCATCTTCAAGGTGTGCCGGGGCAGGCCCAGCAGGTCCTCGACACGGCCGAACAGTTGCTCGGCGAAGGCCACTTCGGCCGGGCCATGCATCTTCGGCTTGACGATGTACAGGCTGCCTTCGCGGGAGTTGCCGCGCCGCTTGAGGTCGTGCAGGCCGATCAGGCTGGTGACCACGGCGTCAAGGATGCCCTCGGGGATCTCCCGGCCGTCGCGGTCGTGGATCGCCGGGTTGGTCATCAGGTGGCCGACGTTACGGATGAACAGCAGCGAGCGGCCGGGCAGGGTCAGTGGCTGGCCATCCGCACCCTGGTAGTCGCGGTCCTTGGCCAGCATGCGGGTGAAGGTCTTGCCACCCTTGCTGACCTGCTCGCTGAGGTCGCCCTTCATCAGCCCCAGCCAGTTGCGGTAGACATTCACCTTGTCCTCGGCATCCACCGCCGCCACCGAGTCCTCGCAGTCGATGATGGTGGTCAACGCCGCTTCGATGAGGATGTCCTTGACCCCGGCGGGGTCGGCTTTGCCGATGGTGCTGGTTGGGTCGACCTGGATTTCGACATGCAGGCGATGGTGTTGCAGCAGGATGGCCGTTGGTTGGCCGGGTTCGCCTTGATAGCCGCGCAATTGCGCAGGCTCCGCGAGACCGACCTGGCGGCCATCGCGCAAGGTCACCGACAGCTTGCCCTGATCGACCGCATACGCCTGGGCGTCTGTGTGGGAAGCACCTGCGAGCGGTGCCGAGCGGTCGAGAAATTCCCGGCCGAAAGCAATGACCTTGGCGCCGCGCACCGGGTTGTAGCCCTGGCCGCGCCCGGCGCCGTCACTGTCGGGGATGGCGTCGGTACCGTACAGCGCGTCATACAGCGAGCCCCAGCGGGCGTTGGCGGCGTTCAGCGCGTAGCGGGCATTGCTCAGCGGCACTACCAGTTGCGGGCCGGCCTGCTCGGCGATTTCACGGTCAACCTGGGTGGTGCTGATCCGCACCGGTTGCGAGGGGGCGACCAGGTAGCCGATGCGGCGCAGGAACGCCTGGTAGACAGCCATGTCACGGATCGGGCCCGGGTGCTGGCGGTGCCAGCTGTCCAGTTCGTGCTGCAGGCGCTCGCGTTCGGCGAGCAGCTCGCGGTTGCGTGGGGCGAGGTCGTGGACCAGGGTGCTGAAGCCTTGCCAGAAGCTGGCGGCGTCGATGCCGGTGCCAGGCAGCACTTCATCCTCGATGAAGCGCTGCAGGGTCGGGGCGACCTTGAGGGGATGGGTCATTGTCTTCTCGCTTGGGTTCAGGTTTCAGAAAATGTGCCGCTTGTGCCGGCCTCTCGCGGCTGAAGCCGCTCCTACAGGTACTGGGCAGTTTTCACAGGGCTGCCACGCCGGCCTTGGCTACTTCGGCGTCTTGCTCGGGCCTGACCCCGGACACGCCGACGGCGCCCACCACCTGGCCGTCGACCAGCACAGGCACGCCGCCTTCCAGGCTGGTCAGCAGTGGCGCGGTGACAAAGGCGGTACGCCCGCCATTGACCATCTGCTCGAAGTCGCGGGTTTCCTTGCGCCCCAGGGCGGCACTGCGGGCCTTTTCCATGGCGATGTAGGCGCTGGACGGGGCGCAGCCGTCCATACGCTCCAGGGCCAGCGGGTGGCCGCCGTCGTCGACCACCGCGATGGTCACCTTCCACTGTTGCGCCTGGGCTTGCTGGCGGGCGGCCGCGAGCAGGCGGCTCACCTCCGCCTGGCCGATCACGGGCTTGCTATGCATGGCTGTTCTCCTGGCTCAAGGCTGCTTCGACGATTTCGATCCAGTGCCGCACCGGCGTGCGTCCAGCCCCATCTAGGTGGGTCTGGCAGCCGATGTTGGCGGTGGCGATGACCTGTGGTTTGCCGCTTTCCAGCGCGTTCAGGCGGTTGTCGCGCAATTGCCGCGACAGCGCCGGTTGGGTCAGCGAATAGGTGCCGGCCGAGCCGCAGCACAGGTGGCCGTCCGGCACTGCGGTAAGGGTGAAGCCCAGGCGTGTCAGCAGGCTTTCGACCTGGCCGCCGAGCTTGAGTGCATGTTGCAGGGTGCAAGGGCAATGGAAGGCCAGGCGCTGGTCGGCGCACAGGCCGAGTTGTTCGACCGGTTCGTCGCGCAGCACTTCGACCAGGTCCCGCGACAGGGCACTGACCCGTGCAGCCTTGGTGGCGTAACGCGGGTCGTGTGCCAGCAGGTGACCATAGTCACGCACGAAGGCACCGCAGCCACTGGCGGTCTGCACGATGGCTTCGGCGCCGGCCTCGATGGCCGGCCACCAGGCATCGATGTTGCGCCGGGCGCGCTCCAGGCCTTGCTCCTGGGCATTGAGGTGGTAGTCCACCGCACCGCAGCAGCCGGCTTCAGCCGCCGGCTCCACGCTGATCCCCAGGCGGTCCAGCAGGCGCGCGGTGGCGGCGTTGGTGTTGGGCGACAAGGCGGCCTGCACGCAACCTTCGAGCAGCAGGATGCGCCGCGCATGGCGGGGCACGGGCCGTTCGCCGGGGGGCGTCACCTGGGCCGGCAGCTTGCTCTTCAGCTCGGCCGGGAGCAACGGCCGCAAGGCTTGGCCAGTACGCGTCAGGGCCTTGAACAGCGCCGGGCGTGGCACCACGGCGCGCAGGCCCTGGCGCAGCAGGCGCTGGCCGAGCGGGCGCGGTACCTGCTGCTCGACCACGGCGCGGCCGATGTCCAGCAGGTCGTGGTACTTCACCCCCGACGGGCAGGTGGTTTCGCAGTTGCGGCAGGTCAGGCAACGGTCCAGGTGCAGTTGCGTGCTGGCGGTGACCGGCGCGCCTTCGAGCACCTGCTTGATCAGGTATATGCGCCCCCGTGGCCCGTCCAGTTCGTCGCCGAGCAACTGGTAGGTCGGGCAGGTGGCCGTGCAGAAACCGCAGTGCACGCAGGTGCGCAGAATGCTTTCGGCTTCCTCGCCGCGGGGCAGGCGCTTGGCGCTTTCGCTCAGGTTGGTTTGCATGGGCGTAGCCTCACAGGTCCGGATACAGGCGGCCAGGGTTGAAGATGCCCTGGGGATCGAGTTGCTGCTTGAGCGCGTGGTGGTAGCGCATCAGCGCCGCTGACAGCGGCGCGCTGCTGTCGTCGCCGGGGGCATAGAGGGTGGCGTGGCCGCCGGCCTTGGCCGCTTGTTCGCGGATCAACTGTACCGGTGCCGTTGACTTCAGCCAGCGTTGCGCGCCGCCCCAGTCGATGAGCTGCTGCCCCGGCAAGTCGAGTTCGCCGCTGGCGGTCGGGACCGACAGCCGCCACAGCGGCGCCGGGTCGCAGAAGAAGGCCAGGCGCTGTTCGCGCAGGTCGCACCAGAAACGGCTGTCGAGCACGTCGCCGCCCAGGCGCTGACGGGCCGACTGGACCGAGCCTTCACCCCCTTCCAGGCGCAGGTGCAGTGCTTCGCCATCGTGGCAGGCGGCGCTGATCGGCAGCGGCTGCTGGCCCCATTCGGCCAGTTCGGCCAAAGCCTGGTGACGGTCCATCGGCAGGCGCAGGCTGAGGCATTCGCGTGGGCGTGGCAGTACCTTCAGCGACACTTCGGTCAACACCCCGAGGCAGCCAAAGCTGCCGGCCATCAGCCGCGAGACGTCATAGCCGGCAACGTTCTTCATCACTTCGCCACCAAAACGCAGCAGCTTGCCGTGCCCGGTGATGACCCGCGTGCCGAGTACGTAGTCACGTACCGACCCGGCCCATGGCCGGCGCGGGCCGGACAACCCGGCCGCGACCATGCCGCCCAGGGTCGCCTCGGCGCCCAGGTGCGGCGGTTCGCAGGGCAGCATCTGCCCGGCCTCGTGCAGCGCCGCCTCGATCTCCAGCAACGGCGTGCCAGCCCGGGCGGTGAGCACCAGCTCGGTCGGGTCGTAGCTGACGATGCCCCGGTGGTTGCGGGTATCGAGGATTTCGCCGGCCACCGGGCGGCCGAGCATGGCCTTGCTGTTGCCACCCTGGATGCGCAGCGGCGTGCCCTGGTTGAGGGCCTGGTTGACCTGTTCGAGCAGGTCCGGGCTCATGTCGCGGTCCATGCTCATCAGAAGCGCTCCAGTTCGGGGAAGGGCAATTGCCCGTGGTGCACGTGCAGCGCGCCGAACTCGGCGCAGCGGTGCAGGGTGGGGATGTTCTTGCCCGGGTTGAGCAGCCCTTGCGGGTCGAATGCTGCCTTGACGGCATGGAACAGGGTGATTTCGTCGCTGTTGAACTGCGCGCACATCTGGTTGATCTTCTCGCGGCCCACGCCGTGCTCGCCGGTGATGCTGCCGCCCACCGCCACGCACAGCTCGAGGATCCGCCCACCGATGGCCTCGGCGCGTTCCAGCTCGCCAGGCAGGTTGGCATCGAACAGGATCAGCGGGTGCATGTTGCCATCGCCGGCATGGAACACGTTGGCGACGCGCAGGCCATATTCCTCGCTCAGCTCACTGATGCCCTTGAGCACCCGTGGCAGCTCGCGGCGCGGGATGGTGCCGTCCATGCAGTAGTAGTCCGGGGAAATCCGCCCCACCGCCGGGAAGGCATTCTTGCGCCCGGCCCAGAAGCGCACACGCTCGGCTTCGTCGCAGGCCAGGCGCACTTCACGGGCACCGGCTTGCTTGAGCACGTCGGCCACCCGCGCGCAGTCATCCTGGACGTCGGCTTCGACACCATCCAGCTCGCACAAGAGGATGGCAGCCGCGTCCACCGGGTAGCCGGCGTGGATGAAATCCTCGGCGGCGCGGATCGCCAGGTTGTCCATCATCTCCAGGCCACCGGGGATGATGCCGGCGGCGATGATCTCGGCCACGGCGCGGCCGGCGTCCTCGACGCTATCGAAGCTGGCCAGCAGAACCCGCGCCACCTGGGGTTTGGGCAGCAGTTTGACGGTCACTTCGGTGACGATGCCGAGCATGCCCTCGGAGCCAGTGAACAGCGCCAGCAGGTCGAAGCCCGGGCTGTCGAGGGCGTCGCTGCCCAAGGTCAGGCGTTCGCCCTCGACGGTGAGGATTTCGACCTTGAGCAGGTTGTGCACGGTCAGGCCGTATTTCAGGCAGTGCACGCCACCGGCGTTTTCGGCAACGTTGCCGCCGATCGAACAGGCGATTTGCGAAGAGGGGTCGGGGGCGTAGTACAGGCCATGGGGCGCAGCCGCCTGGGAAATGGCCAGGTTGCGTACACCGGGCTGTACCCGGGCGAAGCGCCCTTGCGGGTTGACTTCGAGAATGCGGTTGAAGCGTGCCATCACCAGCAGGATGCCCTTGGCCAGCGGCAGCGCACCCCCCGACAGGCCGGTACCGGCGCCGCGTGCCACCACCGGCACGCGACGCAGGTGGCAGAGCCTGAGCAAGGTCTGCACCTGTTCCAGGCGTTCGGGCAGCACCACCAGCAGCGGCACGGTGCGGTAGGCCGAGAGGCCGTCGCATTCATACGGCTTGAGGTCTTCCGCGCGGTGCAGGATTTCCAGGTCGGGAAGGGCATCGCGTAACGCCTGTAGCAGCGCGGGCTGATCCACGGCGGGCAGCGCGCCGTCGACACGTTCGTCGTAGAGGATGTTCATGAGGCTCACTCAGCGGCAATTTTTGTTGTTGTGGGCAAACCGGACGCTTTGCAGCCTGCGCGTTTGGCCGCGAGCGGTCGAGGGCATAGGGCACTGGTCCTACCAGTTTTTCCGTTGGGGACTGGTTATCCATGGCTTCGACCGGCTAGATTGGAGTCGGCGGAGGGCAGTGGTCCTACCAGTTGGAGTGAGCTTATGGGGATTGAAGGCAAGGCCAAGGTCGCAGACCAGGTGGCCGAGCGGGTGGAGCGGCTGATCGTCGAAGGTGTGCTCAAGGTCGGCCAGGCCTTGCCATCGGAACGGCGGCTGGTGGAAAAGCTCGGTTGCTCGCGGTCGGCGTTGCGTGAGGGCCTGCGCGTCTTGCGTGGGCGCGGCATCATCGATACCGAGCAGGGGCGCGGCTCGTTCGTTGCCGACCTGGCCGGGCAGGCGGGGGGCACACCGTTGATGCACCTGTTCAGCTCACAGCCGCGCACGCTGTTCGACCTGCTGGAAGTGCGCGCCTTGCTGGAGGCGGAATCGGCACGCCTGGCGGCGTTGCGCGCCACCGATGTCGACCGCCTGCTGATCCGCAGGCGCTATGAAGACATGCTCGATGCCCATGCCGCTGCCGAAGCGCTCGACCCACGCGAACATGCCCGGCGTGACCATGCCTTCCATCGGGCGATCAGCGAGGCGTCACACAATCCGGTGCTGGTGCATACCTTGCAGTCATTGAGCGACCTGACCTTGAGCACGGTGTTCGCCTCGGTCAACAACCTCTATTGCCGGCCTGCGCAAAAGCGCCAGATCGACCGCCAGCATGCGCGGTTGTATCACGCGGTGATGGAGCAATTGCCTGAGCAGGCGCAGCGGGCGGCGCGCGAACATATCCACGGGATTCGCGACAGCTTGCGTGAAATCGAGCAGGAGGAGCAGCGCCTGGTCCGGGCGACGATGCGCATGGATGGTTGGGGCTGAGTTTTGCCTGTACCGGCCTGTCCGCGGGCGTGCTCGCGAACAGGCCGGTACGGTTAGCCGATCACTTTGACAGATGCCTGATCATCGCCACGGTAAGGTAAAGGCGCGGCGCGATGCTGCCCAGTTCGATGTATTCATCGTCCCCGTGCAACCCGGCCCCGACCACCCCCAGCGTCTCCAGCACCGCCGGCTTTTCGCTGCCGGGCACGTAGGCATACCCGGCGTCGGTGCCGAAGCGCATGGCGATCGGTTCGATCTTGTAGCCCGCTTCCCCATATAACTGCTGTGCCGTCTCGGCCAATTGTGTCGAAGCCGGGTTGCGCGCCAGCGGCGGTCGCCCCTTCTCGACCACGACACTGGCCTGGGTATCGACCACCAGCTGCTTTTTCACGATGCGCTGGGCGTCTGCCTGCACACGGTCAGTCTCGCCCAGGTCGGAATAGCGCATGTCCGCTTCGGCGGTGGCCAGGGCCGGAATGATATTGGCCTTTTCGCCGGCCTTGGCCAACGTCCAGTTCACCGTGGTGCCTTTGCTCGCATCGCCGAGGTCCTTGAGCTGGAGTAACTGGTGGGCCAGTTCGGTGAGTGCGTTGCGGCCCTCTTCGGGCGCAGAGCCTGCATGTGATGCGCGGCCTTTGACTTCAAGCTTGAGGCGGTTGATGCCGTTGGTGGCGACAGTCACTGCATCCTTGTCCGGCGGCTCGTAAGAGAACACGTAGTCATGCTTGCGGGCCAGTTCGGCAATGATCTGCTTCGACCCGGCAGAGCCCATTTCTTCGTCCGGGTTGAACAGCACGGTGAGCGTGCGGTAGCCCTTGAACTGCTGATCGTTCAGCAACTTCAGCGCGTGCAGGATCATCGCCACACCCCCCTTGGCATCGGCGACTCCCGGGCCGTATGCGCGCGGGCCATCGACCCGGAACGGGCGTTTGGCAGCGGTGCCGGGAACGAACACGGTGTCGTAGTGCACCATCAGCAGGAAGTCCTTGCTGCCACTGCCTTTGAAGGTGCCGACAATGTTGTCGCCGACCGACGGCGTGGCTGGGTGAGTCTGCACCTCGGCGCCCAGGGCCTTGAGGCGCTTCACCAGCTCGGCACTGACTTGCGTCAGGCCCGCTTCGGTACCGGTGCCGGTGTCTACCGAGACCAGGCTCTTGAGGGTTTGCAGGTACGCCGGCTGTTCGCTTTCGGCCTGCTTGAGCAGGTCCTTGGGGTTGGGTTCAGCGGCAGTTGCCTGGGTACAGGCGATCAGCAGCGCCAAGGCGATGGCGTGGGGAGGGCTGGGCAACGGCATGGGGGCTTCCTTGTTGTAGTGAGTCCTTGAGCCTAGCCACTAAGCTCGATGTCGCTCGGGTAAACCAGTGGGCACATCAACTCCACCGCTGTTCGAGCCGGTGGAGTCTGTGCGGCAAAAGTTCAATGATGGGCGACCGGACCATCCTGCGAGAGGATTGCCTTGGCCAGCTCTTCGTCACTGGCCTGCAAGCCAGGATTATCCTTGCGAGCCTGTTCCAGCGCCGACTCCACATAGGCGCCACGAATGGTCCCGCCACTGGCGACGAAGGCCGACAGCTCGTCCTGTGCGGGGATGATGCGTTTGTCGTCCTTGAAGGTCGAATACAGCGAGGCGGAAACACCGGCCGAGGTGGCGACGTCGCCTGCGTCGACGTCAGCCAGGGCCGCACCGGCAGGCAACAGGAGCAGCAGCGCAGGGGCGAGGAGTAGGTGGCGCATGTTGTGTTCTCCAGTAACGTGAAGCACAAGGAAATAAACCACTCACTGTTTAAGAGGGCGGGCGAGTGGCAGGAGTTCCCTGGGTTCTGCCGGAGCGTCGTCGTGGCTCACACCTTGCTGCCCAGCAAGCGCTGCAGCGAAGCATCGAAGTCGCGCAGGGCATCGGCCTTGGCGGCCTGCTCGTCTTCCAGCATCCGCGCTACATTGCTGACATCCTTGTGCGCACGCCCTTCGGCGCGGCCAATGTAGGTCAGCTGGCTGTCGAAGAACCGCGCCACCACCCGGCTCTCGACGTCTGCCGTGGCCAGGCGGCTTTCGCTGTCCAGCAGCACGATCACGTCCGGGTGGTCGGCAAGCAGGCTGTCCAGGTCTTCGTAGAAGGTCACTTCGGCGAACTGCTGGGCCAGCGAATGCGCCAGCCAGTCGTAGGCCTGGCTGCCAGCGCTGAGGGTGGCCACCGGAATGCTGCGCGGCTGCGCTTTGGCCACTGCCTCGTCACGGTGCTGCTGCAGGTAGCTGAGGGTGCTGTCGGCATTACGCCCGAGCAGTACGGCCACATGCTGCCCCGGGGCCAGCGCGACGCTGGAAATGGCCGTGGCCGAGTAGAAGTGCCCGTAGGGCTGGGCAGCCTGCTGGCCAGCCGGCGCGGCACAACCGCCAAGGGCAGCGAACAGGGCGAGCAGGGCAGCGAGCATGCCGGTTTTCATGGGTAGCGCCTCATCGATCAGTGAATGCCACCATCTTCCGCCCGTCGCGGCTGCGGCGGAACTTGATGGCATTCATGGTGGCTATCGATGGGGTCGATGAATCAGCTCGGGCGGGCCATGTACTGCAGAATGCGCTCGCGCAGCCAGCGCTCGGCGGGGTCGTTATCGTGGGCGCCGCTCCAGACCATCGACAGCTCGGCCTCGGTGATCTCGAACGGCGCGGGATCGGCGCGCAGGCTGCCATCGTCTGCCAGGGCGCAGGCGGCATAGTCCGGTACGGTGGCGATCATTTCGGTATTGCGCAGCAGTGCACGCAGGCTGCCGAACTGCGGCACGGCCAGCACCACTTTGCGGCAGCGGCCGATGCGTGCGAGGTCGAGATCGATGTTGCCGCTCATGTCACCTGAGAACGACACCATCACATGGGGCCGGGCACAGTACTCGTCGAGGGTCAGCGGGCCGGGGCGGTCGTCGGCGCGCAGCACACGCACGCCGATATCGCGCAGCTTGCGGCGTTTGGCGGTGGCGGGCAGGTCGGTGGTGTAGCTTACCCCCACAGAGATTTCGCCGCTGGCCAGCAGGCCTGGCATCAGCAGGAAATTGGCCCGGCGCACCACCACGCTGATGTCAGGCGCTTCCTCGCGCAGGGCTTGCAGCAAGGCCGGGAACAGGCCGAACTCGGCATCGTCCGACAGGCCCAGGCGGAACTGGTTGCAACTGCTGGCCGGGTCGAAGTCACGGGCGCGGCTGATCGCGGACGAAATCACGTCCATGGCCGGGCCCAGTTCGGCGAAGATCTGCATGGCCCGCGGAGTGGGCTCCATGGCCCGGCCGCTGCGGATCAGCAGCGGGTCGTCGAACAGCTCGCGCAGGCGGGCGAGGGCGGCGCTGACGGTGGACTGGGTGATGAACAGCTTTTCGCCGACCCGGGTCAGGTTGCGTTCGATCATCAGGGCCTCGAAAAGCACCAGCAGGTTCATGTCGACGCGGCGCAGGTCGTTGCGGTTCATGGGGCTTGGCTCACCGGGTTGGAGGGGTTGGCGGCATATTGAAGCACGACACTGGGCGTTGCGCCTTGTATGGATGTGCCGGGGCTATCAGCCTTGAAGAGCCACTCTATTAGAAGTCTGCCCAAGCTCGGCTAGTCTTTCCCCTGGCCCTGCGAAATCCACCTGCGCGCGGCGTGGCAGCACGTGCGTGCAAGACCGCGCCGCACGTGACGTGGGAGCTTCGCCAGCCCCGTGTCGGCACCTCACCGACCAGACCTGACGAGGGGTAGGCACGAGCCCACGTGCTCGGCTGAAAGAACACCTGGCAGAGACCGGAAATCTGGATAACCGACCCAAAGGTAACAGCAGATGTCGAACGAATCGAAATGCCCGTTCCATCAAACCGCAGGTGGCGGCACCACCAACCGTGACTGGTGGCCTGACCAGCTCAACCTCAGGATCCTCCATCAACACTCGTCGAAATCCAACCCTGACCCGGATTTCGACTATGCCAAGGCGTTCAAGAGCCTCGATTTCCAGGCCCTGAAAAAAGACCTGACCGCCTTGATGACCGACTCACAGGACTGGTGGCCAGCCGACTTCGGCCATTACGGCCCGCTGTTCATTCGCATGGCCTGGCACAGCGCCGGTACCTACCGCATCGGCGATGGCCGTGGCGGTGCCGGCTCCGGCCAGCAGCGTTTCGCGCCGCTCAACAGCTGGCCGGACAACGTCAGCCTGGACAAGGCCCGGCGCCTGCTGTGGCCGATCAAGCAGAAGTATGGCAACAAGATCTCCTGGGCCGACCTGATCGTGCTCACGGGTAACGTCGCCCTGGAATCCATGGGCTTCAAGACCTTTGGTTTCTCTGGCGGCCGCGCCGATGTGTGGGAGCCGGACGAAGACGTGTACTGGGGCTCTGAAAAGGTCTGGCTCGGTGGTGACACCCGTTATGGCAAGGAGCAGGTCAAGGCCCAGCCGCCAGGCCAGGGTGACCTGGTCGCCGAGCCGCAGAAACATCCCGAGGAACAGAGCCGTGACCTCAGCGGCGAACGCAACCTGGAAAACCCGCTGGCGGCGGTGCAGATGGGCTTGATCTACGTCAACCCGGAAGGCCCGGAAGGCAACCCGGACCCCGTCGCATCAGGCCGGGATATTCGCGAAACGTTCGGCCGGATGGCGATGAACGACGAAGAAACCGTGGCGCTGATCGCGGGCGGCCATGCCTTCGGCAAGACCCACGGTGCCGGCCCGGCCGACAACGTAGGCCCTGAACCGGAAGCGGCGAGCCTCGAACTGCAGGGCCTCGGCTGGGCCAACCGTTTTGGCACTGGCAAAGGCGGGGATACCATTACCAGCGGCCTGGAGGTGACCTGGACGTCGACGCCGACTCGTTGGAGCAACGAGTACCTCAACAACCTGTTCAACTTCGAGTGGGAACTGACCAAGAGCCCGGCCGGTGCGCACCAGTGGCGACCGAAGGATGGCAAAGGCGCAGGCACCGTGCCGGATGCCCACGATCCGGGCAAGAAGCATGCACCGTCCATGCTCACCTCTGACCTGGCCCTGCGCTTCGACCCGATCTACGGGCCGATCGCCAAGCGCTTCAAGGATAACCCCGACCAGCTGGCCGATGCCTTCGCCCGTGCCTGGTACAAGCTGATCCACCGTGACATGGGCCCGCTGGCGCGCTACCTGGGCCCGGAGATGCCCAACGAAGAGCTGCTGTGGCAAGACCCGCTGCCCAAAGCCGACCACCCGCTGGTGGACGAACAGGACATCGCCGGGCTCAAGGCCAGGATTCTTGCGTCGGGCCTGAGCGTCGCCGAACTGGTGGCCACCGCCTGGGCGGCTGCCTCGACCTTCCGTGGCTCGGACAAACGCGGGGGGGCCAACGGTGGCCGCCTGCGCCTGGCACCGCAGAAGGACTGGGCGGCGAACCAGGGCACTGGCAAGGTGCTGGCGGCGCTGGAGAAGATCCAGGGCGAGTTCAACGCTGGCGGCAAGAAGATCTCCCTGGCCGACCTGATCGTCCTCGCCGGTTCTGCCGCCGTGGAAAAGGCGGCCAAGGATGCCGGGCACAACGTCAGCGTGGGCTTCCGCCCGGGCCGTGTCGATGCCTCGCAGGCGCAGACCGACGTCGAGTCGTTTGCCGTGCTTGAGCCGCTGGCCGATGGATTCCGCAACTTCAGCAAGGCCCGCTACAGCGTCAAGGCCGAGAAGCTGTTGCTGGACAAGGCCCAGTTGCTGACCCTGACCGCGCCTGAACTGACCGTGCTGATCGGTGGCCTGCGCGTGCTGGGTGCCAACCATGGCGGCAGCAAGGACGGTGTGTTCACCGACAAGCCTGGCACCCTGAGCAACGACTTCTTCCGCAACCTGCTGGACATGGGCGTGGAATGGAAGCCGACTTCGGCGGACAACGAGCGCTTCGAAGGCCGTGATCGCAAGACCGGGCAGGTGAAGTGGACGGGCAGCCGGGTCGACCTGGTGTTCGGCTCGCACGCGCAGTTGCGGGCGCTGAGCGAGGTGTATGGCAGCAGCGATGGCAATGACAAGTTCGTCAAGGACTTCGTGGCGGCCTGGGTAAAAGTGATGGAACTCGATCGCTTCGACCTGAAATAGCGTTCTCGCTGACAGCCAGGGGGCGCTGTGCGCCCCCTTTCAGCAGGTCAGCGCTGCTCGTGCTGGCGTCGATACGCCCCCGGTTGCACACCCACGGTCTTGGCAAACGCCCGGGTAAACGCCGCCACCGACTGATACCCGACCTGCGCCCCCACCTGTTCCACGGTATTGCCCGCCTGCAACAACCGGCTGGCATGGCGCATGCGCAGCGCCAGCAGCACCTGCCCCGGCGACTGCCCGGCCAGCTCATTGAACCGCTTGAAGAACGCCGAGCGCGACAACCCGGTGCAGGCGGCCATGCTCTCCAGTGTCCAGGCCTGGCCAGGCTGTTCGATCAATTGCTCCAGCAACCCGGCGAACGCCGGCTGACGGGCGAGGGCGACCAGCCCGCCAAGCGACTGCCCGCCATGCACCTGCTGGCGCAGCACATACAGGAACAGCAACTGGGTGAGGCGCTCCAGCATCGTCTGCGAGGGCGAGCGCTGGCACTCCTCCAGAATCAGCCCGAACAATGCCCGCGCCGCATGCCCGGCCGGTTCATCGGCACGCAGCACGATCCAGTCGGCCAGCCCATCGACGATCAGCGACGACAACCCGGCGCGGAAGTCGAAGAACCCGCATACCAGGCCCACCCCGTCGCTCGCCGTCGCATCCAGTGCCTGCATTGGCTGGCGTGGCTGGTCGCAGGCGGTAATCGGGTCCTGGTCGCTGGATAGCCGATAGCCCAGGTCGCGCAGCAGGAACACGGCATCGCCGGCGGCCAGGCGCACAGCCTCGCTCTGGCCATCGAGGTGCAACCAGCAATGCCCCTGCACCACCAGGTGAAAACTGGCGCGGCCCATGCCTTGGGTGCTGGCATGCCAGCCACCGCAATAGCGGCCGACATGAAACAGGCTGGCATCGAGTTCGAGGCCCTCTAATAACCAATCGACAAGATGGCTGGATGAAATCATCTAATGCAAAGACTCAGGAGCAAGGAAAGGCGACTGATGAATATGGAGGGTAATTCTTATAACCAACAGACTGTAGCAACCTACATCGACAGGAGACCACTCCATGACCTCGCGCATTACTCTACACACTCTGCAGAGCGCTCCGGAAGCGGCCCGCCCGTTCCTCGAGAACGCCCAGAAGAACTCCGGCTTCATTCCCAACCTGCTCGGCGTGCTGGCCAATGCCCCGGCAGCGCTGGAGACCTATGTCACCGTCTCGGCCCTGAACGGCAAGTCCGAGTTGTCCCTGGCCGAGCGTGAAGTGGTGCAACTGATTGCCGCCACCCAACACGGCTGCGACTTCTGCGTCGCCGGCCACACTGCCGTGGCCCTGAACAAGGCCAAGCTGCCCGCCGAAGTGGTCGACGCCCTGCGCGCCCGTGGTGAACTGCCGGATGCCCGCTACGAGACCCTGGCCGAATTCGCCCGTGAAGTCATCGCCACCCGCGGCAACGTCAGCGACGCCACCTACCAGGCCTTCCGCGCAGCCGGTTTCACCGAGGGCAACGCCCTGGAAGTGATTCTGGGCGTGAGTCTCGCAACCCTGTGCAACTTTGCTAATGTGTTCGCCCAGACGCCGCTCAACGACGAACTGAGCAAGTACCGCTGGCAGCCAACTGCGTAATCGACGCCTGGCGCGGGTGGCGCCTGTGATTTCAAAAGGAGTAGGGACATGCTTGATGCTGCATTTCGTCAATGGCTGGATGCCAATGCCGAGGCAATCGACCAGGGCCAATGTGACCCGCAGCACGTGCTGGCGCATATAGCCGAATCGCAACTGCTGCGCGTTGGCGTCGCCCCGGCACTGGGCGGCAGCGGCGGCGCAGTCACCGATGCGGTCGAAGCCATCGCCGCCATCGCCAGCCGCTCACTGGCCGCAGCCTTCGTTTGCTGGGGCCAGCGCGCGTTTATCGAATACCTGCTGCAAAGCCCCAACCAGGGCTTGCGCGAGCGCTTGTTGCCCAACCTGCTGACCGGCGAGCTGGCCGGGGCCACCGGCTTGTCGAACGCCATGAAGTTCCTTTCCGGCATCGAGGCCTTGCAGGTGCGTGGCCGCTGCGAGGCGGCGGGCTGGACGCTGGAAGGCCGCCTGCACTGGGTGACCAACCTGCGCAAGAGCGGCTTCGTCGTGGCGGCGGCCATCGAGGACGACGCCGGTGGCTCGCCCTTCGTGATGGCCATTCCCTCCGACAGCCAGGGCCTGGAGCGCTCTGACGACCTGGAACTGATGGGCCTGCAATCGAGCAACACGGCCGCGTTGGCGTTTCATCAGGTACAGTTGAGCCGCGACTGGCTGTTGCACGAAAACGCCCGCGAATTCCTGCCCAAGGTGCGCCCGGCGTTCCTCGCCCTGCAGTGCGGCATGGCCATCGGCCTGGCGCGGCGCTCGCTGGAGGAAGTCCACGAACACCTGCACGGGCGCCTGTCGTTCCTTGAAGAACACCGCCAGGTGCTCAAGGAACGCCTGGAAAACACCGTGGCCGAGCTCAAGCAAGGCCTGCTCGAAGGGCGTTACCAGGGCCAGCCGGCGGCGCTGTTCAAGCTGCGCATCACCCTCGCCGAAAGTGCTGCCGACGCCGTGCAGCTGGAGCTGCAGGCCAGCGGCGGCAAGGCGTACCTGGATGAGTTCGGGGCCGGCTTCGCCCGCCGCTGGCGCGAGTCGGCGTTCGTGCCGATCGTTACCCCAAGCCTGGTGCAACTGCGCGCCGAGCTGCATCGCCAGGCCGCCAGCGCATGAGCCAACCGCTACTCCAAGCCTGCGCGATCAGCCTGGGCTACCCGCGCGAGGGTGGTTGGCAGGAGGTGCTGGCGCGCTTTGACCTGCAACTGGCGCCAGGCGAGGTGGTGACCATCCTCGGCCCCAGTGGCGTCGGCAAGTCCAGCCTGCTGCGGGTGCTGGCCGGTTTGCAGCAACCGCGCAGCGGCCGCGTGACCCTGCACGGCGAGCCGCTGCAGGGGCCGCACCCGCGCCTGGCGGTGGCCTTTCAGGACCCGAGCCTGCTGCCCTGGCTGAGCCTGGAAAAGAACGTCGCCTTCGGCCTGGATTTCGCCCGCCAGCCCAAGCTGTCGTCAGCCGAGCGCCGCGCGCGCATCGACCAGGCCATTAGCGCGGTGGGCCTGGCCCATGCGCGCAACCAGTATCCGGCGCAATTGTCTGGCGGCATGGCCCAGCGCACCGCGCTGGCCCGTTGCCTGGCGCGCCAGCCCGAAGTCCTGCTGCTCGACGAGCCGTTCGGCGCGCTCGACGAAGTGACCCGTGCCGACATGCAGCAATTGCTGCTGCAACTGATCGCCGCTCACAACACGGCGGCGGTGCTGATTACCCATGACATCGACGAAGCCCTGTTGTTGTCCGACCGGGTGCTGCTACTGGGCAACCACCCGGCGCACGTCCTTGGTCAATGGCACATCGACCTGCCGCAACCGCGTACGCAGCGGGTCGAGGAACTGGGCGCGCTGCGAATCGAGATACTCAAGACCCTTCGGCGGGCGAGCCGCACGGCTGAACCTTCCCCTACCTCGTTGACTCCGGAGCCTGCCCATGTGCATGGATGACTGCTGTTCCTCCACCTCGCGTCGTGATTTCCTCAAGCTCAGCGCCATGCTCACCGCTGCCGGCGCCGTACCGCTGCTCTCCAGCTTGCAGGCCCGCGCCGCCGCCGAACCCGATGCGCCGGTGCGCATCGGCTACCTGCCGATCACCGACGCCACGCCGCTGCTGGTGGCGCACAACAACGGCCTGTTCGAGGCCGAAGGCATCAAGGCCGAGCGCCCGGTATTGCTGCGCAGCTGGGCGCAGGTGATCGAGGCGTTCATCTCCGGCCAGGTCAACGTCATCCACCTGCTTTCGCCGATGACCGTGTGGGCACGTTACGGCAGCAAGGTACCGGCCAAGGTGGTGGCCTGGAACCATGTCGGCGGCTCGGGCCTGACCGTGGCGCCGGACATCAGCGACATGAAGCAACTGGGCGGCAAGACAGTGGCCATCCCGTTCTGGTACTCGATCCACAATGTGGTATTGCAGCAGATGCTCAATGACAACGGCCTGACCCCGGTGTCGAAACCTGCCAATGCCACGCTGGCGGCCAATGAGGTCAACCTGCTGGTGCTGCCGCCCTCGGACATGCCGCCGGCCCTGGCCAGCAAGCGCATCGCCGGCTACATCGTCGCCGAACCCTTCAATGCCCTGGCCGAGAACCTCAAGGTCGGCCGCGTGCAGCGCTTTACCGGCGATGTGTGGCGCAACCACGCCTGCTGCGTGGTGTTCATGCATGAGCACGACCTGAACAACCGCCCGGAGTGGTCGCAGAAGGTGGTCAACGCCATCGTCAAGGCCCAGCAATGGACCCGCGACCACCGCGCCGAAGCGGCGGCCTTGCTGTCCAAGGCGGGCCCCAACAAGTACACGCCGCATGAACCGGCGGTGCTGACCAAGGTGCTGGCGCCGGCCGCCGAAGACCGCGCTGGCTACGTGGCCAGTGGTGCGATCCGGCATCAGCAATGGGACGAGAAGCGCATCGACTTCCAGCCCTACCCATACCCCAGCTACACCGAAGAACTGGTCAAGCGCCTGAAGCACACCCTGATCGAGGGCGAAAGCGGCTTCCTCGCCGGGTTGGACCCGGTGCAGACGGCTCGCGACCTGGTCGACGACCGCTTCGTGCGCAACGCCATTGCCGCAGTCGGTGGCCCGTCGGTGTTCGGCATCGCCGAGAACTTCCAGCGTAGCGAGGAGTTCGCGGTCTGATGGGCAAGCACGTCGTAGCTGCCGGCCTGGGGCTGGCGGGCCTGCTGGGGTTGCTGCTGCTGTGGTGGGCGGGTGTTCAGCTGTTCGGCGAGGCTGACGGCCTGTCGGCACGCTTCTCGCCCCAGGCGACCCTGGCCAGCCTGGTCGAGTTGCTTGGCCAAGGCGAGGTCTACGGGCATGTCTGGGTCAGCCTCAAGCGCATTCTGGTCGGCTTGTTGCTGGCGCTGCTGATCGGCGTGCCGCTGGGGCTGCTGGTGGGGAGCTACCGGCACCTGGAAGCAGCGACCACGCCAGAGTTCCAGTTCCTGCGGATGATCTCGCCCTTGTCGTGGATGCCAGTGGTGGTGATGCTGATGGGCGTGGGTGACCAGCCGATCTACTTCCTGCTGGCCTTTGCCGCACTCTGGCCGATCCTGCTCAACACCGCCGCAGGCGTGCGCCAGCTCGACCCGCGCTGGCTGCAGTTGAGCCGCAGCCTCAGTGCCACGCGCTGGGAAACCTTGTGCAAGGTGATCGTGCCGGGGGTCATCGGCCATGTGCTGACCGGGGTGCGCCTGGCGATTGGCATCCTGTGGATCGTGCTGGTGCCGTGCGAGATGCTCGGGGTGAGTGCCGGGCTTGGGTATTTCATTCTCGATACCCGCGACCGCCTGGCTTACTCGGAACTGATGGCGATGGTGCTGCTGATCGGCGTGCTCGGGTTCATGCTCGATGCGCTGGCCCGCGGGCTGCATCGGCGCTGGGTGCATGCCTGACCGGCCAGTTGTGCTTGTTCGCGGGTAAACGCGCTCCCACAGTATTCGCGCAGGCCTGGAAAGGTGTGCGTTCGCTGTGGGAGCGGGTTTACCCGCGAACAGGCCCTGGGCTTAATGCACCGATCTGCGTTCCCGCACACAGGCGTTCGCCTGGGCGGTCAATTCATCCAGCCACGCATCCCGCTGCTGCTCGGCATCGACCATCGCATCCTCACCCTGCTGGTTGAGCAGGTAGGTGTGGATCTGCAGGACTTCGGCAGTCTGGTAGATCGGCGCAATGTCCAGCCGCCCGATCAGCGCGCCACTGGCCTGGCCGGTGCTGCTCATCAGCACCTGCGGCCCGCTGGCGGCGACCACCTGCATGCCCATGCTCTCGAACCACGGCACCTGGCTGGCAAAGGCATTCAGCTCGACACTGGCACAGCGTGCCTGCGCGTCACCCAGCAGGGCACGGGCAATGCCTTGGCGGCGGTGGCTGGGTGCCACGGCCAGAAACGCCAGGGCGCAGGCCTGGGGGTTGTCCTGGGCCGGCAAGCTCAGGGCGAAACCGAGCAACTGGTCCGGGGCATCGGCATCCAGGGCCAGGGTCAGTTCCACAGCCAGGCCACGGGTGCCGTCCATGGCTTGCAGGTACTGGTGCACCTCCATGCCGACACCGTACTGGTACAGCGGATACAGCGGGTTTTCGGCGCGAATGGCGACACTGCTCAGATCGCCGACGTTGTGGATCACCAGCTCGCGGATCTGGTTCTGGAAAGATTCGGGCGGCACGCTGTCGAGGCGGCTCAGGATGAACATCGGTAAACGGGCTCCGGCTGCGATTGGCTCATCCCGCGCCGAGTTGGCGCGGGGTGCACAGTCTAAACCCTTTTTAGCCGCGCATCGCGGCGAGCATCAGGTCGAGGTTCTGCACGGCCGCGCCCGAGGCACCCTTGCCCAGGTTGTCGAACACCGCCGTCAGCAGCACCTGGCCGTGCTCGGGGTTGGCGTACAGCGCCAGGCGCAGGTCGTTGCTGTCATTCAGCGCCTGCGGGTCGAGCGGGGTGGCCGGGCCTTGCTGGTGCAGGGGCATCACCTGCACATGGCGGGCACCCTGGTAGTGGTGCTCCAGGCAGGCTTGCAACTGCTCGGCGCGCGGCTGGCCCGGCAGCAGGCGCAACTGCAGGGGAATGCTCAGGACGATGCCCTGGCGATAGGCCGCGTAACCGGGCAGGAACATGGGCCGTGCCGACAGGCCCGCGTGCAGCTGGATTTCCGGCACGTGCTTGTGCGCCAGTTCCAGGCCATACACCTGCAGGATGGGGGGATGTTCAGCGCCCGGTGTTTCGTGCCGCTCGACGGCGGCACGACCACCGCCGGAATAACCCGAGATGGCGTGGATGCTCAGCGGGTAGTCGGCCGGCAGCAGGCCGGCCTTGACCAGCGGGCGCAGCAGGGCGATGGCGCCGGTCGGGTAGCAGCCGGGGTTGCTGACCCGCTTGGCCCGGGCGATACGCTCGGCCTGCTGCTCGTCCAGCTCCGGCAGGCCGTAGACCCAGCCTGGCGTGGTGCGGTGCGCGGAGCTGGCGTCGATCACCCGTACGGCCGGGTTCTCGATGGCCGCCACGGCCGTGCGTGCAGCATCGTCGGGCAGGCACAGCAAGGCGATGTCGGCGCTGTTGATGGAATCGGCGCGGCGCTGCGGGTCCTTGCGCTCGGCTTGCGGCAGGGTCAGCAGGCGCAGGTCGGTGCGGCCTTGCAGGCGGGCATGGATCTGCAGGCCGGTGGTGCCTTGGTCACCGTCGATGAAGACAACAGGGGTGTGCATGGTCGGAGTCCGGTCAGCGGAGGAGATGGCCTATGCTCGCCTGTGGCACTGGGAAAGAAAATTTGAATATGATGACGCTGACGTTCAGCTTTCATGAATCAAGGACCGCCGCCCATGCGCGAAATCAGCCTCGACCGCCTGCGAACCTTGGTAGTGGTTACCGACCTGGGCTCGTTTGCCGAGGCCGCCCGTCAGCTCAACCTCGCGCCGCCCACCATCAGCCTGCACGTGGCCGAGCTGGAGGCGCGGGTCGGTGCGCCGCTGCTGACGCGCAACCGCAACCAGGTGCGCCCGACGGCCATCGGCGAGACGCTGCTGGGCAGGGCCCGGCGTTTGCTGGCCGATGCCGACCTGGCGTTGGACGAAGTGCGTCGCCAGGTCGAGGGCCTGACCGGGCGGGTGCGCCTGGGGGCATCCACGGGTGCCATTGCCCACTTGTTGCCCAAGGCCCTGGAGCATTTGAATGAGGCACACCCCGGTATCGACGTGCAGGTTCAGGTGCTGACCTCCCAGGCTTCCCTGGCGCGCTTGCGAGAAGGCAGCCTGGATATCGGCCTGGTCGCGCTGCCGCAGGTGGCCGGCAAGGGTGTCAGGGTCACGCCCTGGCGGCGCGACCCGATTCTGGCGTATGTGCCGGCCGACTGGCAGCCGCCGGCCAAGGTCACCCCGGCCTGGCTGGCGCAGCGTGCGTTGATCCTCAATGACCACAGCACCCAGTTATCGCGGGTGACCGGTGAGTGGTTCGCGGCGGCGGGCTTGTATCCCGAGCCGCGAATCGAGCTGAACTACAACGATGCGATCAAGAGCCTGGTCGGGGCGGGCTATGGCGCGACCTTGTTGCCGCAGGAAGGCGAGGCCGCCGAACTGGACCGGCGGATTGCCCGCCGGCCGCTGCGGCCCGGGTTGTGGCGGCAGCTGGGGATTGCCTGCCGGGAAGGGCAAGTGGAGCGGGCAACGGGGTTTGTGCTGCAAGCGCTGGAACGGTTGCGGCAGTAAGGGCTGCAAAGCGGCCCGGGGTCAGCCCCGCTCGCGCAGGCGTACCGCCGTCACGGTCTCGCCGCCCACCCCCCAGTTATCCGTCGGCACCTCCTCGATCACCACGAAGGTACTGGCCGGCGGCTTTCCCAGCACCTGTTCCAGCAACCGCGTGGTGCCCTCGATGAGCTGGCGCTTGTGTTGCTGGGTAACCCCTTCATCGGTCACCCGGATATGTACGTACGGCATGGCTGTTCGCTCCTCGGTTCAGTGCCAGGTACCGGCGGTGCTGCCACCGTCCACGGGCAGGATGACGCCGCTGACGAAGCGTGCGTCGGTCAGGTACAGCACGGCGTCTACCACATCCTGCGGCTTGCCCGTGCGGCCGCTGGGTGAAAGCCCGCCAAGGGCCTCGACCGTGCCGCCGTGCAGCGGTGTATCGATGATCCCGGGGGCTACCGCATTGACCTGCACGCCGCTGGCTGCCAGCTCCAGGGCCAGGCCTTTGACCGCCTGGTTCAGCCCGCCCTTGACCAGCACTGGCAACAGCGCCGGTACGCGGGTATCCGGCTGCATTGCGATGGAGGCGGTGATGGCGATGATCTGCCCATGGCCTTGCGCAGCCATGACCCTTGCCGCTGCCTGCGACGGGTAGAAAAAGCCCTTGAGGTTGGTGCCGACCAGCGCGTCGAGGTCTGCCTCGCTGTACTCGGTGAAAGGCTTGGGAATGAAGATTCCGGCGTTGTTGATTAGGATGTCGACGCCGCCGAAGGTCGCCTGGGCCGTGGCAAACAGGCGCTGGGCAGTCTCGGCTGCGGCGATGTCGCCAGCCACGCCGACGAAGCGCTGCGGGTGACCGAGGCGGGCCGAGGCCTGGTCCAGGCGTGCCTGGCTGCGGGCGTTGCCGATTACGTTGTCGCCGCGTTCGAGGAACGCCTCGGCGAGGGCGAAGCCCAGGCCGCTGGAGGCCCCGGTGATGATGACGGTTCTTGGCGTGCTCATGTTTGCGTTCTCCGGAAGTGAGCCGGTGGCTCGTGTGCAAGCCAATGTAGGGCGCAACGCCAACTTGAAAAATGAGCTGTATGGCATTTCAATCGATACATCATGTAATCAATCGAGCTGCCATGACCCGCCACTTCGACGATCTGCAACTGGGCAGCCTGGAGCTGTTCTGCCTGGCAGCCGAGACCGGCAGCTTCACCGCTGCAGCCGCCGAGGCCGGTGTCACCCCGGCAGCGGTAAGCCGCAGCGTGGCACGGCTGGAGGAGCGCCTGGGCGTGCGCCTGCTGGTGCGGACCACGCGGCAGATGCGCTTGTCCGACGCCGGCCAAGCCTATTATCAGCAATGCCGTCAGGCACTCGGGCAACTGCTCGAGGCGGAGCGCCAGGCCGCCGGTGGCCAGGCCGTGCCAAGCGGTCGCCTGCGCATCAGTGCACCCACTCCCTATGCGCATTACCGCTTGTTGCCGTTGCTGCCGGCGTTCCGTCAGCGTTATCCGCAGGTGCAGGTGGATGTGCATGTCAGCAATCGCAACGTCGACTTCGCCGAGGAGCCCTTCGATCTCGCCATCCGTGGCCGTGAGCCCGCCGATTCGCGGCTGGTGGCGCGGCGCCTGGAGAATGCCGAGTTGGTGGTGGTGGCGACACCGGCCTACCTGACGCGCATGGGCAAGCCGCAGGTGCCGCAGGACCTGGCCGGGCATGAGTGCATCCAGTTCGAGCTGGCCAGTACCGGCCGCCGTCTGCCGTGGAGTTTCCGCATCGAAGGCCGCGAGGTTGAAATCGAGACCCAAGGGGGAGTCACCTGCCAGGGCGATTTCCTGGCGAGCGCGACACTGGTGCGTCATGGCGGCGGCCTGATGCAGGCCTACCGCTTCACCGTGCAGGACGCCCTGGCCAGTGGTGAGCTGGTCGAGGTATTGCCTGCATACGGTGGCACCTCGCGCCCTTTCATGCTGATCTACCCGCAGGCCCGGCACATGCCCTTGCGGGTACGGGCGTTCATCGACTTCCTGTTTGCCGAGGCGCGACGACCGCCGAGCTGAACCGACACAGCCAGCGCCATCGCCGACTATGCTTTCCCCTGCGTCGAGCCAAATGACTCTCGATGATCATTCTGATTTCCCAGGAGAACGCTCCATGAAATCCATCCTATTGCTGGTAATTGCTTCAGTGCTGAGTGTTGCTGCACACGCTGACCCCAAAACCAACTGCGATGCGAAGATCAAGGAACTGGAAGACGACCACAAAGCCAGTGGCCAGGGCATGCACGGCGGCATGGCCCATGATTTCAAAGTGAAATGGGAAGAAGCCAAAAAGGCTCGGGATGCCGGCGATATGGCCAAGTGTCAGTCTGCTGCCGACCAGGCCAAAAGTATCTATAACAAGGCGCGCAGCCGATAGCGCCACGTTGCTGCGGGCCTCGGCGCAGTTGAATCCGCGAAGAGGCCCGCCGGTCGGTCATCAGAACCAGCGGTCGTTCTTCTTCCGCCCACGGGTCAGCGCCGGCAGGATCAGCCCCGCCAGCAGGCCGGCACCGGCGATGCTGCCGCCATAGACCATGTAACGCATCATCACCTGCTTGTTCTCGTCGCCCAGGCGTGCCTGGGTATCGCGCAGGCTCGACTGGCTCTGGTCGAGCTGTTCGCTGAGCGCCTGGTTGCGTGCTTCCAGCTCATCGATGAGCTTCTTGCGCGAGTCGAGGGTCTCCTGCATGCCCTGTACACGGTTCTTCCAGCTGTCATCGATGGTCTTGAGCTGCCCGGACAGCTCCGCCACCTGGGCGTCGAGTTGCGGCAGGCGCTCGCTCTGGCCCGGCACCGACTGCAGGTCATTGGTGAGGATCCATACCAGGTCGCCATTCTGCCCACGTACCTGGCTGTAGTTGCCCTGGCTACCGACCAGGGTGAGTTTCTGCCCGGACTTGAGCGTGCCCACGATGCGGTGGCCATCGGTCGGGCCGCTGCGCACGTAGGTGCTCAAGCTGTCGCTGACCCAGCGCGCATCGCTGGCCGGCTCTTCGGCATGCGCAGGGACGGCAAGGGCCAGCAGGGCGGCGAGCAGGCTGCCGCGCAGGGCAGGAAGGGCAAGGGAGGCTGGGCGGGATTCAGGCATGTTGGGTCTTCGCTGCAACAGGAAAAATAGGCCCGGTCACTGTGGATCAGCGACGAGGCCGGCGAACCGGTCGGTGAATTGACCGTCAGGGACAGACCGCAATTTTGTAAGCAGGTTCACTGCTGAATGTCGGAATTCCCAACAGAATGTTGCAGGTACCGGGCGCGAGGCGCGCACCCCGGATGGGGCGCTTTTTTCAGGTCGATAGGAGGGTCCTGGCGAGGCAGTCCTTGCAATTGACGATGGTTTCCCGAGGCCCCGCCTTCACATGGACCAGGTTCGATCCGCACATGGCGCAAAACAGCCTGCAGCCGCTATCGTCCGCGTGCCCCGGCAGCTCAGCGATATAGTCGCTGACCTTGCGACTCAGGCCATGGTCGCGCTGTTGCAACAGCACGTCGAACAGCGCCTGACTGAAACCTGAACGCGGGGCGTGGATGTCGTAGCTCGATACCGTGAACTGCCAGCCCTCGCGGATGGCGCGTTCGCTCAGCGACAGCAGGCTCCCTGGAATGGTGTTGGCGGCGTGCAGTTTGTTGACCTGGGCGCGGGCAACGAATGACAGTGCCCCACGTACCGCAGTGTTGACCAGCGACCAGATGTGCCGTACGGGATGCCGGTCGAGCAGCTGGGCTGCGACTTCGGCGGCTTTGTGCCTGGCCTCGAAGGGCAGGCCGTGTTCCGCGCAGCGGGTGGCGATGTAGGCGCACACTTCCTCGTTGCAGAGCAACCTGATGGCTGCGACGAGTTCGTCATGCCATTGCGCCTGCGGGCCAGCGCAAAGCGCCGTGTGCAGCGCGCGATGCAACGTGCCGAGGCCGGCCCGCTGCGGGTCATCCAGGCTGACATTGGCGACCCAGCGCACCTTGTTCTGCCAGGCCTTCGGAGTGGGGTCGTCGCTGAAAGCCTCCAGCGGCGAATCCGGGTCGACCAGCAGGATCTGGTCTTCATGCAGCCCCAGCAGGATGGTTGAATCCATGCCCTTGGAGGGGCTGACACGCGCATCGCCGATGGTTTTTTCCGCAGCCAGGATGCAATCCGTTTGCGTATCCATGCGGATTTCGAGCACGGCCAGCAACTGCAACTGGCGGGTGATCGACAGCGCGTGCAGTGGCACTGGCAGGTGCTTTGCCAGCGACCAGTGCTCCTTGATGCGCTTGCGCTGTTCGATGGCCTTTGCCTGCCGGGCCTGTTCGCGCGCCGCCAGGCAGGGCTGGCAGGCGCAAGCGCGTTGCCAGCGGTTGCGCCCTGGGAAGTAGTGGCGGTGGGCGCAGTTCGGGCAGTAGGCCAGGTTATCGTTCCAGCTGTTGGCCGAGCGGCTTTTGCGCCGTTCGTACAGGCTGACTTCGCAATAAGGGCACACCAGTTCGGCGCACGGTACTGGGGGAAAGGCCTTGATCAGGCTGCTGGGAGCGAGGTCGATGGCGTAGCGTTCGAGCAGCCGGGCAATTTTCTCCCCGCCGATGTATTCGCTGTACAGCGCCTCGATCTGTTCGGCGCTGAGGTGCTGCAACTTGGATTTGAAATCGGACAAACCTGTATCTCCCTGCGAAAAGTCGCTTGTGAGGTTCGTCGGCAATGATGCAGTGCCCCGCCATGTGCGGGTTGTAGGAAGTTTCCCTGTAGTTGGTAGGTGGCTTCTGAGCGTTATCTTGACGGTGGCCCTCGTCAGCTTGGACTGAAGGGCTAGACTCAAGGCTTCCTGTTCGCCCATGGGGCCTTGCCATGACTGCCAAGAACACGATCTGCCTGTGGTTCGACAAGGATGCCGAACAAGCGGCCGAGTTTTATGCCCGAACCTTCCCCGACAGCCACGTGGTGGCAGTGCACCCGGCCCCCGGCGACTACCCGTCGGGCAAGGCCGGTGAGGTGATCACCGTCGAATTTACCGTGATGGGCATCCCGTGCGTCGGGCTCAATGGCGGTACCACGTTCAAGCACAGCGAGGCGTTTTCGTTCCAGGTCTGTACCGAGGACCAGGCCGAGACCGACCGGCTCTGGCATGCCATCGTCAGCAACGGCGGCAGCGAGAGCGTGTGTGGCTGGTGCAAGGACAAGTGGGGCATCTCCTGGCAGATCACCCCGCGCATACTCATCGAAGCCATCGCCCACCCCGACAAGGCAGCGGCCAAGCGGGCGTTCGACGCGATGATGAGCATGGGCAAGATCGACGTGGCGAAGATCGAGGCGGCATTGATGGGCCCGGCCTGAGGATTGTGGCGCCGCTAGCCACCGTACCCCTGGGTCAGGCGAATGATCTGCCGCGCACAGAAGGCCCCGGTCAGGATCACCCCGAACAGCCGCAAGGTCTGCATGGCCAGCACCAGGCCGACATCTGCATGGGTTTCCACGGCGATGATTGCCATGGCATCCAGCCCGCCCGGGCTGGTCGCCAGGTACATCGACAGGAAATCCGTGCCCATCGCCAAGGCCAGCCCGTAAGCGCACGCGGCGCATAGCGCAATCAGCACCACCGCGCCGGCAATCATGGTCGGCAGGCGCTTCCACACATAGCGCACGGTCTGCCGGTCGAAGCGCAGGCCGATGTAACAGCCGATGGCGCCGTAGGCTATGGCCAGCAAGGGCTCGGGCAAGCGGATGGTCAGCAGCCCACTGACCTGCAGGGCACCGCCCAGCAGCAGCGGTATGAGCAAGGCGCCGGCAGGCAGGCGATTACCAAGCGTGATGCCGAGCAGCACCACACCCAGGCTGAGCAGGCTGTCGAGCAGGTGCGGGCCTGCCAGCGCCGCCGGTGCGTTGGCCACCGCGCCTGCAGCCGGTGTGGCGCCGAGCAAGTGGCTGACCAGCGAGCCGATCATCACCACGCACACCACCCGCACGTATTGCATGGTTGCCACGACGCGGCCGTCGGCGCCATTGTCCTCGGCCATCGACACCATCGCCGAAGCTGCCCCCGGTGCCGTCCCCCAGGCGGCAGTGCTGCCTGGGATGCCGCCGTAGCGCACGGTGCCAAGGCCCACCAGGGCGCTGAGCGCCACCGTGATGAAAGTGGCGACCAGCATCAAGTGCCAGGCCTGGGCCATCGACACCAGTACCGCCCACGTCACCGAATGGGCGACCAGCAGGCCGACGCAGCCCTGACCGAAACGGAACACCTGGCGATGCAGGTGCAGTTGCGCACCCGAGACGCCGAAGACGATGGCCACCAGCATGGGGCCGAGGAACAACCCGGCCGGCACGGCCAGGGCATGCAGCAACTGGCCGAAAGCGCCGGCACAGATCAGCAGGGCGAGCCATTGCAAGAGGGGCCTGAAAGCGGGGGGTAGGGCGGTCTGCAACGTGGATACTCCTTGCGCAGCGATAACGCGGGGCTGGCAGCGCCAGCGGAGAAAATTATCGACGGCGCAATCGATCAAGTCTATTTTCTACTTTCGATGAATCCATAACTGAAATTCATGAATCATGGACCTGCGTGACCTCACCTATTTCGAAACCATCGCCGAACTGGGCCACCTGGGCCGGGCCGCGGAGAAGCTCAACCGCAGCCAGCCAGCGCTGAGCAAGAGCGTCCAGCGCCTGGAAGAATCGCTGGGCACCCGCTTGTTCCAGCGCGATGGCCGCCGCATCAAGCTCACCGATGTCGGCAAGCTGCTGCTGGCGCGGGGCAAGCAACTGCAGTTGAACATCGCCGAAACCGAGCGCGAGGTGCGCGACTTCGCCAGTGGGCTGGTCGGCAACATCCGCCTGGGCTGCGCCGCGAGCATGGCCGATCACCTGCTGCCGCACCTGACCGCAGCGCTGCTGGAGCGGGCGCCGGAAGTGACCTTGAAGCTGTCGATCGCCCAGGACGATGTGCTCAAGGAGTCCCTGCGCGCCGGGCGGCTGGATGTGATCATTTCACCGCAGATCGCCAGGGATCCCGAGTTCACCACCTATCCGATTCTCGAAGACGAAGCGATCGTGGTGGCCAGCGCCGAGCACCCGATCTTCGCTGGCCCCATCACCTTGCAGCGCCTCTGCCAGTACCGCTGGGTGCTGGCGGGGCCGACGGTGACTGCCCGCCGCTGGATTGACAACGTGTTCATCGCCCATCAGTTGCCAGCACCGCAGGTGCAGATCGAGACCAACGCCATCTCGCTGCTGCCCCGGCTGATTGCGCGTACCCAGTTGCTCAGCTTCGCTGCCAGGGAAACCCTGGAGCATGGCTTGGGCATGTCCTGGCTGCGCGAAGTGCCGCTCCAGCAGACCACCATGCGCCGCACCGTAGCAGTGTCGGTGCGTACGGACGGCTACTTGTCGCCGGCGGCAGGTGCGTTGGTGACGCTGCTCAAGGAAAAGGGCAGCAGCTTCTTCGAACGTGGCTAGAGCAACGCTCAGCCGATGCCGCCGGCCTTTCAGCTGTGCGGCACCGGCTTGGCCGCTGGCGTGCCGGCAAATTGGGGCTTCAGGTGGCCCTGTTCATCGAGCAGGTACGCGTCCATCACTTCGCGCACCACCGGCCCGGCAACGCGGCCGCCGGCCTCGCCGTTCTCGATCATCACGGCGACCACCACGCTCGGGTGGTCGGCCGGGGCGAAACCGACGAACAGGGCGTTGTCGCGGTGGCGTTCGAGGGTCTTGTTGCGGTTGTAGCGCTCACCTTGCTTGATCGCCACCACCTGTGCCGTGCCGCTCTTGCCGGCGATGCGGTACTGGGCGCCGGCCGCCGCGGCGCGGGCGATGCCGCGCGGATCGTGCATGACCATCTGCATGCCGACGTTGACCTGGTCCCAGGCGTGCTTGTCGTGTAGCACGATGTCGGGCATCGGGTTGGGGTCGACCGGGGCCTCGCCACCCACGGTCATGGCCAGGTGCGGGCGGTGCCACACGCCCTTGCTGGCCAGCAGGCTGGTAGCCTGGGCCAGTTGCAGCGGGGTGACCTGCATGTAGCCCTGGCCGATGCCGAGGATCAGCGTCTCGCCCGGGAACCAGGCCTGGCGGCGGGTGGCACGTTTCCAGGCTTGCGAAGGCATCAGCCCTGGGGCTTCCTCGAACATGTCCAGCGAGACCTTCTGGCCCAGGCCGAATTCGGCCATGTAGTCGTGCAGGCGGTCGATGCCCAGCTTGTGCGCCAGGTCATAGAAGTAGGTGTCATTGGAGCGCATGATGGCGGTGTACATATCTACCCAGCCATCGCCGCTGTGGTTCCAGTTGCGGTACTTGTGGTCGTAGTTGGGCAGCTCGTAGTAGCCGGGGTCGAACACGCGGCTGCCGGGGGTGATCACGCCGCTGTCGAGGCCGGCGATGGCCACTTCCGGCTTGACCGTCGAGCCGGGTGCATAGAGGCCGCGCAGCACGCGGTTGAACAGCGGCCGGTCGATCGAGTCGCGCAGCGCGGCGTACTGCTTGAAGCTGATGCCCTTGACGAACAGGTTGGGGTCGAAGCTCGGGTTGCTGACCATCGCCAGCACGTCGCCGTTGGCCGGATCGAGCACCACCACTGCGCCACGGCGGTCACCCAGGGCCTTTTCGGCGGCCACCTGCAGGTGCGCGTCGAGGCTGAGGATGATGTCCTTGCCGGGGATCGGGTCCTTGTGGTTGAGCACGCGCATGACCCGGCCCTGGGCGTTGGTTTCCACTTCTTCGTAGCCCACATGGCCGTGCAGTTGGGCTTCGTAGAAGTGCTCGATGCCGGTCTTGCCGATGGACTGGGTGCCGCGGTACTCGGTGCTGTCGAGGGTCTTGGCTTCTTTTTCGTTGATGCGCCCGACGTAGCCGACCGAATGGGCGAAGTGTTCGGCCAGCGGGTATTCGCGGATGAACTGCGGTTCCACGTCCAGGCCGGGCAGGCGGAACTGGTTGACTGCGATCAGGGCGATCTGTTCTTCGGTCAGGCCGACCATCAGGGTGACCGGCTCGAACGGTTTGCGGCCGCGGCGCAGGTCTTTGTCGAACTGCTTGCGGTCGTCTTCGCCCAGGCCGAGGATTTGCGCCAAGGTGTCGAGCACCTTGGCCGAGTCACCGGCGCGCTCGCGGGTCATGGTCAGGTCGAAGCTGGGCTTGTTGTCGGCCAGCACCACGCCATTGCGGTCGTAGATCAGTCCGCGTTCGGGGGCGATGGGCAGGATGTGCACGCGGTTGTTTTCCGAAACGGCGCTCTGCTGGTCGTGTTGCAGCACTTGCAGCACGTAGAGCCTGCCCACCAGGACGGCGCACAGGCTGAACACCAGGGCGGCGCAGGCCAGGAGCCGGCGGTTGACCAGGTGTTTTTCCTTTTCGTGGTCCTTGAGGGGGATCGGTTGCGGCATGGGGGCTCTGTACAGTAGCGAATTCGGCAGGCGAGGGCTTCGCCCGCGAATGGGCCGCCCAGCGGCCCCGGGGCGGCGATGCTACGCAACCCGGCCCTGCGCCTCAAGGCAAGCGCGATCCGCTCACTGCCCCGGATCGCGCACCCCCCCCACCATTAGGGCGTTAACGGTCAACATTAAGATTTGTTCATGTGCTTTCAGATTCAGAGCTGGAGCAGCTGAACCACATCTCTTGCTCTTGCTCTTGCTCTTGCTGTGCTTTTGCTCTTGCTGTGCTTTTGCTTCTAAGCGCGCGGTAGTTCAGCAAACGCCTAATGCGACTTCAGGAGGCCGAGCGCAGGTCTTGCGGAGGGAGGTGACGGGCATGGATGCCCGTCAAGCGCTGCGGCCCAGGATGGGCCGTTCAGCGCGGTCCTCCCGGGAGCAAGGCCGGAGCGAGGGGACCCCGGAGCGCAGCGTAGGGGCCGGATGATGGGAGCCGGGGTTTTTGGTTACTTTTTGCCCCGCTGTATGGACCGGACACATCACTGACACGTGTGCGGAGACATGGTTGACACATTATCGTCCCCTAGCGACATCGTTGAAATTGTATTTCCCAATTCTATGGTGGCCGAAGTAGACCTCGAATTGATCG